>NZ_JAYRKX010000017.1:0-62996 GCF_041905565.1 Novosphingobium sp. | reverse complement strand
CCCACAGGGTACCTTAAACGGGTGGTTGGGCCGGGGGAGCGGGCCGGCCAGGCCAGGAAAAGCCGGATGGCTTTTCCGCACCGGCGTGAGCCGGAAAGGAACACCAAACCTTGCCCAAACGGCTCATCGCACCTAGCTAACCAGCATGGCAGACCCCTATTCGATCCTCGGCGTGGCTCGCGGCGCGAGCGAGAAGGACATCAAGTCCGCCTATCGCAAGCTGGCCAAGGAGCTTCACCCGGACCGCAACCAGGACAACCCCAAGGCCGCGGAGCGCTTTTCGGAAGTGACCCGCGCCTATGACCTGCTGTCCGACAAGGACAAGCGTGCCCGGTTCGACCGGGGCGAGATCGACATCGACGGCAACCCCACCGGCGGTTTCGGCGGCGGCAGCCAGCGCGGCTTCCGCGCCGATGGCTTCGAAGGCTTCGGCGGCGGTGACGGAATCGACATCGGCGACATTTTCGAAGGCCTGTTCGGCGGGCGCGGCGGCATGGGTGGAAGCCCGGGCGGCGGCCGGCGCGCCGCACCCAAGGGCGCCAACGTGGCCTACAAGCTGGGCGTTTCGCTGCCCGATGCGGCCACCCGCGCGACCCAGCGGATCACCCTGTCCGATGGCAAGACGATTGACCTGAAGCTGCCCGCCGGGGTGGAAGACGGCACCCAGATGCGCCTCGCCGGCAAGGGCGAGCCCGGCCCCGGCGGCGCAGGCGACGCGATTGTCACGATCCACCTGCAGCCCCACCCCTTCTTCAAGCGCGATGGCGACAACCTGCGGATCGACGTGCCGATCAGCCTGGACGAGGCGGTGAACGGTGCCAAGGTCAAGGTGCCGACCGCCGATGGCGCGGTGATGCTGACCATTGCCCCCGGCACCAGCTCGGGCAAGACGCTGCGGCTCAAGGACAAGGGCTTTACCCGCAAGGACGGCACGCGCGGCGACCAGCTGATCACGATCGAGGTGCAGTTGCCCGAAAACGATCCGGACCTCGTCCAGCGGCTGGAAGGGTGGCGCGATCCGCGCAACCTGCGCGCGAAACTGGGCGTCTGACCGCGTGGAGGAGCGCCCGGCAGACGAGGCGCACCCGCTGCCCGACCTGTCCCCCGAAGCCCGCCGCCGCCGCGCCGAGCACTGGCAGGAAGATTTGCAGCAGACCGCCGACACCCATTTCGGGCCGCAGGGCCGGTTCTGGGGCACGCGGTTGTTCCGCGTGGTGCAGCGGGTCTGGACCGGGGCCTGGCATGACGGGTTCATCCACGCCGGCAACCTGGCCTACATGGCGATCCTCTCGCTGTTTCCGTTCTTCGTGGTCATCTCGCTCGTCACCTCGCTGATCGGCGAGGAAGGGCAGCGCGTCGCCTCGGTCCATACTTTCCTGCTTGCAGTGCCGCCGGTGGTGCGCGCCGCGCTGGAACCGGTGGCGATGGACGTGGTCACGGCGCGGTCGGGCTGGCTGCTGTGGGCGGGCGGACTGGTCGGGCTGTGGACCGTGGGCAGCCTGATCGAGACGATCCGCGACATCCTGCGCCGCGCCTATGGCACGGGCCAGGCGGCCGCCTATTGGCGCTACCGGCTGATTTCCACCGGGGTGACCGTAGCGGCGGCGGCGCTGCTGATCGTGGCGCTGTTCGCCCAGGTCGCAATTGGCGCGGCGCAGGAAGTGATCGCCGCCTGGTTTCCGCGCGCGGGCGGATGGATCGCCACGCTGGGCACCTCGCGGCTGGTCCCGGCGCTGGTGCTCTACGCCTCGCTCTACCTGCTGCTCTTCACGCTGACCCCCACCGCCTACCGCGCCCGCGCCTATCCGAAATGGCCCGGCGCGCTGCTGGTCACCGGCTGGTGGGTGGCGGCGATGGGCCTGCTGCCCACGGTGCTGGCGCGCTTCTTCACCTATGACCTGACCTATGGCAGCCTGGCCGGGGTGATGATCGCGCTGTTCTTTTTCTGGCTTGTCGGGCTGGGCATGGTAGTAGGCGCTGAACTGAATGCGGCATTGGCGGTCACGCCGGAGGAGCGGGACATGGCCAGCCATGCCGTAACGGAACGAGACGCCGGATAAAGGGATGGTGGCAATCGGATGACTGGATTGATGCAGGGCAAGCGCGGGCTGATCATGGGCCTGGCGAACGACAAGTCGCTGGCCTGGGGGATCGCCCAGAAGCTGCACGAAGCGGGGGCGGAACTGGCCTTTTCCTACCAGGGTGAAGCGCTGGAAAAGCGCGTGCGCCCGCTGGCCGCCAGCCTGGGCAGCGATTTCCTGATCGATTGCGACGTGTCCGACATGGCCGCGCTCGACACTGCCTTTGCCACCCTGGCGGCGAAGTGGCCGACGATCGACTTTGTGGTCCACGCGATCGGCTTTTCCGACAAGAACGAGCTGCGCGGCAAGTACTGCGACACCAGCCTCGACAACTTCCTGATGACCATGAACATCTCGGCCTACAGCCTGGTCGCCGTGGCCAAGCGCGCCCGGCCGATGATGGCGCAGGGCGGCTCGATCCTGACGCTGTCCTACTACGGCGCGGAAAAGGTCGTGCCGCATTACAACGTGATGGGCGTGGCCAAGGCGGCGCTGGAAACCAGCGTGAAGTACCTGGCGAATGACCTTGGCCCCGAAGGGATCCGCGTCAACGCGATCTCGGCCGGGCCGATCCGCACGCTGGCCGCCAGCGGGATCGGCGATTTCCGCTACATCCTGAAGTGGAACGAGCTCAACTCACCGCTGCGCCGCAACGTGACGATCGAGGATGTCGGCGGTTCGGCGCTGTATCTGCTCAGCGACCTGGCATCGGGCGTGACGGGTGAGACCCACCACGTCGACGCGGGCTATCACCTGGTCGGGATGAAGCAGGAAGACGCGCCGGACATCGCGCTGAGCTGACAGGCCAGGATCAGACCTATCCAACGCCGTCACCCCGGGCTTGACCCGGGGTCCAGCTTCTTGCCCCGCTAACCAAGGCAGCTGGAGCCCGGGTCAAGCCCGGGGTGACAAGAGTTATCGTCAGGCAGCGGGAACCAGCACGCCTCGCCCAGCCTGAAACGCAAAATGCCCCTCCGGCCGGGAGAGGCATCTTGCGTTTCTTTACCTGTTTGCGGGGGCGTTCAGCCGCCGATCTGGACCTGCGCCTCGCGGCCGTCGCCCTGCGGGGCGGCGATGATATCGCGGGTGACGCTGCCCTTGGCAACGGTGTTGGTCAGCGGATCGCCCACGGTCGAGCGGATCGAGTTGGCCGCCGTGCCGGCGCGGTTGCCGGCGTTCTTTTCCACTTCGCTGCGCGGCGCGGGGGCGCCGAACAGGGCGTCCTGCGCCTGGGTGGCGGTGTTGCGATCCGACGGGCGCGGCGCGCCGGGGGCCGGCGGGGTCAGCGCGAAATCGGGCGGGATCACCAGCGGAGCCTGGCGCTGCACCGCGAATTCATCGGGCCGGTCGCGATTGAACAGCCCGCCGCCACCGCAGCCGGACAGCATGGCCGAAGCGCCGGCAAGGATCAGGATGGCGGAAATCTTGCGCATGTGAATTAACTCTCCGTGGCGGGCTTGCCCGCGTTGTCCTGCTTTTCGCGCGAAAGGAAGGAACGGGCAAGGATAATCAGGACGCCGAGGGTGATCGCCGCATCGGCCAGGTTGAAGATCAGGAAGGGGCGCCATTCGCCGATGTGCAGGTCGGCATAGTCGACCACGAAGCCGAAGGTCATCCGGTCGCGGATGTTGCCCAGCGCCCCGCCCAGCACCAGGCCCAGCGCGGTCACTTCCGCCGCGGTCTTCTCGCGCAGCAGCCAGACCAGCACGACGAGCGCGATCCCCGCGGTAAGCGCGACGAGCAGCCAGCGCATTTCCATCGAATCCGCCGTCAGCATGCCCAGCGACACGCCATAGTTTTCCGCCCAGGTCAGCCGGAAGAACGGGATCAGATCGATCGACCCGACCTGCCGCAATTGCAGCGGCACGCGCACCAGCCACTTGATCCACTGGTCCGCCGCGAAAATCACGGCGGCCAGGCCAAGCCCAAGCAGACGGAGGCGGACAAGCGGGTTCATCAGGCGGCGTCCATGCCCGACACAACCTGTTCGCAGCGTGAACAGAGCGCGCCGTCCTCGCTCACGTCAGGCAGGTGCCGCCAGCAGCGCCCGCACTTGTGATGGGCGGTGCGGGTGACGGAAGCAGATTCACCGAAGTTGACGGTTGAAACTATCAGTAGTTCAGCCATCAGACTCTCGCGTCCTGATACGATTGGGGATGGATAACTGACGTCAACTTCAAGACTTGAGCCAATCACCTTGTCCCTACGCAACAATTCAATTTCCTTTTGAACTGCTTCACGAACGCGGCGCAACGCCTCCCATTCACTTAGTTGAGCCCCTTCGACGACGCTTGGCTTATCGAACGCAGCAGATTCAAAAATTTCGCCAATGGAAGGCACTACCGGCCATTCCAGCAGGTGCACCGACCCGCCATCGGGATAGCGGCTGCCCCACACTTCTTCCGCCGTGAACACCAGCACCGGCGCGGCATAGCGGATCAGGGCGTGGAACAGTGTGTCGAGCACCGTGCGGTAGGCCATCCGCTTGGGATCGTCCGCCGCATCGCAATAGAGGCAGTCCTTGCGGATATCGAAGAAGAAGGCCGAGAGGTCCTCGTTGCAGAAGTCGGTCAGCGCGCGGACATAGCTGTTGTAGTCATGGTCCTCGACCGCCGTGCGCAGCGCCGCATCAAGCCGGGCGAGCAGCGCCAGGACATAGCGTTCCAGTTCCGGCATGGCGGACACGTCCACCCGCTCCGCCTCGCTGAACCCGTCGAGCGCGCCGAGCAAGTAGCGGAAGGTGTTGCGCAGCTTGCGGTACTGGTCGGCCACCCCTTTCAGGATTTCATCGCCGATGCGGTGGTCTTCGGTGAAGTCCACCGACAGCGCCCACAGCCGGATGATGTCCGCGCCGTAGTTTTCCATGACCTTGAGCGGGTCGATGGTGTTGCCCAGCGACTTGGACATCTTCATGCCCTTGGCGTCCATGGTGAAGCCGTGGGTCAGCACCGCCTTGTACGGCGCATGGCCGCGCGTGGCGCAGCTTTCCAGCAGGCTCGACTGGAACCAGCCGCGATGCTGGTCAGAGCCTTCGAGGTACAGGTCGGCGCGCGGGCCAGTGTGGCCTTCGCCGCGCAGCAGATCGGGCCAGCGGCCGCTTTCCAGCACGAAGGCATGGGTGCTGCCCGAATCGAACCACACATCCAGAATGTCGCTGACGCGCTCGTAATCCTCGGCCCGGTAATCGCTGCCGAGGTATTCCTGCGCGCGGGCATCGCTCCACGCATCGACGCCAGCCGCGCGCACTGCGGCGATGATCCGGTCGTTCACCGCCGGATCGTTGAGGTACTGGCCGGTCTTGCGGTTCACGAACAGGGTGATCGGCACACCCCAGGCGCGCTGGCGCGAGAGCACCCAGTCAGGCCGCCCTTCGACCATCGAGCCGATGCGGTTGCGGCCCTTTTCGGGGACGAAGCGCGTTTCCGCGATCGCCTGCATCGCCGCCTGGCGCAGCGTCGGCGCATCGGCGCGCTGTTCCTCAACCGGGTTGATCGCGCCGCCTTCGGCTTCCCAGCCCTGCTCGGCCCCGCTCTTGGGTTCGATATGGGCCATGATCTTGTCCATCGGCACGAACCACTGCGGCGTGCAGCGGAAGATCACCTTGGCCTTGGACCGCCACGAATGCGGGTAGGAGTGCTTGTAATCGGCGCTGGCCGCGAGCAGCGCGCCGGCTTCGCGCAGCGCAGTGCAGATCGGGCCGTCCGGCGCGTTGAACTTGGGATTGATGACGCTGCCTTCGCCGCCCAGCCACAGCCAGTCGGCGCGGTACTTGCCGTCGCCTTCGACCGCGAAGACCGGCTCGAGCCCATGTTCCTTGCACAGCAGGAAGTCGTCCTCGCCGTGGTCGGGGGCCATGTGGACCAGGCCCGTGCCGCTGTCGGTGGTGACGAAGCTGCCCGGCAGGAACGGACGCGGGCGGGCGAAGAAGCCGCCCAGCGCGTGCAACGGGTGGCGGGCCACGGTGCCGAACAGCTGCGCGCCGGGGATCCGGTCCGCGTCCTGTTCGACCGTCAGTTCCAGCGCGCCTTCGGACAACTGCCCGGCATCGCGCGCCAGCCGCGCGGCGAAAGCTTCGGCCAGGTCCGCCGCCACCAGGAAGCGGCCGTTGTCGAGGCTGGCCAGCGCCGCGTTGGTCTGGGTGTAGCGGGCGAGCGGGGTAGCGCCATCGCGCACCGCCAGCCGGCTGGTGACCACCACGTATTCGACCTCCGGCCCATAGGCCAGGCCCTGGTTGGTCGGGATCGTCCACGGCGTGGTCGTCCAGATCACCGCATAAGCGCCCTTGAGCGCCGCGACCGGGCTTTCGGTGATTTCAAAGGCCACGTCGATCTGGGTCGAGGTGATGTCCTCGTACTCGACCTCGGCTTCGGCCAGCGCGGTCTTTTCGACTGGCGACCACATCACCGGCTTGGCCCCGCGATAGAGCATGCCGTTCGCGGCGAACTTCAGCAGTTCGGCCACGATCGTCGCTTCGGCCTGGAAATCCATGGTCAGGTAGGGGTTGTCCCAGTCGCCCATGATCCCCAGCCGCTTGAGCTGTTCGCGCTGCACGTCGACCCAGCCCTGGGCATAGGCGCGGCATTCGGCGCGGAATTCCTCGGCCGGAACCTCGTCCTTGTTGCGCTTCTTCTTGCGGTACTGCTCCTCGACCTTCCATTCGATCGGCAGGCCGTGGCAATCCCAGCCCGGCACATAGGGCGCATCATAGCCCTGCAGGTTGCGGGTGCGGCAGACCATGTCCTTGAGGATATGGTTCAGCGCATGGCCGATATGCATGTCGCCGTTGGCATAGGGCGGACCGTCATGCAGGATGAACTTGTCGCGCCCGGCGCGGGCTTCGCGAAGCTTGCGATAGAGGTCTGATTCCAGCCAGCGCGCCAGAATGCCCGGCTCCTTCTGGGGGAGACCGGCCTTCATCGGGAAGTCCGTCTTCGGCAGGAAGACGGTGGAGCGATAGTCGCGCTGTTCAGTCATAGCGCGCGGGCCTTAGCCGGGGTGGCGGCTTTGCGCAATTTCTGATGGCATCGCCGGCTATCGTCCCAGCAGGTTGCGCGCCTGGCTGGCGACCTGGGCCAGCATGGCCGGAGCCACCGGCACCGCCGCCTGCGCGCGGGCGACCATGGCGCGGAACTGGCGGATCGCGCCGTCCTGCGCCCCGGCCCAGCGTTCCACCGCCTGCAAGGCGTCGCCATCCCGGCCCATCGCGCGGCGCAGGAAATCCAGCCGCATCTGCTGGAAATCGCGCGCCAGGCCGTTGACCAGCAGGCGTTCCCACGGGTCGGACGGGCTCATCCGCGCGGCGGTCATCTGCGCCCAGTCGAGCCCGAGGCGCGCGCCCAACTCGGTAAAGCCGCGGGTGATCGCGCTGGGCGACTGGCCGCTGTCCTGCGCCAGCCGCGCCAGCCCGATCGTGCCGTCCAGGTCATACAGCGTGGCAACCATGCCCGCTTCGGCGTCCGGCGCGCCGAGCGCGGCCAGATCGGCGCGCATCCGCTGCGACTGGGCCAAGGCCTCGCCCGAAAGCAAGCCATTGGCGGAACTGCGCAGTTCCGCCACGCCCGCCCCAAGCTCCGCAACCAGCCGCGAGGGCTCGAGCGTGCCAAGCCCGACCCGCAGCAGGTCGGCCATGTGATCGGTGGTGGCGGCCGCCGCGCGGTCGAACAGCTGGATTCGCGCCGCTTCGGGCATCGCCGTGTCTTCCAGCGCCTGCCACACCGCGTCCAGCCCGAGCAGCCGTTCCGCCGCGACAAAGGCGGCGACCACCTGCGGCAGGGTCACGCCCTCTTCCTCGGCCAGCTCGAACGGGTGGATCAGCCCCAGCCGGTTGATCAGGCGGTTGGCCAGCTTGGTCGCAATGATTTCGCGGCGCAGGCGGTGGCCCAGGATGTCCTCGCGGAACGCGCCGCGCATCGGCTGCGGGAAAGCGCCGAGCAGGTCGGCTTCCAGCCCCGGATCGTCCACCAGTACGCTGTGTTCCAGCGCGTCCTGCAGCACCAGCTTGGCGCTGGACAGCAGCACGGCCAGTTCCGGCCGGGTCAGCCCCATGCCGTCCGCCGCGCGGCGGGCCAGCACGTCGCCTTCGGCGAGGCCTTCGGTCTTGCGGTCAAGATGCCCGCCCGCTTCCAGCTGTTCGATCAGGCGCAGGTGCGATGCCGTGGCCGCCGCGCCGCCGGCCTGGGCGATCGACAGCGCCAGCGCCTGGAGCCGGTTGTCCTCCAGCACCAGTTCGCCAACCTCATCGGTCATCTTCACCAGCAGCTTGACGCGCCCGTCCTCGTCCAGCCGCCCGGCGCGCTTGGCCCCGGCCAGCGCGATCTTGATATTGACCTCGTTGTCGCTGCAATCGACCCCGGCGCTGTTGTCGATGAAGTCGGTGTTGATCCGCCCCCCGGACAGGGCAAATTCGATCCGCCCGGCCTGGGTGCAGCCCAGGTTCGCGCCTTCGCCGATCACGCGGGCGCGCACCTGCCCGCCATCGATCCGCAGCGCGTCGTTGGCCGGATCGCCCACCTGGACGTTGTTTTCGTGTGCCGCCTTCACATAGGTGCCGATCCCGCCGAACCACAGCAGATCGACCTGCGCTTTGAGGATCGCGGTGATCAGGCTGTCGGGATCAATCGCATCGACTTCCAGCCCCAGCATCGCCTTGACCTGCGCACTGAGCGGAATTTCCTTGAGACTGCGGGCGAAGACGCCGCCGCCCGCTGAAATCAGCGCCTTGTCGTAATCGTCCCAGCTCGAGCGCGGCAGGGCGAACATGCGCGCGCGTTCGGCCCAGCTTTTCGCCGCATCGGGTTCGGGATCGAGGAAGATGTGGCGGTGGTCGAACGCTGCGACCAGCCGAATCGCCTTCGACAGCAACATGCCGTTGCCGAACACGTCGCCCGACATGTCGCCGCAGCCCGCGACCCGGACCGGATCGGTCTGCACGTCGACGCCCAGTTCGAGGAAATGGCGCCGCACCGACAGCCACGCGCCCCGGGCGGTGATGCCCATGGCCTTGTGGTCATAACCTTTCGAGCCGCCGCTGGCGAAGGCATCATCCAGCCAGAAGTGGTGTTCATCGGCAATCGCGTTGGCCGTGTCGGAAAAGGTCGCGGTGCCCTTGTCGGCGGCGACGACGAAGTACGGGTCTTCCCCGTCGCGCACGACCACGCCCTTGGGATGGGCAACCTTGGCGCCCTGGATGTTGTCGGTGATCGACAGCAGGGTGCGGATGAACAGCTGGTAGCTGGCCTTGCCTTCGGCCAGCCATGCATCGCGGTCCCGCGCGGGATCGGGCAGCTGCTTGGGATAGAACCCGCCCTTGGCGCCCGTCGGCACGATCACGGCGTTCTTGACCCGCTGGGCCTTCATCAGCCCCAGGATTTCGGTGCGGAAATCGTCGCGCCGGTCGGACCAGCGCAGCCCGCCGCGCGCCACCGGCCCGGCGCGCAGGTGAATCCCTTCGACCCGCCGCGAATAGACGAACACCTCGCGCCAGGGCACAGGGCGGGGCAGGCCGGGAACCAGCGCCGAATCGAGCTTGAAGGCCAGCGCCTCGGCCCCCGCCGGGGCAAAGGCATTGGTCCGCAGCATGGCTTCAACCACGGCGCGGTACTGGCGCAGCAGCCGGTCATCATTAATCGCGGCGACGCGCGACAGGCCGTCGCGGATCGTCTCCTGCGCCTCGGCCTCGGCCTCGCCGCGGTCACGCTTGAAGTGCGGGTCGTGGCGCGCGACAAACAGCGCGACCAGCCCGCGCGTCACCACCGGGGCGTGTTGCAGCGCATCCACCGCGGTCGGCACCGAATAGTTGAGCCCCGCCTGACGCAGATAGCGATACCACGCGCGCAGCCAGTTGGCCGCGCGGGCCGACAGGTCGACCGTGGTGATCAGGCGGTTGAACGGATCATCCTCCGCCGCGCCGTTGAGCACGTCGGCCAAGGCCGCCTCGATCGTCGCGGCGCGCGCCAGCAGGGCGGGTGCCTCGACCCCGGCGGGCAGGGCCAGGGTGAAATCGTGGATCGTGCCCATCCGGCCCTGGTCGAGCTCGGTCGGCAGGTCCTCGATCACGCGGAAGCCGAAGTTCTCCAGCGCCGGGACCGCATCGGACAGGGCCAGCGCACCGTGGCGCTGATACAGCTTGAGATGCAGTTCATCGCCCTGATCCGTACCGCGCAGCAGCATCCGCACCCCGCGGCGGGGGCCGTCCTCGCCCTCGGCCGCCAGGCGGCGCAGGCGGGCGATGTCGGCGGCGGCCTCGGCTGGGCCGAACTCGCTGCGGTAGGACAGCGGGAAGCTTTCGGCGAAGCGCGCGGCAATCGCCGCCGCGCGCGAAGCGTCCTCGCCCTGGGCGATTTCCGCCTCGACCGCTTCGGCCCAGCCGCGCAGCATGGCCTGGAGCCGCGCATCAAGCGCGGCCTCGTCCGGCAGGACGAAGACTTCGGGCAGGTCGAGCACGAAGCGCAGCAGCGCAAGGCTGCCTTCAACCTGCAGCGTCCAGTCGAGCACCGGGGCCTGGCAGGCCTGTTCGAGCATCGCCGCGACCTGTAACCGCGTCCCGGTCGACATGATGTCGCGCGGCAGCCAGACGAAGGCATAGGCGTGCCGGTCCAGCGGGGCCGTGACCATCACCAGCCGGGCGCGGGGCCGGTCGGTCAGGCTCATCGTGGTGGTGGCAACGCGTTCGAGATCGGCATCGTCGAAGCAGATCAGCAGGTCGTGCGGCAGCGCGGTCAGCGCATGGACCAGCGCCTTGCCGGCGTGACCCTGCGGGGCAAAGCCGAAGCGGCGGGTCAGTTCGGCCAGCTGCGCGCGGATCCGGGGCACCTGGGTGGGCTGTGCGCCCAGCGCGGCGCTGGTCCAGATCCCGGCGTGGGCGGACAGCGCGGTCAGCTGGCCATCCTCGTAGATCGGCAGGATGAACAGGTCGAGCGGGCTGCGGCGGTGGACATTGCTGATGCGGTTGCTCTTGACCACCAGCGGGGCGCGGGCGCCCTTCTTCGCGCCGTCGAACCAGGCAAAAGCGCGCTCCCACGACACCGGGCCCAGCAGCACCTTCGCGCTCTTGCGGCAGATGCCCAGCGCGCCGGTCTGGCTGCCGTCGCGGCGGCGCACCAGGTGGCCGAGCTGGGTCAGCATGCCGTCCTTGAACCAGCGCAGCAGCGCCGCGCCTTCACTGTCGGTGCAGGCATCGGCGTCCTGCGCCATGGCCTGCTGCATCGCCGGCCAATCGGCCACGGCGGCGCGGACATCAGCCAGGGTCGCTTCCAGCGCGTGCTCCACCTGGCGGCGCACCTTGGCATCGGCGCGTTCGGTTTCGAGGTAGACCATCGATTCGCGCTTTTCGCCGGCAGCCTCGCCATCGACGACCTGGGTCAGCCGGCCGTCACCATCGCGCCGCACCGGCAGCACCGGGTGGACCAGCCGGTCGATCGCCAGGCCGTGGGCGGCAATGGTGGTGGCGATCGAATCCACCAGGAACGGCATGTCGTCGTTGATCACCGCGATCCGCATGAAGCGTTCGCCCGCCGCGCCCGAGACGGTCTCGATTGCCAGCGCAGGTTCGCTGCCCTGGCGCGTGGCGGCGGCGGCCAGCACGAAATCGGCAACGCTGGCCAGTGCTTCGGGGGTGAAGGGCTGGTCACCGGGCAGCAGGGCGGCAGCGATCCGCTGCGCCAGGGCCTGGGACAACTGCTGGTCGGCGCCGTGATCGGCGGGCTTCGCGTTCATCGCTTGCACTCTCCTGTCGGCGGTCTGCTCCGCCGCTCCTGCCTGTTATAAAATTGCTATTGCTTGTAGCATTTTTACGCAGTCTAAGCGCAAGTGGTCTCCGTTGCAACCAGTTGGCGCTAGGGAAAGCACCCTAGTTCAGCGCTTTTGCCGTTAGTTCGAGCGACTTGTGGCGGGCGATGGGGTCATAGGTCGCCCCGGCGACGATCAGCTCGTCAGCCTGGGTCCGCTCGACGAACCGGGCGATCCGGTCATGCACCGTGGCGGGCGAGCCGACCGCACTGGCCTGGCGCATGTGTTCCAGCATGGCGAGCGCCGACGGCGGCAGGCTTTGGCGGTAACCCGGCACGGGCGGTTGCAGCCGCCCCGGAGTGCCGCTGCGCAGGGCAACGAAGCTCTGGTCCATCGAACTGGCCAGCAGCACGGCTTCCTCGTCGCTGTCCGCCGCGATCACGGTCATCGCCGCCATGGCATGGGGCCGTTCCAGCCACTGCGAGGGGCTAAATTCCTTGCGGTAGAGCGCCAGCGCGGCATCGAGGTGATCGGGCGCGAAGTGCGAGGCGAAGGCATAAGGCAGCCCCAGCATCGCGGCAAGCTGCGCCCCGAACAGGCTGGAGCCGAGCATCCACATTTCGACCTGCGCGCCGTAACCGGGGGTGGCGCGCATCGCCAGTTCTGGCTCGCCCGTCAGCAACGCGCGCAGTTCGACCACGTCGTGCGGGAAATTCTCGGCCGAGCGCATCAGGTCCTTGCGCAGCGCCTGGGCAAGTCGGCCATCGGCCCCCGGCGCGCGGCCCAGCCCGAGATCGACGCGCCCGGGAAACAGCGCATCGAGCGTGCCGAACTGTTCCGCGATCACCCAGGGGTTGTGGTTGGGCAGCATGATCCCGCCCGAACCGATCCGGATGGTGGAGGTTGCCTGGCCGATGTGCGCCAGCACCACGGCAGTCGCGCCCCCGGCAATCCCGTCCATCGCGTGATGTTCGGCCACCCAGAACCGCTTGTAGCCCGCCGCTTCCGCGCAGCGGGCCAGCGCGGCGGCATCGTGCAGGGCTTCGGACACGGTGCCGTTTTGACGCACCGGGACGAGATCGAGGACGGACAGCGGGATCATCACCGCGATGGTGCGGCGGCGGGCCCCAGTTGGTCAAGATATTGCTGCGCGCGGCGCGCCAGATCGCTGCCGGGCGCGGCGTGGATCACCGAGGTGAAGCTTTTCCGCGCCGCCTCGTCACGCCCGCCCAGCGCGGCGATGACGCCCGCTTCCAGCCCCACTTCGGGATCGAGCGGGGCGAGCGTGGCGGCCTGCTGGATCTGCGTCTGCGCTTCGGCCAGCTTGCCCTGGCGGCGCGACAGCGTGGCGGAGAGCAGCCAGCCCTGCGCTTCGGCGGGCGCGCCGCTGCGCGCTTCGGCCAGGGCGGCGGCGGCATCGCCATCGCGGCCCAGCGCGACCAGCGCGCGGGCACGGTCGATCGACAGCAGCGCGGTAAGGGCAGCGTCCCCCGCCCCCAGCGCATCGCCATGCGCCCGGTCGAGCGCGGCCAGCGCCATGTCGGGCTTGCCCGCCGCCAGCGCGGCATTGCCGGCCATCCCGCCCAGCCGGGCGATCTCCACCCGCTCGTTCGCGGCGCTGGCATCGCGCGCGGCGAGGAAGGCGGCGGCGGCTTCGTCCCACTGCTCCTGCGCGGACAGGGCCACACCCAGGCACCGGCCCGGTTCGGCCCGGGCCGAGCCCTTGGCCGTGTCGAGCCAGGCCCGCGCCTGAACTACTGCGGCAACCGGGGCGGTGCGCGACAGGTCCAGGCATTGCTGGAGCCGGCTGGGCGGCAGCGCCTCGGTTTTCGTATCGGTCTTGCGGCGCGGGATTTCCAGCGGGGCGCGGGGCAGCGGCGGGGCGTTTCCGGCCTGCAGGGCGAGCGGCAGGAACAACAGGGCGGCAAGCGGCATGGGCACTCCGGATCAGGGCAGCGCGGCGACAGTGCGCAGCAGCAGGGCAATATCGCCGTCACGCGACAGGCGGTGATCCCCGTCCTTGATCAGCGTGACCTGCACATCGGCTGAACGCAGCGCCGCCGCGATCCGCAGCGACAGTTCCCACGGCACGTCGGGATCGGCCTGGCCGTGCAGCAGCCGCACCGGGCAATCGATCGGAATCGGCCCCGCGTCCAGCACCCTCCGCGCCTGCCCATCGGCCCATAGCCGGGCATGGGTCGGGGTCGGTTCGGGACCATAGGGATTTTCTTCAAACACGGTGCACCCCGCTGCCAGTTCGGCCTTCTGTTCGGCGGTGGTGCCCCATTCGGTAAAGTCCGGCGCGGCGGCGATCCCGACCAGTCCGGCCAATCGTCCCTGCGCGACCAGAACTTGCCCGGCGAGCAACATCAGCCACCCGCCCATCGACGAGCCGACCAGCACCACCGGCCCTTCCACCAGCGCGTCAATCAGCGTCAGCACATCGTCCGCCCAGCCGCCGATCGTCTGGTCGGCAAAGTCCCCACTGCTCAGCCCGCAGCCCGAATAGTCGAGCAAGAGGCAGGCCCGGCCCTGCGCCCCGGCCCAGTCGAACAGCGCCGTGGCCTTGCCCCCGGCCATGTCCGACATGTAGCCGGGCAGGAACACCAGCGTTGGGCCGGTGCCGGGCAACTGGCGGTAGGCAAGCCGCCGCCCGCGCGAACAATCGAGATAATTTACGTCGGTCATGCCAGCCTTCATGCCCGCGCCCGCGCGCCCTGTCAGCCCCGCGGCGACATGGCATTGCGCTGTCACAATTCGCGGCTAACCTGCGGACAAAGATCAGGGAGACCCGCCATGACCCAGCCGCCCCCGCCCGCCCCGGGCCTTGCCGCCGACCGGCGCAGCCTGCTCAAGCTGGGCGCGCTGGGCCTGGCGGGCCTGTCCGCACCGCTGCGCGCGGCAGTGAGTGGCGGGTTCACCCACGGCGTCGCCAGCGGCGAGCCCGGGCCGGACCGGGTGCTGCTGTGGACCCGCTATGCCGCGGCGGCGGAAACCACGCTCAAGTGGGAACTGGCAGAGGGCGAGGATTTCGCCCGGATCGTCGCTGCGGGGGATTGCACCGCCAGCCCGGCCAACGATTGCTGCGCCAAGGCCTGGGCCACCGGGCTGGAGCCGGGCAAGTGGTATTTCTACCGCTTCATCGCGCCGAATGGCGACAAGTCAGCCACGGGGCGCACCCGGACCCTGCCGGTGGGCAAGGTCGGCCGGTTCCGCATCGCGGTGTTTTCCTGCTCCAACTACGGCTTCGGCTGGTTCAACGCCTATGCCCATGCCTGCGAGGCGGGCGATTTCGACCTGACCATGCACCTGGGCGACTATTTCTACGAATATGCCCGCGGCACCTATCCCAGCGCCAAGCAGACCGTGGAGGGCCGGGTGCTGCCGGTGGACGAAGCGGCGACCCTGGCTGGCTACCGCGAACGCTTTGCCACCTACCGCGCCGATCCCGACCTGCAACGCCTGCACCAGCTCTGGCCGATGGTGCCGATGTGGGACGATCACGAAACCGCCAACGACACCTGGCAGGGCGGCGCCGAAAACCACCAGGCGAACGAGGGTGACTGGCCCACGCGCAAGGCCGCCTCGGAGAAGGCCTACCGCGAATGGATGCCGGTGTCCGACGATTACTGGGCCAAGTACGAGATCGGCGACCTTGCCACCCTGTTCAAGCTCGAAAGCCGTCACCTCGCCCGAATGGAATCGCTCGACCTGACCGAGGTGACCAAGGGGCTGAGCGGCGAGCAATTGCAGGCAGCGCTGGTGCGGCTCCGCGACGGGCCGCTGAAGGATCCGGGCCGCACCCTGCTGGGCGCGCAGCAGGAAGCCTGGCTGGCCAAGGCGCTGAAGGAATCGACCCGGGCGCACAAGCCGTGGCAGGTGCTGGGCCAGCAGGTCATCATGGGCCAGCTGAAGATGACCCCGCGCGTGCTCGACGGGATGAGCGCCAAGGCGCCCGACTGGCTGAAGGCGCGGCTGCAGGCCTCGGTCGCGGCGGGGCAGGCCGGGGTGCCGCTCAACATGGATGCCTGGGACGGCTATCCCGCCGCGCGCGACCGCCTGTTCAAGGCGGCGCTGGCGGCCGATGCCAACCTGGTGGTGCTGGCCGGCGACAGCCACAACGCCTGGGCCTTTGACCTTGATCGCAAGGGCAAGCGCGTGGGGGTGGAAATGGCCGGGCATTCGGTTTCCTCGCCCGGCGCGGAAAACTCGCTGTGGTGGATGAAGCCGGATGAACTGGCGCGTGACAGCGTAGCCGCCAACCCGCAGCTCAAATGGTGCGACACCAGCCGGCGCGGTTACATGGCGGTCGAACTGACCCCCAGGGCCGCCAGCAGCGAGTGGCGCTTCATGGCCACGGTCCGCCAGCGCGGCACCCAGCTGGCCGGGGTTCAGCGCATGACTGTGCTGGCCGGACAGCGCAAGTTCGAGAGCAGTTGAGGGAAACGCCCGCGCCCGCTAAGGGCCTTGGCATGTCCGAACTTCTCAAGATCAGCCTGCCCGATGGTTCCGTGCGCGAAATGCCGGTCGGCTCCACTCCTGCCGATGTGGCCGCCGCGATCGGCCCGGGCCTGGCCAAGGCCGCGCTGGCCGCGCGGATCGACGGCGAATTGCGCGATCTGACCCGCCCGTTCGAGCGCGATTGCGAGCTGGCGCTGGTCACCGCGCGCGACGAGGCCGATGCGCTGGACCTGGCCCGGCATGACTATGCCCACGTCCTGGCCGAAGCGGTCCAGGCGCTGTTTCCCGGCACGCAGATCACTTTCGGCCCCAGCACCGACGACGGGTTCTACTACGACTTCGCGCCCAAGGATCGCCCCTTCACCGAGGAAGACCTGCCCGCGATCGAGGCCGAGATGCGCCGCATCATCCAGGCCGACAAGGTACTGCGCCGCGAGGAGTGGAGCCGCGACCAGCTGATTTCGCGCTGGAAGCAGCAGGGCGAAAGCTTCAAGGCCGAATGGGCCGCCGAACTGCCCGGCGGCGAGGCACTGACCGTCTACTGGTCGGGCGACGACTGGCTCGACATGTGCCGCGGGCCGCACCTGCCCAGCACTGGCAAGCTCGATCCCGCCGCCTTCAAGCTGACCCGCGTGTCGGGCGCCTACTGGCGCGGCGACCAGAAGAACGCGATGCTCAGCCGGATCTACGGCACCGGCTGGCTCAACAAGAAGCAGCTGTCCGAACACCTCACCCGGCTGGAAGAAGCCGCCAAGCGCGATCACCGCAAGCTGGGCGGTGAAATGGACCTGTTCCATCTCCAGCAGGAAGCCCACGGCAGCGTGTTCTGGCACCCCAAGGGCTACCTGATCTGGCGCGAACTCGAAGCCTACATGCGCCGCGCGATCGATGCGGCCGGTTACCGCGAGGTCAAGACCCCGCAGGTGATGGACGCGCGCCAGTGGGAGCAAAGCGGCCACTGGGGCAAGTACCGCGAGAACATGTTCGTCATCCCCGACGAAGTGCCGAACACCGAGGACGAAGGCCCGATCGTGTCCGACGATGCGGACTGGATGGCCTTGAAGCCGATGAACTGCCCGGCGCACGTCCTGATCTTCCGCCAGGGGATCAAGAGCTACCGCGACCTGCCGCTGCGCATCTACGAAAACGGCTGCTGCCACCGCAACGAACCGCACGGCGCGCTGCACGGGCTGATGCGGGTGCGCCAGTTCACCCAGGACGATGCGCACATCTTCTGCCGCGAGGATCAGATCGTGCAGGAAGTGCAGGATTTCTGCGCCCTGGCCGACCGGATCTACAAGCACTTCGGCTTTACCTATTCGATCAAGCTGGCGCTGCGCCCCGAAAAGCGCTTCGGCACCGAGGAAATGTGGGACCAGGCCGAAGCCGAACTGCGCGACGCGGTGGTCCGCGCGGGCCTGGCCAGCGAGGAATACGGCTGGGAGGAACTGCCCGGCGAAGGCGCATTCTATGCCCCCAAGCTGGAATGGCACCTGACCGACGCGATCGGCCGCACCTGGCAGGTCGGCACGATCCAGTCCGACCGCGTGCTGCCCGAACGCCTCGATGCGACCTACATCGGCGAGGACGGCGAAAAGCACCGCCCGGTGATGCTGCACCGCGCGATCTTCGGGTCCTATGAACGCTTCATCGGCATTCTGATCGAACACTTCGCCGGCCGCCTGCCGGTGTGGCTGGCCCCGGTCCAGGCCGTGGTGGCTACCATCGTGTCCGACGCCGATGGCTATGCCGCCGAAGTGGCGCAGCAGCTGAAAGCCGCAGGGATCCGCGCCGACACCGACCTGCGCAACGAGAAGATCAACTACAAGGTGCGCGAACATTCGCTGCAGAAGGTTCCGCACCTGCTGGTCGTCGGCAAGCGCGAGGCCGAGGAAGGCACCGTCGCCGTCCGCACCCTGGGCGCCGAACACCAGAAGGTCATGCCGCTGGCGGACGCGATCGCGCTGCTGAAGGGCGAAGCCACGCCGCCGGACCTGCGCTGAACTTGCTGGGGGGGCTGACCGAAGCGCAGATTGCCGTGGCGTTGGCCGCCGCGCTGGGGGCAGCGTTCGTGCGCGGGCTGGCGGGCTTCGGCATGGCGATCCTGCTGGTTCCGGTGCTGGGCCTGGCCGTCCCCCCGAGCGAGGCGGTGGTGGTGGCCAACTGGCTGGGGCTGATGATCGGCCTCGTGGGCATCAGGAAGATCATCGGGCAGAGCGAGCGCAGCGCGCTGGTCATCTCTGCGCTGGCCGTGGTGGCGACGCCGCTCGGCGTCTGGTTGCTGGCCGTGGCCGATCCGGCGCTGGCGCGGCTGCTGATCGCGCTGATCGCGCTCGGCTCGTTCGTGCTGGTGCTGCTGCCCAAGCGCCCGGCCGATCATGCCCCCGGCACGCTGGAAACCGGAGGCACCGGGCTGCTGTCAGGCGTGCTGACCGGCTTTGCCGGGATGCCGGGACCGCCGGTGGTGCCATACTACCTGCGCCGCGCGATCCCGCCGCAACTGGCGCGCGCCTCGATGATGACGATCTTCATGGCGACTTCAATCGCCGGGGTCGGCTCGGCCATGGCGCTGCGGGTGGCGACCGTGCGCGAACCGCTGCTGGCGCTGGTGCTGTTCCCGGCGGTGCTGCTGGGCAACTGGCTGGGGCATCTCGCCTTCGGCAAGGTCAGCGATTCGCTTTGGCGCAGCTTTACCGGGCTGGTGCTGGGGATTTCGGCGCTGGCCGCGCTGTGGCGGCTGCTCGGCAGCTAGACCGGCGTTTAGAACGGCAGGCGCGCGCAGGCCAGGGCCAGACCGCAAGCGCAGACCAGCGCTGCGCGCAGCGCTTCAAGCGGGGCGGGGAGCCGCGCAGAGGACATCGCAAGGGCAAGCGTCTGAGCCATGCCCCCTTATCGCACCGCTGCGTAAACGAAAGGTTACACCGCCCCGCTGGCGCTCATCACCTGACGGCCGTCGGCGGCAAATGCGCCCAGTTCCACCGCGTCGCCCGCGCCTTTCAGCACCAGGTGCAGCTCCTCGCCGCAGATCGCCGGGCTGACCCCGCGAAAGGCGAAACGCTTCAGCGCGTTGTCGCCAAAGTGCCGCTGGGCCAGATCGGCGAGCAGCGTCGCGGTCAGCGGACCGTGGACGACGAGGCCGCGATAGCCTTCTTCCTGTGTCGCATAGGGCAGATCGTAATGGATCCGGTGGCTGTTGAAAGTCAGCGCGGAAAAGCGGAACAGCAGCGGTTCGGCGGGCGCAACCACGCGGTGCGCGTCCCAGCCAGCGGAATCGAAGCGCCCTTCGCCCAGTGGCGGCGGGGCGGGCGGCGTGCCCGGCGCGGCGGGTTCGCGGTAGACCAGCGACTGCACATCGCGCACGGCAAGGCCCGCTTCGCCGTGCGTTTCGTGTTCGACATCGACGAACACCAGCCGGCCCGAGCCGCCGTTCTTCTCGGTGATCGAAGCCACCCGCGAGCTGCGCGTCACCGCTTCGCCGACGCGCAGCGGAGCGACGAATTCGACCTTGCTCGACGCCCACATCCGGCGCGGCAGCGGCAGCGGCGGCAGGAAGCTATCGGGACTGTCATCGCGGCGCGGGTGGCCGTCTTCGCCAAGGGCAGCGGTGGGCGCATCGGGCAGGCACAGGCACCAGTGCAGCGCCTGGGGCACCAGTCCGCCGGCCGGAGCCGCGCGGTCCAGCGTCGCCAGCCAGCGGGTGACCATGCCGGGATCGACGCGGTCGGTGCGGCTCTCGCTGCGGCCCAGCCAGTCCTGCCAGTCGCTCATCAGTTGCGTCCTCCGACCAGCCCGCGCGCGATCACCTGCGCCTGGATTTCCGCGGCGCCTTCAAAGATGTTGAGGATGCGGGCATCGCACAGCACGCGGCTGATCTCGTATTCCATCGCATAGCCGTTGCCGCCGTGGACCTGCAGCGCGGCGTCCGCATTGGACCAGGCCGCGCGCGCGCCAAGCAGCTTGGCCATACCGGCCTCGATGTCGCAGCGCTTGCCCGAATCCTTGGCCCGGGCGGCAGCATAGGACAGCTCGCGCGAGAGGACGAAATCGACCAGGCTCATCGCCAGCTTGTCGGACACGCGCGGGAAGTGGACGATCGCCTGGCCGAACTGCTTGCGGTTCAGGGCATAGTCCAGTGCCAGTTCGAGCGCGCGGCGGGCCACGCCCACGGCGCGGGCGGCGGTCTGGATGCGGGCGCCTTCGAAAGTGCGCATCAACTGCTTGAAGCCCTGGCCTTCCTCGCCCCCCAAAAGGGCATCGGCCGGGGCCTGCATCCCGTCGAACTGCAAGGCATATTCGCGCATTCCGCGATAGCCCAGCACCTCGATCTCGCTGCCGGTCATGCCGGCGGCGGGGAAGGGATCGCTGTCCGTCCCGCGCGGTTTGGGGACCAGCAGCATCGACAGCCCGGCATAGCCCTTCGCATCGGGCAAAGTCCGCGCCAGCAGCGTCATCAGGTCGCTGCGGCTGGCATGGGTGATCCAGTTCTTCGCCCCGTCGATCACCCAGTTCTGGCCATCGAAACGGGCGCGGGTCTGAAGCGAGCCGAGGTCCGAGCCGACATCGGGTTCGGTGAACACGGCGGTCGGCAGCACTTCTCCGCTGGCGATGCGCGGCAGCCACTGCGCCTTCTGTTCGGGGGTGCCGCCCATCACGATCAGCTCGCCCGCGATTTCGCTGCGGGTGCCGAGCGAGCCCGCGCCGATCCAGCCGCGCGACAGTTCTTCGGTGACCAGGCACATGACCAGCTTGCCCAGGCCCAGCCCGCCGAATTCCTCGGGAATGCAGACCCCGAAGGTGCCAAGGTCGGCCATCGCCTGGACCGTGGCATCGGGGATCAAATCATTGGCCAGGTGCCACTTGTGGGCATGGGGCAGGATTTCGGCATCGGTGAACTTGCGGAACTGGTCGCGGATCGCGTCGAGTTCGCCGTCGTTGAACTGCTCGCTCGGCCACTGCCCGGCGGCCAGCGCCTGCGCCACCTGGGCGCGGGTGGCGGCATGGTCCACCTCGATCAGGTCGCGGCAGGCATGGGCGAGGTCGCGGCCCGCTTCACCAAGGCCCAGGTCGCCCGGACGCAGCAACTCGTTCTGGCCCATCGGCAGGCCGCCGCACAGCTGACCCAGCGTTTCGGCAAAGGCGAGCAGCGCGACCTGGCGGTCAAGCTCGGTCCCGCCCTGATTCGCTTCGAGCCAGCCGATCACCGCTTCAAGCGCGGCAACGCTGGTCGCGATCCAGGCAAAGCCGTGCGCGGCGCGCTGTTCAGCATCAATCGGGCGCTGCGCCAGCCGGTCCGCCAAGGCGGCCTTGGCCTGTTCGCGGTAGCCTTGCGCCGCGCCGAGCAGGTGACCGAAATCGAGGCTCATGCTCACGCCTTCTCGAACACTGCGGCGATGCCCTGCCCGCCGCCGATGCACATGGTTTCGAGGCCATACTTCACGTCGCGGCGCTGCATTTCGCGGGTCAGGTTGGCAAGGATGCGCCCGCCGGTCGCCCCGATCGGGTGGCCCAGCGAAATGCCCGAACCGTTTACGTTGAGCATGTCATGGCGGCTGTCATCGTCCGACCAGCCCCAGCCCTTGAGGCAGGCGAGGACCTGCGGCGCGAAGGCTTCGTTCAGCTCGATCAGGCCGATGTCATCGAACGACAGGCCGTTGCGGGCGAACAGCCGTTCGGTCGCGGGGACCGGGCCGTAACCCATGCGGCTGGGATCGCAGCCGGCAGCAGCCCAGCTGTGGAAGTAGGCGATGGGTTCAAGGCCGAGTTCTTCCAGCTTGTCTTCGGCCACCACGAGGCAAGCGGCGGCGGCGTCGTTCTGCTGGCTGGCATTGCCGGCGGTCACCACCCCGCCTTCGAGCGGGCGCAGCTTGCCAAGCGTTTCCATGGTGGCGTCGGCGCGGTAGCCTTCGTCATGGGCGAAGACGATCGGATCGCCCTTCTTCTGCGGGATCGTGACCGGCACCAGTTCATCGGCGAACTTGCCTTCGGCCCAGGCAGCGGCGGCGCGCTGGTGGCTGCGCACGGCATAGGCGTCGCACGCCTCGCGGCTGATGTTCCAGTCCTTCGCCAGGTTTTCGGCGGTTTCGATCATGCCGGTGATCACGCCGAAGCGTTCGACCGGCTGGCTCATCACGCGGCCGCGGGTCAGGCGGTCGTGCAGGGTGAGGTTGCCCGAGCGCACGCCCTTGCGCACGTCGGTGGTGTAATGCTCGACGTTGGACATGGACTCGCAGCCGCCGGCAACTACCACGTCGCTCATCCCGGTCTGGACCATCATCGCGGCGTTGACGATCGCCTGCAGGCCCGAACCGCAGCGGCGGTCAAGCTGGTAGCCCGGCACTTCGAGCGGCAGCCCGGCGGCGAGCCACGACCAGTGCCCGATGCACGGCGCTTCGCCGTTGCCATAGCCCTGGCTGAACACCACGTCGTCGACCCGCGCGGGATCGATCTTGGTGCGCTCCATCAGCGCTTTCAGGATGATCCCGCCCAGTTCCCCGGCGGCGACATTGGACAGCGCTCCGCCGAACTTGCCAACGGCGGTACGGATCGGGGCGACGATGGCGGCACGGCGAAGGGTCATGGCTGGGTTCCTACTATTCCGGAGTCGATCAGGCGGGCGATCTCGCCCGAGGAGAGCTTGAGGCGGCTGGCCAGCACTTCTTCCGAATGCTGACCGTTGCGCGGAGCGGGCTGCGGCGCTTGCCGTTCCTGCTGGGGAATGGTGCCAAAGGCGCCAGCGGCTGGATAGGTGAAGCCCGAGGGGTTCGCATCGAACGCGCTGAACATCGGGTTGTCCGCGACCAGCCGGGGGTCCTGCGCCGCATCGAGCATGGTGCGATAAGCGCTGTGGACGATCCCGGCGGCGTCGAGCGCCGCAGCCAGATCGGCATGGTTGCGCGCGCCGATCGCCTGTTCGAACAGCGGGTAGAGCGCATCGCGGTGGGCGAAGCGCAGCCCATCGTCCTTGGCGAAGCTCACTCCGCGCGCGGCCTCGATTGCGGCCACGGCGTCGCCGAGTTCCAGCGCGCCGAGCAGATTGGCCCACTGGCGGTGGGTGACCACCACGATCATCGTGCGCTGGCCGTCACGGGTCACGAAATCGCGCCCGAACAGCCCGTAGACCGCATTGCCGAGGCGCGGGCGGTTCTCGCCCGAATAAAGCACTTCGGCGATCCCGCCGAGGTTGGCGACCGTGCCGATCGCAACATCCGACAGCGGAATGCGCACTTCGCTGCCTTCGCCGGTCTGGCTGCGGCGCTGGATCGCGGCGAGCAGCGCAAAGGCGGCATAGGCGCCCGAGAGCAGGTCCCACGCCGGGAGCACGTGGTTGACCGGTTCCGGCCCCGGTCCGGTCACCATCGGATAGCCGACCGCGTTGTTGACCGTGTAGTCAAGTGCCGGGGCGCCGTCCGCCCAGCCCATCACCCGCACGGTGACGAGGTCAGCGCGGCCTTCGGCCAGCTTGGCGTGGCTGAGGAAGCCTTCGGCGGGGAAATTGGTGATGAACTGCCCGGTCGCGCGGACCAGTTCCTGCAGCAGCTCGCGCCCCTCGGGCCGGCCGAGGTCGAGCGCGACCGACTTCTTCGCGCGGTTGAGGTTTTCCCAGTAGAGCGAGTTGTTCTCGCTCGTCACCGGCCAGCGGCGAAAGTCCGGACCGCCGCCGACCTGGTCGACGCGGATCACTTCCGCGCCGAACTGGGCGCAATAGAGACCCGCGGTGGGCGAGGCGACGAACGACGACGCCTCGATCACCGACAGGCCGGAGAGCAGCTGGTACACCGCCCGATCAGCCCTGCGCCGCCCATTCGCGCAGCATGTGCTTGGCGATCTGGAGCTGGAGGATCTGGGTGGTGCCTTCGTAGATGCGGTAGATGCGCGCATCGCGGAAGAAGCGTTCGGCATCGTATTCGGCGAGGTAGCCCGCGCCGCCATAGACCTGCACCACGCGGTCGACCACGCGGCCGCACATCTCGCTGGCGAAGACCTTAAATGCGGCGGCCTTGCGCAGCACGTTCTCGCCCGCGTCGGCGCGCGCGGTGACGTCGGCCATCATGCTTTCGGCGGCGTAGATCTCGATCTCGCTGTCGGCCAGCATCTGCTGGATCAGCTGGAAGTTGGCGATCGGTTCGCCAAAGGCCTTGCGTTCGTTGGCATAGCGGATCGCCGAATCGAGCGCGCGGCGGGCATAGCCGGTGGCCGCCGAGCCGACCGAGATGCGCCCGTTGTCGAGGCTCTGCATCGCGGTGACGAAGCCCTTGCCTTCTTCCAGGCCGAGCAGGGCATCGGCCGGCAGCTGAACGTTGTCGAGGATGATGTCGGCGATGTGGCTGCCCGACTGGCCCATCTTCTTGTCGCTCTTGCCCACGGTCACGCCGGGCGTGTCCATCGGCACCAGGAAGGCCGAAACGTGGGCGTTCTTGGGCAGGGCTTCCTTGCTGGTGCGGGCCATGATCAGCGCGACCTTGGCGAAGGGCGCGTTGGTGATGTAGCGCTTGGTCCCGTTCAGCACCCAGCCGTTGCCGGTTTTCACGGCCATGGTCTGCATGCCCGCACTGTCCGAGCCGGAACCGGGTTCAGTCAGACCAAAGCTGGCGATTTCACCGGCGGCAAGGCGCGGCAGCCACTCGGCCTTCTGCGCTTCGGTCCCGCCGTTCTTCAGCGCCGAACAGACCATGCCGATATTGATCGAGATGATCGAGCGGAACGCCGGCATGGCATAGGACAGGGTGTGGATCGTGCGCGCATACTGCGTGACGTTCATCCCCGCGCCGCCGAATTCCTCGGGCATCGTCAGGCCGAACAGGCCCATTTCGCGCATTTCATTCAGGATATCATCGGGGATCAGGTTGGTTTCGATGATTTCCTTTTCAGCGGGCACCAGCCGCTCGCGGACATAGCGGTGCAGCTGTTCGATGAACTGTTCGAAAACGTCGGCGTCCATTCCGGTGGTCATGGGGCGCTCCTCAGATCGGGTCATAGGGGAAAACGTGCGCGCTGACTTCGTCGGCGCGGGCGAAGCTGGGCTTGAACGCGGGGATCAGCTCCTCGGCGATGGTTTCCGGCGTCCAGCCCTCAACCTTGGTCATCGAGCGGACCGGGCGCGGCTTGTTGTACAGGACGATCTCGTTCTTGCGGACCGAGAAGATCTGGTTGGTGACGTCCTTGGATGCGTCCGAAGCCAGATAGACCACCAGCGGCGCGATCTTGTCGGCGCTCATGCTCTTCATCCGCTCGACCCGCTGCTTCTGCTCGGGCGTTTCGGCGGGGATCGAGGCGGTCATCCGGCTCCACGCGAACGGCGCGATGCAGTTCGAGCGGACCCCGGCGCGCGCCATGTCGAGCGCGATCGACTGCGACAGCGCAACCAGGCCCAGCTTGGCAGCGGAATAGTTCGCCTGGCCCACGTTGCCGATCAGGCCCGAGGTCGAGGTAAAGTGGATGAAGCTGCCCGACTGCTGTTCGCGGAAATAGGGGGTCGCCGCCTTGCACACGTTGAACGGACCGTTGAGATTGACGTCGATCACCGCGCGCCAGTCCTCGTGGCTCATCTTGTGCCAGATGGTGTCGCGCAGGATGCCGGCATTGTTGACCACCGCGTCGATCCGGCCAAAGCGCTGGACCGCATCCTCGATGATGCTGGCCGCGCCGACCGGATCGGCCACGCTGGCGAGGTTGGCATGGGCCTTGCCGCCCATGGCCAGGATTTCGTTGACCACGTCCTGCGCCGGTCCGGCATCGCCGCCTTCGCCGCCGCCGCCCACGCCCGGATCGTTGACCACTACGGCCGCGCCATGCTTCGCACAGAGCAGCGCGATTTCACGGCCAACGCCGCGTCCCGCGCCGGTAATGGCGACAACCTTGCCTTCAAGCATGCCCGACATCCGCGAATCCTCTTCCTCTTGGAGCTGGCGGCGGCCTAGATCGCGCCCCGCGATATTTCAATATTCCGGAGCATTTTTCACAATTATGAAAAAAACAATGGTTTGTCTTGCACCTTGCGGCGAATCCAATAGTTCTCCTGCGCTATGAAACCGTCTGATCTCTCCGAACTCAAGGCTAATGCAAGCGCGATGGCGCAACGGCTCAAGATCATGAGCCACCCCGAACGCCTGCTGATGCTGTGCCGGATGGACGAGGGCGAGGCTTCGGTGAACGAGCTGGTCGAACTGTCGGGACTGTCGCAATCGGCCGTTTCGCAGCATCTTGCCATGCTGCGCGAGGAACAGGTGGTCGCTGCGCGGGGCGAGGCGCAGATCCGCTATTACAGCCTCAAGGACCCGCAGGTCCGCGCGATCATCCACGCGCTGTGCGAGATCTGCGATCACAGCTAGGGTCAGGACCCTAGACCGGCCGCCAAATTTGCCTAATCTGGCGGCATGACCCAGTTGCTAGACCAGATCGCCGCCATCGTTGGCCCCAAGGGATTGCTGACCGGCGAGGACGCGGCGATGCGCGCGGCCGACTGGCTGGGCCTGACCACCTGCCAGGCCAAGGCCGTTGTGCGGCCTGCCAGCACGGCGGAATTGAGCGCGGTGATGAAGCTGTGCCACGCCGCCGGGCAGGGCGTGGTCGCGGCCGGCGGGCTGACCGGGCTGGTCCACGGCGCGGACTGCACGGCAGACGACATCCAGATCTCGCTCGAGCGGATGCGCGCGGTCGAAGCGGTCGATCCCGTGGGGCGGACCATGACCGTCCAGGCCGGGATTCCGGTGCAGGCGGCGCAGGAAGCGGCCGAGGAACTCGGCCTGCGCTTTGCGGTCGACTGGGGCGGACGCGGGACGGCGACGATCGGCGGCGGCATTTCGACCAATGCCGGGGGCAATTCGGTGGTCCGTTACGGCATGATGCGCGACAACGTGCTGGGGATCGAAGCCGTGCTGGCCGACGGCACGGTGGTCAGCGCGCTCAACACCCTGATCAAGAACAACGCCGCCTATGACCTGAAGCACCTGTTCATCGGCACCGAAGGCACGCTGGGGATCGTCACCCGCGCGGTGCTGAGGCTGCACAGCGCGCCGCAATCGACCAATACGGCGATGCTCGCGCTGAACAGCTTCGGCGCGGTGCAGGACCTGTTCGTCACCTTGGGCAAGCGGCTGGGCAGCGGCCTGACCGCGTTCGAAGTGATGTGGGCCAACTTCTACGAGCCGCTGGCCGTCAATTCCGGGCGCCACAATGCGCCGCTGCCCGCCGGTCATTCGCACTATGCCCTGCTCGAGATGAGCGGCAACGATCCCGATGGCGACGGCGCGCTGTTCGAACGCGTGCTGGGTGATGTGCTGGAGGCGGGCATCGCCGCAGACGCGGTGATCGCCGCCAGCCAGGCCCAGGCCGAGGCGATGTGGAAGGTGCGCGACGATATCGAGGGGCTGTATCACTACTGCATGCCGTCAGCGACATTCGACGTCAGCCTGCCGATCACCGCGATGGAACGCTATGCCGCGGAGCTGGAGGCCAAAGCCCGCGCCGAATTTGGCGAGACGACCAAGATCGTGGTGTTCGGCCACATCGGCGATGGCAACCTGCACATCATGCTGGGCGCGCAGCCGTTCACGGACGAGACGCGCCACCGGATCGAGGAACTGGTCTATGCCCCGCTCGGCGCGCTGGGCGGCTCGATCAGCGCCGAACACGGCATTGGCCTCGAAAAGCGCGACTGGCTGCACCTGTGCCGCTCGCCCGAGGAAATCGCGCTGATGCGCACGCTCAAGACTGCGATGGACCCCAAGGGGATCCTCAACCCCGGCAAGGTGCTGGCTTAGCCGCCGAGCAGGGCCGAACGGCCGACGTCGCGCGCGTTGGGCAGGCCGGTGAGGCCCAGCGCGGTGCGCATGTCCTGCTTGTAGAGGCCCAGCATCCGGCTGAGCGCCGCCTGCCCGCCGGCGGCCAGCGCCATGACCCACGGCCGCCCGACCAGCGCCGCCCTGGCCCCCAGCGCCAGCGCCTTGACCAGGTCCTGCCCGCTGCGGATCCCGCCATCGACCAGCAGCGTGGTTTCGCTCCCCACCGCATCGGCAATGCGCGGCAGCATGGCCGCGGTTGAGGCAACCCCATCAAGCTGCCGCCCGCCGTGGTTCGACACGATCATCCCGTCCGCACCGACCGCGACCGACTGGCGCGCATCGGCAACGTCGAGCACGCCCTTCAGCACCAGTTTGCCCGGCCAGACCTGGCGCAGCCATTCGATGTCGGCCCAAGTCACCGAACTGTCGAACTGTGTGCCGGTCCAGTGCAGGTAATCGCGCGGGTTCTTCGATTGCTTCACATACATGGCGATATTGCCGAACCCGTGCGGCCCGCCGCGCAGGCCCACGTCGATCGCCCAGCCCGGGTGCAGCGCATAGTCGAGCGCGCCCGAGCGGAACCGACCCCACGGCCCCAGCCCCCCGGCCATGCCGCTGCGGATGTCGCGGTAGCGCGTGCCCAGCACGGCGAGGTCGATGGTGAAGACCAGCGTGGTCACCCCATGCGCCAGCGCGCGCGCCAGGATTTCCTGCACGATCCCCCGGTCCTTCAGCATGTAGAGCTGGAACCAGAACGGCCGTTGCGAGACCTGCGCCACTTCCTCCATCGGGCAGATGCCGACAGTGGACAGGCAGAACGGGATGCCGGCCGCATCGGCCGCGCGCTTGGCCTGGACCTCACCGCGCCGCGCGGTCATCCCGCCCATGCCGACCGGGGCCAGCACCAGCGGCATGGCCAGCTTTTGCCCGAACAGCTCGACCGAGCAGTCCATTTTCGACGCGTCGACCAGCACCTTCTGGTTGAGCTGCACCGCTTCCCAATCGGCGGTGTTGCGGCGCAGGGTCACTTCGGCCCCGGCCCCGCCGTCGATGTAATCAAACAGGAAACGCGGCAGGCGCTTTTCAGCGTCGCGGCGGAAATCGGCGAAGCTGGCGGGCAGCAGGTTGAGCGAATCGCCCATTACAGCAGGACTTCGATCAGGCGCGGCCCCTTGTGCTGGAGCGCCTCCGCCAGCGCCGCGCGGAATTCCTCGGCCGTGGTAACGCGCACGGCGGGCACGCCCATGCCTTCGCTCATCCTGCTCCAGTCCAGCGCCGGATGCTTGAGATCGAGCATCGACAGCGCCTTGGGCCCGGGGTTCTGCACCCCCACCCGCATCAGTTCGATGTTGAGGATCGCGTAGGACCCGTTGTTGAGGATCACCGTGGTCACGTCGAGCTGCTCGCGCGCCATGGTCCACAGTGCTTGGGCTGTGTACATCCCGCCGCCATCGGCCTGCAGCGCAATCACCTTGCGATCCGGGCAGGCCACCGCCGCGCCCACCGCCAACGGCAGGCCCTGGCCAATCGCGCCGCCGGTCAGCTGCAGCCAGTCATGCCGCGCCGCGCCCGCGCACATCGCAAAGGCCGCCCCGCCCGAGGTCGCGCTTTCATCCGAAACGATGGCATCTTCGGGCAGCAGCTCGGCCAGGATCGCGCCCAGGTTGGCGCTGTTGATCCGGCCCGGTTCGGCGGGAAAGCTGGTCTTGTCCTGGACCAGCGCGGGCTGCGCCGGAGCATCGAGCGCCGCGGCAAGGCCGGACAGCGCCTGCATCGCGTCCTCGCGCAGCGAAGCGAGGCGGACCAGCCTGGCCCCTGGCGGCGAAAGGAAGCTCGGCTTGCCGGGATAGGCGAAGAACGAGACCGGCGGCTCGGTCCCGACGAAGACGATCGCTTCGAAGTCCTTTAGATAGGCTTCGGCCTGTTCGCCGAAATAGGGCAGCTTTTCCACCGCGACCCGGCCCGCGCCGCGCTGGTGGCGGGTGGCGAAGGTTTCGGCAATCAGCCGCGCGCCCGTGGCCGCCGCGATCCGCCCGGCCTGGACCAGCTCCGCTGCGCGCAGCGCCCGCCCGCCCAGCATCAGCGCCTTGGGACCGGCGCAATCGCGCAGCGCTGCGGCGGCTTCGGCAATCGTTTCGGCAGGGACCTGCGCCCGGGCCGGTACGGCGGGCGGGGCAACCGCCGCGCTGCCTTCGTTCCAGGCGTGGTCAGCCGGCACGATCACGGTCGCCACCTTGCCGGGATAGCTTTGCGCCACGGCGAAGGCTTCGGCCCCGGCCTGGGCCAGATCGCGCTGCGACGTGCTGGTGCGCACCCAGTCCGACATCGGCCGCGCCACCCCGGCGGCGTCCGAGGTGAGCGGGGCGTTATAGTGCAGGTGATAGGTCGCGTGATCGCCGACCATGTTGATCACCGGGCTGGCGGCGCGGCGGGCGTTGTGCAGGTTGGCAAGACCATTGCCCAGCCCAGGTCCCAGATGCAGCAGGGTCACCGCCGGTTTGTCAGCCATCCGGCCATAGCCGTCCGCCGCGCCGGTCACCACGCCTTCGAAAAGCCCCAGGATCGCGCGCATCCCGTCCTGCCGGTCGATCGCGGCAACCAGCTGCATTTCGGACGTGCCGGGATTGGCAAAGCAGACCTCGACCCCGCAGGTGTTCAACGTCTGGATGAATGCTTCGGCCCCGTTCATGTCCCGCTCCCTGCTTTTGGCTTGGGACGCAGGTTGAAGCCTCCTGCCGCGCTGTCAATCCCCCCGCAGCGGGCGCCCTGGCCCTGCCGTTACGGCAAGGCCAGATGGCGCAGTCCGGGCCTGACCCTAGTTCACCGGGACCAGCCGGATCGCAAAGCCGCCGCCCGGCGCGATGCGCAGGTTCATCGTATCGGCGCTGGTGACCAGGCGGCTTTCGATCACGATGTCATGGCGCCGGTCGGTGCGGTAATCGGCCTGATCGCCATCGCGGTAGATCTCGGCCTTGTAACGCTTGCCGGGAGTGAGGAAGTCGAGCTTGAACGCGCTGGCGCGCTCCTGCTCGTCGCCCACCGCGCCGATGTACCAGCCCTCGCCGCCGCGCTGCTTGCGGGCGATGGTCACGAAATCGCCGATCTCGCCGTTCAGCACGCGGCTGTCCTGCCAGTCGGTCGGCACGTCGCGGATGAATTTCATCGGCCCCGGAAACTTCGCATAGTTTTCGGGCGTATCGGCCACCATCTGCACCGGCGAATAGATCACCACGTAAAGCGCCAGCTGCTTGGCCAGGGTGGAGAGGATGTTGCTGTCCTTCTCGCCCTTGAGGCTGACAATGCCGGGGGTGAAGTCCATCGGCCCTTCGAGCATCCGGGTGAAGACCAGGTTGGCTTCGTGTTCGGGCGGGTTCTTGCCGGCCCACGAATTGTATTCCATCCCGCGCATCCCCTCGCGCGCGACCCAGTTGGGATAGGTGCGTTGCAGCCCGGTGCCCTTGATCGGTTCGTGGCTGTCGAAGGCGACCTTGTACTTCGCGGCAGCCTCGGCCACGCGGACGAAGTGGTTCGACATCCACTGGCCCTCGTGCCACTCGCGGTAGGCCTTGCCGTCGGCGTCGACCCGCTCGATCTGGCCGGCATCGGTAACGTAACCGGTCTTGACAACCATGTAGCCGTTGTCGGCGGCGAACTTGAACGCCTTGTCGAACTGCTTCTCGTAATGGCTGGCTGCGCCGCCGGTTTCGTGGTGGCCGATCAGCCGCACGCCCTTCTGCTTGCCATAGGCGACCAGCGCCTTGACGTCGAAATCCTCGGTCGGCCGGGCGAAGTCCATGTCGTTGCCGTTGCCGAACCAGTCGCCGTCCCAGCCCACGTTCCAGCCTTCGACCAGCAGGTGCGGAATGCCATTGGCGGCGGCGAAATCGATGTAGCGCTTGACGTTGGCGGTGGTCGCGCCGTGCTTTGGCCCGCGCGCCCAGGACCATTCGCCCTTGATCATGTTCCACCACACCCCGGCAAACTTCCCGGGCTTGAACCAGCTGACGTCGCCCAGCTTGTTCGGCTCGTTGAGGTTCAGCATCAGGTGGCTGTGATAGAGCCCGGCGGCATCGTCGGCGACAATCAGAGTGCGCCAGGGGGTGGTCCAGGCGCCCTGCTTGCGCACCTTGGCCTCGCCCGCACCGGGGGTCAGCGCGGCGCGCAGGGTGGTGCCTTCGCTGCGGGCCACGGCCATGCCCGAATAGTCGACCAGCGCCGCTTCGTGCAGCGCCACGTGGGTGCCGTCCGCCAGCTTGATCGTGATCGGGGTGTCCGCCGTGCCCACTGCGGACAGCGGGGTCTTGTTGTAGAGGTATTCCTCGCGGTTCCACAGGAAGGCGGGCTTCCACCAGGCGGTGCCGTCCTGGGCAAAGGCGAACTCGGTCAACTCCTCGGCCACGTTGGTGCGGGCCATGTTCGGCTGCTCAGGGAATTCGTAGCGAAAGCCGACCCCGTCTTCGTAAAGCCGGAAGGTGACAGTGAAGACCCGCGCCAGCGCGCTGGTTTCCTTGAGGTGGACCTTCAGCTCGCGGAAGCGGTTGCGGATGCTGGCCCATTCGCCCCACGGCTGGGTCCAGGCATCATCGGCGTCGCGCACCTCGGTGCCAGTGACGACCAGCCGGCGGTCGATCTTGGCGACATCGGTGAACAGGAAGCCCAGCCGCGACGGCGCGAGGATCAGCTTATCCTTGCGGCTGATCGCATAGGCGGCGCGGCCATCGCCATCGATGGTCAGGGTGACGCGCAGCGTGCCATCGGGCGAGGTCGCGGAGACCGGTGCGGCCGGGGCCTGCTGGGCCAGGGCAGGAGCGGCGGCGAGCGCCAGGCCCAGGCCCAGCGCGAAACGGATCGGCTTCATTGCAGTCATCTCCCGACAAGAACGGCCCCGAAGGGCGGCAGGCGGCCGGGCTGTGCCCCGTTCACGCCTTCGATCAACTCGCCGCCCTCGCCCGCTTCGGCCGGCCAGGCGGCATCGGCGTCGGACAGGTTGAACACGGCCAGAATGGTTTCCCCTGCGGCCGCGCGCCGCAGCACCAGCCGGGCACTATCGGCCAGCAGCACTTCGCAAGTGCCGGTCCGCAGCGCCGGATGGGCCGCGCGCAGTGCGATCATGCGGCGGGTGAGGTGGAGCAGCGAGGCCGGATCGGCCTCCTGCCGGTCAACCGCGCGGGCCATGTTCTCGGCGCCGAGCGGCAGCCACGGCTGGCCACTGGTAAAGCCGCCATGCTCGTCCTGCGCGGTCCACGGCAGGGGCGTACGGGCCCCGTCGCGCGACAGGGTCAGCGGCCAGTTGGCGATCGCTTCGGGGTCCTGCAGCTGGTCGAAGGGAATATCGACCTGGGTCAGCCCCAGTTCCTCGCCCTGGTAGAGGATGACGTTGCCGCGCAGCGCGGCCAGCAACATGACCTTGAGCCGCGCGAAAGCATCGCGCTGCTCGGGCGCGCACCAGCGCGACAGGGCGCGCGGCGCATCGTGGTTCTCGAACGCCCAGCTGGGCCAGCCGGTGCCGGGCCGGTCGGGCCATTCGCCCAGCGCGGAGGCCACCAGCTGCGGGGTCAGCTGGCTCGCATAAAGAAAGTTGAAGCCATAGGCGCTGTTGAGCCGCGCATCCCCGGCAGTGAAGGCGTGCATTTCCGCCAGGGCATCGGCCCCGCCCACTTCGGCCACGGTGAACACCGCGCCATAATCGTCCAGCACCGTGCGGATCCGTTCGATGAAGGCCGGGATGTCGGCATGTGACTGGTTATGGCGGTGCAGCTGGAAATCGAACGGGCGGGTGCGCGGCGTGCCATCGTCCGGGGCGGGCGGATTGTCGGTCAGCGCCGGATCGTGCATCGCGAAGTTCAGCGCATCGAGCCGGAAGCCGTCCACGCCCCGATCGAGCCAGAACCGCGCAACATCGAGCAGCGCGTCCTGCACGTCGCGCCGATGCACGTTGAGCTGCGGCTGGCTGCTGAGGAAATTGTGCAGGTAATACTGCCCGCGCCGCGCGTCCCAGGTCCAGGCCGGGCCGCCGAACACCGATTGCCAGTTCGACGGCGGCGAACCGTCCGGCCTCGCATCGGCCCAGACATACCAATCGGCCCTGAAATTGTCGCGGCTCTGGCGGCTCTGCGCGAACCAGGCGTGCTGGTCGCTGGTATGGGCATAGACCTGGTCGATCGTCACTTTCAGCCCGCGCGCGTGGGCGGCGGCGACCAGCGCATCGAAATCGGCCAGCGTGCCGAAGATCGGATCGACATCGCAGTAATCGGCCACGTCATAGCCGAAGTCGTGCATCGGCGAGGTGAAGAACGGCGACAGCCAGATCGCGTCCACCCCCAGGCTGGCGATATAGTCCAGCCGCGCGGTCAGCCCGCGCAGGTCGCCGATCCCGTCACCGTCCGCATCGGCAAAGCTGCGCGGATAGACCTGGTAGATCGTCGCCCCGCGCCACCACGGATCGGTGGTTTCGCGCGATTGGACTTGCTGGCGGGACAGGCGGTTCATCAAGGCTACTCGAAACGGGGATCAATCGCGGGCCGCGCAAACGGCGAAACCCAGCGGGGGAAGGGTGATAGTGATCGATCCCGGCGCATTGACCGCGACCGGGCACTGTCCGGCCAGCGCGGTGAAGGCCATGCTGGCCGGTTCGATTGCCACTGCCTGCGACAGCGGCCGGGTGGAGGTGTTGTAGGCCAGCACCACTTCGCGCCCGGTCTGCGGATCGAAGCGCGACACCGCCAGCAGCCCCGGCTGGTCCGAGAACGACCGGATCACCGTGCGGCCCAGGGTCAGCGCGGGCGTCGCTTTACGCACTTCGGCCAGTTCGGCGATCAGCCGGTAGAGCGGGTGCGCGGGATCGAAATTGGCCTGCGCCGTGGTGGCCGCAGAGCCGATCAGCTTGTTGTCGTTATAAACCGCGACCTTTGAGGGAAACATGTCCTCGCGCGCGAGCTGGTCGTTGCCATCGGAGATGAAGCCCTGCTCGTCCCCGTAATAGATCACCGGTACGCCGCGCAGGGTCAGCATCATCGCGTGGCCCAGCACGGCGCGGTCCAGTAGCTCCTCGTCCCCGATAGCGGGATTGGCCTGCTTCACGAACATCGCGAAGCGGCCAAAATCGTGGTTGCCGAGGAAGGTCGGCAGGCGGTTCGCGGCCGGCGCGCCGCCTTCGTACAGGGCATCGTCTTCGAGCAGGCGGGCCATCACATCGGTCCCGGCCTTGCCCGAGACGATGCGCTGCGCGGCGGCGGCAAAGGCCATGTCGAGATTGCTTGGCAGGCCCGCGATGCGCGTCCAGCGCGCGGTCAGCGCCGGATCGACCTCGCCGGTGGCCACTTCGCCGAAGATATGGAAGTTGGGAATGCCGCGCCGCCGCGCCGTCTCCAGAATGGCCGGAACGAACGCCTGCCAGAATTCCGGATTGACGTGCCGCGCGGTGTCGATGCGGTAGCCGTCAATCCCGAACCGGTCGATCCAGCTGGCGTAGATTTCGATCATGCCCTGGACCACGCGGGGATGCTCGGTCGCCAGGTCGTCCAGCCCGACAAAATCGCCATAGGTCGAGCTTTCCCCGACCCAGTTCGAATTGCCGCGGTTGTGGTAGTAAATCGGATCGTTCAGCCATGCCGGGACCTTGACCCGTTCCTCGCCCTTGGGGACGAAGGGGGTATAGGCAAAGGATGGATCGGTCAGCCTGACCCAGTTCTCGGCGCGGGGATCGGCATCGCCGTTGAAGCCGGGGTTGATCGCCGGTCCGTTCAGCCCGCCCTTGCGCGAAAACGGATAGTCGGCCTTGCCGCGATAGGCATAGTCGCCGCCTTCGCGGTACTGGATGACGTCTGCCGTGTGGTTGATGATGATGTCCATGTAGACCTTCATCCCGCGCGCGTGCGCAGCATCGACAAAGGCCTTGAAATCGGCGTTGCTGCCGAAGTGCGGATCGACCCGGGTGAAATCGGTCACCCAGTATCCATGATAGCCCGCGCTTTCATCGCCCTTCGGCCCCTGCACCGGCTTGTTCTGGAACACCGGGGCAAGCCAGATCGCCGTGGCGCCGAGGCCCTGGATATAGTCGAGCCGGGCAGTCAGCCCCTTGAGGTCGCCGCCGTGGTAGAACCCCTTGGCAGTCGGGTCGTAACCGGTCTTCAGCCGGTCGCCCGTCAGGCCGCCCTTGTCGTTCGCGGGATCGCCGTTCTCGAAGCGGTCGGGCAGGACGAAATAGACCACTTCCTGTTCCGGTTGGCGGGCGCGGAAATCAGATGCGGCGGGGGCAGGCGCGGGCGGCGCTGCCAGGGCGGGGGCCGCAAGCGCCATGGCGGCTGCGGCATGAAACAGGGCCTTGATCATGCGGCGGAAGCCCCTTGCGGCTGGGTGGCGGCGCGCAGGTGCGCCAGGAACTGGTCGTGGCTGGGCAGGCGCGAGACCGGCGCGGTGATGATCGTGCGCAGATCGGCCAGGAACCCGGCCAGCTCCTCGCACGTCAGGACATCGGCCAGCGGGTGCCAGGTCTCGGGCAGGATGTTCTGCCCCACCAGCACCTGGAACCAGCCCACTTCGGTAAACAACTCTTCCTGTTCACGAAACACCCGGCCGGTCGCCTTGAACAGCTCGATCTTGTCACGCAGGCTGTCGGGCAGGTCCATTTCGCGCAGATGACGCCAGAACGGCTCGTCGCGCTGGTTGGCGGTATAGTGCAGGATGATGAAGTCGCGGATCCGCTCGTAATCGTAGGCGATCCGGCGGTTGTAGGCAGCGATGTTGACCTGGGCGAAGCTGCGGTCCGGGAAGTGCGAGATCAGCCGGGCGATCCCGTTCTGGACCAGGTGGATCGAAGTCGATTCCAGCGGTTCGAGGAAGCCCGAGGCCAGCCCGAGCGCAATCACGTTGCGATTCCACGCCTGCTGGCGCATCCCGGTGCGGAAGGAAATGGTGCGCGGCTCGGCCAGCGGCTCGCCCTCGACCGTGTCGAGCAGGATGCGCGTCGCTTCGTCCTCGTCCATCCAGGCGCTGGAAAAGACGTGGCCGTTGCCGGTGCGGTGCTGCAGCGGGATGCGCCACTGCCAGCCGGCGGGATGGGCGATCGACTGGGTATAGGGGCGCAGCGGACCGGCATTGGCGGTCGGCACGGCGATCGCCCGGTCGCAGGGCAGCCAATGGCTCCAGTCGACGTAGCCGGTTTCCAGCGCCTGCTCGATCAACAGGCCGCGAAAGCCCGAGCAATCGATGAACAGTTCGCCGCCGATTTCCTCGCCCGAGGCCAGCGTGACCGAGCGGACGAAGCCGCTTTCGCCGTCGCGATTGACCTGGGTGATGCGGCCTTCGGTGCGCACCACGCCGGCGCGTTCGGCCCGGCCGCGCAGGAACCGCGCATAGAGCGCGGCATCGAAATGGAAGGCATAGGACAGGCCGTCCAGCTGCGAATTGGGAATGCGCGGCACGCGGGCAAAGCGCCCGTCGCGCGCCACCGTTTCGTTGAAGGAATAGTGCCCCAGCGGCCCGGCCACGCCTTCATGGCGGCCGCGCAGCCAGTATTGCCAGAACTCGATCAGGTCGAGGCTCTGGCCGATCTGGCCGAAGGCATGCATGTAACTGTCGCCGATCCGGCCCCAGTTCCGGAATTCGATCCCCAGCTTGAAGCTGCCCTGGGTGGCACGGATGAATTCGTCCTCGTCGATGCCGACCAGGCCGTTGAACAGGCGGATCGCGGGAATCGTCGCTTCGCCCACGCCGACGATGCCGATCTCGTCGCTTTCGATCAGGCGGATGCACAGCTGTTCGCCCATGGTCGCGGCAAGCGCCGCGGCGGCCATCCAGCCGGCCGTTCCGCCACCGACGATCACCACTTCGCGCAGGCGATTATCGCTCATCGGCCATCCCCCTTGCTTCCAGCGCCGCGATAGTGACGCAAATTGGCGGTGCTGGAAATGGCGGGTCCGGCAAGGCGCCGGACCCGCCGTTCCGATCAGAACTTGTAGGTAACGCCAAGCATGAAGTTGCGGCCATAGTTCTGATAGTCGCGCACCTGGCGGACATCGTCGTTGTAGTAGGTCAGGAACCGCTCGTTGGTCAGGTTGCTGACCTGGAGCAGCACGCCCAACCCTTCGAGCGAACCGCTCTGGAAGGTGTAGCCGACCTGCGCGTCGACCACGAATTCCTGCGCGGCCATCACCCGGTCACGGGCCAGGCTGAGGCCCGAGACTTCGGCCAGGAACTTCGAGCGGTAACGGCCCGAAGCACGCGCCTGGAAGCCGTTCTTTTCATAGAACACCGTGCCGTTGACGACCCAGCGCGACAGACCCGGCATCGAGATCGGCTTGGCGCCGCCCTCGGTCACCTTGCTGTCCGTGTAGGACGCGCTGGCCAGGAAGCCAAAGCCGTCAAGCGCGGTCGAGAAGGTGCTGAACGGCAGCGAAAGCGAACCTTCGAAGCCATAGACCTTGCCCGACTTGCCGTTCTGCCACTGCGAGACGAGGCCCTGGTTGAACGTCGGGGTGACGTTGCCCGGGGTCGGCGTGCCAGTGAAGTCGAAGGTCGAATCCTGGCGGTAGATCCAGTTTTCGAGATGCTTGTAGAACCCGCCAACCGAGACGTAGGCGCCGCGGCCGAAGTACTTTTCGACCGCCATGTCCACGGTGTCGGCCATCAGCGGACGCAGCTTGGCGTTGCCCACAGTGCCCGACCAGGGCGAACGGGTGATGCTGGCACCGGCAACGTTGTTGGCCGCGTTGAAGCTGTAGCCGACGCCGGGGTTCAGCTGGTCCATGCGGGCGCGGGCCAGCATGCGGGCGGCGCCGAAACGCACCAGGGTCTGCGGGGCGACTTCATACGACAGGTTCAGGCTGGGCAGGAAGTCGGTGTACTTCGCGCCGTCGGTGATCGGCTTCGAGATCGTGCCGGTGCCCGGGTTGGTGGCGGCAAAGCCATCGGCCTGCTGGTTGGTGTGAACCACCTGCACGCCGACATTGCCCTTCAGCCCGCCGCTGTTGATGCTGGCCTGGACGAAGCCGGTCAGCACCTTTTCACGCACGACATAGCTGTTGGTCAGGCGGCCCGGCGTCCACAACGCTTCGCTAGTCAGCTTGTAGTTGCCGTCGTTGTAGTACTTCCACGAATCGAACGAGACCATGCCCGGGATGCCGATGAAATCCAGGCTGGTCGGCTGGAACAGGTAGCTCGACGGAACCGCCGGGCTGGCCGGGTAGTTCTTGTTGGTCAGCACGAAGCCTTCGTCGATCAGCTGCTTGCGGCGGTCCGAATAGTTCGCGCCGACCGTGATGCTGTCGATCAGGCCGCCATCGAGCGCCTGCACGGCCTGAAGGCGGATCGACTGCAGCCGGTCCTTGATCGTCGGGCGATTGACGAAACCGTCCTGGCAGTTCGGCACCGCGCCGCCGCAGCTGTTCCAGCCCTGCGGGTCGGTGATGGTGAACAGGGCCGGGTCGGCATAGTTGATGGTCGGCTTGAAGCTGATCACGCCGCCGCTGGCCGGCATGGTGAAGCCCAGCGTGTCGGTCGCCCCGACGCCGCCGCCACGGCCGGTGCCGAGGTAGATTTCGAGGTTTTCTTCGGTCTTCTTCAGCTTCGAATAGCTGAGGTCGAGGTCGAAGGTCAGCGTGTCGTTGGCCTGGAACTGGGTGTTGTTGCCGATCGCCCAGATTTCGGCATCGCGGTGCACCACGTCGTTGCGCATCACCGCTTCGACACCCTTGTAGGTGCCGGCGGTGACCAGGCCGTCCGACGAGCTGTAGCCCGGCTGGAGCTGCGCGCCCGACCACTGCAGCGGCAGTTCGATGCCGCGCAGGCGCTGGTCGTCCTTGAACTTCGACCAGTAGCCATCGAACGTGGTGTGGAAGGCGTCATCCGACTTGAATTCGAGCACGCCCATCAGGCCGTCGCGCTTCAGCTCGTTTGACTTCACATAGGGCTTGGCGCCGCCGATCACCTTGGTCGAGGCATTGAGGTCGGGGTAGCCCCAGGCGTTCCAGCGTTCTTCCTGGGTCGGCGACTGCATGCGGGCATAGCCGATCGCCCAGCCGATCGTTTCATCGTCGTTCTGGTCGACGTAGAACACGTTGGCGCGGTAGCCCTTGTTCGACACGTCGGGGTTGAGCTTGTTCAGATCGTTCAGCTCGCCGCGCAGGCCGACGACGACCTGCCGCTTGCCATAGGCCAGCGGACGGACGGTCTTCATGTCGACAGTGCCGCCCAGCGCCTGGCCGATCAGCTTGGCATCGGGGGTCTTGTAGACCACCGCGCCGTTGAGCAGTTCGGTCGGATACTGGTCAAGTTCGACCCCGCGGTTGTTGCCGGCGCTGACCTGTTCGCGCCCGTTGAGCAGCGTGGTGGTGAAATCCGGGGCCAGGCCGCGGATCGAGACGACGTTGGCGCGGCCATCGAGGCGCTGCGTGGCGAGGCCCGGCAGGCGCGACAGCGATTCGGCGATCGACAGGTCGGGCAGCTTGCCAAGGTCTTCGGGCGCGATCACTTCAACGATCGAGCTGCTGGCCTTCTTCTGCGCCGCCGACGAATCGAGCGAGCCGCGGAAGCCGGTCACGACGATGGCATCGTCCTGGTTGCCGGCAGCGGCGTCCTGCGCCTGGGCGATGGTCGGCAGCGCCACGGCGCTGACCGCAAGGGCCAGGACGGAAACGCCCAGCCCGCTGGAAATCTTGGTGCGAAGTGTCACGGTGCACTCTCCCTAAACGCACCGGCTTTGTGAAAAGGCCCCGGTGCCCAACCCCCTGTCTGGCCGACGATCCGGGATCTGGCCCGGTTTCGTCCTGCTGGGGCGCGGGAATAGAAGCCTGCGGAGCCGCACTGGAAGAAGGCATACGTATACGCATAATATGCGAAGGGGAGCGCTGTGACACGAATGTCACGCAATTCGTAAGCGTCACTTACAATCGATTGATCCCGCACCGATGTGGGTCAGAGCCCCAGCACCTGCTTGGCGATGATCGTCTTCTGCACTTCGTCCGACCCGCCGAAGATGGTCCAGGCCCGGTCGTTCAGCCAGCTGGGCAAGGCCAGCTGCGCCTCGCGCGAACCGATCGGTTCGGGCGCGGCATTGCCATAGAGCGGGCGGGCGGTGGGCAGCTGCATCGCCTCGTAGCCATAAAGGTCGACCGCCAGCGTATCGACCGCCTGGCGCAGGTTCGCGCCAACCAGCTTGATCAGCGAAGTCTGCGGCCCGGCCGGACGCCCCTTGGCCAGATCGGCCAGGATGCGCAGCTCGGTGATTTCAAAGGCTTCCGCCTCCAGCCGCAGCTGCGCCAGGCGCTGGGCGAAGTGCGGATCATCGCGCATCGTTCCGCCATGATCGGCCGGCACATCGCGCGCCGCGCGCTCGATCCGGCCCAGTTCGGCCAGCAGGAACGGGGCCGCGCAGGACCCGCCGCGTTCGTTTTCCAGCAGGTACTTGGCAATGGTCCAGCCCTGCCCTTCGGCGCCGATCAGGTTTTCCACCCCGGTTTCGGCATTGTCGAAGAAGGTCTGGTTCAGTTCGTGGTCGTTGGCGATCGAGACGATCGGCGACACGGTGATCCCGGGCTGGTCCATCGGGATCAGCAGGAACGAGATCCCGTCCTGCTTGCGCGCCGAAGCATCGGTGCGGACCAGCGCGAAGATCCAGTTGGCGTGGTGCGCGTGGGTGGTCCAGATCTTGGTGCCGTTGATCACGTACTTGTCGCCGCGCCGTTCCGCCCGGCAGGCCAGGCTGGCCAGGTCCGAGCCCGCACCCGGCTCGCTGTAGCCCTGGCACCAGTAATCCTCGCCCGACAGGATGCGCGGCAGGAACCGGGCCTGCTGTGCCGGCGTGCCGAACTTGCAGATCACCGGGCCGACCAGCTTCAGTCCCTGCACCGGCAGGGCCGGCGCGCCGGCATCGGCACATTCCTTTTCGAACAGGTATTTCTGCACCGGCGTCCAGCCCGGACCGCCGAATTCGCGGGGCCAGAGCGTGGCGAGCCAGCCCTTGGCATGCAGTTCCGCCTGCCATTCGCGGGTAATGTCGGGTTCGACGAAGACCGAAGGCGTGTTGGCCGCCGCTTCGCGCAGGCGGGGTGACAGCCGCTCGGCCAGGAAGGCGCGCACTTCGGCCTGGAAGGCCAGTTCATCGGGCGTGAAATCGAGATCCATCACGCAGCCTCCCGTCCATAGGCGGCAATTCCGCCCGCCGCATCGCCAAATAGCTTGCCCAGCAGCACGATGCGCTTGAGCCCGTGGCCGATTGCCAGTTCATCGGTCATGCCCATGCCGCCGTGCAGCTGCACCGCCTGCTGGCCGACCCACTGCGCCGCATCGGCAATGAAGCCCTTGACCGCCGCTGGCGGTGCGCCGGGTTTGAGCAGCGCGCGGTAAAGCGCAGACTGCGCCGCCTCGACCCGGGCATAGGCATCGACCAGCCGGTGCTGGATCACCTGGAAACGGCCGATCGGCTGGCCGAACTGTTCGCGCGTTTTCACATATTCCAGCGTATCGGCCAGGAGCCGCCGCGCCAGGCCGACCAGTTCGGCGGCGGCAACAAGCCGCGCCTCGTCGATCACGGCGTCAATGTCCGCCGCGAGCGGTTCGCCGTGGGCGACGCCGTCCAGCACCAGCTGGGCCGCGTGCGAGCCATCAGCCACCGGATAGCTTTGCACCGTCAGCCCCGCCGCATCGCGCGGTACGGCAAACACGGCACTGCGCCCTTCATGCCGGGCGGTGACCAGGAACAGGTCGGCCGCGCCGCCGCAAGGGACGAAGGTCTTGGCGCCCGATAGCTTGCCTCCCGCCGTTTCCAGCGCCGGATCGGTGCGGAAGCGGCGTCCCGGTTCGGCAAAGGCCAGGGTGGCAAGCGCAGTGCCCGCGATCACTCCGGCTGCGAGCGCATTGCCCGTTAGCAGGCGCGCGGGGATGAAGCCGCATTCGAGCCAGGGTTCCACTGCCAACCCTTCGCCCAGGGCCTGGGCCACGGTGGCGCAATCGCCCAGCGATCCGTCCAGTCCGCCATCGCCCTCGCCCGCAGCCAGGCCGATCAGCCCCAGCCCGGCCAGTTCCTGCCAGCGGGCGCGGTCGAGCCCGCCGGGCTGGCGCCGGGCGGCGTGACGGGCGGCGGTATCGCCAGGGCCGCAAAACCGCAAGGTGGTGTCGCGGAACAGCTGCTGCGTTTCGGAAAGATCGAAGTCCATGCCCTGCTTGTGCCGGGGCTGCGCAAGAATTTCAATCGGGTTTAAGCGCGCGATTAAATCGGCGGCGAATCCCGCCCCTGCTTGCCCCGCCGCAAGCGGTGGCATAGGCTGCTGGGATAACTGCCCAGCAAGGACCGGGCAGGGAGAGAGCATGGGGCGCAAGCGGTCGAACAAGCCGACCAGTTTCGACATCGCCTATCGCGCGGGCGTGTCGCAGCCAACGGTCAGCCGCGCACTGCGCGGGTCGAAATCGGTCAGCCTGGCGACCCGCCAGCGGATCGAGGCGATCGCGCGCGAGCTGAACTATTCCGTCGACAAGAACGCCTCGTCGCTTCGCTCGCAGCGCTCGAACACGATTGCCCTGCTGTTTTTCGAGGAGGCGACCCCGGACGATTCGAAGATCAATCCGTTCTTCCTGGCCATGCTGGGATCGATCACCCGGCAATGCGCCAACCGCGGGCTGGACCTGTTGATCTCGTTCCAGAAGATGGAGGATGACTGGCACGTCCGCTACCAGGACAGCCACCGTGCCGACGGGCTGATCCTGCTCGGTTATGGCGACTATACGCTTTACGAAAGCCGCCTCGCTGGCCTGGTCGAACAGGGCACCCAGTTCGTCCGCTGGGGATCGGTCGGGGATGACAATGTCGGCGCCACGGTGGGGTCCGACAATATCGGCGCGGGGCGGATGGCGGGCGAGCACCTGCTGGCGCTGGGGCGGCGGCGGATCGCTTTCCTGGGCCAGGCGGACGAGCATTATCCCGAATTCGCAGAGCGGTACCGCGGGCTGTGCGCGGCCTTGCAGGATGCGGGGATCGCGCCCGATCCGGCGCTGCAGGCCGATGCGATCAGCCACGAGGATTCGGGCGAGGCGGCGGCCGCCGCGCTGCTGGGCGCCGGGCACCAGTTCGACGCCATTTTCGCCGCCAGCGACCTGATCGCGATCGGGGCGCTGCGCGCCCTGGCCGAGGCTGGCCGCCGCGTGCCCGAGGATGTCGCGGTGATCGGGTTCGACAACCTGCCCGCCGCCAGCATGACCAACCCCCCGCTGGCCACGGTGATGCAGGACCTCAAAGGCGCGGGCGAACTGCTGGTCGAAACGCTGCTGGCGCAGATCGAGGACCGCCCGCCGCCGCCGCGCACCCTGCCCGCCAGCCTGGTGATCCGCAAAAGCGCCGCGGGCTGAGCGGCCCGCCCGTTTGCGTATTCGTATGCGTGTTGCCGCCTGCGCGGCGGCGTGCAAACCGTGCCCCCACGCGAGGGGGAAGAGGACACGCGATGGAAAAACCGCGCCAAAGCTGGACCGGGCTGTGCAACATCAGCTTCGGCTTTTTCGGGATCCAGATCGGCTTCGCCCTGCAGAACGCCAACATGAGCCGGGTGTTCCAGTCCCTCGGCTCAAGCCTCGATGACCTGCCCGCGCTGTGGGTGGCCGCGCCGCTGACCGGGCTGCTGGTCCAGCCGATCGTCGGCCACCTGTCGGACCGCACCTGGCTGGGACGGCTGGGGCGGCGGCGGCCCTATTTCCTGGCAGGCGCGCTGCTGGCCGCGCTGTCGCTGGTGCTGATGCCGCAAAGCGCCACGCTGCTGATGGCGGCGCTGTTGCTGTGGACGCTGGATGCCAGCCTCAACATCTCGATGGAACCGTTCCGGGCCTTCGTGGGCGACATGCTGCGGCCCGATCAGCACACCGTGGGGTACGGGGTGCAGACCGCCTTCATCGGCGCGGGCGCGGTGGCAGGATCGCTGTTCCCCTTCCTGCTCGATCACCTGGGCGTGGCGAACCAGGCGCCCGCCGGCACGATCCCCGATACGGTGCGCTATTCGTTCTGGGCGGGCGGCGCGGCGCTGCTTGCCGCTGTCGCCTGGACGGTGCTGACGACGCGCGAATATTCGCCGACCGAGCTGGCCGGCTTCGGCGCAGCCCATGCCGGGATCGCCGCGCCAGCCAGCACCGCGCTGGCCGCGCGCAGCCCGCTGGGCGGAGCCGTGTGGATCATGGCGGGCGCGCTGGTGGCCGGCGCTGTGGAAGCATGGTCGCTGGAAAAGGAAGTCTACCTGCTGGCCGCGCTGCTCGCCGCCTATGGCGCGGCGACGATCGCCGCGATCCTGTTGGCCCGCGCCGGACGCGGCCAGGCGATGCTCGCCAGCATCGTCGGCGATTTCGCCGGCATGCCCCGGCTGATGCGCCGCCTGGCTGTGGTCCAGTTCTTCAGCTGGTCGGCGCTGTTCATCATGTGGATCAACACCACGCCGGTGGTGGCACAGCGCTGGTTCGGCACCGCCGATGCCGCCAGCGCCGCCTTCCAGGACGCGGGCAACTGGGTGGGCGTGCTGTTCTCGGTCTATAACGGCGTGGCGGCCGTGGCCGCGCTGCTGGTCCTGCCGTGGCTGTCGCGCCGGATGGGCCAGCTGCGCACCCATGCGCTGTGTCTGCTGGCCGGGGCGCTGGGCTTTGCCGGGTTCTTCCTGGCCGCCACGCCCGAACAGCTGCTGCTGTGCGAAGTTGGCATCGGCATGGCCTGGGCGTCGATCCTGGCCATGCCCTACGCGATCCTGGCGTCCAACCTGCCGCAGGCCAAGCTGGGCATATACATGGGGCTGTTCAACGTCTTCGTGGTGCTGCCGCAGTTGCTGGTGGCAACCGTGCTGGGATCGATCATGCGCGCGTTCTTTCCGGGCGAGCCGATCTGGACCATGGCCTTTGCCGCCGGAACGCTGGTGCTGGCCGCGCTGGTCACCCTGACGCTGCGCGCCGAGCAGGCTCAGGCCGCGTAGCCGCGCAGGAACACGTCGGTTGCCGCCTCTGCCTCGACCGCGATTTCGGCGGGAGTGGGGCGCTCGCTCGCGCCCAGCAGGTAGTGCTGGAACGCGCCGGACTGGCACAGCCCGCCAAAATGGGTCGCCGCCAGCAAGGGATCGGCCCGGCGCAGCGTGCCACGATCCATCTGCTGCGCGATCCATTCGGCCAAGCGCGCCTGACCGCGCCGCATCCCGCGTTCGACCAGCGCCCGGCCCAGTTCCGGGAAGCGCCCGGCTTCACCCGTGACCATCCGGTGCAAGGCCACGATCTGCGGCCGCGTGACCGTGGTGATGATCGACACTGCAAAGGCGTGCAGCGTTTCCCGCGGGTCTGCTTCGGCGCGCAGCGGCAAGCGCAGGGCATCGCCATAGCGTTCGACCAGATCGTCGACCACCGCGTCGAACAATTCGCGCTTGTTGCGGAAATAGCTCCACAGCGTGGTCTTCGATCCGCCCAGCTTGGCGGCGATCGCGGACATGCTGGTATTGCCATAGCCATGGCGCAGGAACGCGGCGCGCGCGGCGCTGACGATTGCGCGCCGCCGTGCCTCGCTGCTGGTCTGCACCTTGCCTGCCACAGTTCCTCCCGAAAAGCTCCTCAACCGTACTACGCAGTATCATTCCGGTTGACAAGCTGGGGCGATCCGGGGCACGGGCCGTACCATGCAGTACGGTTCGCGCACTCTTGCTGTCCTCGCTTCGGCGCTGGCCCTGTCGGCCTGCGGTGCGCCGCCGCCATTGGCCAGCACGCCGCTCGCCAGTGCCCCGCCGCAGGCCGATTCGGCCCTGCTCGCGGGCGAAGGGGCGGACTTTCCGGCCGAGGCCTGGTGGCGCGGCTGGGGCGATCCGGCACTGGACCAGCTGATCGACGAAGCCCTGCGAAACTCGCCCGACATGGCCGTGGCCGCCGCGCGGGTGCGCGCGGCCGATGCGATGACCGCGCAGGCAGGCGGCGCGCTGCTGCCGGCAATAGGCGCCGAAGCCAGCATTGGCGGCACCAAGCAGAGCGAGAATCTGGGCATCCCCCCGGCCTTCGTGCCCAAGGGCGTGCTTGATACCGGCAAGCTGGCGCTCAGCCTGGGGCTGGACCTTGACCTGTGGGGCAAGGGCCGCGCCCAGCTGGCCGCCGCCCGGGGCGAGGCGCAGGCCGCCCGCGCCGATCTGGCCCAGGCCCGGCTGCTGCTGGCCAGCGGCGTTGCGCTCGCCTGGGGTGACCTCGCCCGGGTCGAAGCCAGCCGCCGGATCGCGCTGGCGACGCTCGATGCCGACCGCCAGCTTGAGGAATTGACCGCGCAGCGCCAGCGCCAGGGGCTGGACAACCAGGCCGACCTCGCCCTGGCCCGGGCCCGCAGCGCCGGATCGGCCCGCGCCGTGGCCGCGCTGGATGAGGCCGGACTGCTGGTGCGGGGGCGCATCGCTGCGCTGCTGGGCGCCGGGCCGGGCCGGGCCGAACGCCTGCCCCAGCCAGCACCTGACCTGGGCCGCGCTGTGCGCGCGCCCGATGCGCTGGCCGCCAGCCTGGTGGCCCGCCGCCCGGATTTGACCGCCGCCCGCCTGCGCGCCGAAAGCGGCGCCCAGCGGGTCCGCGCCGCGCGCGCCGCCTTCTTCCCGGACATCAACCTGGCCGCCGTGGCCGGGCTGCAATCGCTCGGGATCGACCAGCTGCTGGACGGCGGGTCAAGCTTTGCCAATTTCGGCCCGGCGCTGAGCCTGCCGCTGTTCGCTGGCGGCCAGCTCAAGGGCAGGCACGATGCCGCCCGCGCGGGCTATGACGAAGCGGTCGCGCGGTATAACGGCGCACTGGTCGGCGCGTTCCGCGAAGTGGCCGATGCCCTGGCCCAGCAGCGCACCCAGCGCGAACAGCTGGCCCAGGCCCGCATCGGCGCCGCCGCGGCCCGGCAAGCGGCCGACCTTGCCCGCCTGCGCTATCGCGCAGGGCTGGCCAACCTGCTCCAGGTCCTTGCCGCCGAGGACAGCGCCCGCAGTGCAAGCCTGGCTGTGGCCGAGCTTGAGACGCGCGGCTTTCAGATTGACGTGATGCTGGTTAAGGCGCTGGGCGGCGGATATGCCGCCCCCGCCTCCGCCGCGGAGAAACCCCTGCCATGACCGAACCGGCCGCCATCCCCGAAACGCAAAGTGAGGTCGCCAGCGCCGACCAGTCCGACCGCCGGCGCAAGCTGCTGGGCCGGTTCGCCCTGATCCTGGCAGTGATCGCCGCGCTGTGGGCGGTGTGGTGGGTGATCACCCAGCGCGACCGCGTCCACACCGACAACGCCTATGTCGGCGCCGACATCGCCGTGGTTACCCCGCTCACCTCGGGCGCGGTACGCGATGTGAAGGCGGGCGGCACCCAGCTGGTCCAGAAGGGCGATGTGCTGGTGGTGCTGGACGATGCCGATGCCCGGATCGAACTGGCCAGCGCCGAAGCGCAGCTGGCCCGCGCCCGCCAGGGCTTCCGCCAGGCCGAAGCCGGCACCGGCGCGGCTGCGGCAATGGTTGCGGCGCGCGGGGCCGATGCCGGCCAGGCCGCCGCCCGCCGCGCCGCCGCGCAGGCCGATTTCGACCGCGCGCGCGAAGCCTATGAGCGCCGCCGCGGCCTGGTCGGCAGCGGCGCGGTCAGCAAGGAAGAACTCGACAGCGCCCGCGCCGCCTATGAAGCCGCGCGCGCCCAGCTGAACCAGGCCGATGCCGCCGCCGCCGGAGCCGGGGCGACCCGCCAGGCCGCGCTGGGCGAACTGCAGGCGAGCCAGGCCGTGACCGCCGGGGTCAGCGTCAATACCGCGCCCGAGGTTCGCGCCGCCGAAGCGCGCGTCGCCGCCGCCCAGCTGGCGCTGGAACGCACCGTGATCCGCGCGCCGATCACCGGGGTGGTGACCAACCGCAACGTCCAGGTGGGGCAACGCCTGCAAATGGGCACCCCGATCATGACGCTGGTTCCGCTCGACGCCGTGTTCGTCGATGCCAATTACAAGGAAAGCCAGCTGCGCAAGGTCCGCCCCGGGCAGAAGGTGGAACTGACCAGCGACTTCTATGGCAGCGGCGTGGTGTTCCACGGCACGGTCAAGGGCTTTGCCGGCGGCACCGGGGCGGCCTTTGCCCTGATCCCGGCGCAGAACGCGACCGGCAACTGGGTGAAAGTGGTGCAGCGCCTGCCGGTGCGCATCGCGCTTGATCAGGCCGATATCAAGGCCCACCCGCTGCGGGTCGGCCTGTCGATGAACGTGGTGATCGATACCCGCGAGCCATGAGCGCGCCCGCCGCCAGCCCCGCCGCCGCGCCGTCCGCCGGTCCGGCGCTTGAACCGGTCACCCAGCCGCTGAGCGGCGGCGCGCTGTGGCTGGCCGCCTTCGGGCTGGCGCTGGCCAATTTCATCGTCATCCTCGACACGACGATTACCAACGTCTCGGTCCCGCACATCGCGGGCGGGCTGGCGATCTCGCCCTCGCAGGGGACCTGGACGATCACGTCCTATGCCGTGGCCGAGGCGATCACCGTGCCGCTGACCGGCTGGCTGGCGGCGCGGTTCGGGACCTATCGCACGCTGCTGTTCAGCCTGTGCGGGTTCGCAGCCTTTTCGGTGCTGTGCGGGATCGCGCGGACGATCGAGCTGCTGGTGGTGCTGCGGGTGCTGCAGGGGCTGTGCGGCGGTCCGCTGATGCCGCTGACCCAGACACTGCTGCTGCGCATCTTCCCGCCCGACAAGATGACCGCCGCCAACGCGCTGTGGGGGGTGACCACCATTTTCGCGCCGATCCTGGGCCCGGTGGTCGGCGGCTACATTTCCGACAACTGGTCGTGGCCGTGGATCTTCTTCATCAACCTGCCGATCGTGGCGGTCTGCGTGACGATCATCGTCCGGCTGGTGGCGCGCTATGAAACGCCGACCCGGCTGGAACGGATCGACGTGATCGGCCTGGTGCTGCTGGTGCTGTTCGTCGGCTGCATGCAGCTGGTGCTGGACCTGGGGCGCGAGCATGACTGGTTCGGCTCGGCGATGATCGTGACCCTGGCGGTGACCTCGGTGGTCGCGTTCGGTGCCTTCGTGATCTGGGAGCTGACCGACCCGCACCCCGTGGTGGACCTGCGGGTGCTGCGGCACCGCAGCCTGTGGGTCGGGCTGATCGCCATGGCGCTGGGCTTTGGCGGGCTGTTCGCGATGATCGTGCTGATCCCGCTGTGGATGCAGTCGGTGATGGGTTATACCGCCAGCGAGGCCGGGCACGCGATGGCGCTGGTCGGGATCTTTGCCGTGCTGATGGGGCCGGTGGCCAGCAAGCTGTTTGAAAAGGTCGACATGCGCCTGCTGATCACCTGCGGGATGCTGTGGCTGGTGCTGATTTCGCTGTGGCGCACGCAGTGGCACACCGACATGACCTTCTGGGACCTGGCCCTGCCGCAGTTGCTGCAAGGCTTCGGGATGCCGTTCTTCTTCATCGGCCTGATGACTCTGGCCCTGACGTCGGTGCCAATGCACGAGGTCGCTTCGGCCGCCGGCCTGCTCAGCTTCATGCGCACAGTCAGCGGCGCGGCGGGCACCGCGCTGTCGACCTCGATCTGGGACGATGCCAGCCGCGAGACCCGCGCTCAGCTGGCCGGCACGCTCAACGGGGCGGACGGCACCCTGGCGCAGCTCCAGGCGCAAGGGATGAGCGAAGGGCAGGCCCGCGTGGTGATCGAACGGCTGGTCGAAGCCCAGGCCGCCACGATCGGTTCGAACCACGTTTTCGCGATCAGTTCGGTGATCCTGTTCGTCGCCGCCTGGCTGGTGTGGCTGACCCCGCGCCCCGCGCCGCCAAACAGCGGTGGGCCGATGGCGCACTGAACCTGCGCTCCCCGGAATGAGCCGATCAGGGCTGGCCGGGGCGCTACCGCGCTTCTTCGTCCAGGAAACGCCCCAGGGCGTCGGCAATGGCGGAAATTCCGGCGGATGGATCGTCCGCCCAGCGGCGCACCGCAAGGAAATAGCAGGTGTGGTCGATGTTCGACAGGACCAGCGCCGCGCGGGTGCGGGCGTCGCGGTCAGTCGCCAGATGCGCCAGCCGCGGATTCGAGCGGGCCAGCAGATCGATGATCTCCTCCTGGTAGCGGGCCAGTTGCCAATAAAGCTCCGGTTCGATGGCCGCTGCCTGGGTCAGAATGATGCAGGTGTCGTGGTGTTCCCGGTAAAGCCTGACATGACGTTCGCACCATGACCGCAGGGCGGCCGGCGCGGGATCCTGCATCGCCGCCAGTTCGGCATAGAGCGGCTGCCAGACCGGCGAAAAGCGTTCCGCAATGGCCGCGACCAGTTCTGCCTTGCCGGCAAAATGGGCATAGCACGAAGCCCGGCTGACCTTTGCTTCGGCCAGCACGTGTTCGATCGTGGCATTGGCATAGCCCAGCGCCGTGAACACGCGGCTGGCGCCTTCGATCAGCTTGTCCCGCGTTTCCGCGCGCTGGGCGCGCTGACGGGCATTGGCGCGGTTGGGCCGCGCCCCCTCTGACGCCGCCGATTTCGCCTGAAGCGCGATTGGCGCTTGACTCAAACTGACCATACATGATGTTTAGTCATAATGTTCGATCCCGGTCAAGGGACGAACCAGGCATGCGGAGGGATGAGCCATGGCGTGGTCGAATGTTGCCTATGACTTTGCGGGGGCCCAGGTCCTGGTTACCGGGGGCACCAGCGGGATTGGCGCGGCCACGGCGGCGGCCTTTGCCGATGCCGGCGCGCAGGTGACGATCACCGGCACCAGGGCAACGGCAAGCGATTACGAGGCTGACCTGTCGCGCTACCAGTACCGCCAGCTGGACCTGGAAAGCCGCGATTCGCTTGAGGAGCTGGCCGCGGCGACCACCGCCTGCGACGTGCTGGTCAACAACGCAGGGCTCAGCTTCTACTCGCTCGGCCAGGACGAGCATGACCCCGACGTGTTCGAACGCGCGCTGACGATCCACCTCGCCGCCCCGTTCCGCCTGGCGACGCGGCTGGCCGACAAGCTGGCGGCCAGCAAGCTGCCAGGCGGCGGCTGCGTGGTCGGGCTCGGTTCGATCACCAGCTTCATGGGGATCGCGGTGACGCTGGGTTACGGCGCGGGCAAGACCGGCCTGCTGGGCATGACGCGCGGCCTTGCGGTCGACCTAGGCCCGCGCGGAATACGGCTCAACGTGGTCTGCGCCGGCATGGTCGAAACCGCGATGACCGCCGGGGTGTTCTCGCCGGGCGGCGAAGCCTGGCAGCGGCCGACGCTGGAACGCACGCCGCTGGGCCGGCTGGGCAAGGTCGATGACATTTCCGGTGCAGTGCTGTTCCTGGCCAGCGACGCCGCCGCCTGGATCACCGGGCAGACGCTGATGATCGACGGCGGCTACACGATCAATGGCTGAAGCCGTGCGGATCGACGATCTGGCCCAGCCGGTGCTGACGCCGATGATCGAAGGCGCGATCGCGGCCACGCCGCCGGTCAGCTATTCGGCCCAAGGCGTGCTCGACGCGGCGCGCGTGGCGACCGGCCTCAGCGACTTTGGCGCGATGGATTTCGTCGAACGGCTCGAAGTCTGGCTGCAAAGCTTCGATGAGGACAAGGGGCTCAACGCCCTGGGCCGGGCCAACCTGCTGGCCGATTGCGTCCGCCAGGCCAGCACCCGGCTGCGTTTCGAGGATGCGTGGAAACGCCATCCCGAAATCGCCGGAATCGCGATCGACCGCCCGATCATGATCGCCGGGCTGCCGCGTTCGGGCACGACGCACCTCGTCAATCTGCTCGCCGCCGATGATCGGATGCGCAGCCTGCCCTTGTGGGAATCGATGGAGCCGGTCGCGCGCAGCGAACCCGCCCCGCCGCCGCAGGACGATCCGCGCCGCCATGACTGCACGGCGATGTGGGGGCAATTCGAAACCATGCTGCCGCTGATGCCGACCATGCACGAAATGGCGCCCGACGGCATCCACGAGGATATCGAGCTGCACGGCCCCGATTTCAGCGGCTATCTGTGCGAATGGGTCAGCCGCCCCTACCGCTGGCGCGACTATTACCTGAGCCACGACCAGACCCCGCACTACCGCTATGCCCGGCGGCTGCTGCAATATCTGACCTGGGTGCGCGGCCCCAATCGCTGGGTGCTGAAATCGCCGCCGCACATGGAAAACCTGGCCGCGCTCAACGCTGTGCACCCCGATGCCACGGTAATGGTCACCCACCGCGATCCGCTGGCGGTGCTGCAATCAGCGATTACCATGATCGCCTATGGCGACCGCATCCGCCGCACGGTCGACCTGGCGCAGCTCGCCACTTACTGGACCGACCGGATCGAGGTGCTGCTGCGCCGCTGTGTCGCCCAGCGCGATGTGCTGCCGCGCGCGATCGACGTGCGGTTCCACGAATACATGGCCGACCAGATGGGCACGATCGAGCGGGTCTACGACTTGGCCGAACTGGAACTGACCCCCGCCGCCCGCATGCGGATCGAGGGGTACATGCAGGCCAACCCGCGCGGCAAGCATGGCAGCGCGGCCTATGACCTGCGCGGGCAGTTCGGGCTTGACCCCGATGCCCTGTGGGAACGGTTCGGCTTCTACACGCAGCGGTTCGGGATCAAGCGGGAGGTGTTCTGATGGAAGCCAGGCAAAGGCTGCTCGCGGGGGCGGCATGGGACGAATTCTGCGACCAGCTCAAGCTGGCGGGCCGGATCGTCGGGCACTTCGGCAACGAGGTGGACGAGCTGGACCGGGCGGAATGGTACCGCTTCATGGCCCGCCTGACGCGCAACGGGCTCGAACGTTTCCTGGAGAATTGCGAACCGGAACGGCCGCGCCTGCGCGACGTGCCGTGGCGGCAGTCGATCAATTTCCAGTCGCCCGACCAGGACCATCTGCTGGCCGAATTCGTCGATGGCAGTCACGACTATGTAATCACCGGCAACCGGGGCGGCCTGCCCTATTTCGTGATCGCCAGCTGGAACTCATCCCAGCCGGCCCATCCCGGCGACCGAGACTGGACCGCGGAGGGGATCGAAGGCCTCAAGACCTTCGACCCCACCGCCTACCAGACCACCGGCTTCATCACGTCGGACCAGGTCCACTTCGATGCGCAGGGCAATTTCACCATCGCGGTCAGCCAGCAGCGGATCGCGGGCATTGCCGACTGGCTGCCGATCCAGCCCGAATGCATCGGCCTGCTGGTCCGCACACTCTATCATGACCGCGACGAGACGGCGCCGCCGCAGTTCTCGATCCGCCGTCTCGATGGGGCCCGGCCGCGCGCCGTCAGCCCCGGCGAAGTGGCCGATGGGCTGGCCAAGGCCGCGCAGACCGTGCTCGGCTATGGCGAACTGGTCCGGCGCTGGTGGCAGGACAACCTGGCACAGCGCCCCAACCGCATCCGGTTCGACCGCGCGGTTTATCTGTCCAACGGCGGCGTGCCCGATCGTCACCACGGCTTCGGCACCTGGCAGTGCGAGGCGCACGAGGCGCTGGTGATCGATTTCCTGCCCAGTCCCTGTTCCTACTGGATCTTCCAGCTCTGTTCGATCTGGCAGGAGAACCTCGACAATTACGAGGACGGGCAGGGCTTCATCACCAAGTACACCTGCCGCCTGCAAGGCGACGGCTCGGTGCGGGTGGTGATCGCGAGCGAGGACCCCGGGATCGGCGGCAACCACGTCTCGCCATTCGATCATGTCCACGGCGGAATGAGCCTGCGGTTCATCGGGCTTGAGGCCGGGGCCGAGCCGCCGCAGGTCAGCCTGCGCCGAGTGCCCCTGGCCGACCTCAAGGCACGCGGCGCAGCGGCAATTGACGGCGTCGAGCCAGTGGTCAGCGGAGAAGTGGCCGGATGAACCCGTCGCAGCGCGTCCTGTTCGCCGGGACCCGCCAGGGCACGCCGCTGGCCGAGCGGCTCGCCCCGGCCGCCGCCGCTGGCTTTACCGCCGTCACGGCCTGGCATGGCGATGTGGCCGGCGCGGATCGTTCCGCGCTGGCAGCGGCGGTGCGCGAGGCGGGGCTGGTGGTGACCGACATGGAATGCATCGGCAACTGGCTGCCCGGCCATGCCCAGGCAACGGGCGGCTGGGCCGACGCGGTGCGCGGGGCAACGCCCGAAAAGTTTATCGCGCTGGGTGCGGAAATCGGCGCGCACACCGCTTCGGTGGTCGAACTGCTGGGCATGGACTGGGATCCAGCCGCGCAGGCCCGCGCCTTTGCCGCAATCTGCGACCGCGCCGCCGAACACAGCCTGACCGTGGCGATCGAGCCTGTGCCCGTTGGCGCCGTCCATGACTTTGCCCGGGCGCGCGAGTTGGTCGAGCGCAGCGAGCGCGCCAATGCCGGGATCATGCTCGATACCTGGCATTTCTTCCGCTCGGGCTCATCGCTCGACGACTTGGCGCGGTGCCCGGGCGAGCTGATCCTGTCGGTCCAGCTCAACGATGCGCTGGCCGCGCCCGAGGCGGACCTCAACGCCGGCATGATGCGGCGCCTGCTACCCGGCGCGGGCGAGCTCGATCTGCAGGGCTTCATGCAGGCGCTGGCCGCCACCGGCACCACAGCGCCAATCGGGATCGAGGTGTTCAGCCCCGAACTCGACGCGCTCGATACCGAAGCCGCGCTGGCGCGCTGCGCCGCTGCGCTGGATCTATGTCTGGAGATGGCGAAATGACGATTGGCGCAGTTGTAGTCGGCACCGGCTTTGGCCTGTTCACCCACACCCGCGCGCTGCGCGAGGCCGGGTTCGAAGTGCAGGCGATCGTCGGGCGCGACCGGGCGCGAGTTGCCGAACGCGCCGCGCCGCTCGGCATTCCCCTCGCGACCGACAGCCTCGCCGAGGCCTTGGCCGACCCATCGATCCAGCTGGTGACCGTCGCGACGCCGCCGCACGCACACTATCCCTTCGTGATGGAAGCGATCGCCGCCGGGCGGCACGTCGTGTCGGAAAAGCCCTTTGCCAGGGATGCCGCCGAAGCGCGCGCGATGCGTGATGCCGCCACGGCCGCCGGGGTGCTGCACATGCTGGGCGCCGAATTCCGCTTCGACAGCGCGCAGGCGCTGCTGCGGCGGGTGGCGCAATCGGGCGCGATCGGGGCGCCGCGCCACTTCCTGCGAATCTACCACCAGCCCGGCACGCTCACGCCCGAGGAACCGATGGCCGCATGGTGGGAGGACGCGGCCCAGGGCGGCGGGTTCCTGGGCGCGTTCGGCAGCCACATGTTCGATCAGGTCGACTACATGTTCGGACCGATCACGCGGGTTTCGGGCCAGCTCCAGACCCTGGCCCCCGGACGCCCCTGGCGCAGCGCCGACGATTGCTATTCGGTCCAGTTCGAGGCCGGCGACGGCGTGCTGGGCACGATCGTCGCCGCGCAGGAATCGCGCAGCGGCTTTGCCATGTGCACCAAGGTAACCGGCACCGGCGGCGGGGTGTGGATCCAGAGCGGCGCGAACTATGGCGATCCTGAGGAAGTCTGGATCCATGACGCAGCGGGCATGCGCCAGGTGCCGATGCCGGCCGACCTGGTCAATCCGCCGCCCACGCCCTTCCCGATCGGCGATCTGATCCAGACCGAGATGGACCGCTGGCACACCATGGGTTTCGACGTGCCGCCCTACGCCCGGCTGTTCGCCGAAATGAAGGCCCGGATCGAAGGCCGCGAACCGGCCATTCCCGAGCGCGCCGCAACCTTCGATGATGCCGTGCGCGGGCAGGCCGTGCTTGATGCCGTGCGGGAATCGGCCAGGACCAGGCAATGGCAGACGGTCGACTAGACGGCCTGCAGCTTGTTCTTATTTGAGGGGGCTTGGAGCGGGTAAGGGGAATCGAACCCCTCTAGCCAGCTTGGAAGGCTGGAGCATTACCACTATGCTATACCCGCGTGCGGCAGGCGCCGGCTTTCGCCCCGGCTGGCGCACCCGACAGGATTCGAACCTGTGGCCTCTGCCTTCGGAGGGCAGCGCTCTATCCAGCTGAGCTACGGGTGCTTGCCGGAGGGGAGCGGTTAGCAGCGCGCGCGCCGCTGCGCCAGTCCCTTATTTCATCGCGCAAATGGCCCGGTTAGCGATTTGGCAAGCCGAATCGGCCTATCCCCGCGGCATGAACGCACCAACCACCTTCGGCCCGAACCTTGCGGCAAGCGGCGGGGCGCTGCCCGGATCGGGGCGGCCCGAATTCGGCCAGGCCTCGGCCAGCGCGATGAGCATGAAGTGGTCCGCGCTGCACGATGCGGCCAATGTCGTCGCCATGCTGGCAGGCATCGCGGCCGAGCCGATGCGCCCTGAAGTGCGCAATTTCCCGGCGCTGATGCGTGATATCGGCGGCTGGCGGCGCGAGTTGGCCGAACAGGGCATCGACGATCTGTCGGCGATCATGGAACCGGGGCTGGCGGCGCTGCTCGCGGTCAATGCGCGGGGGGTCAATCCGGCCCCGGCGGCGCTGGCGCTGTGGCAGGAATTCCACGCCGCGCGCAGTGCCTTGCTGACTTTCAGCCCGCCGGCCGAATCGGCTCAGCCGCGCCGCTTCATGTAGCGCGGCGGGCGGCCCGAGCGGGCCGGCTTGCAAAGTTCCTGTTTCGTTCCTAGACTGGCGGAATGCCAGCCAATCCGCCGATTCCCGCCGAGAGTTTCACCCGCGAGGCGCAGGCTGTGGCGCGGGGGATCGGGCGGCTGTTTGCGCGCAATGACATCTGGTGCCTGCCGGAAATGCCGCTGCGCAATGGGCGGAGGGCCGATCTGATGGGGATCGACGGCAAGGGGCAACTGGTGATCGTCGAGATCAAGGTGGCCCGGGGAGACCTGCTGGGCGATGCCAAGTGGCTGGATTACCTGGATTATTGTGACCGGTTCTATTGGGGCCTGGCCCCGCACCTGGACCGTTCCTGCATGGAGGACGCGGCCTTCCTGCCTGAGCGCTGCGGGCTGATCGTGGCCGATGGCTATGACGCCGAAATCCTGCGTCCGGCGGCCACGGTGCCGCTGGCGGCGGCGCGCAGAAAGGTGGAAATGGAACGACTTGCCCGCGCCGCGCTGCGCCGCCACCACGGGTTGATCGACCCCGGTCTGGCCGGTCTGATCTGACACCGCAGCACGGAGGCACCAGCCCGCACAAACCGCGCACCAGCCGGCCTAGGGACGCCTGATCAGCGGGTGAGGCGCCCCTGAGGTTCACGCGACAGCCGCGTCATCAGCAAGGCCGCCCGTTTCGCCTGCCGCCACAGGCTGGCGAGGTCCACCACCTCGGCGCTGGTGTGGTCGCCCTCGCTCGCCGGACCAAGGCCAACCAGGCTGTCGACATCGGCAGCGACGAAGCTGATGTCCCCCGCCCCGCGCTTGAGCGGGTCGAGCTCGCCCATCGGCTCAAGCCCCAGCACGGCGTTGACCGCGTTCAGCTTGCCCAGCAGCGCGCGGTTGCCGGCCGTGGGCGCCATCGGCGGATACTTGCCATCGAAAGTCAGCGTGGCAGAGCCGCCGTTGAACGGGCGGTCGACGATTTCGCGCATCTTCGCTTCGGCCCGCGCGATCGATTCGGGGGTCAGCGCGCGCAGATCGCCGCTAGCGATCGCCACGCCGGGGATGATGTTGCTTTTGCCCGCGGCGCTCGCATTGGCATCGTTGGCGGCAATTTCCGCGCTGGCCCCGCCGGTAATCAGCCCGACGTTGAACGTCAGGTTGGGTTCCGGCAGCTCCGTGCGGAAGGCGGTGAGGATCCGGGCGAGCGGATAGATCGCCCCTTCCCCGGCACTGGCCGAGAAGATGCCGCTGGAATGCCCGCTTTTCGCAGTGACGGTGACTTTCCACCCCCCGGCCGAGCGTCGCGCGATCGAGCCCATGTCCTTGCCGCCGTCGCGCGCCAACCCTTCGAAGTCGAGCGCCACATCGGCGCGCTTGCCCGCCGCGACCAGATCGGCCCGCGCTGCTTCCAAGGGCAGCCCGGCGTCTTCCTCGTCCCCGGTCAGCACCACTTCGATGTTGGCGTCCTTCAGCGTGCCCGCCTTGTGCATCGCCCGCAGCGCGGCAAGCATGGCGACATCGCCGCCCTTGTCATCCGCCGCGCCGGGGCCGCGCGCCTTGTCCGGCCCCAGCCGCTCGAACTTCTGGAACGGGTGGTCGGGTTCGAACACCGTGTCGAGATGCCCGATCAGCAGCAGCCGCTTGCGCCCGGGCTTGCCCTTGTGCGTCGCGATGAGGTGCCCGGCGCGGCCGACCGCAGCCTGGTCCACCCAGCGCACGGCAAAGCCCAGCGCCTGGAATTCGCCCGCCAGCATGTCGCGCACCTTGCGCACCCCATCGAGGTTGCGGCTGCCGCTGTTCTGGTTGACCAGCCGTTCGAGCAGATCGACATGGCGGCCCTGTTCGGCATCGACCGTCTGGATCATCACCTGCTCCTGCCGACTGGGCGCAGCGGCAAGGGTGGGGGCGGCCAGGGCGGGGGCACTGGTGGCAAGCAGGGCGGCGGCGAGGATCAGCGTGCGGTTCATCCCCCCAGCCTAGCCCATCGGCGGCGAAGCGCAATATTCTTGCTTTTTGCTGCAATGCATACTAAAGGGCTTGTCCAGCAACCGGCGCATCGGCCCAGATCCGACGCAATCCGGCGCAGCGTGAGGTTGGGCGTTTCCACCCCAACCGCCCCGGACCTGCGGTTGCGCGTTTATCGCTGAAGCCACCTTCTTCACGCAGGGTCGCATCGAAACGAACCCTCGCTTCGCGCCTGGCGGACCCGTGTCCGTGGGCTGCGCCGCTTCATATTTGGAATTTGAAAATGACCTATTTCACCGACCTTGGCCTGGCCGAGCCTCTCATCCGTGCGCTTGCCACCAAGGGCTATACCGATCCCACCCCGATCCAGCGCCAGTCGATCCCCGCGCTGCTCGAAGGGCGCGACCTGTTGGGCATCGCCCAGACCGGCACCGGCAAGACCGCCGCGTTCTCGCTCCCCTCGCTCCACCGCCTCGCCGCCAATCCGCAGCCCCGCAAGAACGCGGCCTGCCGGATGCTGGTGCTGAGCCCGACCCGCGAGCTGGCCGCCCAGATCGCCGAGAACATGCGCGGCTATGCCAAGTACCTGAACCTGTCGGTCCAGTGCGTGTTCGGCGGCGTGCCGGTGGGCAAGCAGTCGCGCGCGCTGGTGCCCGGCTGCGACGTGCTGGTCGCCACGCCGGGCCGCCTGCTCGACCTGATCGACCAGCGTGCGCTGACCCTGCGCCATGTCGAGATCTTCGTGCTCGACGAAGCCGACCAGATGATGGACCTGGGCTTCATCGTGCCGCTGAAGCGCGTTGCCGCGATGCTGCCCAAGGAACGGCAGAGCCTGTTCTTTTCCGCGACCATGCCCAAGGCGATCGCGGACCTGGGCAAGCAGTTCATCCATAACCCGGTGCGCGTCGAAGTGACCCCGCAGGCGACCACCGCCGAACGCGTCGAACAGTATGTCACTTTCCTCAACCAGGCGGAAAAGCAGGCGCTGCTGACCCTGCGTCTGCGCGCCGGTCTGGCCGACAAGAGCATCGACCGCGCGCTGGTGTTCACCCGCACCAAGCACGGCGCCGACCGCGTGGTGCGCCACCTGGCGACCGCCGGGGTCAGCGCTTTCGCGATCCACGGCAACAAGAGCCAGGCCCAGCGCACCGCCGCGCTCCAGGCGTTCCGCAACGGTTCGTGCCCGGTGCTGGTGGCGACCGATATCGCCGCGCGCGGGATCGACGTGACCGGCGTCAGCCACGTGTTCAACTATGAACTGCCCAACGTGCCCGAACAGTACGTCCACCGCATCGGCCGCACCGCGCGCGCCGGTGCCGACGGCGTGGCGCAGAGCTTCTGCGCGCCCGATGAAAAGCCCTACCTGCGCGACATCGAGCGGCTGACCGGGGTCAAGCTGGATACCCAGCCGCTGCCGGAAGATTTCCAGAAGCAGGCCGCGCAGCTGCCGCTGCCCAGCCGCAAGCCCGCCGAAGCCGAACAGGACGCCCGCCGCGAAGCACGCGACGCGCGCGGCCGGGGCGGCCAGCGCGGTGGCGGTGAACGCGGCGGTGAACGCCGCCGTCCGAACGCCGGCAACCGCAGCCCGGGCGGGCAGGGCCGCAACGGCCAGCCGCGCGACACCTGGCTGCGCAACGACCGCCAGGGCAGTGCCCCCGCGCGCGGCCCCGTGTTCAACCCGCTGGCCGATGAAGGCCGCGGCAGGGTGGAAGACGCGCCCCGCCGCGACGCCGCCCCGCGCCGCGACGACCGTGCCCAGGGCCGCCCGGAACGCGGCGGCGAACGCCGCGAACGCGCCTTCGGCGAAATGCCCCGCCGCGACGCCCAGCCGCGCAGCGGCGAACGGGGCGGTGAACGCAGCGCCGCACCCCGCGATGGCGGGCAGGACCGCGGCAACCGCCGCTTCGACCAGCGCGGCGAAGGCCGCCGCGATGGCCGTCCGCAAGGCCAGCAGGGCGGCCGCACCCCGCACCGTGGCCGCACCGGCCGCGCGGGCTAACGTCGCGGAACATCAAGTCTGACCTCCGCTCAGTCGGAGGATGACGAAGGCCACGCGCTGATGCTGCCCCGGGCAGTGTCAGCGCCGTGGCCTTTTTCCTATGTGGCCGGGGCAGAGCGGCGCGTGCCCCCGCACACCCCACCCCCCGCCTTGCATCCCCGCGCCCTTATGCCTAACCCGATGGGGTGAGCGAAACGCCTGCCCCTCCCCATGGCCTGACGGCCCCCGGCAAGCCGCTCGCCCCGTTTCGTTTTCCCGCCTTCCGCGCGATCTGGACCGCCAACCTGGCCTCGAACCTGGGCTCGATGGTCCAGTCGACCGGCGCGGCCTGGCTGATGACCGAGCTGACCACCTCGCACCAGCTGGTCGCGCTGATCCAGGCCTCGGTCACCCTGCCGGTGATGCTGCTGGGGGTGATCGCCGGGGCGATTGCCGACAATTACGATCGCCGCCGGGTGATGCTGGCGGCGCAATGGGTGATGCTGGTGCTGTCGGCAGCGCTGGCCGTGCTGACCTGGCAGGGGCTGATCGGGCCGCTTTCGCTGCTCGCCTTCACTCTGGCGGTGGGCTGCGGCACGGCGCTGAACGGCCCGGCCTGGCAGGCATCGGTGCGCTTGCAGGTTGGCCCGGCCGACCTGCCGCAGGCGATCTCGCTCAACACCATTGCCTATAACCTGGCGCGCAGCGTTGGCCCGGCGCTGGGCGGCCTGCTGATTTCGCTGGCCAGCACGGCCACGGCCTTTGCGCTCAACGCGCTGTCCTATCTGGCGCTGATCGTGGTGCTGCTGCGCTGGCACCCTCAACAAGCCGTGCGCGAGCGCCAGCCGATGTTCGCCTCGATTCTGGCGGGGATCCGCTTTTGCGCCAGTTCCAGCCCGGTGCGGCGGATCCTGCTGCGCGGCTTTGCCTTTGGCTTCGGCGCGGCCGGATACCTCGGGCTGCAACCCTTGCTGGTGCGCGAACAGTTGCACGGCACCGAAACCCAGTTCGGGCTGTCGCTGGGCGCGTTCGGAATCGGCTCGATCGTGGTCGCGCTGTGGATCGCCCCGGTGCGGCGGCGCTTTGGCGGTGAAGCGGTGGTCGGCATGTCCACGCTGATCTTTGCGATGATGCTGCTGCCGATCAGCCGCGTCACCAGCCTGCCGGCGCTGCTGGCACTGACCCTGGTCGCGGGCGGGGCCTGGGTGGCGGTGCTGACCAGCCTGAACGTCGCAATGCAGCTGCGCTCGCCCGAGGCGATCCTGGGACGCTGCCTGGCGATCTACCAGGCGGTGACCTTTGGCGGCATGGCGCTGGGCGCCTATGCGATGGGTCTGGCCTCGGACCTGATCGGGCTGAGCGGGGCAGTGCAACTGTCGGCCGCCTTGCTGCTCGCCAGCCTGGCCCTGCGCTGGCTCGCGCCGATGCCCGGACGGGACGAGGGGCGGGTTTAGGGGGGATGTTTTTGTCCGCCTCACGGCGGTGCGGAAAAGCCATCCGGCTTTTCCTGGCCTGGCCGGCCCGCTCCCCCGGCCCAACCACCCACAGGGTACCTTAAACGGGTGGTTGGGCCGG
>NZ_JAYRKX010000033.1:0-7589 GCF_041905565.1 Novosphingobium sp. | reverse complement strand
CACTCCCCCGGCCCAACCACCCGTTCAAGGTACCCTGTGGGTGGTTGGGCCGGGGGAGTGGGCCGGCCAGGCCAAGCTGATCGCGGAGGCGATCAGCACACCAAACAAGGACTCCCACTTTAACCCTTGCCGCCGCCACCGGGGGCGTTAGTCCTGCCGCCCATGTCACGCTGGAAACCGGGAAAATTGGGCTGGACCGTCATCACCTTTGCCGCGCTGGCTGCCCTGCTGGGCGGGACGTTCGTCTACGGCGTGCGCAATCACGGGCTGGCGATGCTCGACTGGGCCGACCGCACTTTGGGCGGGACCGAAGGGATGCGCCAGGTGGTCGATGGGCAGCCCTATGGCCCGCTGCCGGCGCAGAGGCTGGACGTGTTCGTGCCCGACACGCCGGGGCCGCATCCGCTGCTGGTCTGGGTGCCGGGCGGCGGCTGGCACAGCGGGACGGCGGGGGAATACCACTTCATCGGCCGCAATTTCGCGCGGATGGGCTATGTCACGGTGCTGGCGGGATACCGGCTGGTGCCGGACGGGATCTATCCCCGGATGCTGGAAGACAGCGCGGCGGCGGTGCGCTTCGCGCTGGGCCATGCGGACGATTGGGGCGCCGATCCGCAGCGGCTGTTCCTGATGGGACAGTCCGCCGGGGCCTATAACGTGGTCATGCTGGGGCTGGAGCGGCAGTGGCTGGGCCGCGCCGGGGTGCCCGAAGGCGCGGTCAAGGGCGTGATCGGCCTGTCGGGGCCGTATGACTTTCACCCGTTCACATCGGATTCGGCGCGCGCCGCCTTTGGCCACGCGCCCGATCCGGCGCTGACCCAGCCGATCAACCACGTTCGCGCCGATGCCCCGCCGATGCTGCTGCTGACGGGGGACCGCGACACCACGGTCAAGCCGCGCAATTCGCTGGCCCTGGCCAAGGCGCTGACCGAAGTGGGCCGGCCGACCCAGGCGGTGGTAATCGCCGGGCTGAACCACGAGGACACGGTCAAGCTGCTGGCCCATCCGTTCAACCGCGACCGGCGCGAACTGAACGCGGTGCTGGCCTTCCTGGCCCAGCACGGCGCGCCGCCTTCAGCCGCGGTTAAGGACGGGCGCGACTAGAATGGCCGTAATGCGCCTGCTGTCCCGCCTGATCGCCGCCGTGCTTGCCGTGGGGCTGGTAACCCAGCCGGTCATGGCGCAATCGATCCTGCGCGATGCGGAAACCGAAGCCCTGCTGCACGACATGGCCGTGCCGCTGGTCGCCGCCGCCGGGCTCGATCCGAAGAACGTCGACATCGTGATGATCGGCGACAATTCGATCAACGCCTTCGTTGCGGGCGGGCAGGCGGTCTACGTCCATTCCGGGCTGATCAACGCCGCGACCAGCGCGAACGAAGTGCAGGGCGTGATCGCGCACGAGCTGGGCCACATCACCGGCGGCCACGTTATCAGCGATGGCGGCAGCAAGGCGGCGACCGGCATTTCGATCCTGTCGCTGCTGCTCAGCGCCGCCGCCGCCGCCGCCGGGGCCGGCGACGCGGCGATGGGCGTTTTCATGGCCGGGCAGCAGGCCGCGCTGGGCAAGTACCTGGCCTTCAGCCGCAGCCAGGAATCGAGCGCGGACGCCGCCGGGGCGCAATACCTGTCGAAAGCGGGTATTTCCGGGCGCGGCTCGCTCAGCTTCTTCAAGAAGCTGCAGAACATGGAATACCGCTATGGCTTTACCCGCAACGCCGACAGCGAATTCTATTCGACCCACCCGATGACCGCCGACCGCCTGGCCACGCTGGAAGACACCTACAAGGTCGATCCGGCCTGGACCAAGCCCAACGATCCCGCGCTGGAAGCCCGGTTCCAGCGGGTCAAGGCCAAGCTGTACGGCTATGTCGCCGAACCGCAGGCAACCTTGCGCGACTATCCGTTGAGCATGACCGGCGTGCCCGCGCGCTATGCCCGCGCCTATGCCTGGCACAAGGACGCGCTGATGGACAAGGCGATGGCCGAAACCGACGCCTTGCTGGCGACCGCGCCCAACGATCCCTATTTCATGGAACTGAAGGGCCAGATCCTGCTGGAAAGCGGCAGGCCCGCCGATGCCCTGCCGCCGCTGCGCCGCGCGGTGGAACTGACCGGCAACCAGCCGCTGATCGCCACCACCTTTGGCCACGCCCTGATCGCCACCGAAGACCCGGCCAATTTCAAGGAGGCCGAACGCGTGCTGAAGGCCGCCGTGGCGCGCGACCGGGAAAACCCCTTCGCCTGGTATCAACTGGGCGTGGTCTATGAAGCCAATGGCGACAGTGCCCGCGCCCGGCTGGCCAGCGCCGAACAGCAGGTGATGAGCCTGCAGATGCCCCAGGCGCTGCGCAGCGCCGAAGCGGCCGAAGCGATGCTGCCCAAGGGCAGCGCCGACTGGCTGCGTGCGCAGGATATTGCCATGCAGGCGCGCGCGGCGATTGAACGCAAGGGCAAACGCAGGTAGCGCGGGCATCATGGCTGAACGCAAAACCACGCAATCGCTGCTGCTGACCCTGTGCGGGCTGATGCTGCTGGTCATCGGGGCTGCCGGCGGCTGGTGGTTCGAAAGCCGCCGCACTGCCGAAGTGGTCAAGAAGACCATCCTCGAAAACCCCGAAATCCTGCCCCAGGCGATGCAGGAACTGCAAAAGCGCGAGAATGCGAAATCGCTGGCCAGCGTCTCGGACGCGGTGTTCACGCCGTTTCCGGGCTCGGTCCTGGGCAATCCGCAGGGCAAGGTGACGCTGGTGGAATTCACCGATTTCGCCTGCACCTATTGCCGCTCCAGCGTGGCTGACGTGGAAGCACTGATCAAGGAGCACCCCGACCTCAAGGTGGTGGTGCGCCAGATGCCGATCCTTTCGCCGCAAAGCGCGCTGGCCGCGCAGTGGGGCCTGGCCGCGGCCGAACAGGGCCGCTACGGCGCGTTCCACCACGCGATGTTCGCCGCCGGCCGCCCCGACCCGGCCACGATCGAGGCCGCCGCCCGCGCAGCCGGGCTGGACCTTGACCGGGCGCGCAAGTTCCTGGCCGATCCGCGCGTGGTCAAGGAAATCGAAGGCAACCTGACCTTCGCCCGCAGCCTGGGCTTCGAAGGCACACCATCGTGGGTGATCGGCGAGCAGATGTTCGGCGGCGCGGTGGGCAAGGACGTGCTGGCCAAGGCGATTGCCGAGGCGCGCGGGGCCTGATCCTGTTCCCCTGCCGGTCCATTATCTGCTAGGGTAGACCCCATGGCCGTGCTGCCCTTTCGCCCGACCCCGTTCTTCGCCAACAAGAACCGCGCCTTCTGGCGGCTGCAGGCGGTCGGCTGGGGCGGGGCGATGCTGCTGCGCGCGATGTCGGGCATCGCCAATGGCCTGGCGCTGTCCTACCTCGTGCTGGTCCTGCTGCAGACCATCACCGGCTTTTCGATCACCCTGATCCTGTCGGTGATCTACCGCCAGCTGATCAACCGCCGCCCGATCATCACCTGGGGGGTGACCGCGGTGATCCTGCCGTTCGCGGTGGCGCTCTACGCTTTCATCGATGCCTGGGTGAACGGGCTCTATTATGGCGACACGGCGGTCGGCTTTGCCCAGCGCTTCATCGGCGGCTTCTATATCGACGCGACCCTGCTGATGAGCTGGTCGGCGCTCTATTACGCGATCAACTTCTTCCTGCAGATCGAGGAACAGAACGACCAGCTGATCCGGCTGGAAAACCAGGCCACCCAGGCCCAGCTGGCGATGCTGCGCTATCAGCTCAACCCGCACTTCCTGTTCAACACGCTCAATTCGATCTCGACCCTGGTGCTGCTGAAACAGACCGAGCCGGCCAATGCCATGCTCAGCCGCCTGTCGAGCTTCCTGCGCTATACCCTGGTCAACGAACCGACCGGCCGCGTCACCGTGGCGCAGGAAGTGGAGACGCTGAAGCTCTACCTCGACATCGAACGCATGCGGTTTGAAGAACGCCTGCGCACCAGTTTCCGGATCGATCCGGTCACCGAACCGGCGCTGCTGCCGTCGCTGCTGCTCCAGCCGCTGGTCGAAAACGCGATCAAATATGCGGTCAGCCCGCAGGAGGCCGGGGCCGAAATCACCATCGCGGCACAGCTCGTCGGCCAGAACCTTCGCATTACCGTCTCCGACACCGGGCCGGGATTGCAATCGGGCGCGGCCAGCAACAGATTGAGCGGCGTGACATTCGACGGCGGCGAACCTGTATCCACCGGAGTGGGCCTGGCCAACATCCGTGACCGGCTGGCCCAGGCTTATGGCGAAGATCACCGGTTCGAAACGATGGAACCGCCCGAAGGCGGCTTCGCCGTGCTGATCGAATTGCCGTACGAGCGGCGCGAGCCCACCCCCCCGGGCTTCGCCGCGGACCATCGCCCTGCCCTGCCGGGCTGAAAGAGTATTCCCAGCCATGACCATCCGCACGATCATCGTCGACGATGAAAAGCTCGCGATCCAGGGGCTGATGCTGCGCCTGCAGAAGTTCCCGGATGTCGAGATCATCGACACCTGCAACAACGGCCGCGAGGCGATCCGCAAGATCAAGACCGAAAAGCCCGACCTGGTGTTCCTCGACATCCAGATGCCGGGGTTCGACGGCTTTTCCGTGGTCAAGGGGGTGATGGAGATCGAACCCCCGCTGATCGTCTTCGTCACTGCCTACCAGGAACACGCCGTCCGCGCGTTCGAGGCGAATGCGGTCAACTACCTGATGAAGCCGGTGGACGAGGACAAGCTGGCCGACACGCTGGAACGCGTGCGCCTGCGCCTCAGCGAAAAGCACGCCGCCGAGGAAGCCGAAAAGCTGAAGATCGTGCTGGCCGAAGTGGCCCCCGACGCGATCGAGGCGATGCCCGACGATGGCGAAACCACCGCGCGCTACGAAAAGCTCATCAACATCAAGGACCGCGGGCAGATCTTCCGGGTGGACGTCGATTCGATCGAATATGTCGAGGCGGCGGGCGACTACATGTGCATCTACACCGGCGACAACAGCTACATCCTGCGCGAAACGATGAAGGACCTGGAACGCCGGCTCGATCCGCGCGCGTTCCAGCGGGTCCACCGCTCGACCATCGTCAACCTCGACAAGGTCCGCCAGGTCAAGCCGCACACCAATGGCGAATGCTTCCTGGTGCTGGAATCGGGCGCGCAGCTGAAAGTCAGCCGCTCCTACCGCGACGTGGTGGCGCGCTTCGTGCATTGACCGGCTTGACCCGGCCGGGCCGGGCGCTAGTCCCTGGGGCATGACCCAGTTTACCCTGACCGGCTTCGACCTGGACGCTTTCGTCCGCGCCACTCTGGACGAGGACCTTGGCCTTGGCCTGCCCGGCGGCGGGCATGACGTGACCAGCGAAAGCGTGATCCCGGCGGATGCGCGCTTTTCCGGCGTGATGGACAGCCGCGATGCGATCACCGTCGCCGGCCTGCCGGTCGCCGCCGGGTTCTTCCGCGCTCTCGACCCCGCGATGGAGATCGAACTGCTGGTCGAAGAAGGCGCGCAAGTGGCCGCCGGGACCGACCTGATGCGCCTGTCGGGCAATGCCCGCGCCATGCTGACGGCGGAACGCAGCGCGCTCAACACCGTGCAGCACCTCTCGGGCGTGGCCACGCTGACCCGGCAATACGTCGATGCAATGCAGGGCAACGCCACCCTGCTCGACACCCGCAAGACCATTCCGGGCCTGCGCCACCTCGAAAAGTATGCCGTGCGCATGGGCGGGGCGCAGAACCACCGCATGGGGCTGTGGGACGCGGCGATGATCAAGGACAACCACGTCGCCGTGGCCGGCGGCGTGACCGAGGCGGTCGCCCGCGCCAAGGCCGCCGGGGTCAAGTGGATCATCTGCGAGGTCGACCATATCGACCAGATCGAACCCGCGCTGGCCGGCGGCACCAGTCACCTCTTGTGCGACAACATGACCCCCGCCCAGCTGCGCGAGGCGGTGGCCCTGGTCGCGGGCCGCGTGCCGATCGAGGCATCGGGCGGGGTGCGGCTCGATACCATCGCCGAAATCGCCGCGACCGGCGTCACCTATGTCTCGGTCGGACGGCTGACGCAAAGCGCGCCCGCAGCGGACATCGGGCTGGACTTCACCCCGCTATGAAAGCTGCCCTGGCGCTGATCGCGCTGGCCCTGCCCGCCCCGGTCCTGGCGCAAGCCTATCAGTGCAAGGCGCCGCCGAGCGTAACCATGCCGCGCGCCGTCCAGCCCGACGGGCCGACCCGCCGCTCGGCCATCACCGGCTATACTCTGGCGGTCAGCTGGTCGCCCGAATTCTGCCGCGGCGGCAAGGCGGCGAGCGATCCCGACAACTACCAGTGCAACGGCGCGATCGGGCGATTCGGCTTCGTCCTGCACGGGCTGTGGCCCGACAGCGGCAGCGGCAAGTATCCGCAGTGGTGCGCGCTGACCCCGCGCCCGACCGAACAAGACATCAAGGCCAACCTGTGCATGACCCCGGTGCCCTGGCTGCTCGAACACGAATGGGCCAAGCACGGCAGCTGCATGGCCAAGACCCCGGCAGCCTATTTCAAGGTCGCGTCGATCCTGTGGAACTCGGTCCGCCTGCCCGATGCCGACGCCCTGTCGCGCAAGCCCGGGTTGACCATGGGCGATCTGCGCCAGGCTTTCATCGCCGCCAATCCCGGCTGGCGGCAGGACCAGATCGGGATCCGCGCCAGCAACGGCGGCTGGCTGCGCGAAATTCAGCTGTGCTATGGCAAGGACTTCAAGCCGACCCGGTGCGAGCCGCGCACTTACGGCCCGAAGAACGACGTGCCGCTGAAAGTGTGGCGCGGGCTTTAAGGCTGGCGCTTGCCGGCGAAGAACGTCTTCAGCAGGGCCGCCGCCTCGCCCTCGCCCATCCCGGAATAGACTTCGGGGCGGTGCAGGCACTGCGGCTGGTCGAACACCCGCGCGCCGTGTTCCACCGCCCCGCCCTTGGGATCGCTGGCGGCGTAATAGAGCCGGGCGATTCGCGCATGGCTGATCGCGCCCGCGCACATCGGGCACGGCTCCAGCGTGACCCACAGCTCGCATTCGCCCAGCCGCTCGCTGCCCAGCACCCGCGCCGCTTCGCGAATCGCCAGCACTTCGGCATGGGCGGTGGGATCGCACAGCCCGCGCGGCTGGTTGTGGGCCCGGGCAATCACCTGCCCGTCCTTCACCACCACCGCGCCGATCGGCACTTCCCCTGCCGATTCGCCCGCGCGCGCCTCTTGCAGCGCCGCTTGCATCGGTTCAGGCAGGGGCCAACGGCTCATCCCTGAAGGGATTAGAGTCCCTGGCCGGGTGCGGCAAGGACATCCGTCCTTGCCTTGGCAACACCGGCCCGCGCGGACCGGTGTTGCCAAGGAATCTGCGGAGGCAGATCCCGCTCAAAACCAAGACTCAGCTTGACCAAGCAAGGGTGAATCGGTATGCGCGCGCCTTCTCCCGTCATGGGCAGCAATTTTCGAAGCGAGTGAAGCCATGTCCCGTATTTGCGAACTGACCGGCAAGGGTCGCCAGGTCGGCCACAACGTCAGCCACGCCAACAACAAGACCAAGCGCGTCTTCCTGCCCAACCTGCAGAACGTCACGCT
>NZ_JAYRKX010000032.1:0-7856 GCF_041905565.1 Novosphingobium sp. | reverse complement strand
TGCGACCCGATTCCTTTTGGGGTGCGCCAACTGCAACCGCTGTGGGCTTGGCCTGGCCGGCCCGCTCCCCCGGCCCAACCACCCGCTTAAGGGTACCCTATGGGTGGTTGGGCCGGGGGAGCGGGCCGGTCAGGTCAGGACAAGCCGGATGGCTTGTCCGCACCGGCGTGAGCCGGAAACATCAACCCCTGATATGCAGCACGCAGATCAGGGTAAAGAGCCGCCGCGCCGTGGCGAAGTCGGTTTCCACTTTTCCTTCAAGACGTTCCAGCAGCAGTTCGGCGGCATCGTTGTGCACGCCGCGCCGGGCCATGTCGATCGTCTCGATCTCGCTCGCGGTGGCCTTGCGGATCGCCTGGTAATAGCTGTCGCAGATCGCGAAGTATTCGCGGATCGGGCGGCGGAACCGGCCCAGCCCCAGGATCAGCGTTTCCAGCAGCTGCTCGCTCTCGTCCGCCACGGTCAGCACCAGCCGCCCGTCGTCCACCGCCAGGCGCAGGCGGTAAGGCCCCTGGTGCCCGGCTTCCCAGGCGCGCAGGGGCTTGAAAGTGTTATCTTCGATCAGATCGAAGATGGCGATCCGGCGTTCCTGTTCGATATCTGCGTTGCGCCACAGGATCGTCGCTTCATCGAGCTCGATGTGGATGATCCGGGGGGCCGCCATGGGAGGCGCTTTTCGCAGATGCAAAAAGCGCGGGCAAGTGCCCTCTCGAACTTCCACAGGCTGTGGAGTAATTTCACGCCGCTTGGCGCTTGCGGGGCGCGCCGCCTCCGCGCATTGAAACGGGCTTATGGCCGAGACCGATCTGATCACCCGACCCGATGAAACCGCCGCCCGCGCGCTGCCCGCCAACGTGGAAGCCGAAGCCGCGTTCCTGGGCGCGGTGCTGATCGACAACCGCGTGATTGAGGAACTGCACACCCAGCTGCGGCCCGAGCATTTCTTCGAACCCGTCCACAACCGGATCTACGCCCGGATCCTGCAACTGCTCGATCGCAAGGCGGTGGTCACCCCGGTGACGCTCAAGCCCTATTTCGAAGCGGACGAGGCGCTGAAGGAGCTGGGCGGGGCGGCCTATCTCGCGCGGTTGACGGCGGACGGGCAGGGTCTGCTCGCCCCGCGCGAACTGGCCGAGCAGATCTATGACCTGGCCTTGCTGCGCGAGTTGGTCAGCGTGGGGCGCAACCTCGTCACATCCGCGCTCGACACCAGCGAGCGGGTCGAGCCGATGGAGCAGATTTCCGAGGCCGAGACCGCGCTCTACAAGGTGGCCGAAGGCGCCTCGGTCGGGAGCGAGGCGGTGTCGTTCCGGCAATCGAGCCTGGTGGCGATCACCCAGATCGAAAAGGCGCTCAATTCGGGCGGGCACATTTCGGGCCGGACCACCGGGCTTGACGATCTCAACGCCAAGATCGGCGGCCTGCACGATTCGGACCTGATCATCCTGGCTGGCCGTCCGGCCATGGGGAAGACCTCGCTCGCCACCAACATCGCCTTCAACTGCGCCGAACGCTATCTGGAAGATGTCGAGGTTCACAAGATGGACCCGGCCAAGTCGGTCGGCGCACCGACCGCCTTCTTCAGCCTGGAAATGAGCGCCGACCAGCTGGCGACGCGTATCCTGGCCGAACAGGCGGAAATCAGCAGCGAACGGCTGCGGCGCGGCTCGATCAGCCGCGAGGATTTCCAGCGCATCTCGTTCGCCAGCCAGCGCCTGGCGGAACTGCCGCTCTATATCGACGATACCCCGGGGCTGACCATCGCCGCGCTGCGCACCCGCGCGCGGCGGCTGAAGCGGCGGCACAACATCGGGCTGATCGTGATCGACTACCTGCAGCTGCTGCAGGGCTCGGGCCGGGCGAATGACAACCGCGTCAACGAAATCTCGGAAATCAGCCGCGGCCTGAAGACCCTGGCCAAGGAACTGTCGGTGCCGGTGATCGCGCTGTCGCAGCTCAGCCGTGCGGTCGAAAGCCGCGAGGACAAGCGCCCGCAGCTGTCGGACCTGCGCGAATCCGGCTCGATCGAACAGGACGCGGACATGGTCTGGTTCATCTTCCGCGAGGAATACTACCACAATGCGCTGAAACCCGACGAGCCGACCGAGACCAGCACCGGCGATGCCATTGCCAAGTATGACACCTGGATGCAGCGCCACCTTGAAGTGGTGAACAAGGCCACGGTGATCATTGCCAAGCAGCGCCACGGCTCAACCGGCAATGTCCAGCTGCTGTTCCAGAGCGAATTCACCAAGTTCGGCAACCTCGCCCCCGATTCGCGCGGTTACGCCCAATTTGACTAATAAAAACAATAGTTTAAACGAATTTTTCTTGACTTGCGAATCGCCGCACGTGTAGCAGCCCAATTCCCGCGAATTTTGCTGATACTGGAGTGCCCCATGGCGCGCGTTACCGTTGAAGATTGCGTCGACAAGATCCCCAACCGGTTCGACCTCGTCCTGCTTGCCGCACAGCGCGCACGCGAGATTTCGGGCGGCGCCGAACTGACGATCGACCGCGATCGCGACAAGAACCCGGTGGTTGCCCTGCGCGAAATCGCCGAACAGACCGTGCGGCCCGCCAACCTCAAGGAATCGGTCATTTCCAGCCTGCAGCGCGTGCTGCCGGAAGACGATGACGAGGTCGATGACATCGGCTCGCTCAGCCAGTCGGCCGAAGCGCTGCGGATCACCGCCGCCGCGCCGGTGCGCAATACTTCGATCGGCGGCGACTACGACGGCTAGGACACGCCGCTATTTGCCCCCGGGCGGGCTGCTAATGGCAGTCGGCTGCGCTTCCGGTGCTCACGGCCAGTAAGGCCGCGCCGCTCCGGTTCTCGCCGACTACCATTCTCGCCTCACCCGGCGCCAAATCCCGGCATGTCCGGGGGCTGACACGAACAGGCCCGCTTCCCCTGGGGGAGGCGGGTCTTTTCGTTGGCTTGGCCGGTTATCAGGTCCTGACCCTAACGGCAGGGCCAGGTCTTCTTGAACATGTCGCCGATGGCGGCGCGCATGGTCACGGCGGGGCGCTGCGCGGCGGGATAAGTGCGCAGGTGCGCCAGCACCTGGTCGCTGCTGACCTTGGGATTCTTTGGCGGGCAGCTGCTCGGGCGGCCCTGGGCGCGTTCGGCATCGAGCTGCGCCTTGTAGGCCATACCGGCGGCCTGGCCTTCCTGTTGCAGCACTTTGATGTCGGGCGAGAACAGCGCCATCGCGCCCTTGGCTTTCAGCGCGTCGGCCTTGGCCAGGAAGGTGGCCACGCTCATCTCGCCGGCGGCGGCAAGGGCGGGGCTGGCGGCAAGCAGGGCAAGACACAGGGCAGGCGCGACACGTTTCATCCATTCTCTCCCGATGGTTGGATGCAGGATGGCTTGACCGGCGCAAGCTTGCAAGACCATGAACGTCGCAGGCCATTGGGGAGACAATCGTGACCGGTGACATCGGCGGCGAAGTGCTTGGCGATCTTGCACAAAGCGCGCTGGCCGCGCGCGCGGCCGAACCCGCGCATGGCGAGGGCGGCGATGGGCGCAGCCGCGAACCCGCCTGCCTCAACTGCGCCGCGCCGTTGATCGGCAGCCATTGCCACAATTGCGGCCAGACGGCCCACGTCCACAAGACCCTGGGCGCGTTCTGGCACGATCTGCTGCACGGGGTGTTCCACTTCGAAGGCAAGATCTGGCGCACCCTGCCACTGCTGGCCTGGCGCCCCGGGCGGCTGACCCGCGAATATATCGACGGACGCCGCGCCTCTTACGTCAGCCCGATCGCGCTGTTCCTGTTCGTGGTGTTCCTGACCTTCGCGGTGTTCAACGTGCTGGGCAGCCCGGTCCGCTTCAGCAACCAGGGGCAGAACAAGGGCTTTGCCGAGGGGATTGCCGCGGCCCGGTCCGAAGCGCAGCTGGAAGTGGAGCGGCTGGAAGGCCGGCTGGCCGATGCCAGGGCCGGTCGGGGCGGCGATGTCGCCCAGCTGGAACGCGATGTGGCTACCGCGCGGCAGGCCGTGGCGGCGATCGGCGCGGCCCAGGACGGCAAGCTGCCCACCGCGATTGCCGCCGGGCAGGGCCAGCAGGGCCAGGACGTGGCCGAAGCGATCAGCCGCGCCTGGCAGCAGGCGCGCGGCAACCCGGAACTGACGATCTACAAGCTGCAGAACAGCGCCTACAAGTATTCCTGGCTGCTGATCCCGCTATCGGTGCCGTTCATGTGGCTGCTGTTCCCGTTCAGCCGCCGCTTTGCGCTTTATGACCACACGGTCTTCGTCACCTACTCGCTCAGCTTCATGCTGCTGCTGGCAGCGGCGATCAGTGCGTTGATGGTCTGGGGCAATGCCGGGCTGCTGGTGGGGGCGCTGTTCTGCTATGCGCCGTTTCACATGTACCGGCAGCTGCGCGATGCCTACGGCCTGTCGCGCTTTGGTGCGTGGTGGCGCACCTGGTTCATCAGCCTGTTCGCCCTGATCGTGCTGGGCCTGTTCGCGACAGTACTGACGGTGATGGTGGCGGCCTGAACCGCCACCATCCCGGTTTATCGTTGCCGATCAGGCGCCCTGCGGCGTCGGCGCGGCTTCGCTGAAGCGCTTGCCGGCCTTGGGCACGGCCGATCCTCGCACCGGCAGCGGAGTGATCGAGCCGGCCGGGTTTTCCGGCCGGTCAAGCTTGCCGGTTTCGAGCAGCTGCTTGATTTCATCGCCGGTCAGCGTTTCGTGTTCCAGCAGAGCCTGGGCCAGCAGGTGCAGCTGCTTGATGTGCTTCTTCAGCAGCATCGTCGCGCGCTTGTGCCCGCCATCGACCAGGGCCTTGATCTCGCTGTCGATCAGCTTGTTGGTCTCGTCCGAACCCATCGTCCGCTGCGAGCCGCCATAGCCGAGATAGCCTTCCTGGCTCTGCTCGTACTGTAGCGGGCCCAGCTTGTCCGACATGCCCCAGCGGGTCACCATGTTGCGCGCCAACGAGGTCGCCTGCTGGATGTCGCTGCTGGCGCCCGACGAAACCTTGCCGCGACCGAAGATCAGTTCTTCGGCCACGCGCCCGCCCATTGCCACGGCCAGCTGCGCGTGCATCTGGTCGCGGTGGTAGGAATAGCGGTCACGCTCGGGCAGGCGCACCACCATGCCCAGCGCGCCGCCGCGCGGGATGATCGTGGCCTTGTGGATCGGATCCGAAGCCGGCTCGTTAACCGAAACCAAGGCGTGACCGGCCTCGTGATAGGCGGTCATCTTCTTCTCGTCCTCGGTCATCACCATCGATCGGCGTTCCGCGCCCATCATGACCTTGTCCTTGGCGTCCTCGAATTCCTGCATGGCCACCAGGCGCTTGTTGCGCCGCGCGGCGAGCAGCGCCGCCTCGTTGACCAGATTGGCCAGGTCCGCACCGGAGAAGCCCGGAGTGCCGCGCGCGATGGTGCGGGCGTCCACATCGGGGGCCAGCGGCACCTTCTTCATGTGCACGGCCAGGATCTTCTCGCGCCCTTCGATGTCGGGCACGGGGACCACCACCTGGCGGTCGAACCGGCCCGGGCGCAGCAGCGCCGGGTCCAGCACGTCGGGGCGGTTGGTTGCGGCGATGATGATGATGCCCTCGTTCGCCTCGAACCCGTCCATTTCGACCAGCAGCTGGTTCAGCGTCTGCTCGCGCTCGTCGTTCGAATTGCCCAGGCCATGCCCGCGATGCCGGCCGACCGCGTCGATTTCGTCGATGAAGACGATGCACGGCGCGTTCTTCTTGGCCTGCTCGAACATGTCGCGCACGCGGCTGGCGCCGACGCCGACGAACATTTCGACGAAGTCCGAACCCGAAATGGTGAAGAACGGCACGCCTGCCTCGCCCGCGATGGCGCGGGCCAGCAGGGTCTTGCCGGTGCCGGGCGAACCGACCAGCAGCGCGCCCTTGGGGATCTGGCCGCCGAGCTTGGAAAAGCGCGACGGATCCTTGAGGAAGTCGACGATCTCCTCCAGCTCCTCGCGCGCTTCGTCGATGCCGGCGACATCGGCAAAGGTCACGCGGCCCTGCTTTTCGGTCAGCATCTTGGCCTTGCTCTTGCCAAAGCCCATCGCGCCGCCCGCGCCGCCGCCCTTCTGCATCTGGCGCAGCGCAAAGAACGCCACCGCCAGAATCAGGACAAACGGCAGGGCCTGGATCAGCATGTAGACCAGCAGGCTGGTCTCCTCGGGCGCCTTGCCCTGGTACTGGACGCCGCTTTTCTGCAGGGTTTCGGCCAGGGTCGGGTCATTCGGGATCGGCACGGTGGAGAACGCGTTGCCGTCCTTGTACTTGCCGGTGATGCGGCTTTCGCTCACCTGCACGCTGGCCACTTGCCCGCCTTCGACGCGGCTGCGGAAGTCGGAATAGCTGATCTGCGTGCCCGCCGGATCGGCGCGCGAATTGACCACCGAAACCACCAGCAGCAGGGCCATGAAAATCCCGATCCAGATCATGGCGCTCCTGAGCCACGGATTGGGGGTCGGCTGTTCCTCGTTCATTCGGCAGGTCCTTTCCCCGCCTATGTAGGACAGCGCCGCTGAATCGCAAGCTAACAGGCTTGCGCCGCATGGGCAGCTTGCGCGGCTGGCCGGCTGAAGGCACAAGCCCGGCAACGACTTGCGCAAGGGGGTTTGATGACTGGCGGGCAGAGCGACACGGACGACAGGTTCGCCAGCTGGGGCAGGTGGCCTGCGCGGCTGCTGCTCGCGGCGCTGGCTGCGCTGCTGCTGGCCGCCGCGCTGGTGCCGATCAAGGCGGCCGACCAGCCCTACAGCACCGCCGGCTTCGTCGCCAATGTCACCGGGGCCAAGGTTGAAGGGGCCGAACGCCCGCGCGACCATGACCTTGCGCTGTACGACACGGTGATCCTGCGCATCGCCAAGGGCGAGAATTACTATGTCGTTGCCGCGCAGGAACATCGCCGCAGCGACTATCCGGTGCGCCCGGGCTTTGCGGTGCGCCTGCCGACGCTGGCCTATCTGTGCATGCTGCTGGGCGAAACCGGGCAACTGGTGGTGGCGATCGCCCTGATGGCGGCGATCCTGTGGGCCTGGTGGCAGCGACTGGGCGATGAGGGGTGCAGCCCGCGGCTGCGGCGCATGGGCACCACGCTGATCTTCTTCGGCGCGGCGCTGGGTTTGAACCGCTATTACTTCGTGCTGCATGAATTGTGGGCCGGGCAACTGCTGGCCCTGTCGTTCGGCTTGCACCGCCCGGGCAAGCGCTGGGGCGGGGCGCTGGCGGCGGCCGCGCTGGCGCTGGCGATCCGCGAACATGCGCTGCCCTATGTCATGCTGATGGCGGCGATGGCCTTCTGGCGGGGCGACCGCAAGGAAGGCGCGGCGTGGAGCGCGCTGGTCGCCGTGTTCCTGGGCGGCTTGGCCTTGCACCTTCACCTCGTCGCGCAGCAGGTGCTGCCCACTGATCCGCTCGGCCCGTCATGGCTGGCGCTGCGCGGCTTGTCGGGCTGGCTGTCCAACGTGGTGCTGTCGAGCAACCTGCGCTTCCTGCCGCATTACGTGGCCGGGCCGCTGGTGATCCTGGCGGTGCTGGGCTGGGCCGGGTGGAAGCGCCAGATCGGCGCTTTCGCCACGCTGCTCTACCTTGGCTACGGCCTCGCCTTCATGATCGCGGGGCGGCCGGACAACTTCTACTGGGGCGCGATGGTAGCCCCGGCGATGTTCGCCGGCCTTGCCTTCACCCCGCGCGCGCTGGGCTCGCTGTGGAGCCGCGCCAAGGGGTAGGGGGAGGAGAGCGTTCTTTCAGCCTGACGGCGGTGCGGACAAGGCATCCGCCTTGTCCTGGCCTGGCCGGCCCACTCCCCCGGCCCAACCACCCGTTCAAGGTACCCTGTGGGTGGTTGGGCCGGGGGAGT
>NZ_JAYRKX010000031.1:0-8784 GCF_041905565.1 Novosphingobium sp. | reverse complement strand
CCAACCACCCGTTCAAGGTACCCTGTGGGTGGTTGGGCCGGGGGAGTGGGCCGGCCAGGCCAAGCTGATCGCGGAGGCGATCAGCGCACCAAACAAGGACTCTGACCGGATGGCCTGTCCGCACCGGCGTGAGCCGGACAGGGACTAATCTCCCCCCACCACAAAAAACAGGGCCCCCCTTGCGGGAGGCCCTGTCGACTTCCGATCCTGGAAGGAGAGGGGTGGATCAGAAGTTCAGCGAAGCGGTGACATAGACCTGGCGCGGGTTGCCGTAGAACGCGGTCAGCACGCCTTCCTTGCCCAGCGCCGGCACCAGGGTGCCGTTGGCCAGCGTGGTCAGCGCCCCCGTGGTCGCGTTGGCGGCCATGAAGGTGTAGCCCGAGGTCTTGTACTTCTTGTTGGTCAGGTTCTTGCCGAACACGCCCAGCGACCAGCGGCCGCCTTCGGCCCGGTAGACCAGGCTGGCGTCGTAAAGCTGGTAGGCCTTCTGGTCGAGGTACGGGTTGGGCACTTCGAACTGATAGGTCTTGCCCTTGAACGACATCCCGCCCGAAGCGGTCAGCGTGCCGCCCATCAGGTCCATCGCATAGTCGAGGCCCACCGCGCCCGACCAGGCCGGGGTGTTCTGCACCTTGCGAAATGCGGCCACATCGGTCGGCACGCTGGCGATGTTGGTGATGTACTTGGTGTACTTCGCATCGATGTAGCCGACCGACCCGGTCAGGGTCAGCGTGCCCATGTCCGACTGGATCAGCTTGGCGCGGGTTTCGGCTTCGAGGCCCTGCATCCGCGCCTTGCCCGCGTTCGAGACCACGCCGCAGAAGGTGGCGACGCCGCCGGCGTTGCACGCGACCGAGCCGGGGATCTGGACGTCGGTATAGTCCATGTAGAACCCGGCCAGCGCCAGGTAGACGCGGCGGTCGAACAGGTCGGCCTTGTAGCCCACTTCGTAGCTGTCGACCTTTTCAGGACGGAAGCTCAGGAACTTGGCGATTTCGTCCTGGCTCTTCACGCCGTCGTTGTTGAGGTCGAGCGCGTTGATGCCCACGCCGCGCGGGTCGAACCCGCCGCCCTTGAAGCCCTGCGAGAACGAGGCATAGACTTGGTGGCCCGGCGCCGGCTTGAAGCTGATGCTGGCCTTGGGGGTGAACTTCTTGAAAGTGCTCTTGCCGCGGAAGTCGGTCTGCGCGCCCAGGAACTTGATCCCGGCGCTGCCGAACACCGGCGAACCGCCGTTCAGGTAGTTCTGGCGCAGGATGTAGCCGTTGCGCTGATCCCAGGTGTAGCGCCCGCCCACCGAAAGGCTAAGCTGGTCGGTCAGGTCATAGGTGAAGTCGGCGAAGCCGGCCAGGGTGTCGGTGCCGATGTCGGCATTGGTGAAGGCGGCAAAGCCCGGGCTGGTGGTGTAGAGGCGGCTTTCGAACTGGGTCAGCGCCGAGGCGTTGAGGTAGTAGGCGCCGATCAGGCCGTTGAGCTTGCCCGCGCTGATCAGGAACTGCACTTCCTGGCTGAACTGGCGGTTCTTGTAATAGCCCGGCACGTCAAGATCGACCGTCGGCAGCGCGTCGAAATCGATCGGGGTGGCCGAATCGTCCTTGCGGTAGCTGGTGATCGAACGGGCGGTCAGCCAGTCGTTCAGCTTGCCTTCCATGAACAGGCTGGTGCCCCAGGCCTTGATGTCCTGCTTGGGGAAGTTGGCCGCGCCCTGGGTGTCATAGACATCGGCCAGCACCGGCGTGCCCGACTGCTGCGCCGGGATCAGGCGGTGGCCGCCGCGCGGCAGCGACTTGTCACGGGTATAGTCGGCCGAAATGCGGGCGAAGAAATCGTCGGCGTGGACTTCGATCGTGCCGCGGCCCGCCCAGATGTCCTTGTTGTAGTTTTCCAGGCCGGTGGTCAGGTTGTCGCCAAAGCCGCCGCGCGACAGGCGGGCAAGCGAGCCGCCGAAGCGCAGCGTGCCATCGCCCACCGGGGTGCTGGCGCTGATCACGCCGTCAGCCTGGTTGTAGCTGCCGAAAGTGCCGCGCGCCGAGAGGTGCGCCACGTCGTCGATCCGCTTGGTCACGTACTTGACCGCGCCGCCCACGGTGTTGCGGCCATACAGCGTGCCCTGCGGCCCGCGCAGCACTTCGATCCGCTGGACGTCATAGATGTCGAGCACGGCGGCCTGCGGACGGTTGAGGTAGACGTCATCGAGGTAGATGCCGACGCCCTGTTCGAAGCCCGAGACCGGGTCCTGCTGGCCGACGCCGCGGATGAAGGCCGACAGGGTGGAGTTGGTCGCGCGGCTGGCTTCCAGCGTCACGTTGGGGACGGTTTCGGCCAGCGAGGTGATGTCGGCCGCGCCCTTGGCGGCGAGCAGATCGCCCGACAGCGCGGTGATCGCGATCGGCACGTCGACCAGGCTTTCCTCGCGGCGGCGGGCGGTGACGATGATCGCGCCGTCGTCTTCCGACACGGCTGCGGCGTCCTGCGCATAGGCGGGCAGGGCATAGAACGAGGCCAGGGCGCTGGCGACAAGCGAGGTGCGGGCAAGCAGCACTGCGGTACGCATAAGGGTAACTCTCCCATTCAAAACCGGCTGCCCCGCCGCGCCGCTATTGGCGATTTCGCCGGGGCAATGGATGCGCTTATATAAAAGTTGAACCAACTTTCAACTTCTCTATGCTTGCATGGGCCGGGCGAACAGGGGATTGGTGGTGGAACGTGGCGCAAAAGTCACATAAGGGCTTGGCCGCAGCGGCCGACGCGGGGGAAACGATGGAGAATGCCGTCCCGACCAGGGAACTGCGCGTGCCCCGCACCGAACGCGGCCGGCGCACCCAGCGTGCGATCCTTGATGCGGCGGCGGCCGAATTCGGTGAAAAGGGTTTTCACGAAAGCTCGATCGTCTCGATCACGATCCGCGCCGGCGTGGCGCTGGGCAGCTTCTACACCTATTTCGAATCGAAGGAGGCGCTGTTCAAGGCGCTGGTCGCGGACATGAGCGGGCGGGTGCGCGATCATGTCGCCCCGGTGCTGGCAGGTCGCAGCGGGGTGGAGGCCGAAGGGGTGGCGCTCCACGCGTTTCTCGACTTTGCCCGTGCCCACAAGGAAATCTACCGGATCATCGACGAAGCCGAATTCGTCGCGCCGGAAGACTGGCGGGCGCATTACCTCAACACCGCCGCGCGTATTCTCGAACGCTTGCAGGCCGCGCGCGCGCAGGGCGAGCTTGGGGTCGAACCCAGCGAAGTCCACGCCTGGGCGATCATGGGCATGAACGTGTTCCTGGGGCTGCGCTTTGGCGTGATGGACGGCGCTGATGACCTGGCCGAGGTTGCGGCCCAGGCCAATGCCCTGCTGCGGGACGGGCTGGGTTAACTGGTGACTCGCCGCGCCGCCCCGGCTAAGGGCGGCGACCATGTCCAATCGCCGCACCTTCGCCATCATTTCGCACCCTGACGCGGGCAAGACCACGCTGACCGAAAAGCTGCTGCTGCAGGGCGGCGCGATCCACCTGGCGGGCGAGGTCAAGGCGCGCGGTGCGGCCCGGCGCGCGCGCTCGGACTGGATGAAGATCGAACAGCAGCGCGGGATCTCGGTCACGTCCTCGGTGATGACTTTCGAGCGGGGCGGCATCACTTTCAACCTGCTCGACACGCCGGGGCACGAGGACTTTTCCGAAGACACCTATCGCACGCTGACCGCGGTGGACTCCGCGATCATGGTGATCGACGCCGCGAAAGGCATCGAGCCGCAGACCCGCAAGCTGTTCGAGGTCTGCCGCCTGCGCTCGGTCCCGATCATCACCTTCGTCAACAAGGTCGACCGCGAAGGGCGCAGCGTGTTCGAAACGCTCGACGAAGTGGCCGACGCGCTGGCGCTGGACGTGGTGCCGATGTCCTGGCCGATCGGCATGGGCGGCGAATTCAAGGGCGTGCTGGACTTTGCCACCAACCAGATCAGCCGGCCGGAAGGCGACAGCCGCGAATTCCTCGGCAAGCGCGAGGCCGCGACGGCCGACAACATTCCCGCCGCGATCGCCGAGGAAATCGAACTGGCCCAGGCCGGTTACGGCGATTTCGACGAGGCGGCCTATCGCCACGGCGACATGACCCCGGTCTATTTCGGATCGGCGCTGAAGAACTTCGGTGTGGCCGAGCTGATCGACGCGATTGCCCGCTATGCCCCGCCGCCGCGCCCGCAGCCGAGTGAAGCGGGCGAGATTTCGCCCGATGGCAAGGAAGTGACCGGGTTCATCTTCAAGGTCCAGGCCAACATGGACCCCCAGCACCGCGACCGGATTGCCTTCATGCGGCTGGTCTCGGGCACGTTCAAGCGCGGCATGAAGCTGACCCCCTCGGCGCTGGGCAAGCCGGTGGCGATCCATTCGCCGATCCTGTTCTTCGCGCAGGACCGCGAACTGGCCGACACGGCGGAACCGGGCGACATCATCGGCATTCCCAACCACGGCACGCTGCGGGTGGGCGATACCCTGTCCGAGACGAACAAGGTGCGCTTCACCGGCCTGCCCAACTTCGCGCCCGAAATCCTGCGCCGCGTCGCGCTGAAAGATCCGACCAAGACCAAGCAGCTGCGCAAGGCGCTGGACGACCTGTCGGAAGAAGGCGTGATCCAGGTGTTCTATCCCGAACTTGGCGGGCAGTGGATCGTCGGCGTGGTCGGCCAGCTCCAGCTCGAAGTGCTGATTTCGCGGCTGGAGGCGGAATACAAGGTCGAGGCGATGCTTGAAGCCGCGCCGTTCGATACCGCCCGCTGGCTCAAGGGGCCGGAAGCGGCGCTGCGCCAGTTTGCCGATTTCAACAAGTCGAACCTGGCCAAGGACCGCGATGGCGATCCGGTGTTCATGGCCCGCAGCGCCTGGGACGTCAGCTATCAGCAGGAACGCAACCCCGAGCTGACCTTCAGCGCCACGAAGGAGCGCTAGGCCGCGGTGGAGCTGACGTTCGCCAGCTACAACATCCACAAGGGCGTGGGGCTGGATCGCCGCCGCGATCCCGAACGGATCCTGGCGGTGCTGCGCGAAATCGATGCCGATGTGATTGCCCTGCAGGAGGCCGACCGGCGGCTGGGGCGGCGCGAAACGGTGATCCCCCGGCAGATGCTGCAGGACTATTCGCCGTGGGACGCGGTCGCGCTCAACCATCGGCCCGATAGCCTGGGCTGGCACGGCAACGCGCTGCTGGTGCGGCGCGGGATCGCCGTGGCCGAAGCGGCGATCGTCCCCCTGCCCACGCTTGAGCCGCGCGGCGCGATCCGCGCCGACCTGGTGGTGGGGGGGCAGCGGCTGCGGGTGGTGGGCATGCACCTTGACCTGTCGGGCCTGCGCCGCCGCCAGCAATTGCGCACGATCCTCGATCACCTGGAGCGCTGCGCCGTGCCCGGCCCGACCGTGCTGATGGGCGATTGCAACGAATGGGGCGTGCGGCGCGGGTCGCTGGGTGAATTCCGCGCGCCCTGGCGCGTGCTCGATAGCGGCCCGTCCTTCCCCAGTCGCCGCCCGGTCGCCCGGCTCGACCGGATCGTGGTTTCGCCCGAATGGCACCTGGCCGAAACCGGGGTCCACCACAGCGCCCTGTCGGCGCGCGGATCCGATCACCTGCCCATTTTTGCGCGGCTGGCCTTGCCCGGCGCGGCTTAAGTTCCTTAGGGGGTCTGCTGCTGGTGAGGTGTATTCAGCATCCGCTTCAGAACCTCGTCCTCTTAAGATTGAGCGGTGGCAGTTATGTCGCGAAAACCATTTCTTCCAACCTACCGTGGATGCAGTTGGAGCATCGGGTACCAAACGTTGCGATTTGCCAACCCAGAACTGGCCTCGAAAGTTGCGCAAGTCATAGCGATTTGGGCGCATGCAGAACATAATCTGGCGATCACCCTCGGTTGCCTATTGAAAGCTGAATCCGACGCAGCCCTTGGAGTGTTCGCGGCCCTGCGTGGCTTCCGCAGCCAAGAAGACGTAATCATAGGGGCCGCGACTGCCGTCTTGGACGAAGCCGAGGTTGACCTGGTTCGAGCGTGCCTAACTGCAATCAAAACTGGGCGGCGCACCAGAGATGATTTTGCGCATGGCATATGGGGGCAAACCGGAGGTCAAACCGGAATGGGCTCGGACGGCCCACTTATTTGGCTAGAGGCGAAGCATTTTGCTCCATGGAATACCAGGGCAATCTTAAATAACGGCGCCACCTCCATGCACCCTGAGCTTGAACCTCATCTGTTCGTTTACACGCGCGAAGACTTAGATGCGGCCATCGCTGTGCTAGAAACAAGTTTCAATATAAGCTTTCATATGGCGCTGTACTGTGCATGGAATCCTGGCCGAGCCGGCGAAACGCGCGAAACACTATCCGACCGGCTAAAAGCCGAGCCTCTAGTTCGCCAAGCCCTAAATCATCAGCGTAGTCGGAGTGGGAGCCAGTAAGTTCCGTGACAATCGCGTCACTGAGCGCGACCAAAACCGTAACCACCACGACCATTCTACGGTGGTTCATTATCTTGCCTTCTCAAGCATGAATCTGCTCAAAAATTAGGCAGATGCCCGGTAATCGGGCGAAAGGCTGACTAACTTACAATGTCCGGGAATGCCCTGAGTGCTGAAATAACGGGATAATCCGATTCTGGCACGGCGTTTGCGAATACCCCTGAGCCGGGATGGTCCCGGCAGGCATTCAGGGGATCGGCATGAAGTTCATCATCGCGATCATCAAGCCGTTCAAGCTGGACGAGGTGCGTGAAGCCCTCGGCGCCCTCGGCGTCGCGGGGATGACCGTGACCGAGGTCAAGGGCTTTGGACGGCAAAAGGGTCAGACCGAGATTTACCGCGGGGCGGAATATTCCACCAACATGCTGCCCAAGGTGAAGATCGAGGTCGCGACCAGCGACGATCTGGCACCGCAAGTCGTCGAAACCATCCAGCAAGCCGCCAGCACCGACGCGATCGGCGATGGCAAGGTCTTCGTGCTCGACCTGGTTTCGGCCACCCGCATCCGCACCGGCGAAACCGGGGACACCGCGCTGTGAGCGCAGCCAACAGGAGGGAAACGCACATGTTTCGCAAGCTGCTTACCGGCGCCGGAGTGATGGGGGCCTCGCTCCTGTCCAGCACCGCCGCCTTTGCCGCCGACGGGCCGATCAAGGCGCCCTCGGTCGAACAGATGGCCACCATGGTCAACAAGGGCGACGTCGCCTGGATGCTCGTCTCTTCGGTGCTCGTCCTGATGATGAGCGTGCCGGCGCTGGCGCTGTTCTATGGCGGCCTGGTCCGCACCAAGAACATGCTCAGCGTGCTGATGCAGGTGTTCATGATCGTGTCGATCGCCGCCCTGGTGTGGGTGGGCTGGGGCTATTCGATGGCCTTCACCAGCACCAATTCGTTTGCCCCGGCCTTTGTCGGCGGGTTCGACAAGGCGTTCCTGCAGGGCGTGACCGCTGGCACCTATGCCGCGACTTTCAGCAACAACCTGTACCTGCCCGAATTCGTCTTCGTCGTGTTCCAGATGACCTTTGCCTGCATCACCCCGGCGCTGATCGTCGGCGCATTTGCCGAACGCGTGAAGTTCTGGCCGCTGATGCTGTTCATGGTGCTGTGGCTGACGGTCGTCTATTTCCCGATGGCGCACATGGTGTGGTACTGGGCCGGGCCTGACTTCCTGCCCGACGCGCCGACCGATGCCGGTTACCTGTGGGGCATGGGCGCGCTCGACTTCGCCGGCGGCACCGTGGTGCACATCAACGCCGGGATCGCGGGCCTGGTTGGCTGCCTGATGATCGGCAAGCGCGTGGGCTATGGCAAGGAAGCCACTCCGCCGCACTCGCTGACCATGACCATGATCGGCGCTTCGCTGCTGTGGGTGGGCTGGTTCGGCTTCAACGCCGGCTCCAACCTGGAAGCCAACGGCGTGACCGCGGTGGCCTTCATCAACACCTTCGTCGCCACGGCTGCCGCCGCGCTCAGCTGGTCGCTGGTCGAGCAGGTCCACCACGGCAAGCCTTCGATGCTGGGTGCGGCCACGGGTGCGGTTGCCGGCCTGGTGGCGATCACCCCGGCCTCGGGCTTCGCTGCGCCGATGACCTCGATCGCGCTGGGCCTGATCGTTTCGCCGATCTGCTATGTCTTCGTCAGCACGGTGAAGAACAAGCTGAAGTACGACGATACGCTTGATGTGTTCGGCGTGCACTGCGTGGGCGGCATCGTCGGCGCCATCGCCACCGGGATCGTCGCCGATCCGGCGCTCGGCGGGCAGGGCTTCTTCGACTACACCCAGTTCCCGGCCGGCGTTGGCACCTATGACATGGGCGCCCAGGTCATCACCCAGATCAAGGCGGTGCTGCTGACCCTGGTCTACTCGGGTCTGGGTTCGGCCGTGCTGTTCTTCATCGTCGACAAGATCTTCGGCCTGCGTCCCACCGAGGAAGCCGAACGCGAAGGTCTCGACCTCAACGAACACGGGGAGCGCGCCTACAACTACTAAGGGAGCATCGCGCGAAAAGTGGGAACCGGTTTTCGCTTTTCGCGATGCGACCCGAAAGTAAGCGTTCCCTTACCAAGTTTGGCGGGATCGGGGATCTCCTCCTCTCCTCCCTCTCCGGTCTCGCCAACCCATGTTCCTCCTGCGAACATCACCTTAATGGGCCGGAGCCAGCCGCTCCGGCCCCTTTTTTTGGTGTGGTGCGGGAGGTGGGGGGAGGAGGAGTTTCTGTCCGGCAGAGTCCTTGTTTGGTGCGCTGATCGCCTCCGCGATCAGCTTGGCCTGGCCGGCCCGCTCCCCCGGCCCAACCACC
>NZ_JAYRKX010000002.1:0-318570 GCF_041905565.1 Novosphingobium sp. | reverse complement strand
CGCTTGCCATCCCGTCTGCGCGAGGCCCTGGTCCTCCGCACGATCGATGGCCTCGGCCAGGCCGAAGCTGCCGAGGTGCTCGGTGTCAGCGAGAAGACGGTCGAGACCCGCCTCTACCGGGCCAGGGCGAAATTAAAGGCGATGATTGGCGACCAGATCTGAGGGCTAGGGAAAGCGGCTGCGTAAAGGACGATGAAGCCGTCAATCTTACCGGATACCACTCATGCATTCTTTTGCGCTCGATCGCCGTACCCTCATTCGTTCGGCTGCTTTGGGGGGCGGGGGCCTCGCGCTTTCGGCAGCGCTCCCCGCGTGGGCGCGCAGTGGAACTCCTGGCCTCGCAGGCCCGATGTCCGTGGTGTCCGGGGAGCAAATCGCACTATCCATCGGTCATGCCTCGCTCCGGGTCGGCGGACGTGATGGGCATGCCATCGGCATCAACGGTGCGACACCGGGCCCGGTCATCCGGTTAAAGGAGGGCCAGAAGGTTCGCCTCGCGGTGAACAACACGCTGAACGAGGAAACCTCAATTCATTGGCACGGGCTGCTCGTGCCCTTCCAGATGGACGGCGTGCCGGGGGTGAGCTTTCCGGGGATCAAGGTCGGCCAGACCTTCGTGTACGAGTTCCCCGTCAAGCAGTCTGGCACCTATTGGTATCACAGCCACTCCGGCATGCAGGAAGCGATGGGCATGTATGGCGCGATCGTCATCGATCCCGCCGCGCCCGATCCGGTCGCCTATGACCGTGAACATGTAATCATGCTCGCCGACTGGAGCTTCATGCATCCGCATACCCAGCTGCGGAAGCTGAAGGCGCAGCCTGGCTACTTCAACATGCAGAAGCAGACCCTCTCAGGCCTGCTCGCGGGCAAGGACCAGTCGGCCTCCGAACGCCGCATATGGGCCGGGATGCGGATGGACCCGACCGACATTTCCGACGTCACCGGCGCAACCTATCATTTCATGGTCAACGGCCATGACAGTGCCGCGAACTGGACCGGACTGTTCGCACCTGGCGAGCGGGTGCGCCTGCGCATCATCAATGCAGCCGCCATGACGAATTTCAATGTCCGGATTCCGGGTCTCGCGATGACGGTGGTCGCCGCAGATGGGCAAAACGTGCAGCCGGTCGAGACCGACGAATTCCAGATCGGCATCGCGGAGACCTATGACGTGATCGTCGAACCCAGGGCCGACGAGGCCTATGGCTTCATTGCCGAGGCCATCGATCGCTCCGGTCAGGTGCGCGCGACGCTTGCTCCGCGCCTCGGCATGGTCGCGCCGATTCCGCCAATCCGCGAACGTCCGCTGCTCACCATGAAGGACATGGGCATGGGCGATATGGCTGCACCCGGTGCCGATGCGAGTACAGCTGATCACGCAGCCATGGGCCACGCCATGCCCGGGATGGATCACGGCTCGATGAAGATGCGCGATCCCGCGGTCGCGCCGCAGGTCAAAATGGGACCAGGCGTTGCGACGCTTTCGCCAATGCCCATGGACCGCACGGGCGAACGTCCGACCGGTCTTGAGAAGGTCGGGCACCGGGTGCTGACCTACCGCGACCTCAAATCGCTCGCGCCCAATCCAGACAAGCGCACGCCGTCACGCGAGATCGATCTGCACCTGACCGCCAACATGGAGCGCTACATGTGGTCCTTCGACGGCGAGAAGTTCAGCGAAAATACGGAGCCAATCCCGTTCCGCCACATGGAGCGGGTGCGCATCAATCTCATTAACGACACCATGATGCCCCATCCGATTCACTTGCACGGACACTTCTTCGAACTGGTTACTGGGAGTCCCGGCCATCATCCGCTGAAACACACGGTCAACGTCCTGCCCGGCGGCAGGGTCTCGTTCGATCTGACTGCCGATGAGCTCGGCGACTGGGCATTCCACTGTCACATGCTGCTGCATATGATGTCGGGGATGTTCCGGGTCGTGACCGTGCGCCATGAGGAGGACGCGGCATGAAGGCGACCCTTCTCATCAGCGCTGCTGTCTTGTTGGCAACGCCCGGCTTTGCGGTGGCCCAATCCTCCATGCCAGGCATGGAAATGAAGGATGCGCCCGGCACAGTTGCTCGAGGCGAGGCAGCGCCGGCTGCAATGGACCATTCCGGCCATAGTCAGCCCGAAGCTGCAGTTCCCGCGCCTGTCGCAGTCGATCCCCATGCCGGACACGCTGCCGAGCCTAAGCCAGCCGGTCCGCCACGGCCTGAAGCCATCGATCACTCCGGCCATGATATGAATGCCATGACGGGCATGTCCGAGGGTGATCCGGCTATCGGAACTGCTCCCGCCCCTGCGCCGCCAGGCGACCATGCCGCGGATACCGTGTTCGATCCCGCTGAGATGGCGCGCGCGCGCGAAGCTTTACGGCGAGAGAATGGAGCCTTCAGCGGGTCGATGGTGCTCTTCGATCTCGCCGAATTCCAGGCGCGCAAGGGTAGGGACGGTTATCGTTGGGCAGGCGAGGCCTGGTTCGGCGGTGACGTCGAGCGCCTCCTGATCAAAACAGAGGGCGAGGGCGCATTCGGCGAGCCGATCGAGGATCTGGAAATCCAGGCACTCTATTCACGTGCCATCTCGCCGTTCTGGAATGCCCATGTCGGCTTGCGGCACGATATAGTGCCCAATCCCTCGCGGACTTATGCCGTGCTCGGGGTAGAGGGAATCGCGCCTTACTGGTTCCATTTGACGGGGCAGATGTTCCTCTCCGACAAGGGTGACATCCGGGCTCGCCTTGAGGGAAGCTACGATGAGCGGATCACCCAGCGCCTGATCTTCCAGCCTCGAGCGGAACTTAATTTCTCCGCTCAGGACATGCCCGTGATCGGGGTGGGATCAGGACTCGCCGACTTCGAACTGGGTGCGCGCTTGCGCTATGAGATCCGACGCGAGCTCGCGCCCTATGTTGGCGTGGAATGGAGCCGGAAGGCGGGTGACACCGCGCGTTTGGCACGGCTCGCAGGAGAAGATCCAGATGCGGTCAGTTTTGTCGCTGGCGTCAGGGTTTGGTTCTGATTCTGATGGCAATGCACAAAGACTTTGGCTGGACCGACGGGTCGCAACGGAGCAGGACTTGATGCTATGAAATCGGTCGTCGCTCTCATTGTTGCGCTAGCATTGGCGTTCGGCGCAGGACCGCTTTGTGCCGCCCCGGCAGCGGCTTCGATGCAGACTGCTAACATGGAATGCGGCGACATGCCGGGAAGCGGCGACCGCTCACATCATCATGGCGCACCGGACGTGGCGCGGGTCTGTCATGCGTGCCTCTTTGCTGCGCCTGCCATCGGCACCAATCTGAATGCCATACGATGGGACTGGATCGGCCCGGAGATCCGGGCGCCCCAAAGCCTGTCCGGATTGAAGTCCGAGCCACCGACACCGCCCCCGCGCCAGCCGGTTTCCCGATCCGTTTCAATCTTATCTGGAGAATACACATGAAATCCAAGTATCTTCTGGGCGCCCTGGTGCTCTCGCTTTCTACAGCCGCGTTTGCAGCCGAGCCTGCACCGACGCCAGAGAAGTCGTGCTGTTGCTGCAAGAAGGACGAGCTCGGCCAAATGGCCTGCTGCAAGGAGCATGGCGAGCAGGCTGGTGAGCATGCTGGTCACGACATGAGCGGCATGGATCACAAGTAAGCAATGGTGCGCGGAGGGTGGTCCGCTACCCTCCGCGTATTGCCATGTGAGTACTGGCAAATGCGGACTGGACCTTAGTTTACACCGGAGCGGTTCAGCGGCCACCCGCGGATAAGGAGATCACATATGCGAAAGCTCGTTTTGGCACTGGCGCTGTTTTCGACCCCCGCGCTAGCGGCAGGCGACATCCTGATGCATCGCGATCCGGGGTGTGGGTGCTGCGAACAATGGGCTGCGCGGGTTCGGCAGGCCTTCGGCAGAAATGTGCGAATCGTCGATGACGCGAACCGTACCGCGTTCCAGCGGCAGGTGGGTCTTCCCGCAAACCTGGTGTCATGCCACACCGCGATCGTGGACGGGATCGCCTTCGAGGGACACGTTCCTATTGCGGACATGCGCCGCGTACTGGCGAGCCGCCCGAAAGGTGTTCGTGGGCTTGCAGTTGCGGGAATGCCCATCGGATCGCCGGGTATGGAGGTGCCGGGTGTTCGCGCGCAACGGTATAACGTCATTGCCTTCGGGGCCGCGCGCACCAGCGTATACGCACAGCATTAGTCGTCGCATTAAAAGCGAGCGTCTTAATCTCCGCTCCCGCGAAACCCGGAGCACATCCGGGCAAATCGAATGAGAGCGGGGCAAGATGCTTCCGCGAGTTGTGTTACGTTTGGAGCGGGGGCGTTTTCGCCTTGATCGCGATGAAGGCCGCGCCTGCAGTCGTCCTTCGCCCAAGCCAGCCCGCTCGGACGTACCACGCAATTCGGAGAGGCGCTTTCACAGCCGAACATCCCAACGAGCGAGTAACGCCGCCATGCCGACGTACAGGACGATGGTCAGAGCGCAGCCGGCCGCGAGTGCGGGCCAGAACGCGAAGCCGCGCTTGAGCAGAACCGGGATCAGCAGGAAGATCGGCAGGCTCGGAAGAACGTACCAGAACGTGGCTTGCGAATAGCTGGCCGTACGCGCTGCGTCGCCAGTGTCGCGCCAGAGCCAGATCATGCTGAGCACGGCGACAAGCGGGAGCGATGCCAGCAATGCGCCAAGTCCAGCGCTCCGGCGGGCGACTTCGGAAACCACAACAATGATGATCGCCGAGATAGCGGTTTTGACGACCAGATAGATCATTCGTGGTCTCCGTTGCACATGGTGTGATCCCCCAGCGCCTCGATCACGCGACAATCGGCGGCAAGTCCGCCCCGGCAGCGACCGATAATGCGCGATAGTTCGTCGCGCAGGGTAACGAGTTGGCCGATCTTCTCTTCGACCTGCGCCAGATGCCGGGTGGCGATCCGGTCGGCCTCGCAGCACTCGCGCTCGGGATGGTCGGCCAGATCGAGCAGCGAGCGCACTTCCTCGATGGTGAAGCCCAACTCGCGTGAATGACGGACGAAAGCGAGCCGCGTGCGATGCGCTTCGCCATAGGAGCGATAATTGCCCGCAGTCCGGGCCGGTTCGGGCAACAAACCGATCCGCTCGTAATAGCGGATCGTCTCGATGTTGGTGCCGGTCGCCCTGGACAGTTCGCCGATTTTCATCGCTTGACCCTGTAGTTGCTACAGGGTGCATATAGAGGGCCGACTCGAACGAACCAAGGAGTTTCGGCCATGGCGGACAGTTGCTGCGCCAGTTCCTGCAGTGACGACACCGCGCGCAATGATCCTGCGTGGCGCAGGGCGTTGTGGATCGCGCTCGTCGTCAATGCCGTGATGTTTTTCGTCGAGATCATCGCGGGTGCCGCATCGGGATCCCGCTCGCTACAGGCTGACGCGCTCGATTTTCTGGGCGATGCCGCAAACTACGCGATCAGCCTTGGCGTCGCCGGAATGGCGCTTGTCTGGCGGGCGCGGACCGCGCTGGTCAAAGGGCTGACCATTCTGGCCTTTGCACTCGGGGTGATGGTCTCGGCGGTCTGGGGCCTTGTTGCTGGAACCCAGCCCGATCCTTGGGCGATGACAGGCATCGGCGCTCTCGCGCTGGTGACGAACATCTCGGTGGCGCTCCTGCTCTATCGTTTCCGGTCGGGTGACGCCAACATGCGATCAGTCTGGGTCTGCTCGCGCAACGATGCGATCAACAACCTGCTGGTGATTGGCGCGGGCTTCGTGGTGCTGTGGACGGGCAGCGGCCTCCCCGACCTCGTCGTCGCGCTCATCATGGCGCTTCTCGGGCTTCAAGGTGGATGGCAGGTGGTTCGGCAGGCTCGATATGAACTTGCGGCAAGAGGGGTTCCGGTATGAAGCAGCTCGAAACCGCATATTGGGCGGAGATCGGTGCTTTCCGGCAAGCGAGGGCTGGCCAGGACGCGGCCGATGCCTGGCACTATCTGGAACGCGCGCATATCCTTTCTCAGCAGATCCTGCGGCTCCACCTCCATGCCCATGCCGTCATGCTGATCTTTGCCATTTCCCGGCGCGAATGGCGCGAAGCGCGCGGACAAGTTCTGCGTCTGATGCTTGCACCCCTCGGCGCGCTGCTGGGCCGCATTCCTCTGGGGAACACTGGTCGAGCATCGGTCAGCGCCTTCGTGCCCATGTCGATCCCAGAGGAGCTTCGTCATGTTCTGGGCCAGGAACAGTGCAAGTGATGCGTTTGCTGCTGCTGTATTGCTCTGCTAGGTGGAAACGATGAGGGGCATTGTTCTCCAGTTCCTGATTCTGTTCTCGGTGCTTTGCGCCGGTTTTCATGCGCCTGCCGCTGCCCATGACGACCACGGTCAGGCCACAGTTCTTGTGGCTGATGCGCACCATGCTGACGCCCACGAAGATTTCTCCGACGATTCTTCCTCGGATCCCTCGCAGGAACTCTATCATCATCACCATTGCCCCATGACGACGGTATTTGATGGCAGCGACGGCGCGATGCTGGCCTTCGCAAACAAAGAGTTGCTCTGGCCGAGCAAGGCTGCGGCGCTCGCCTCGCTGATGCCAACTCCGCCAACCGAGCCCCCAGCAGCCTGAGATCCCAGCTTTGCGCGCGCCGGGCAGCCCGGCGTTGAATCTGGTATTTTCAGGATTATTTCCACATGCGATACTTGCTTATGGGCGCAATTGCGCCTGCGGCGCTCATGGCCGCTACCCCCGTCGATGCGCGCCCGGCCCGTGTTGATATCCCCATTCAGATTGACCCGAATTCATCGGTCTATGTGCTTTGGGTCAAAGTAAAGGCTGAAGGCGACCACACGATTGTCAGTGGCTACGTTCGCCAAAAGCGCTGGTTCGCCCGAAGCCGCGGCCATCTTCACATCGCGTTCATGAGGCAAGGCCAGCAGGTCGCCTGTCAGGAAAGCGACTGGAAGAAGTACCGATATCGTTCCCGGGGGCAGTGGCGTTTCACAAGTTCGGTGCAGATTGCCGCCTCTACAATCGATAGTGTGCAAATCTCGCACGTTGACCATGAACGGGTGCCCGACAGCACCCCGATATCCATGACAGTCTGCCCGGGATCGACTGTAGACACCGAACATCATGCCGGCGGTGCATAAGATGGCATCCCGATTGTTGATGGCTTCAACCATTCGAATGAGTGATTTGCCGGTCGGGGGTGCCGAGGTTTCCCTGATTGGCTGGCTTTCCCGACGTGCCCTGAATGCCCCGCGTGTCGAAGACACGCGCGAGCAAACTGAAAGCGTTTCAGGAGTGTTCCCATGACTTTGACATTGCGCGCCGGCCTATTGGCCGGCTTGGCGCTGGCCTTGCCCATAGCGGCAAGTGCGGAACCCGTAAGTCTGGACGAGGCCGTCCGCCGCGCCATTGCGGCATCGCCCGCGATCCAGGCCCAGGAGGCAGGCATCCGGTCTGCAAGGGCGGGGCGCAGCCAGGCCGATGTTCGTCCCAATCCCGTCCTGTCAGTCGAAGCCGAAAACATCGCCGGCACCGGCGCCTATGACGTCTATCGGCAGGCCGAGACGACCGTCACTTATGCCCAGACCATCGAACGCGGGGGCAAGCGCGATGCGCGGATCGCCTATGCCGAACGTGACATCGGTGTCGCGGAGGCTTCGGCGCGCCTCACCCGGCTCGACCTCGCCGAAGCAGTGCAACGCACATTCATCGACCTGCAGATCGCCGAAGAAGTTGTCTGGCTTGCCGAACGACGCCTCGAAACCGAGCGCGCCATGCAGACCGAAGCGCTGCGCCGGGTACGCGGCTACAAGGATCCGCTCTTCGTCGAAACCCGCGCCGAAGCTCGCGTAGCCCAGGCACGGCTTGCGCTCGACGAGGCCCGGTCACGCCGCAATGCCGCCCGCGCGAGGCTGGCCTCGTTCTGGGGCGGCAAGGCAGAAGATGTCGAGGTGCCGCGCGGGATCGAGAAGCCGGACGATCACCTGCACCAGTTGGCCGCTGCTGACAGTGCGCTTGCATCTGCCACGGTGGAACGGGCGCAGGCGGCGGTCGTGGTCGAACAGACGCGCGGCGTGCAGGATTACACGGTGAGCGGCGGCGTGCGGCATCTGCGCGAGACGGGCGATGTCGCACTGGTGGCCGGGATCTCGATCCCGCTGGGCCGTTTCGACCGCAATCGGGGCAACATCGAGCGCGCGCAGGCCGAGCGGCAACGGATCGAACTGCTGGCCGAAGCGGCCCGCCTTGACCGTCTGCGCCAGTTGGCCTCGCTCAGGGCCGAGGCTGATGCCGCCCGGATGCGCGCCGACGGGATCATGCAGGATGTCTATCCCAAGGCGGTCCGCACACTCCAGCAGGTCCGCGAAGGCTACAATCGCGGCGGTTTCCGTTTCAGCGATGTGCAGGACGGTGCCGACGCCATCATCGAGGTTCAGTCGCAGTGGGTCGAAGCAATGACCCGCTACCGCGACATCCTGTCCCAGATCGACCGGCTGACCGGACGCTTCGACGTCGTCGCCGGGGAGGAAGTACAATGAAAAACATCCGTTTCACCGCCGCTATCGCGGCACTCGCTCTTGCCCTCCCGCTTGCCGCCTGTGGTTCCGGTCCGGCACCCGCGGAACATGGCGAGGAGGGGGCCGAAGCCGAGCAAGGCCCCAACGGCGGGCGTCTCCTGAAGGATGGCGATTTTGCCGTTGAGGTCACAGTGTTCGAAACCGGGCAGGAACCGCAGTTCAGGGTCTATGCCAGCCGAGGTGGCCAACCGGTCGATCCGGGGTCCGTGCAGCTGACCATGACGCTCCGGCGACTGGGGGGCGAGGTCAACACTTTTGCTTTCAAGCCCGAAGGCAAGTTCCTTGCCGGTCAGGGCGTGGTCGAGGAACCCCACAGCTTCGACGTCGAGGTGGTCGCGGTCGAAAACGGCAAGCGGCACGTCTGGAAATACGCCAGTCCCGAAGGCCGCACGCATATCACGGCAGAGGCGGCCAAGGCGGGCGGCATCGAGATACTGACCGCAGGTCCGGCGTTAATCGGCGAGACACGCGAACTCTTCGGCACTGTCGCACTCGACCCATCTGCCCGTTCGGAAATCCGTGGCCAGTTTCCGGGCCGCGTCGTCAGCGTGACCAAGGCCGTGGGCGACTATGTCCAGCGGGGGCAATTGCTGGCGCGCATCGAGTCGAGCGAGAGCCTGCAAGTCTATCCGGTCTATGCGACCGTCAGCGGCGTGGTCGCCGAGCGTAACGGCAACCCCGGTAACGTGACCGGTGATCGCGCGCTCTATGTCATCACCGACCCCGCCCAGACCTCGGTCGTCTTCAACATCTTCCCCAAGGATCTGGCGGTGATCCAGCCCGGCATGCGGGTAGAAATCGAAGCCATGGACGGCACGCCCGTCGCGGCCAGCCAGCTCGGGGGCTATTTGCCCGAAGGTAATGCCGAGGCCGGAACGGCGCTGGTGCGAACCTCTGTCCCCAATCGGGGGGGGCGGCTCCGTGCCGGCATGGCATTGCGCGGCAAGGTGGTGGTGAATGCCGTCACCGTGCCACTGGCCGTGCGGACCGAAGCCATCCAGCCGTTCCGCGACTTCAAGGTCGTCTTTGCCAATTTCGGCCAGGACTACGAAGTTCGCATGCTCGAGCTGGGGCGCTCATCGCCCGAGTGGACCGAAGTGCTGAGCGGCATCAAGCCGGGCACGCCTTATGCCGCCAAGGGCTCCTTCCTCATCCGCGCCGACATCGAGAAGTCGGGCGCGAGCCATGATCATTGAGCGGGAGAGATAGCGCCATGCTTGCCCGCATCATCGGCTTTTCCATTCGCCAGCGCTGGTTCGTCCTCGCGGTTGTCGCCCTTTTATCTGCCATCGGCGTGTGGAGCGCGACCAAGCTGCCCATCGACGCCGTACCCGACATCACTAACGTCCAGGTCCAGATCAACACGGAGGCCGAAGGCTATTCCCCGCTCGAATCCGAGCAGCGCATCACATTTCCCATCGAGACGGCGATCGCCGGCGTTCCGGGTCTTTCCTACACGCGCTCGATCTCGCGCTATGGCCTGAGCCAGGTCACGGTGGTGTTCGAGGACGGCACCGACACCTATTTCGCCCGCCAGCAGGTCAACGAGCGCCTGCAAGCGGTCAGGTCGCAACTGCCGGCCGGGATCGAGCCGGAAATGGGGCCGATCGCCACCGGGCTCGGCGAAATCTTCATGTTCGCGATCGAACCAAAGCCCGGCGCAACCAAACCCGATGGCAGTCCCTGGACGGCAACCGATCTCAGGACCCTGTCCGATTGGGTGGTGCGGCCGCAGATGCGCACCATTCCCGGCGTGGCCGAGGTGAACACTATCGGCGGCTACGAACGGCAATACCATGTCACGCCCAACCCGGCGCAGTTGGCCGCGCTCAATCTGTCGCTGAACGATCTTGTCGAGGCACTGGAACGCAACAACGCCAATCGCGGCGCGGGCTATGTCGAGCGCGGCGGCGAGCAGATCCTGATCCGCGTTCCCGGGCAGGCGGCCAATGAAGCAGACCTCTCGCAGATCCTCGTTGCGACGCGCGGCGGCGTGCCGATCCGCGTCGGTGACGTGGCCGAAGTTGTGATCGGGTCCGAACTGCGCACAGGTGCCGCAACCGAAAATGCGAAGGAGATCGTGCTCGGAACCATCTTCATGCGGACTGGCGAAAACCCCCGGATTGTTGCCCAGGCTGCTGCGGAGAAGCTCAAGCAGGCGACAGCTTCGCTACCCGCAGGCGTGGTGGCGCACCCGCTCTATGACCGTACCGAACTGGTCGACCGCACGATCGCCACTGTCGAGAAGAACCTCGCCGAGGGGGCATTGCTCGTGATTGTGGTCCTGTTCCTGCTGCTCGGCAATTTCCGGGCGGCTCTGATCACGGCTGCGGTGATCCCGATCGCCATGCTCATGACGCTGACCGGCATGCTGGCGACCCGAACCTCTGCGAACCTGATGAGCCTGGGTGCGCTCGATTTCGGCCTGATCGTCGACGGAGCGGTCATCATCGTCGAGAACTGCCTGCGACGATTGGGCGAAGCCCAGCATCGAATGGGCCGCTTGCTCGATCGCGACGAGCGGTTTGGCCTCGTGGCCAAGGCGAGCGCCGAAGTCATCCGCCCCTCGATCTTCGGCATCGTCATCATTACCGCGGTGTATCTGCCGATTTTCGCGCTTGAAGGCATTGAGGGCAAAACCTTCCATCCCATGGCGACCACCGTCGTGCTGGCCTTGACGGCGGCGCTGATCCTCTCGCTGACGCTTGTGCCCGCTGCCGTTGCCCTCTTCGTCACCGGCAAGGTGGAGGAAAAGGAAAACCGCGTCATGCGCTGGATGAGCGAGCGGTACGCGCCGCTCCTCGACAAGGCCTTGGCTCGGCCGAAGCTCGCTGTTGCCTTTGCCGTCCTGCTTGTCACCCTCAGCGCTGCGGGAGCAACACGGTTAGGGTCGGAGTTCATCCCCAACCTCGATGAAGGCGACATCGCGATGCACGCGCTGCGTATTCCGGGCACCAGTCTTGGCCAGGCAGTGCAGATGCAGGAGTCACTGGAGAAACGTATCCGGCAGTTCCCGGAGGTGGAGCGCGTCTTTGCGAAGATCGGTACGGCCGATGTCGCGACCGACCCCATGCCACCATCGGTCGCGGACAATTTCATCATGCTCAAGGACAGGAGCGAATGGCCCGACCCGCGCAAGCCGCGTGACCAGCTTGTGGCCGAACTGAACAAGGCGGTGTCGGAGATTCCCGGGAACAACTACGAGTTCACCCAGCCGGTGCAGATGCGCATGAACGAGTTGATCGCGGGCGTGCGCGCCGATGTGGCGATCAAGCTGTTCGGCGACGACCTCGAGCAGCTGCTAAAGAGCGGCGATGCCATCAACGACGTGGCGGCGTCTATCCCCGGGGCTGAGGATGTGAAGCTCGAGCAGGTCACGGGCCTGCCGATGCTCTCGGTCACACCGCGCCGTGACATGCTCGCACGCTATGGCATCAGCATGGCCGAGGTTCAGGATGCCGTGGCCACGGCAACTGGCGGCCGCAAGGCGGGCGAGGTGTTCGAGGGCGACCGGCGCTTTGCCGTCGTCGTGCGCCTGCCCGAAGCGCTGCGGACGGACTTACCGGCACTCGGCAATCTGCCCGTTCGGCTTGCAGCCGGCGGGACACTACCGCTGTCACAACTGGCTGACATCTCACTCTCGGCCGGACCCAATCAGATCAGCCGTGAGAACGGCAAGCGCCGCGCCGTGATCACCGCCAACGTGCGCGGCCGGGATCTGGGATCCTTCATCACCGAACTGCGGGAGAAGGTCGGCGCCGAAGTCGAACTGCCGACCGGCTACTACGTTGAATACGGCGGCACGTTCGAACAGCTCCAGTCGGCCAAGACCCGGCTGCAGGTGGTCGTGCCGCTTGTGCTGCTGTTGATCTTCGGGCTGCTGTTCACGCTGTTCGGATCGACGAAGGATGCGGCTATCGTCTTCTCGGGCGTGCCGCTCGCATTGACTGGCGGGGTGGCGGCCCTGGCATTGCGCGGGATCCCGATGTCGATCTCCGCCGGGATCGGGTTCATCGCCTTGTCGGGTGTTGCGGTGCTCAACGGTGTCGTCATGCTGTCCTTCATACGCGACCTGCGCGAACGCGGCCTGGGAGCACTAGAGGCGGTGCGCGAGGGCGCGCTGACACGCCTGCGCCCGGTGATGATGACGGCTCTCGTGGCATCGCTCGGCTTCGTACCGATGGCGCTGAACGTCGGTGCCGGTTCCGAAGTGCAGCGGCCGCTCGCGACTGTCGTGATCGGCGGGATCATTTCCTCGACGATACTCACATTGCTCGTTCTTCCAGCGCTCTATGCTCTGGTTCATCGGAAAAAGGACGAAGAAAATCTCACGGACGTGGGACCAATGGAGCCTCAACCGGCCAGCGGGGGATGACGCACGGCATCAAGGTGCTGACGATGAACAACGCAGACGACTGCATTCGGGTGCAGTTTGACAGCAGTTCTTGTTGGCACCTTGAAGCTGTGAAGCGCACACTCGATGGAACGCCAATCAGTCACTGCGCGTGCGGTGGTTTGATTGCCGCAAACAGCTGGCGAGTCGGCGTGATAGGCTGATTTGGCCGAACTGCTGAATTTGAGAGGATCAAAGATGACGTACTATATGGCCGCCAAGCTTCAGGGTCCGTTCGATGATGCCATTGCGCGCACCGAAGCTGCCCTTAAAACCGAAGGGTTTGGTGTCATCAGCCGGATCGATATCCAGCAGACACTCAAGTCGAAGATCGACGTCGATTTCCGGCCTTACACAATTCTTGGGGCGTGCAATCCAGGCCTGGCCCATGAGGCGTTGCAGGTGGAAGACAAGGTCGGGCTGATGCTGCCCTGTAATGTCATTGTCCAACAGTACGGCTCCGGCGAGGTCGAAGTTGCCGCGATTGATCCGGTGGCCTCAATGCAGGCAATCGATAATCCAGAATTGACGAAGGCTGCGCAGGTAGTTCGTGACAAGCTCTCGCGGGTTATCGAACTTTTGCGTCAAGGCGCATCTGAATAATGTCTCGGTCCCATGCCAGAGACGGTGCCGCTGGCAGCGCCAGCTTCTCGCATACGGACGCCGCATTTAGCACCATATTCTATGCAGGAAGGGCCTGCCGCACCCAGGTGACAATGGCAGTAGCTGACATCGCGCCAGATTGGCGGGCAACCTCACGCCCCTTTGAAAATAGGATCAGGGTCGGGATCGAGCGGATTCCATAGCGGGCAGCAACGGCCTGATCGGCTTCCGTGTCCAGCATTCCTAGACGCACTCTGGGTTCGAGTTGGCCGGCGGCCGCAGTGAAGGCGGGAGCCATCTGCTGGCAAGGACCGCACCAGGTTGCCCAGAAATCAACGAGCAGCGGAATGTCGCTTTTGGTAGCGTGTGCACCAAAGTTGGCTGCGGTGAGAACCAAGGGCTGCTTTAGGAATAGCAGCGATCCGCATCGGCCGCACTTGCCTCCCGCGAGAAGCTTATCCTTCGGCACCCGATTTGCAGTCGAGCACGACGGGCAGATCACGATCATCGCACCCGAATTTGTCATTTGGTCACCTCGTACCGCAGGGATGGGATCGCGGAACTCAAATATAAGCCGCAGGCCTGACGACTTTGAGAATGCCGATTCGTGCCAGCCTTGGAAAGCGAGCTTGATCTGGGCCGGAAAACAACCAGCGTTACGGCTCTCTTGCACTTTCGCTCAGAAAATCTGTTTCCAGGAGCGCGCTACCTAGAGAGCTACCTAGCCACTCAAGAGGATGGAATTCCCAATCCCGGAGATAGTCTAACTATCTGTAAGTATTTGGAAATTTGGTGGACGCACTAGGGCTCGAACCTAGGACCCGCTGATTAAGAGTCAGCTGCTCTACCAACTGAGCTATGCGTCCACACCGTTTCAGACTGGGTGCCGAAGCACCCGACCCGTCTCGTCGGGAGCGCTCCCTATAGCGGCAGAATCTGGAGAGGGAAGGGGGTTTTTGAATTTTTTTTAGAGGCCCAGGCTGCTGCCCCGTTTGCTCCAGCGATCCACGGCCATGATCACGCCCACGCAGATCATGTTGGTCATCAGCGCCGAGCCGCCGTGGCTGATGAAAGGCAGTGGAATGCCGACCACCGGGGCCAGGCCCATGACCATCATCATGTTGATCGCCATGTAGAAGAAGATGGTGAAGGTCATGCCGGCCGCCAGCAGCATCGAGAAGCGGTCCGGCGCCCGGCGCGCGACCTGAAGGCCCCAGCGGAACAACCACATGAACACCGCCAGGACGAACAGTCCGCCCAGCAGACCCCATTCCTCGGCCATGGTGGCAAAGGCGAAGTCGGTGTGCGCTTCGGGCAGGTAGTCGAGATGGCTCTGGCTGCCGTTGCCGAAGCCCTTGCCGAAGAAGCCGCCTGAACCGATTGCGATCTTCGACTGGGTGATATGATAGCCGGTCCCCAGCGGGTCGCTTTCGGGATCGAGGAAGGTCAGCACGCGCTTGCGCTGGTAATCGTGCAGCAGCGTGAAGAAGGCGATCGGGGCAATTGCCGCCGCGGCTGCTCCGGCGCTGATAAACCACCACAGCGGCGGACCGGCCAGGAAGATCACCACAGCCGCCCCGGCGCAGATCGCCAGGCCCGTGCCCAGGTCCGGCTGCAACATGACCAGCAGCGCCGGTACGCCAACCAGCGCTCCTGCCGACACGAGCGAGCGCCAGTGCCGGGTCATGGTTGGCGGCAGATTGTCATAGAAATGGGCCAGGATCAGGATGATCCCGGGCTTCATCAGTTCCGATGGCTGCAACTGCATGAAGCCCAGGTTGAGCCAGCGTTGCGACCCGCCGCTGACCTTGCCCGCGACCTCGACGATCAGCAGCAGCACGACCAGCACGATGTAGCCGGGAAAGGCCAGCCGCCGGAACAACTCGCGCGGCAGGCGGGAAATGATCAGCGCCATCACCAGAAACACGGCGAAGTGGATTTCGTGCAGTAGCGCCCAGGGCTGCATGTGGCCGCCGGCTGCCGAATGCAGCACGACCGAGCCGAAAGTGTTGAGCGCGAACAGCGGCAGGATGACATGCCAGGGTTCACGGGCGATGGCTTCTGGAACGATGCGGCGGCTCATGGCGCGGCTCCGGGGGCGGGCGGGGCGCCCGTCGGCGCAGCCGGGCTGGGCGTGGGGGCTGGCTCGGCCTCTGGGGCGGCCTGGGCCGGAGGCTCCTCGGGACGGGTCGGCCCGGTCTCGTTACTGGCCCCGTCACCGGGTGGCTGCGTGTTCTCGGCAGCATCCATTGTCTTTGCCACGGCCTCGTCGTCGCCGACCCTGGGGGCGCTGGTGCCATAGCGGGAGACGAAGGCCCGGTACTTGGCGTTCATCCGCTCGGTCGGGGTGCCGCCCCAGGTCTTTTCCAGCTCGCTCAGGGTGGCCATCGCCTTCGCCGGGTCGAACAGGAAGGTCATCACATCGCGGGCGATGGGGGCGGCGGCGCGGGCGCCGAAGGTGCCATGTTCGACCACCACCGAAATGGCGTAACGCGGCGCAGCGGCGGGGGCATAGCAGACGAACAGCGAGTGATCGCGCGATTTCCAGTCGCCGAAGTGGCCTCGTGCCACCAGTGCGCGGACCTGGGCGGTGCCGGTCTTGCCGGCCATCTGGATGCCGTCCAGCGGCAGCCGGCTCGCCCCGGCGGTGCCGGATCCGTTGACCACCCTGAACATCCCGTCGTGCGCCACGGCGAGTTGTTCGGGCGTGAAGGGCAGGGCAGGGCCAAGTGGCTTGTCCTGGCCGAAGATCAGCGAAGGCTGGACGTTGCGGCCCGAAGCGATGCGCGAGGTCATCACCGCCAGTTGCAGCGGCGAAACCGAGACATAGCCCTGGCCGATCGAGGCGTTCAGCGAATCCGCCGCGCTCCATTCCTGCTTGTAACGGCGCATCTTCCAGGCTGCATCGGGAATGGTGCCATAGCGCTGTGCGGTGCCAGGCAGGTCGAACTCCTGGCCCAGCCCCAGCTGCTTGGCGACCGGCGCAATTGCGTCATAGCCGACGCGGTGCGCCATCGCCCAGAAATAGGTGTTGCAGCTCTTCTCGATCGCGGTGCGCATGTCGACTGAACCGTGCACGGCATCGCAGCGGAAAAAGCGATTGCCCAGCCGGTAGCCGCCGGGACAGGAAACGCGCTCGTCAGGATCGACGCCATGGGTGAGCAGCGCCAGGCTGGCCATCGGCTTCATCGTCGAGCCTGGCGGGTAGAGCCCACGCAGCGCCTTGTTCAACAAGGGGATGTGATCGTCCTCGTTGAGCATCTTCCATTGCAGGCGGCCGATCCCGCCAACGAATTCGTTGGGATCGAAGGCTGGCATCGAAGTGAGGGCAAGGATTTGCCCATTCTGGCAATCCATCACCACCACCGCCGCCGATTCCAGGCCGATGCGCCGCGCCGCATAGTCCTGCAGCGGGGCATTGATCGTCAACTTGAGCGGCTTGCCCGGGATCTCGTCGCGCATGTCGAGATCGCGCACCACCTTGCCGTTGGCGGTCACTTCGGCGCGGCGCGCGCCCGGTACGCCGCGCAGGGTAGCCTCGAAATGCTTCTCCAGCCCGTCCTTGCCGATCTTGAACCCCGGCGTGATCAGCAGCGGGTTCTTTTCCTTTTCATAGTCCTTGGCCGATGCCGGGCCGACATAGCCGACCAGGTGCGCCACCGAAGGTCCGGTGGGGTACCAGCGCGAATAGCCCAGGTGGGCAACCACGCCCGGCATGTCGGGCAGGCGCACAAGCACGCGGTTGTAGACATCGTCACGCAGCCCCGAGGCTGCTTCGACCGACTGGAAGCCGCGTGCCTTGTCGAGCTTGTCGCGCAGGTCCTGAAGTGCCACTTCATCAAGGCTGAGTAGCTCGCCCAGCTCTGCAATGGTCCGCTCCTTGTCGACCAGCCGTTCCGGGACGAGGTCGATCCGCAGATCGGCGCGATTGGTGGCGATCGGAGCATTGTTGCGATCAAGGATCGCGCCGCGCCGGGGCGGAATCAGCGTGAGGTTCACGCGATTGCTTTCCGACGCCATCTTGTACTTTTCGTTCTGAACCAGTCCGATCCAGCCCTGCCGCACCGCCAGCAGGATCCCGACCGAGGCTTGCAGCCCGCCGATCACCACGCTGCGCCGGTCGAAGCTGTTCTGCAGCGTGCCGGAGCTGACGTGCTTCTGTTCGCCCAGCATCACAGCTCGCGGATCGGGATCAGGCGGAACTGGTCCAGCGCGCCCACCAGCCGCGCGGCCAGCGGGTATGCAAAGATCGAGACGATCAATTGCGGCACGATGCTGGCGACCGGGCTGCTGCCGCCGGCCAGGTTGGCCAACCCCAGTCCACCGAGCAGGCAGGCCGCGAAGGCCGCCGCCGCCAGCAGCCAGTCCTGGGCGAAGCCGCGCCAGGGAAACCGGGTCTCGATGAAATCGACCACGATCACCGCGACTGACCAGAGCAGCACGGCCGAACCGAACGGCTGACCGCTGAACAGGTCGTCGAACAGCCCCAGCGGCAGGCCAGCCCAGACCGGGAACAGGCCTGGCCGCAATTGCAGCCAGGCAATCAGGAACAAGAAGCCAAACGGCGGCACGACCGGGGCTGATGCAATCAGCGGCAGTAGCGGGCACAGGCTGCCCAGCATCACCACCAGCCACGGCACAGAGCGCGCCAGCAGCGGTGAAGGAGCGCGGTTGATCCGCCGCTTGCCAAGATCGCGCCAGGCCGCGGGCAGCGTCAGCGGCATCAGCGGCCCCCTGCCGGCGGCGCTTTCGGGGCGGCTGCGGCCTGCGCACCGGCAATCGCCTGGCTGGCTTCAACCCAGATTGACTGCACTTCGACGAATTCGGCGCTGCCCGGATCGCTCAGCGGGCGGGCGATCGCGCCATCGGCGGTCAGCGATGAAACCACGGCAAAGGCGGTGTCCGGCCAGAACAGTCCGCCCGAGCCCGAGGTGACGAAGGCATCGCCGACCTTGAGCGGGTTGAACCCCTGGGTGATCAGCCTGAGCTGGATGGTGCCATCGGCCCGGCCAACTGCCGTCGCCGGAACGCCATCACTGGCGCGGCGGACCGGAATGATGCTTTCGCTGTCGGTGATCAGAAGCACACGGGCGCTGCTTTTGCCCACTTCCAGAACGCGACCCACCAGGCCGGTCGGCGAACGCACCGGCATGCCCGGCTGCACACCCTGGTCGCGGCCCGCGCCCAGCGTAGCGAAACGGCGGGTGCTCGATCCGGTCGAGCCGATCAGGCGGGACACGGCCACGCTTTGCGGGTCGGTCTGGGCCAGCTTCAGCAACTCGCGCAACTGGCGGTTCTCGTTGCGCATCGCCTCCGCTTCGGCCAGCGCGACCCGGGCCATGGCCAATTCGCGCTCCATCCGCGCGGCCCGGCTGCCGAAAGTGAAGAAGCCGACCACCGTTTCGACAAACCCGTGACTTTCGGTGCGGCCCTTGGCTGCGACCTGGCCAACCGGGGCCACGGCATCGCTCGCCACGCTGCGCGCCCCGGCAAAGGCCGAGCTGTCGCCAAGCGAGACGACCAGCAGCAACACCCCCGCGATCAGGCCCGCGAAGGCAGCGACATAGCCCAGGAAATTGCCGTATTGCGCCCGCCGGGAATAGGTGGGTCGCCGGTTTGCTGGCGGCGCCATGCCGGCCTTACTCCTTGCGCCCGGCGCTGGTGGTGCCAGGCCGCTGCATTCAGGCGGTCATCAACACGCCGCGATAGATCGGATCCTCCATCGCCCGGCCAGTGCCGAGCGCGACGCAGGACAGCGGATCTTCGGCGATGCTTACCGGCAGGCCAGTTTCCTCGCGCAGGTAATCGTCCAGACCCTGGATCAGCGCGCCGCCGCCGGTCAGCACGATGCCTTGGTCGACGATGTCGGCGGCCAATTCCGGGGCAGTGTTTTCCAGCGCGATGCGCACGCCTTCGACAATCGCGCCGATGGGCTCGGACAGCGCTTCCGCGATGTTGGCCTGGGTGATGGCGATTTCCTTGGGCACGCCGTTAACGAGGTCGCGGCCCTTGATCTGGATGGTTTCGCCGATCCCGTCGAGCGGGACGGTGGCCACGCCGTAGTCCTTCTTGATCCGTTCGGCAGTAGCTTCACCGATCAGCAGGTTGTGATGGCGGCGCACGTAGGACACGATCGCTTCGTCCATCTTGTCACCGCCGACGCGGACCGAGGTGGTATAGGCGAGGCCGCGCAGCGACAGCACCGCAACTTCCGTGGTGCCGCCGCCGATGTCGACCACCATCGAGCCGACCGGTTCGGTTACCGGCATGTCGGCGCCGATCGCGGCGGCCATCGGTTCGAGGATCAGATAGACCTGGCTGGCCCCGGCGTTGCTGGCCGCATCGCGAATCGCGCGGCGTTCAACCGAGGTGCTGCCCGAAGGCACGCAGATCACGATTTCCGGCGGCGAGAACATGCTGGTGCGCTTGCCGTTCACCTTGCGGATGAAATGCTTGATCATTTCTTCGGCGATTTCGATGTCGGCGATCACCCCGTCGCGCAGCGGACGGATGGCTTCGATGCTGTCCGGGGTCTTGCCCATCATCATCTTCGCGTCGTCGCCCACGGCCTTGACGCGCTTCACCCCGTTGATCGTTTCGATCGCCACGACGGAGGGCTCGTTGAGCACGATTCCGCGGTCCTGAACATAGACCAGCGTGTTGGCTGTCCCCAGGTCGATCGCCATGTTCTGGGAGCCGAATTTGAAGAATCGCGACAGGAACGAAGCCATTGAAAATTCCGTATGATTTTCAGCCTTTTAGCGCGCAATTTACCGCGCCCGCAAGCCGGGTGTTGACCATGGGAGGCGACCCATTAGCGCAAGGCGTTTCTAAAGGCCAAAAAATAGTGCGAATTCCGGGGCATTTCGCCGCGCCTGATCTCGAATTTCTCCCGCCTCGTCGCTAGGACAAATCCGTGCCCACGATCCGCCGCCTGCCCGAGAACCTGGTCAACCGCATCGCCGCTGGTGAGGTGGTCGAACGGCCTGCCTCGGCGCTCAAGGAACTGGTGGAAAACGCGCTCGATGCCGGTGCACGGCAGGTTGCGGTCAGGCTTACCAGCGGCGGGCTCGACGGGATCGAGGTGACCGACGACGGTTGCGGCATGACTGCCGCCGACATGGCTCTGGCGCTGGAACGCCACGCCACGTCCAAGCTGCCGGATGATCATATCGAACTGGTCGCCACGCTGGGTTTCCGGGGCGAAGCACTGCCCTCGATCGCCAGCGTCGCGCGGCTGACCGTGGAAAGCCGGGTGCGCGGCGCGGCGGAAGGCTGGCGGCGGGTCGTTGATCACGGCACGGTAGTGGCCGAAGGGCCAGCCGCCCTGCCGCCGGGAACCCGCATCCGGGTGGAAGACCTGTTCGGCAAGGTGCCCGCCCGGCGCAAGTTCCTGCGCAGCGCGCGCAGCGAATATGCCGCCTGCCTCGACGTGGTGCGGCGGCTCGCCATGGCCCGGCCTGAAGTGGGCTTCGTGCTGGAACACGATGGCCGCCGGGTGCTGGCCGTTCAGCCGGACGAAGCGCTGGCCAGCCGCGTGGCCCAGCTGGTCGCGCGTGAGCTGGCGGAAGACGGCGTGGTGATCGAACTGGAACGCGGCCCCGCGCGGCTGACCGGGGTGGCCGGCCTGCCCACCTTCAATCGCGGCGTGGCCGATCACCAGTACCTGTTCGTCAACGGCCGCCCGGTGAAGGACCGGCTGCTGGTCGGGGCGGTGCGCGGCGCCTATGCCGACATGCTGGCGCGCGATCGCCACGCGGTGCTGGCCCTGTTCCTCGACATCCCGCCCGAGGAAGTGGACGTCAACGTCCACCCCGCCAAGACCGAAGTGCGGTTTCGCGATCCGGCCTTCGTGCGCGGCTTCATCGTCTCGGGCCTGCGCCATGCGCTCGACAGCGCCGGGCAGCGCAGCGCGCAGGCGCCGACGGCCCCCGCCATGGCCAATTGGCAGGCCGAACCGATCACCCGGATGCCTGAGCCGGCGCCCGCCCTGTCATCGCTGTTTGCGCGCGAATATGCGCCCAATTCCAATAGCCTGCGTGATGCCGGGCAGGTGTGGCGCGGGCAAGAGCAGGCGGTCATGCCTCCGCCCGCGGCCCGGGCCGAGGTGGCGCAGGATGAACCGGCCCCCGCCGCGCAGCACCCGCTGGGCGTGGCGCGCGGGCAGGTTGGCGGAACCTATATCGTCGCCGAGGCCGAGGACGGACTGGTCCTGGTTGACCAGCACGCCGCGCACGAACGGCTTGTGCTCGAACGGCTCAAGGCGGCGGGTGCGCAAGGCACCGTCGCGGCCAGCCAGGCCCTGCTGCTGCCCGAAGTGGTCGAACTGGACGAGCCGGATGCCGACCGGGTGGAAGGCGCCGCGGCCAAGCTGGCCGAATTTGGCCTGGCGCTGGAACGCTTCGGCCCGACCGCGTTGCTGGTCCGCGCCGTGCCATCGGTGCTGGGCAAGGGCGATGTCCAGGCGCTGGTTCGCGACATTGCCGATGACCTGGCTCGCAACGGCGACGCGCTGCTGCTGGGCGAACGGCTCGACCACGTGCTGGCCACCATGGCCTGCCACGGCTCGGTCCGCGCCGGCCGCATCCTGTCCGTCGCGGAAATGAACGCCTTGCTGCGCGAAATGGAAGTGACCCCGCGCTCGGGTCAGTGCAACCACGGCCGCCCGACCTGGGTCAAGCTGGCCCACGCCGACATCGAAAAGCTGTTCGGGCGGAAGTAGCGCCTAGTCCCCGCGCACCCGGATCAGGCCGATCGACTTCATGCTCATCACCATCACGTTGTCCTGGTTGTAGACGCGGACGGCGGACTGGAAGCTGCCCATTTCGGGGCGCGACTGGCTTTGCTTCTTGCTGAGCAGCTCGGATTCCACCCGCAGCACGTCGCCGGGATAGACCGGACGGTGCCAGCGCAATTCGTCGAGCCCCGGCGAGCCGAGGCCGGCCTGCTTGCGTTCGGTGATGTTGTCCACCAGCATCCGCATGGTCATGGCGCAGGTGTGCCAGCCGCTGGCGGAAATCCGCCCGAAATGGGTCTGCGCGGCGGCTTCGTCAGAGAGGTGGAAGGGCTGGGGGTCATAGCTGGCGGCAAAGGCGAGAACTTCCTCGCGCGTTACCTCGTAGCGCCCGAAACTGGCGGCCAGCCCGACTTCCAGATCCTCGAAATAGACCAGCCCTTCGCTCATTCCTCAGTGCCCCAATGCCAGCTTTGCAAACAGCGTATAACCCATTGGCGACTTGCCATAGGCCGCGTCAAGCGCCGCCGGCTTGGCATAGGCATTGCCGCTGGCGCCCAGCGCCAGTTCGAACGGCCCGATGGGAATGCGCCGGGCATAGCCAAGCTGGAACTTGGTGACGCGGAAGGCCACGTCGTGCAGCGGATCGTGGTGATCGGGGAACAATTCGTCGTTGTTGACGTTCTCGACCCGGGCGAACACCGAATTGGCCTTGTCCATGTTCCAGTTCACTTCGCCCAGCCAGGCGCTGAGCGTGTCGCCCGGCACGCGCTTTTTCGCGCTGTAGGCGGCCATCGCGGTCAGGCCCCGGCCATCGGCATAGTGCGCCGAGGCGGTGAAGCGATGCTCGTCCTCGCCGGGGTGGGTCGCTTCGGGCTGCTTGATCTCGCCGTAACTGGCCTGCAGGGCCCAGCTCGGGCTGGGGGTCAGCGTGGCGCGGACCGACCAGCTGTCGAGCTTGGGCGTCTCGATGTTCCAGCGCCGCTCGTCCGGTTCGGCCCCGCGAAACGCGCTCGCCTCCAGCTGCCAGGTCCGGGTGGCATAGCCCGCCGTGACCACGCCGTAGGTGATGTGAGTCGAATCGAACCAGTGGTGGGTGATCGGCGGTTCGGGATTATAGGCGGCTGAGCCCCGGTGCATGAAGGCACTGGGCCCCAGCGCCGGTTCGCCGACCGGGCCGCCATAGAGCAACAGCTTGCCCGGTCCCGCATCGATGTCGATCCGCGCCGCCAGTTCCATGAACAGGTCGTGCGGGTGCTGGCGGTCGACCAAGGGTAGGCCGCCCGCCGTCTCGCCGGTCGCGAACAGGTTGGGATAGCCCGCCGCGTCCATCGTCGGTTCGAGGCTGAGCATCGACTTCAGCTGGATCCGCCCCCAGCCGGTATCGCGCTGGGCGCTGAGCATGGCCATCGAGGTGGCATAGGCCTTGTCATCGCCGCGCGGCCCGCCGTGGTCGGTATATTGGCCCGAGACATAGCCGTGGGCCATGACCATCCAGTCGCCCTTTGCCAGGTGCAGGCCGTGCATCCCGCCTTCGTTCGCGGGCAGGCGCGCGGTGCCCGATCCTTCGGCGGGCTGCTCGGACTGGGCCATATCGTGGCCGGAATGGTCCATGGCGCCGTGGTCCATGTGGGTCATGTCGTGCCCGGAATGGTCCTGGGCCATGGCCGGAACGGCCGTCAACGCGGCGCCGCACAGCGCCGGAAAAAACTTTGTCTTCATGATCTTGTCCTGATTGCGGTTCAGCTGGCGCGTCGAGTTACGACGCGGGCGAAGGCAATCAGGCGCGGGGCGGGGGCACTTCGGGCAGGGCGCCGGAATCGCCCAGCACGCGGGCCAGCGCGGGGCGGGGCAGCTCGCCGCGCAGTTCGGCGCGCGCCGCCGTGGCGGGCAGCACCGGCCAACTGGCCGCGCAGCCGATGCAATCGTGGCTCTTGGCCATCTGCTTGGCTGGCTGGTGCTGCTGGTGCACCGGCGCTTCGTGGCATGACGGCGCCGCGACGCGCTGCTCCGGACCTTCCGGGTGCAGCAGCGGCATCGCCGCCGCCGGCACGGCCAGGCAGGCAATCAGCAAAACTAGGAGCAGGCGGCGCAGCATCCGCGCTATCTAGGCGCTCAGACGTTGAATTTGAAGTGCATCACGTCGCCGTCGTGCACCACGTATTCCTTGCCTTCCTGGCGCAGCTTGCCGGCATCCTTGCACGCCGTTTCCCCGCCCAGCGTGACGTAATCGTCAAAGGCAATGGTTTCGGCGCGGATGAAGCCGCGCTGCATGTCCGAATGGATTTCGCCGGCGGCTTCGGGGGCCTTGGCGCCCTTGTGCACGGTCCAGGCGCGGGCTTCCTTGGGTCCGACCGTGAAGAAGGTGATGAGGTGCAGCAGCTCGTACCCCGCGCGGATCACGCGGGCGAGGCCGGTTTCGTGCAGGCCCATCTCTTCCAGGAAGACGATCCGGTCTTCGGCGTCCATTCCGACCAGCTCGCTTTCGATCGCGGCGGAAACGATCACCGCCTCGGCGCCTTCGGCCTTGGCCTTGGCGAAGACCTGTTCGGAAAATGCATTGCCCTTGGCTGCGCTGTCTTCATCGACGTTGCAGACGTAGAGCACCGGTTTCGCGGTAAGCAGCTGGGCCTGATTGAAGACGCGCAATTCCTCTTCGTCGCCTGGCCGGGCAAGACGGGCGGGCTTGCCGTCGCGCAGCAGGTCGAGCGCGGGCTGGAGCACCGAGACCAGCAGCTTGGCGTCCTTGTCGCCCTGCGCCGCCTTCTTCTGGGCGGCGGGGACGCGCTTTTCCAGGCTTTCCAGGTCCGACAGCATCAGCTCGGTCTCGACCGTTTCAGCGTCGGATACCGGATCGACTTTGTTGTCGACGTGCTGGATGTCGTCGTTCTCGAAACAGCGCAGCACGTGGACGATGGCATCAACCTCGCGGATGTTGCCGAGGAACTGGTTGCCCAGCCCTTCGCCCTTGCTGGCGCCGCGCACCAGCCCGGCAATGTCGACAAAGCCCAGCTGGGTCGGGATGATCTTCTGGCTGCCGGCAATCGCGGCCAGCTGATCGAGGCGCGGATCGGGCACGCCGACGTTGCCGACGTTCGGCTCGATCGTGCAGAACGGATAGTTGGCAGCCTGCGCCGCCTGCGTCTCGGTCAGCGCATTGAACAGCGTCGATTTGCCGACGTTGGGCAGGCCAACGATCCCGCAACGGAAACCCATGTGTCACTCCGGTAATAAGCTTTGCGGCGGCCCATAGCGGGGGCGGGGGTGTTTGGCCAGTTGCGCGGCGCTTTCACCGAAATTTCAGCCCTTGGCGCTAAGCAGGCGGGCGATGAAGCGCCTTGTCCGTCTTGCCTTGCCGCTTGCCGGCGCCGTGTTGCTGGCCGCCTGCGGGACCAGCCCGGAGGAGCATTTCGCGCTGGCCCTCGAGGCTTTTGGGAAGTCCGACTACCAGACCGCGCGGACCGAGCTGGGCCAGGCGCTCAAGGCCGATCCGCGCAACCGCGAGATGCTGCTCCTGCTGGTCCAGACGCAATTGCTGCTGGGCGATGGCGACGGCGCGCAGGGCGGGGCCGAGCGGCTGCGCGCCATCGGCCTGTCAGGACCTGAACTCGCCCGGATCGAGGCCGAGGCCGCACTGCTGCGGGGCAAGCCCGACAAGGCGCTGGAACTGCTGGGCAACGATGGCGCGGTGGACGCCTGGCGGATCCGCGCGGCAGCACATCTGGCGCTCGAGGACAGCGCGGCGGCGCAGGCGGCCTTCCTGGCGGGCAACCGGGCGGGATCGAACTTTCGCCTGGCCTGCGATTACACCCGCTACCTGATCCAGTCCGGCGATCTGGCCACGGCGAGCTCCCAGTTCGAAGCCTTGCGGCGCAGCCGGGCCGAGGCGCTGGAAGTGCTGATGCTGGGCGGGGCGCTGTCCGAGGCCTATGCCCGGCAGGACCTGGCGGAAAAGTATTACGCCCGCGCCGCGCAGCTCTTTCCCTTCCGGTTCGAGCCGCTGCTGGCCCATGCCAACCTGCTCGACATGGCCGGCAAGGTGCCCGAAGCAGCGAGGCTGGCCGAGGGCGCGGCGGCGATTGCCCCCGGCGATGCGGGCGTGCAGCAAGCCTTGCTCTCGGTCTATTCGCAGCAGGGCAAGTGGGAAAAGATCCGCGACATGCTGCAACGGCGTGAGGACGAGCTTGATCCGGCCTCGGGCGAGGGCATGACCTATGCCGAAGCGCTGCTGCGCCTGGGCCATCCCGAGCAGGCGCGCGCCCAGTTTGCCCAGGCGCTGCTGGTCCAGCCGCAGAACCGCTATGCCCGGATGATGCTGGGCGAGAGCCAACTGGCCACCGGCGATGCGGTATCGGCCTGGGAAACGCTGCGCCCACTGGCGCAAGGGCTGTTCGTCCAGCTGCGCGAGATCGAACTGGCGGTCAAGGCCGGGCAGGCGGCGGGCGCGGAGGAGGCCGGCGCATTGCAGGCGCGGGTGCAATCGCCCGCATTCAGGCAGCAGCAGGCGGTTTTGCAGGGCGCGATTGCCGCCGATGCGCGTGGTGACAGTGCGAAGGCGCTGCAGCTTTACCAGCAGCTTGCAGCAGACAGCGGCGCCGATGCCGAACTGCTGCGCCGCCTGGCGATGGCGGCCAGCCAGGCGGGCCAGCCCACCCTGGCCCTGGCCAGCGCGGACAAGGCGCTGGCGCTCGATCCGCAGAACCCGGAACTGCGCTATGCCGCCGGAGTGGTGCGCCTGCGCGCCGGGCTGGATCTGGCGGCGGCGCGGCAGCACTTGCAGGCGGCGGCCGATGCGCGGCCGGACAACCCGCAGTACCGCGCCCAGCTGGCCAAGGCAAAGGCCGCCGCCGGTTGACCCGGCGACGGCCTTTCAATCTTTCGGGACCGGAAAGACTGGCGCTATCAGGCGCGGCGGCGGCGGCTGCGGGCGATGCCCAGGCCGATCAGGCCCATGCCCAGCAGGCCGAGCATGCCCGGTTCGGGAACCGAAGTGCCGCCCGAGGTTGTGGTGGTGCCGCCCGAGGTTGTGGTGGTGCCACCCGAAGTTGTCGTCGTGGTGCCGCCCGAAGTGGTAGTGGTGCCGCCCGAAGTGGTCGTGGTACCGCCCGAAGTGGTGGTGGTACCGCCCGAGGTGGTGGTGCTGCCGCACTTTGAGCCGCCCTGCGAGTGGCCGCAGTGGCAATAGTGCGTGTGGAACAGCTGAGCCGAAGCCGGAGCCGAGACAGCGGTGGCACCGGCGAGGGCGGTGAGCAGGATCAGAGTGCGCTTCATGGTGTTTACCCCCTTTGCGAATAACAAGGTTGACGCTTTTCAACGCAATAGCCGTGCCAGATGTGCGTTTCCGGGCGTGATAGTGGTTAACGGGCCTGGACAGTGTGGTTGGTTGTAAAGCAGCCCGACAGAAAATACGGTTAATTCAGAAGCCTGTAGCGCCACATGGCTCTCGCCAGGCAGGCTGCGATGGAATAGCCTGGGGCATGCGCTGGATCCTGCCCTTGCTGCTGATCGCCCTTGCCGGTTGCCGGGCAGAGCCGGTGGCGCCAGACTACCAGGCCGCCAATGCCGCGCTGATGCAGCGCGATTCGCGGCGGGTTCTGACCATGCTGAGGGACGATCGTTCGGTCGAGGCTGAACGGCTGAAGGCAACGGCCTTGCTGCAACTGCAGGACCTGCCCGGCGCGGCGCGTCAGCTTGACCTGGCGGTGAAGGCGGGCGGCAACGCAGCTGTCTATGCTGACTATGCCCAGCTGGAACTGATCCGCGGGCACCTTGACCGGGCCGGGCAATGGCAGCAGCGCGCCGAACGCGCGGATGGCTCGGCGCTCATGCCGTTGCAGATGGGCGGAGAGATTGCGCTCGCCCGGGGGCAGGTCGAGCTGGCGCTCGGCTATTTTGACCGGGCGCTGGCCCGGCACCCCGATAACCTCGCTGCGCTGGCGGGCCGGGCACATGCACTGGCACGGCTGCAGCGCTGGGTTGAACTGGCCCCGCTACTCGACCGGCTTGATCGGGACATGCCGGGAGATACCGAATTGGCGCTGCTGCGGCAGGCGATGCCGCCTGCGCGCTAGTCCTGCTGGCGCAGCGCCACGTCGCTCATGAAGCGGGCGTCGTCGTCCTTGGCCAGCCAATCCGCTTCGGCACTGATCGCGCCCAGCATGTCGGCCAGCGGGTCCATTTCCGACTTGGCGAAATTGCCCAGCACGTGACCGGTTACCCGGTCCTTGTGGCCGGGATGGCCGATGCCGAGCCGCACCCGGCGGAAATCGGGGCCAAGGTGCTGGTCGATCGAACGCAGTCCGTTGTGCCCGGCGGTGCCGCCGCCGCGCTTTACCTTGACCTTGAACGGGGCGAGGTCCAGTTCGTCGTGAAACACGGTCAGCGCGTCGGTGCCCAGCTTGTAGAAGCGCAGCGCTTCGCCCACGGCGCGGCCGCTTTCGTTCATGTAGGTCGCGGGCTTGAGCAGCAGGACCTTGTCGCCGCCGATCCGGCCTTCCTGCAACCAGCCCTGGAACTTCTTCTGGACCGGGCCGAAATTGTAGACCTCGGCCAGGGTGTCGAGCACCATGAAGCCGACGTTGTGCCGGTGCATCGCATATTGTGGACCCGGATTGCCAAGGCCGACCCAGAGCTGCACGCACTACCCTCCAAGACAAAGCCGGGCCGCATCGCTGCGGCCCGGCCTGTGATGGGACAGCAGGGCTGCCCCGGTCAACCAGCCAAAGCTTACGCTTCGGTCTTGCTGTTGTCGCCTTCTTCGCTGCGCAGGCCCGAGGGGGCAACGATGGTGGCGATGGTGAAGTCGCGATCGGTAATCGCGCTCTTCGCGCCAGCCGGCAGCTTGACGTGGCTGATGTGGATCGAGGCGCCGACTTCGAGGCCGGTGACGTCGATCTGGATGTCATCGGGGATCTTGTCCGCTTCGCAGACCAGTTCCAGCTCGTGACGCACGATGTTGAGCACACCGCCGCGCTTCAGGCCCGGCGAGGCAGCTTCGTTGACGAACACCACCGGCACTTCGACGTGCACGGTCGCGTTGGCCGACAGGCGCAGGAAGTCCGCGTGGAGCGGGCGATCGGTGACGGGGTGGAAGGCGACGTCCTTGGGGAGCGTGCGCACGGTCTTGCCGCCAACTTCGATCTCGACGATCGAGTTCAGGAAGTGGCCGGTGCCAAGCTGCTTGCGCAGCAGCTTTTCCTCGACGTGGATGGCGAGGGGCTCTTCATTGCCACCATAAATAACGGCGGGGACGCGGCCATCGCGACGCAGGGCACGGGAGGCTCCCTTGCCTGCCCGATCGCGCGTCTCGGCCGGCAGGTGCAGCGTATCGCTCATAGCATTGCCTTTCGAATAACGAATGTTTCAGTCATCTTCCGCGCCACGCCTCCAGGGATGACCATGAAGCGGAAGCGCGGGCCGTTAGCGGCAACGGCGCGGAAATGCAACTTTATTGCACCCGCGAGACGCGGTAGCCCCGCGCGGCCAGCATCGCGGGCAACCCGTCTGGCCCGGCAAGATGTGCCGCGCCCACCGCCACGAAGGGGCGCTGCCCCTGCCGCAACATCGTTTCGAGCCGGGCGGTCCAGGCCCGATTGCGCCCGACCAGCAGCGCGGCGCGCAGTTCTGGATCGGCCAACAGGCCGCCCTGCGTTTCGCGGGTCAGTGCGGCAACATCGCCTTTGGCCCATGCTTGTTCAAGGCGCTGGGCTTCCGCGCGCGGATCGCTGCCCTGCTGCACCACCATGGCCAGCAGGTCGCGCTGTTCCGTCTCGGGCAGGGCGTCAAAGATGCGCAATTGGGCATCCGCGCCTTCGAATTCCTCCACCGGCCGGCCTTCTGCGGCGGCCTTGACTGCGCGGTCCACGCCGTTGGCGCTGTCGCTGCCAAGATCGGCCTGCGCCAGCTGCGCCAGCACCAGTGCTGCGGCCCAGGTGTCCTGACCGCGCAGGTCGTCCTCCCTGGCGCCATATTTCTCGACATAGCGGGCATAGTCGGCGCGGGCTTTTGGTGGCACCCGGTCGCGCAGCGGTGCGGCCTGGGGGGCGGCGGCTAGCCGGGCAAAGACCTGTGCGGTCGCCTGATCATCGTCGATGCTCGCCACTTCCAGCACGATCCGGTCGGCCTGACCCAGCGCTGCGTCGATCCGGGGTGAGCGCCAGTCGACCGGGCGCGGCAGGGCGTGGATCGTCCCGAACAACCAGGCGCGCTGCCCGCCGGGGCCATCGACCTGCCACAAGGCGGGGTGCACCGGCTCGGGCCGCTGGCAGGCCGCCAGCAGCACCAGCACCGCGCCGATCAGGACTTTGCGCAGGCTACTGGACACGGGCCGTCTGTACTCCTGCCGCAGCCAATTGGTCCTGCACGCTGTCCTTGCCGCCAAGGTGGCCTGCGCCAACCGCGACGAACACCGTGCCGGGCCGGTCAAGCCGCGCCTTGATCCAGCGCGCCCAGGCCTTGTTGCGGTTGGTCAGCAGGGCCTGGATCATCGCCGGGTCGTCTTCCTCGGCGTTCATCAGTTCGGCCAGCTTGGCCGCATCGCCGCGCTGCCAGGCGCCGACCATCTCGCCCACGTCCTCGTCGAGGTCCGGCAGGGCGGCGATCACTTCCATCAGGTAGGCCTTCTGGACCTTGCGCGGGAAACCGTCGAACAGCGACAACTGATAGTCCAGCGTTTCCAGCCCGCTGCGCGGCGCGCCCTGCTGCTTGCTCCGCTCCGCCAGCTGCGCTTCGACCCCGCTGTCGAGGTCGTATCCCTTTTGCTGCAGGGGCAGGGTCGCCAGCACGACGGCGGCATACCACGGCTTGAACTTGTCGAAAGCGGTCACCGGCAGGCCGAACTGCTGCATCGTCGCATCGAACTTCGCGCGTTCCGGCGCGGTCAGCAGGGCGCGCAGCTTTTGCCCCTTGGGCAGCATGGCGCGGCGCAGCACCACGGCTTGCTGCGCATCGGGCGACACCTCGGGAATCTCAGTCACCAGCTCGCGCGATTGGGCAAAGGCGCTGGCAATCGTGCCATCAAACCAGTCGATCCCGCGGGGCAGCAGGTGGATCGTGCCGAACAGGTAGATCGTGGTGTCCTCGTCCGCGACCTTCCACAGCGCGGGGCGGGCCGGGCCGGCATCGGGCTGGACCTGCACCGACTGCGGCGCGGGCAGTGCTTGCTGCGCCGCTCCCGGCCCGGCCAGCAAGGTCAGGGCAAGCGCCAGCGGCGCGGCAATCGTGCGAAGCAGTGCGGTCATGCGACTCCTATAGCTCAACCGCCCTGCGCGTCGATGAATGAAAGCGGATATTGACCGCCCTCCCGGCCTGCGCCAAAGGCCCGGACCATGAGCGAAACTGCCACGCCCCTGTCCTTTCAGGACATGATCCTGCGGCTCCATGCCTTCTGGAGCACGCAGGGCTGCCTGATCCTGCAACCCTACGACATGCGCATGGGGGCGGGCACATTCCACCCGGCCACCACCCTGCGCGCGCTGGGTCCGGAACCGTGGAAGGCCGCCTATGTCCAGCCGAGCCGCCGGCCGACCGACGGGCGTTATGGCGAAAACCCCAACCGGCTGCAGCACTATTACCAATACCAGGTGATCCTGAAGCCCAATCCGGACAATCTGCAGGAACTTTACCTGCAGTCGCTCGCGGCGATTGGGGTCGATCCGCTGGCGCACGACATCCGCTTTGTCGAGGATGACTGGGAAAGCCCCACGCTGGGCGCCTGGGGCCTGGGCTGGGAAGTGTGGTGCGACGGGATGGAAGTGACCCAGTTCACCTATTTCCAGCAGGTCGGCGGGTTCGATTGCAAGCCGGTCGCGGGCGAGATCACCTATGGCCTCGAACGCCTGGCGATGTACATCCAGGGCAAGGACCGGGTCTATGACCTGGCCTTCAACAACCATGGCGTGACCTATGGCGACGTGTTCCTGAAGAACGAGCAGGAGCATTCGAAGTACAACTTCGAAGTGGCCGATACCGCCAGCCTGTTCGATGGCTTCGCCAAGGCCGAAGCAGAATGCATGCGCTGCATCGACGCGCAGGTGCCGCTGGCAGCCTATGACCAGGCGATCGAGGCGAGCCACCTGTTCAACCTGCTGCAGGCTCGCGGCGTGATTTCCGTGCAGGAACGCGCCAGCTACATCGGCCGCGTCCGCGATCTGGCCAAGGGCAGCTGCCAGGCCTGGATCGAAAAGAACAAGGACGAATGGGCCGCAAAGTATCCGGAGTGGAGCCTGTGAGCGATTTCCTTCTCGAACTGCGCTCTGAAGAAATTCCCGCGCGGATGCAGGCCGGTGCGCGCGCCGACCTGGAAAAGCTGTTCCGCAAGGCGATGGCTGATGCCGGCCTGGCACTGGGCGAAGTCACGGTCTGGTCCACCCCGCGCCGCCTGGCGCTGATCGCGCGCGGCCTACCCGCCGCGACCGAGGCGGTGTCGGAAGAAGTGAAGGGCCCGCGCGTCGGCGCGCCGCCGCAGGCGCTCGAAGGGTTCCTGCGCAAGAACGGCCTGACCGCCGATCAGCTGACCGAGCGTGACGGCGTGCTGTTCGCGATCACCGAAAAGCCCGGCCGCGCCACCCGCGACGTGCTGGCCGAGGCGATCCCGGCGATCGTCCGCGCCTTCCCCTGGCCCAAGTCGCAGCGCTGGGGCGCAGCCTCGCTCAGCACCGAAAGCCTGCGCTGGGTCCGCCCGCTTTCGGGCATCGTCGCGATCCTGGGCGAAGACCTGGTCGAATGCGAAGTGGGCGGAATCCGCTCGGGCTATGCCACGCGCGGCCACCGCTTCCACGCGCCGGGCGAACTGACCATCGGCGGCGCGCATGACTATGCCGAAAAGCTGCGTCTCGCCCATGTCATCGTCGATCATGCCGAACGCCAGGACCTGATCCGCGCCAAGGCCAAGGCTGCTGCCGAAGCCGAAGGGCTGACCCTGGTCGAGGACGAGGGGCTGGTGATCGAGAATGCAGGCCTGACCGAATGGCCGGTGCCGCTGCTCGGCCGGTTCGACGAGGCGTACCTCGATGTCCCGCCCGAAGTGATCCAGCTGACCGCGCGGACCAACCAGAAGTATTTCGTCTGCGAAGCGGGCGGCAAGCTGGCGAATGCCTTCGTCTGCACCGCCAACATCGTTGCCAGCGATGGCGGCGCGGCGATTGTCGCCGGCAACCGCAAGGTCCTCGCTGCGCGCCTTTCCGACGCTCGGTTCTTCTGGGAACAGGACCGCAAGGTGCCGCTGTCCGAACAGGCGAAGAAGCTGGAGCGGATCACCTTCCACGAAAAGCTCGGCACCGTCGCCGACAAGGTGCAGCGCATGGCGAAGCTGGCCGAATGGCTGGCGAGCGAAGGCATTGTCCCGAACTGCGATCCCGCGCTGGCGCGGCAGGCGGCAGAGCTGTGCAAGGCCGATCTCGTCACCGAAATGGTTGGCGAATTCCCCGAACTGCAGGGCCTGATGGGCGGCTACTACGCCCGCGCCGAAGGGCTGAGCGATGCCGTGGCCGATGCGATCCGCGATCACTACAAGCCGGTCGGGCAAGGCGATGATGTCCCGACTGCGTCGGTGACGGTCGCCGTGGCGCTGGCGGACAAGCTGGATACGATCCGCAGCTTCTTCGGCATTGATGAAAAGCCGACCGGATCGAAGGATCCCTTCGCGCTGCGCCGCGCCGCGCTGGGTATCATCCAGCTGGTTACGAGTAATGCCCTGCGCCTGGGTATTGGCGAGGGCGACGTGCTGTCCTTCTTTGCTGACCGCCTCAAAGTCCAGCAGCGCGAAGCGGGCGTTCGCCACGACCTGATCGACGCCGTGTTCGCGCTCGGCGGCGAGGATGATCTGGTGCGGCTGCTCGCGCGGGTCCATGCACTTCAGGCGTTCATTGGCACCGAGGACGGGGCGAACCTGCTGGCTGGTTACAAGCGCGCCGCGAACATCCTCAAGAAGGAAGAGTTCGAGCCCGGTGCGACCAACACCGCGCCCGAACCGGCGGAAGCCGCGCTGATCGCCGCGCTCGATGCCGCCGCCCCGCGTGCGGCGGCGGCGGTCGAGGCGGAGGACTTCACCGCCGCGATGGCCGCGCTGGCCACGCTGCGCGCGCCGATTGACGCGTTCTTCGAAGCCGTCACGGTCAACGATGCCGATCCGGTCAAGCGCGCCGCACGGCTTGGTCTGCTGGAACGGCTGCGCAGCGCGGTTCACCAGGTGGCCGACTTCTCGCGCATCGAAGGCTGACCTTACGGCAGGGCACGGCGCTGGTCCCCCGGATTTGCTCCGGGGGCTGCGCTGTGTTGCCCCTGAAACAAGTCGCCCTGCGTGCTGCGATGCACAATTTGGCTGACTTCACCGCCTGCCATCGTTAGGGGCGAAAGGACACCGGCAGCGATTCGCCGGTTTCTGGAAATGGCGGTTTTCCATGACTTCATACGTATTCACATTCGGCGGCGGCGTAACCCATGCGGACCCGCGGGCGAAGGACAAGACGGTGGTGGGCGGCAAGGGCGCGAACCTTGCGGAAATGGCCGGGATCGGCCTGCCGGTGCCGCCGGGCTTCACCATCACCACCGAAGAATGCGTGCGCTACCTGGCTGAAGGCGGCGACTTTTCGGACAGCCTCAAGGCCGAAGTGGCCGAAGCGCTGGCCCATATCGAACGTTCGGTCGGCAAGCAGTTCGGCGATCCGGCCGATCCGCTGCTGGTCTCGGTCCGCTCGGGCGCGCGGGTGTCGATGCCGGGGATGATGGACACGGTCCTCAACCTTGGGCTTAACGACCAGACGGTGCAGGGGCTGGCCGCCTCGTCCGGCGATGCGCGCTTCGCCTGGGACAGCTACCGCCGCTTCATCCACATGTATTCCGACGTCGTGCTGGGGCTGGACCATCACCTGTTCGAGGACGCGCTGGAAATCGCCAAGGAAGACGCGGGCTATTATGCCGACGTCGAAATGCAGGCGGAAGACTGGCAGAAGATCGTCAAGGAATACGAAGGAATCGTCCAGGACAAGCTGGGCCGTCCGTTCCCGCAGGACCCGCAGGAACAGCTGTGGGGCGCGATCCGCGCCGTGTTCGACAGCTGGGATTCCGACCGCGCGAAGGTCTATCGCCGGCTGAACGACATTCCGGGCGATTGGGGCACGGCGGTCAACGTCCAGGCGATGGTGTTCGGCAACATGGGCGAAACCAGCGCCACGGGCGTTGCCTTCACCCGCGATCCGGCGACCGGCGAGAAGGCCTATTACGGCGAATGGCTGATCAACGCCCAGGGCGAGGACGTGGTCGCGGGGATCCGCACCCCGCAATATCTCACGAAGTATTCGCGTGAACGTGCCGGGGCCAAGCCGCTGAGCATGGAAGAGGCGATGCCGGAAGCCTACGCCGAGCTGGCCGCCGTGTTCGAGCTGCTGGAACAGCACTACCGCGAAATGCAGGACATCGAATTCACGGTGGAACGCGGTAAGCTGTGGATGCTCCAGACCCGCACCGGCAAGCGCACCGCCAAGGCCGCGCTCAAAATGGCGGTCGACATGGTCGGCGAAGGGCTGATCGATGAAAAGACCGCGATCCTGCGGGTCGATCCGATGGCGCTGGACCAGCTGCTGCACCCCACGCTCGATCCCGATGCCCCGCGCGACATTCTGGCCAAGGGCCTGCCGGCTTCGCCCGGCGCGGCCAGCGGCGCGATCGTGCTGGATGCCGACACCGCGCAAAGCCATGCCGAACGCGGCGAGGCGGTGATCTTGGTCCGCGTCGAAACCAGCCCCGAAGACATTCACGGCATGCACGCCGCCAAGGGCATCCTGACCGCGCGCGGCGGGATGACCAGCCACGCCGCCGTGGTGGCGCGCGGCATGGGCCGCCCCTGCGTGTCTGGCGCGGCGGGCCTGTCGATCGACATGGCGAACCGGACCCTGCGGATCGGCAACCGCGAGCTCAAGGAAGGCGATATCATCACGCTGGACGGCACCACCGGTGATGTCATGGCCGGCGAAGTCCGCACGATCGAGCCCGAGCTGGTTGGCGATTTCGGCGTGCTGATGGACTGGGCCGACCGGCACCGCCGGATGAAGGTGCGCACCAATGCCGAAACCCCGGCCGACTGCCGCACCGCGCGCCAGTTTGGCGCGGAAGGCATCGGGCTGTGCCGCACCGAGCACATGTTCTTCGACGACAAGCGCATCGCCGCGGTGCGCCAGATGATCCTGGCCGAGGACGAGGCGGGCCGCCGCGCCGCGCTCGCCAAGCTGCTGCCCGAACAGCGCGCCGATTTCCACGCGATCTTCGCAGTGATGGCCGGCCTGCCGGTCACCATCCGCCTGCTCGATCCGCCGCTGCATGAATTCCTGCCGCACAGCGATGCCGAATTCGCCGAGCTGTCGGACATGATCGGGATCGGGGTGGACACGCTGAAGCGCCGCGCGGGCGAACTGTACGAGTTCAACCCGATGCTGGGCCACCGCGGCTGCCGCCTGGGGATCACTTTCCCGGAAATCTACGAGATGCAGGCCCGCGCGATCTTCGAAGCGGCGTGCGATGTTGCCGCCGCCAGCGGTGAAGCGCCGGTGCCCGAAGTGATGATCCCGCTGGTTGCCACCCGCCGGGAACTGGAAATCCTCAAGGGCGTGGTCGACCGCGCCGCGCAGGCCGTGTTCGCCGAAAAGGGCCGCACGCTGCACTACCATGTCGGCACCATGATCGAGCTGCCGCGCGCCGCGCTGATGGCGGGCGAGATTGCCGAAGTGGGCGAATTCTTCAGCTTCGGCACCAACGACCTGACGCAGACCACCCTGGGGCTGAGCCGCGACGATTCGGCCAAGTTCCTGAACGCCTATGTGGAACAGGGCATCTTCGCGCGCGATCCGTTCGTCAGCCTGGATGTCGATGGGGTCGGCCAGCTGGTCAGCCTTGCGGCAGAGCGTGGCCGGACGACCCGTCCGGACATCAAGCTGGGGATCTGCGGCGAACACGGCGGCGATCCGGCCTCGATCGCGTTCTGCGAAAAGGTCGGGCTGGACTATGTCAGTGCCTCGCCGTTCCGCGTGCCGATCGCCCGTCTGGCGGCAGCGCAGGCGGCGCTGCGCTAGGCGCGCCAGCCGCTCAGCGTCAGCAGCTCGAACCGCTCGACCCGGCGTGTCCCGAACGCCGCCTCGGCCCGCGCCAGTGCGGCGCGGGTCAGCGGCGGACCGGGGCGGGCCAGCACGTTGCCAAGGCCCTGCGCGCGCAGGTCCTCGACCAGCCGGGCCAGGGTGGAAAAACGCACATCCACGTGGCGGCTGTCCGCCACCGGATTGCTCCAGCCCGCGCGCTGGAGCAGCTGTGCCCCGGCGCGCACGTCGATCATCGGGTGCATGCGCGGGGCAGGGCGGTCGCCATCCGCCGCAAGCATCGCTGCGCGAAGACCCGCCAGCGATCCAGCGCTCGGCACGCACACGATGGCCAGCCCACCCGGCGCCAGCGCCTTGCGAATGTGGATCAGCGCGCCAGGCAGGTCGTTGACCGTGTCGAGCGTGCCCAGGCTGGCGATCAGGTCAAAGCCGCTGGTGGGATAGGGCAGTTCCTCGGCAAATCCGTCTGCCGGATCCGCTTCGGTTACCGCTGCACCCATCGCGCGCAATTGCGGGGCGAGCGTGCCGGTCCAGTCGCCGATCACCAGCGCCTGCTGCGGCGTGTGGCGCAGGAAGCCCAGCCGTTCGATCACGTCCTCGACCATGTCGTCGATCAGATAGCGCGCGGCATCGGGGCCGCGTTGCAGGTGCAGCGCGCGGCGGCGCGCGGCCAGACGGCGGGCGGGCGAGAAGATCTGCGGCGGAGCGGCGGCTTGGCTCATTCCCGCGCCCTGCCTTGCGCCGGGGCGGGGCGCAAGCGATAGTGCGGGCCTGATGCAGGTTCCCGCCGCCCTGGCCCCGATCGTCGACCTGGTGTTTCCGCCGCGCTGCCCGCTGTGCGGTGAGGCGCTGGTCGAACAGAGCGGGCTCTGTCCCGAATGCTGGGGCGAGCTGCGCATTCCTGGTGCTCCGGCCTGCGCAAAGTGCCAGCGTCCGTTTGACCTGGGCGTGCCGGACGGCGCGATCTGTGCGCCGTGCCTGGCCAATCCGCCCCGGCACGACGGGATCGCCGCCGGTACGCTCTACACCGCCGAATCGCGCAAGCTGGTGCTGGCGTTCAAGCACGGCCAGCGCATCGCCCTGGCGCCGATGCTGGCGCGATTGATCGTGGCGCGCCTGCCGGCCGAGGTTGGCCCGGATTGGCTGGTGGTGCCGGTGCCGCTGCACCGCTGGCGGATCTGGCAGCGCGGCTACAACCAGTCGGCCTTGCTTGCGCGCCAAGTGGCGCAGGCGCGCGGCGCGACGCTGCTGGTCGATGGACTGGTCCGCCACAAACGCACCCCGCCGCTGGGCGGATTGGGGCGCAAGGCGCGCGCCCGGGCACTGTCCGGGGCGATCGCGGCCAATCCCAGGCGGCAGGCGGCCTTGCACGGGGCAAAGATCGTGCTGGTCGATGACGTGTTGACCAGCGGGGCGACTTCGGATGCCTGCGTGGCGGCGCTGAAACGGGCGGGGGCGGCCAGCGTGATGATCGCCTGCTTTGCCCGCGTGCTCGACGAGGCGCTTTAGCGGAAGGCGGCCAGACTAACGAAAACGCCCGGAACCGAAGCTCCGGGCGTCCTCGTGACGAAACTCTCAGAACGCTGCCGTGAAGCAGTTCGGCGTTCCCCCTTGAACGCCTCGTTCAATCCCTCATGCGGTCGCCCGGTCGTTGCGGGCTGTCCCTGAACCAGGGCCTTGCGGACTGGTGGGCGGCGCTTAACCGCAAGTGTTCAATCAGCGAATCGCGCCTGAATTGGAAGCGGGAAGCCGCATCCAGGCAGATTTTGGTCGACACATGTGGTTATCCTGCAACAAAGGGCGCCTATGGCTGGTAGCGACACCCACGAGAGAGAGCAGGGCAGTGACTTTCTGCCCAGGTTTGACGGCAATGGTCTGGTGACCGCGGTGGCCTGCGATGCGGATAGCCGCGAGGTGCTGATGGTCGCCTACATGAATGCCGAGGCTTTGCAGCGCACGCGCGACACCGGGTTGGCAACGTTCTGGTCGCGCAGTCGCGGCGCCTTGTGGCTGAAGGGTGAAACCTCGGGGCATTTCCTGCGTGTTCAGGAAATCCGGGTGGATTGCGATCAGGATGCGCTGGTGCTGTTGGTGCGGCCCGAGGGGCCAGCCTGTCACACCGGGGCGGTCAGTTGCTTTTACCGGCGGCTTGACGGCGAGGGGCTGCACCGGATCGCTGATTGACGCTTACGTAAAGGTAAGCTATTAACGCCGGCATGGATCACTTTGGCGGAACTCCGGCGTCGCACGATGGCGCGCATCTCGATCGTCCAGACGCGCTGCAGCGCGAACAGTTCACCATCTCCGACCTGACGGCGGAGTTCGATTGCACGGCGCGCGCGCTCCGCTTCTATGAGGACGAAGGGCTGATCGCCCCGGCCCGCGTCGGCCTGACCCGGGTCTATTCGAAGCGCGACCGGGCCAGGCTCGCCTGGATCATGCGCGCCAAGAACGTCGGTTTCAGCCTGACCGAGATCAAGGAGATGATCGATCTCTACGATTTGGGCGATGGCCGCGCCGAACAGCGCCGGGTGACCGTCCAGCGCTGCATGGACAAGGTGGAACGCCTGCAACAGCAGCGCGCCGACATCGATGCCGCCATCAACGAGCTGAACGAGTTCATTCGCCTCGTCAAAACCCGCGACCCGGCCGCATTCGTGGCCTGAACTTTTCGAACCGAGGATCACATCATGCCCGTCTACAAGGCGCCCGCGCGCGACACCCGCTTCGTTCTCAACGAAGTGCTCAAGCTGGAACAATATGCTGCGCTGCCGACATTCGAGAACGCCGGCCCCGACATGGTCGACACCATCGTCGAGGAATGCGGCAAGTTCGCCGCCGAAGTGCTCGCCCCGCTCAATCCGGTGGGTGACAAGGAGGGCTGCAAGCGCAACCCCGACGGTTCGGTGACCACGCCCAGCGGGTTCAAGGAAGCTTTCAAGCTGTACCGTGAAAGCGGGTGGGGGACGCTGTCCTCGCCGACCGAATTCGGCGGGCAGGGGATGCCGCACGTGCTGGGCTTCGTGGTCGAGGAATTCGTCGCCACGGCCAACCATGCCTTCGGGATGTATCCGGGCCTGACCAATGGTGCGGTCAGCGCGATCCTGGCCAAGGCATCGCCCGAACTTCAGGCGAAGTACCTGCCCAAGATGGTGACCAACGAATGGCTGGGCACCATGAACCTGACCGAGCCGCACTGCGGCACCGACCTGGGCCTGATCCGCACCCGCGCCGTGCCGCAGGCCGATGGCAGCTACTCGATCACCGGCACCAAGATCTTCATTTCGGCCGGTGAACACGACCTGACCGACAACATTGTCCACCTTGTCCTGGCCAAGACTCCGGACGCGCCGGAAAGCAGCAAGGGCATCTCGCTGTTCATCGTGCCCAAGGTGCTGGTGAATGACGATGGTTCGCTGGGGGATCGCAACGCGGTGTCGTGCGGCGCGCTCGAACACAAGATGGGCATCCACGGCAACGCCACCTGCGTGATGAACTACGACGGGGCCAAGGGCTGGATCGTGGGTGAGGAGAACAAGGGCCTGGCCGCGATGTTCATCATGATGAACGCGGCGCGCCTGGGCGTCGGCATCCAGGGTCTGGCCCAGGCCGAAGTCGCCTATCAGAACGCGGTCAAGTATGCGCAGGAACGCCGCCAGGGCCGCGCCCTGACCGGGGCGGCCGAGCCGCAGGAAAAGGCCGACATGCTGTTCGTTCACCCGGACGTGCGCCGCATGCTGATGGACGCCAAGGCCTTCACCGAGGCGATGCGCGCGTTCTACCTGTGGGGCGGCCTGCTGGTCGACCTGAGCCACAAGGCCGCGACGCCGGAGGAACGCCAGACGGCGGACGACATGATCAGCCTGCTGACCCCGGTGCTGAAGGGCTACGGGACCGACAAGGGTTTCGACACCTGCGTCAACATGCAGCAGGTGTTCGGCGGCCACGGCTATATCGAGGAATGGGGGATGAGCCAGTTCGTCCGCGACGCGCGCATCGCCCAGATTTATGAAGGCGCCAACGGCGTCCAGGCGATGGACCTTGTGGGCCGCAAGCTGGCGCTGAACGGCGGGCGCGCCGTGCAGGCGTTCTTCGCGGAAGTCGATGCGGCCTGCGCCGCCGCCAAGGACAAGCCGGAACTGGCCGTGCTGGCCGCCGGGGTCGAACGCGCCAATGGCGAACTCAAGGCCGCGACAATGTGGTTCATGGCCAACGGTATGACCAACCCCAACAACGTTGGCGCCGGTGCGCACCACTACATGCACATGATGGGCGTGGTCGCGCTGGGCCTGATGTGGCTCAAGATGGGTGAAGCCGCGGTTGCAGCGCTGGCTGCCGGGGCGGAAGACAAGGCGTTCTACGAGGCCAAGCTGACCACCGCGCGCTACTATGGCGAACGTTTCACCCCCGATGCCGGGGCACTGCGCCGCAAGATCGAAACCGGATCGGAAGCCGTCATGGCGCTGCCGGTGGAAGCCTTCGCGACGGCGTAAGCGGACTGGTTACCCCTCCCGCTGGCGGGAGGGGGTCAGGCCATTCCCGGCTCGCTCAGCAGCCGGCCCATCGCCTTGCGCACCGGCGGCAATGCACCCAGCCGCAGCACCCCGGCCCGGATCGGGCGGGCGCGGCGGCGATCGTCGGTGAACAGGCCGACGAGGTGCAGCGTGGCCTGGTAGAGCGGCATGGTCGCCACGCGGTGCCGGATGGCATAACGCTTCAGCCGCGATGGTTCGCCCGGGTCGCTCGCCTGGGCAATTACCCGCGCCAGCCGCCACGCGCTGAGCAGTCCGAAGTTGAAGCCGTGCGCCGTCACCGGATGCATCCCCACCGCCGCATCGCCAACCAGCGCGCAGCGCGGGCCGCTGAAGCGTTCGGCATAAGTCATGGCCAAGGGGTAGGGCGTGGGACGCGTTTCGAGGGCAATCTCGCCCCATTCATCGCCCAGGTATCTGGCGTAGAGCGCCGTTAGATCGGCGTCCGGCAGTGCACAGACCCGCTGCGCCTCCGCATCGGGCAGGGTCAGCACAAGCGAGCTAATCCCTTCGCCCAGCGGCAGCAGCGCGATGGTCCGGCCATGGTCAAACCATTCGGTTGCCACGCCGCGGTGCGCCTTGGTGTGACGGATCCGGCCGACCATCATGGTGTGCCCGAACCGCTCGACAGAGGCGCCGATCCCAAGTTGTTCGCGGGTCTGCGAGAAGCGCGTATCGGCCGCGACCAGCAGGTCGGCGGCGAGCCGAGTGCCGTCGTCCAGCGTAGCCTCCGCCCCGGCGGGACTGGTCCGCGCCTGAACCACCTTGCGCCCGCAGCGCAGTTCGACGTTGGGCTGGCCGTCCACCGCCTTGAACAGCGCGGCGCGGATCAGGTGGTTGGAAACCAGGTGGCCGAGCGCCCCGGTCTGGCCCGAGCCGATGGACAACGCAAAGGGCGATTTGCCGTTGCGCACGCGCGCCTCGGTCAGCGGGAACTTTTCGGCTTCGGGGACGTGCTGCCACGCGCCGAGACGCTCTAGGATGCGTTCGGAGCGCAAGGTCAGCGCAATTTCGCGCCCGTCAGGCGGCGGGGCTGCCAGCTCCTCGCGCGGCTGCGGCTCGATCAGCACCACCTGGTGCGGTGAACCCGCGAGCGAACGGGCCAGGCTGAGCCCGGCAGGACCGGCTCCGACAATCAGGATGGTGCGGCGCATGGAAATACCTCCACCACGGCGCTTAGGCCGGGTGGAGGCGAGGGGATTTGCGCAAGGTCAAGCGGAGGCGAAAACCTCGTTCAGGAAACTGGTCAGCGCGGCCCAGCTCTGGCGGTCGGCGCTTTGGTCGTAGGCAATGGCAGGGAGGCCGCGCGCATCGCTGGCGGGGTCGGTGAAGCCGTGTTTGACCCGGGCATAGCTGTGGAAATGCCAGTCGGCGCCCACGGCGTCCATTTCCTCCCAGAAGGCCATGACCTGGCTGCGAGGGGCCATCGGGTCGGCATCGCCGTGGCAGACCAGAATGCGCGGCTTGATTGCCGCGGCGGCCGGGCGCTGGGTATCGAGCAGGCCGTGGAAGCTGGCCACAGCAGTGAGGTCGGCCCCGCTGCGCGCCAGTTCCAGCACGGCCTGGCCGCCCATGCAGAAGCCAATCGCGGCGAGGGCAAGGCCCTGCGCCGCCGGATGCGCGCGGAGTGCGGCAACGGCGGCGTGCAGGCGGGCGCGGTAGTGATCGACATCACCGCGCAGCGCTTCGGCCAAGGGACGCGAGGCTTCGAAGCTGGCCACAGGTTCGCCGTAGAAATCGGCGATCATCGCGGCATAGCCCATGTCGGCCAGCAGCTGGGCGCGCCGTTCGATTGCGGGCAACACGTTGGCGATGGTCGGGAACACCACCACCGCTCCGCGCGGCGCGCCTGCCGGGCGGGCAAGCCACCCGGTCAGCGCTGTGCCGCGATCGCTATAGTCGACCCGCTCGAGCGTGCTCATTCCGGCAGGAAGTCCGGCACCGACAAATAGCGCTCGCCCGTGTCGTAGTTGAAGCCCAGCACGCGGCTGCCGGCCGGCAACTCAGCCAGCTTCTGCTTGATCGCGGCCAGCGTCGCGCCCGAGCTGATGCCAACCAGCATGCCTTCCTTCGTGGCGCACAGACGGGCCATTTCCTTGGCGTCGGCCGGGTCGACCTGGATCGCACCGTCGATCGATTGGGTGTGCAGGTTGGCCGGGATGAAGCCCGCGCCAATGCCCTGGATCGGGTGCGGAGCAGGCTGACCGCCCGAGATTACCGGCGAAAGGGTTGGTTCGACCGCGAAGGCCTTGAGCGCAGGCCACTTGGCCTTGAGCGCTTCGGCGCAGCCGGTCAGGTGGCCGCCGGTGCCAACCCCGGTGATCAGCACGTCGATGGGCGTGTCGGCAAAGTCGGCCAGGATTTCCTGGGCGGTGGTCTTCATGTGGACGGCGATGTTGGCCGGGTTTTCGAACTGCTGCGGCATCCACGCACCGGGGGTGCCGGCGACGAGTTCGTGCGCGCGTTCGATCGCGCCCTTCATGCCCTTTTCGCGCGGGGTCAGGTCAAAGGTCGCACCATAGGCGAGCATCAGGCGGCGGCGCTCGATCGACATCGATTCGGGCATGACCAGCACCAGCTTGTAGCCCTTGACCGCAGCCGCCATGGCGAGGCCGATCCCGGTGTTGCCGCTGGTCGGCTCGACGATCACGCCGCCGGGCTTGAGGCTGCCGTCAGCCTCGGCCGCTTCGATCATGGCGAGGCCGATGCGGTCCTTGATCGAGCCGCCGGGATTGGCGCGTTCGGCCTTGATCCAGACTTCATGGTCCGGGAACAGCCGCGACAGGCGGATGTGCGGAGTGTTGCCGATGGTGGCAAGGATGCTGTCAGCCTTCATGAGACATCTTCCTTCTGACGGTACTGCGGCGCGAAGGTCTTCGCGCGCTTGAGTTCGGGGAATAACACGGTCCAGATCGCCGTCACCACCACGGCGCCCGCGCCGCCCAGCGCAACCGCGCCGACCGGGCCGAGCAGCGCGGCGGCGAGGCCAGACTGCATTTCACCCAGCTCGTTCGAGGCGGAAATCGCGAGGCCCGAGATCGAGGAAACGCGGCCGCGCTTGTCATCCGGGGTGTTGAGCTGGACCAGGGTGTTGCGGATGAACACCGACACCGCATCGGCCGCGCCCAGCACGGCGAGCATGGCCAGCGAGAGGTGGAAATTGTGCGACAGGCCGAACGCCAGCGTGGCTGCGCCATAGACCGCGACTGCCCACAGCATCTTGGCCCCGACATTGCGGGCGATGGGCCGGAAACCAAGGTACAGCGCGACCAGTGAAGCGCCGAGCGCCGGCGCGGCGCGCATCAGGCCGAGGCCTTCGTCACCCACCTTGAGCACGTCATAGGCGAAGGCCGGGAGCATGGCGGTGGCGCCGCCGAGCAGCACGGCGAACAGATCGAGCGTGACGCAACCGAGCAGGAAGCGTTCGTGCCAGACGAATTTCGCGCCCTCGCTCATCAGTTTGAGCGGGTGGGCCGGAGCGGCGGCTGGCGGTGCGCGGTGATGGATCGCCAGCAGGGAGATGATCGCCAGCACCAGCGCGCCGGCCGAAAACCAGTAAGGCAGGGCGTGGTCGCGGGCGAGTAGGAACCCGGCCAGGGCCGGGCCGATCACGGCGGCAGACTGCCAGGCGATGGAACTGGTCGCGACTGCCTTGGGCAGCAGTTCGGCCGGGACCACATTGGGTACGATGGCGCTGATGGCCGGCCCCATGAACACGCGGGCTGCGCCGTACAGCGCGGCCATGGTGAAAAGCAGCGGCAGTGTCAGCACGTTCATCGCATTGGCGAGGGCCAGACCCACCGCGATCACCAGGTCGATGGTGCAGGAGACCGCGCCAACGTAGCGCCGGTCCATCCGGTCGGCCAGGACCCCGGCCAGCGGGGTCAGCAGGGCAAAGGGGATGAACTGCACCAGCCCCAGCACGCCCAGCAGGAAGGCGGCTCGCGCCTCGCTGAGCTGGTGGACTTCGCGGGCGATCTGATAGGTCTGCGCGCCGATCACCACGACCATCGATGTGGTGGCAGCGGTGGAAATGAACCGCGTCAGCCAGATCAGGCGATAGTCACGGACTTGCAGGGGATGGGTCGGCTGGCTCACTCGCCAGCAATGGCACCCCGCCCGGCGCTTGCCAAGGCGGGACTTGCTACGCGGTGATAAACGGCTGCTTTAGCGCGAGCGGCGCAGGCGCGGGTTGGGTTGCAGCGTGTCGATCATGCGGATGAAGTCATCCAGGCGAATGATCCGTTCAAACTGGAATCCGGCGCGCTCGGCAGTCGCCCAGATCAGGTGCGCTTCGATCCGGCCGACCACCGGCAGGCGGATCACCACACGTTCACCGCGGCTGAGCTCAAGCTGGCCATCGGCCATGAAGCCATGCGCCGAAAGATTGACGATATGCAGATGCACGTCGCCCAGACGCCGATGTTCGCCGATCACCTTGTGATCGACGGGGTGGCGGGTAGCCCGGCGCATGTCGGTTACGGTCAGTTGAGCTCCTGCGCCCATGCCCGTGGTGCCTCCTGGTGGATTCGAACAGCCCCAAGGATGCAGGATATTGCCGAATAAACCGTAAACCCGGCAAGTTCTTGCCGGATAAGGCTTTCATCAGGCGGGGCGCAGGATTCCGTGCTTCTTCTTGCCCGACGAAATGCGCCGTTCGGCCCCGCCGGCGATGTGAAACGATTCGTCCGTAACCGCTTCGCCGTCGATTCGCGCGCCGCCCCCGGCGATCAGGCGCTTGGCCTCGCCTCGGCTGGCGGCAAAGCCGATCCCAACCAGCGCGTCGATCATCGCCAGTCCGGCAGCCGGCAGTTCCAGCACCGGCAGGTCCTGGCCCAGGCCGCCCCCGGCGAAGGTTGCCGCCGCCGTCGCTTCGGCAGTGCGGGCAGCTTCCTCGCCGCGGCACAGCCGGGTGACTTCATTGGCGAGGATCACCTTGGCCTGGTTGATTTCGCTGCCTTCCAGCGCTTCGAGCCGGGCAATCTCGTCCAGCGGCAGGTCGGTGAACAGGCGCAGGAACTTGCCCACGTCGCGGTCATCGGCATTGCGCCAGTATTGCCAGAAATCGTAGGCCGGCAGGGCATCGTCGTTGAGCCAGACGGCGCCTGCGGCGGTCTTGCCCATCTTGGCCCCATCAGCCGTGGTCAGGAGTGGGGTTGTGACACCGAACACTTCGGTGCCGTCCATCCGGCGCGCCAGTTCGATCCCGTTGACGATGTTGCCCCACTGGTCGCTGCCGCCCATTTGCAGCCGCACGCTCATGTTCTTGGCAAGGTGGCGGAAATCGTAGCCTTGCAGGATCATGTAGTTGAATTCGAGGAACGTCATCGGCTGTTCGCGATCAAGCCGCAGCTTGACTGAATCGAACGTCAGCATCCGGTTGATGGTGAAATGGGTGCCCACTTCCTGCAGCAGCTGGATATAGCCCAGCTTGCCCAGCCAATCGTGGTTGTTGACCATCACCGCGTCGGTCGGCCCATCGCCGAAGGTCAGGAAGCGCTCGAAGATCGTGCGGATCGAGGCGATGTTGGCCTCGATCGTCTCGTCGCTCAGCATCTTGCGGCTTTCGTCGCGGCCGGTGGGATCGCCGATCCGCGTCGTCCCGCCGCCCATCAGCACGACCGGCTTGTGCCCGGCCTGTTGCAGGCGGCGCAGCAGCATGATCTGGACGAGGCTGCCGACGTGGAGCGATGGCGCGGTGGCATCGAAGCCGATATAGCCGGGCACGACCTGCTTCGCGGCGAGGGCATCAAGCCCTTCGGCGTCGGTCAGCTGGTGGATGTAGCCACGCTCGTCGAGCAGGCGGAGCAAGGTCGATTGATAGGTCATGCGTGCTTTCCGGTTTGCGGGCGCGCGCCTAGCACGGAGTGGTGCGGATTGGAAATGTTTGAACTGGCCTGCCACGGCGATCATCCGCCACGCGATCTGCGCGGCGTGCAGGCGCGGATCATTGGTCTGGACCCGCACTGGCTGACGCTGCGCTGGCGGATCGAGGGCGCGGGCGCGCTGGTGGTTCCGCCGCTGGCGGGTAAGGGCCGCGCGGATGGCCTGTGGCGCACCACCTGCTTCGAGCTGTTCGTGCGGGCAGACGGGCAGGCGGGCTATGCCGAATTCAACCTTAGCCCGTCCGAACGCTGGGCCGCCTATGACTTTACCGGCTACCGCGCGGGGATGGCCGACCGCCCGGTGGCGCGCGGTCCCGTCTGCACCATGCGCCAGGGGCAGGGGCTGGCGATCTTCGATGCGGCGATCCCGCGATCCGCGCTGCCACCGCTGCCGTGGACCTATGGGCTGAGCGCCGTGATCGAGGAGCAGGGCGGGCAGCTGTCGTACTGGGCGATCGCTCATCCGCCGGGCAAGGCCGACTTTCACCATGCCGCTTGCTTTGCCGCCACGCTTGCGGCACCGCTCGCCCCATGAAGTTCGGTATCGACCGCCTGTTGGCGGACCCCGCCTTGCGCAAACCACTGGAAGGCAAGCGCGTTGCCCTGGTCGCCCATCCGGCCAGCGTCACGGCGGACCTGACGCATTCGCTCGACGCGCTGATTGCCGCCGGGGTCAATGTGACCAGCGCGTTCGGCCCGCAGCACGGGCTGAAGGGCGACAAGCAGGACAACATGGTCGAAACCGCGGACGAGCTGGACCCGCTCTACCGCATCCCCGTGTTCAGCCTTTATGGCGAGGTGCGCCGCCCCGGCGCGCGGATGATGGACACGGCCGACGTGTTCCTGTTCGACCTGCAGGACCTGGGCTGCCGGATCTACACCTTCGTCACCACGCTGCTTTATGTGCTGGAAGCCGCGGCAGGCACTGGCAAGGCGGTATGGGTGCTGGACCGGCCCAACCCGGCCGGGCGCCCGGTCGAAGGGCTGACCTTGCGCGCCGGCCAGGAAAGCTTCGTCGGGGCCGGCCCCATGCCGATGCGCCATGGGCTGACGCTGGGCGAAATGGTCCAATGGTTCGTGCGGCACTTCAACCTCGATGTCGATTACCGCGTGATCGCGATGGACGGCTGGCAGCCTGACGGCCCGGGGCTTGGCTGGCCGACTGACCGGGTGTGGATCAACCCCAGCCCGAACGCGGCGAACCTCAACATGGCGCGCGCCTATGCCGGCACGGTCATGCTGGAAGGGACCACCCTGTCCGAAGGGCGCGGCACCACCCGCCCGCTCGAAGTGTTATTCGGCGCGCCCGATCTGGATGCCCGCGCCGTCCATGCCGAAATGCAGCGGCTTGCCCCGCACTGGCTGGACGGCTGCCGGATCCGCGAATGCTGGTTCGAGCCGACGTTCCACAAGCACGCCCATGCGCTGTGCAGCGCGCTGATGATCCACGCCGAAGGGCCATTCTACGATCACGCCGCGTTCCGCCCGTGGCGGCTCCAGGCGCTGGCGTTCAAGGCGATCCGGCGGCTCTACCCGGACTATCCGCTGTGGCGCGACTTTCCCTATGAGTACGAGTTCGAACGGCTGGCGATCGACGTGATCAACGGCGGCCCGGCCTTGCGCGAATGGGTGGACGATCCGCAGGCCGCGCCGGACGACCTCGACGCTCTGACCAGGCCGGACGAGGCGGCCTGGCAGGAAGCGACCCAGTCGCTGCTGCTCTACTGAAAGGGAGAAGGATGACCGGACCGGCTGCCACCGACTGGCGAGGCTCCACCCGCGTGATGCTGTGGGTGCTGCTGGTCGTCTACATCTTCAACTTCCTTGACCGGCAGATCGTCAACATTCTGGCCGAACCGATCCGCAAGGATCTGGATCTGTCGGACACCCAGATCGGGCTGATGACGGGGCTGGCCTTTGCGCTGTTCTACACCTTTCTGGGCCTGCCGATCGCGCGCATTGCCGATCGGCCCACCACCAATCGCGGCTGGCTGATTGCGGGGGCGCTGGCGGTGTGGTCGGGCATGACCGCGCTGTGCGGCCTGGCGCAGAATTTCGCGCAGTTGCTGCTCGCCCGGATCGGGGTGGGCGTAGGCGAGGCCGGCTGCACGCCCGCCGCCCATTCGCTGATTGCCGACCGCGTGCCCGCAAACAAGCGCGCCAGCGCCATGGCGTTCTATGCCCTGGGGATCCCGGCAGGATCGCTGCTGGGTATGGTGATCGGCGGCTATCTGGCGGATGAGATCGGCTGGCGCACGGCCTTTCTGCTGGTCGGCGCGCCGGGCGTACTGTTGGCGCTGGTGGTGGTGGCCTTGATCCGCGATCCGCCGCGGCCCTCGCGCACTGCGGCAGAGGGTGGAGCGCTGGGCCTGCTGGCCACGCTGAAGGTGCTGACCGGATCGCGCACCTTCGTGCTGGTCCTGGCGGCGGGATCGGCTTGTTCGTTTCTGTCTTATGGCAAGACCACCTGGTCGACGATCTTCTTCCAGCGCAGCCACGGGATGAGTCCCGGCGAAGTGGGCTTCTGGTTCGGCCTGTGGGGCGGGATCGCCGGGATGATCGGCACCTTCATGGGCGGCTGGCTGGCCGACCGCTTCGGCGCGACCGACCGCCGCCACGTGGTGACCGCACCGGCCATCGGCATGGCGCTGGCAGTGCCGGTGGCCTTTGCCGCCTACCAGGCGACCGATTGGCGGGTGTCGCTGGCGCTGATCATGGTCCCCAACGTGCTCAATTCGCTCTATTACGGCCCGGTGTTCTCGTCGGTGCAGGGGCTGGTCGCGCCGCACCAGCGCGCGGTGGCGAGCGCCATGCTGCTGTTCTGCCAGAACCTGCTGGGGCTGGGGCTGGGACCGTTGTTCTTCGGGATGATCTCGGACTTCCTCAAGCCCGAATTCGGAGAGGAATCGGTGCGTTACGTCCTTTACGGCGCGGCCTTCATGGGCCTAATCCCGGCCTTGCTGTTCTGGCTGGTGCGCCCGCGCCTGACCGGCGAGCTGGACCGCTATACGTAGTTCGCGATCCAGGCGATCAGTTGCGCCGAAGGCAGTAGCAGGACCTGCGCCAGCATCGTGCCGGCCAGGCGGCTGAAGCTGATCCACACGATGGTGCGGCGGAACAGGGCTTCGCTGACCCGGCCTTCCACCGCATCGTCGGTCATCACCGACAACTGCGGGTCGATCAGCGCGAACAACAGGATCGTGGCAAAGCCGTTGATCACCGCCGAGAGCTGGCTGGCGGTAACGCGGAATTCGGGGTTGAGGTAACCGGCATAGAGCGAGGCGACCACGCCCACGGTAATCAGCGCCTGGGCCAGGCAATTGGCGAGGAGCACGCCCCAGCCCACGCCGCGCGGTTTGGCGAGGTTGCGCAGGTGCATCAGCGAGGGTGGATGCAGCGCATCGCGCACCGTCTTGAGCCCGGTTGGCGTCGCGGTCTTGAGGATCAGCTTGGCGGTTGAGCGGTGCTGCTGGAAATAGCCGATCGCCCGGGCGAACAGGCGCTGCCCGCTGGGTACCAGCACGATCCCCACCGCGACAGAGACGCTGGCCGAGGCCAGGATAATCTGGAAATCCAGGAACAGGCTGTCCCCGCCGCCGTGGACGATGCGGTTTTCGATCCGCTTGGCCAGGAACGGCCCTAGAAAGCTGTTCGACGTGCGGCTGACCAGCACCAGGATGTTGAACAGGGCAAAGCTCATCGCAATGCGGCGCGTGCGCACCCCGGCGATGCGCGCGGCATAAGCCAGGGTGCCGATCAGGTTGATCCCGGCGGTCAACAGGCAGATGATCAGCAACTGGCGGTCCATCACCGGGTCTTAGCCGCCGCGCGGCGGCGGGACCAGTGTCAGCCGAGCCGTGTCAACAGCGCCGTGTCGCCGATCAGGTAGCTGGTCATCGACAGTGCGCCGTCCAGCGTATCGTTGAACAGGCCCACCCCGTCGCCGGGCAGCCGCGCGCCGTGGACATAGAGCAGCGGCAGGTAATGCTCCGCGCTGTTGATCGCCGCACCGGCAGCCTGGTCATCAGCGGCAAAATGGGTCAGCGCGGCGTGATCGCCGGCCACCATCGCGCGGTTGATCCGCGCGCGGAAGTCCAGCGCCCAGTCGGGCTGGGTGCCGGCGTATTGCCGCCACAGCGCCAGGTTGTGGATCACGTTGCCGCTGCCCACCAGCAAGACCCCTTCATCGCGCAGCGGGGCGAGCGCCGCGCCCAGCGCGGCATGGGCATCGCCGTCGAGCGAGCGATCCAGGCTCATCGCCACCATCGGAATGTCGGCCGCCGGAAAGATCGGCTGCATCACCCCCCAGGCCCCGTGATCGAAGCCCCAGCTGTCATCGGGCTGGACCCGGTCGGTGCCAAGCAGGTCGACAATCCGCTGGACCAGCTCGTCCGATCCGGGGGCCGGGTATTGCATCGCGAACAACTCCGGCGGGAAGCCGCGGAAATCATGGATCGTGCGCGGGGCAGGACCGGCGGTGACATGGGTCTTACCATGCGTTTCCCAGTGCGCCGAGACGACCAGGATTGCGCGCGGGCGGGGCAGGACCTGTCCCAGTCGCTGCCAGGTGCGGCGTTCCGGCACGTCGGAAATCACGGTCATCGGCGATCCGTGGCCGATGAACAGGGCTGGCTGGCGATTGGCGGTCATGCGGCAGAGATGGACCTTGGCGTCCGCATTGCAAGCATGGGAAATCTTGGGGCGATCAAGCCTGCGCTTGGCCGGTGCGGTGCGGGGCGGTTTCGGGCATCAGCAACGCGGCGATCAGCCCCGGCACCCAGATCGCGATCAGATACCAGGCAATTGCCATGGGTGTCCCGCTTTCCTTGATCGCCCAGGTCACGATCAGCTGCGCGGTGCTGCCGAAAATGGTCAGCGGCAGGGTGTAGCCCATCGCGAAATTGCGCGCCCGGCTCGCCTTGGACAGGCTTTCGCTGACCGCGACTACGAAGACGCTGGAAATGCCGTTGGCCAGGCCGAACAGGGCGCAGGCCAGGGTGAATGTGGCGGGGGTGGGGCTGCCGATCAGCCAGGCGAACAGCGGCCAGGCCCCCAGCAAGGGCACGATCGCGGCGGCCAGGATGACCGGACGGCGGCCAACCCGGTCGCTCAGCCAGCCCGCGCCCAGCCCGGCGATCACCCCGGTAACATAGGACAGGAACTGCCCGCCCAGCGCCGCGCTTTGCCCCATCTTGAGCGAAGCCTGCGCGAAAGTGCCAAGGTAGTTGAGGATGTAGCTGGTCGAGGTGCCGGCCGAAAACAGCACGAAACCCAGCGCCATGATCCGCCATTCCCGGCGCGTCGGCGGCGGGGCATGGGCCGCGCGTTCCTCAACCGCGTGGGTTTCGGGCAGGGTCCGGCGGACCCACAGCGCATAGGGGATCACCACCAGCCCCAGCCCCAGCGCGATGCGCCAGCCATAGTCGGCCAGTTCCGCCTTGGTCAGCACCAGGCTCAGCACCAGGCCGACCAGCGCGCCCATGCCGCCGGCCGCCAGCTGGGTAACGCGTTGCAGGCTGCCGATCAGCCCGCGGTGGGTGTGCGCCGCAGCCTCGATCAGGAAGGCGGTGCTGGGGCCAACCTCGCCCCCCAGGGCAAAGCCTTGCAGCAGCCGCGCGATCACCGCGATGATCGGCGCGGCGATTCCGATCTGGGCATAACTGGGGGTCAGCGCCAGACCGGCGATGCCGGCCCCCATGCAGGCCAGGGTCAGCAGCAGTGCCGGGCGCCGCCCATGCCGGTCCGCGTAGGAACCGATCAGCCAGGCCCCCAGCGGGCGCGAGACAAAGCCTGCGCCGAAAGTCGCCAGGCTCGCGATCAGCGAGAGATAGGCGTTGTCCGAAGGGAAGAACGCCTGCCCGATCTGGATCGCGAAGATCGAATAGACCAGGAAGTCGTAGAACTCGATCGCATTGCCCAGCGTCGCGCCAACGATGGCGCGGCGGGCGTTGTGGCGTGTACCCCCGTCCACGCGCTCAATGCTTCTTGCGGGTCAGCTCGCGCATCGCGTTGTCGAGACCTTCCAGGGTCAGCGGGAACATCGAGCCGCCGACCGCTTCGCGGATCATCTTGGTCGACTGCGAATAGGACCACTGCTTTTCGGGCACAGGGTTGATCCACACGGTCGCCGGATAGACGTGCGCCAGGCGCTGCAGCCAGACGCTGCCGGCTTCCTCGTTGAAATGTTCAACCGAGCCGCCGGGATGGGTGATCTCGTACGGGCTCATCGCCGCGTCGCCGACGAACACGACCTTGTAGTCGTGCCCGTACTTGTGAAGGATGTCCCAGGTGTTGGTGCGTTCGCTCCACCGGCGCTTGTTGTCCTTCCACACGCCTTCGTACAGGCAGTTGTGGAAGTAGAAGAATTCAAGGTTCTTGAACTCTGCCGTGGCGGCGCTGAACAGTTCCTCGACCAGCTTGATGAACGGGTCCATCGATCCGCCGACATCAAGGAACAACAGCAGCTTGACCGCGTTGCGCTTTTCCGGGCGCATCTTGATGTCGAGCCAGCCCTGCCGCGCGGTGCCGGCGATGGTGCCGTCAAGATCCAGCTCGTCCGGGCTGCCTTCGCGGGCGAAGCGACGCAGGCGGCGCAGCGCGATCTTGATGTTGCGGGTGCCCAGCTCCCGCGAATTGTCGAGGTTCTGGAACTCGCGCTTTTCCCAGACCTTCAGCGCGCGCTTGTGCTTGCTTTCGCCGCCGATCCGCACCCCTTCGGGGTTGTAGCCGTTGTTGCCGAACGGGCTGGTGCCGCCGGTGCCGATCCACTTGTTGCCGCCTTCGTGGCGCTTCTGCTGTTCCTCGAGCCGCTTCTTCAGCGTCTCCATGATCTCGTCCCAGGACCCCAGCTTCTCGATCGCGGCCATTTCCTCGGGCGTGAGGAACTTTTCCGCCACAGCCTTGAGCCAGTCCTCGGGAATGTCGACCGGGTTCTGGCCGTAATCGGTCAGCAGACCCTTGAAGACCTTGTTGAACACCTGGTCGAACCGGTCGAGCAGGCCTTCATCCTTCACGAACACCGCGCGGGAGAGATAGTAGAACTGCTCGGGCGTCTGCTCGATCACGTCCTTGTCGAGCGCTTCGAGCAGCATCAGGTGCTCCTTGAAGCTCGCCTTGATGCCGGCGGCGCGCAGTTCATCCACGAAATTGAAAAACATCGGATCAGGCCTTTCCCTGCGGTTTATGCACCACCGCGACCAGAATGAAAGAGATATACATCAGCAGATACCACGCACCCAGCTTGGCCGGGCTGACCATCGCCCATTCGTGCTTCTGGCTGGGGTAGCGCCAGGCATTGGCGAAAGTGCCGATATTCTCGGCAAACCATATGAACAGCGCGACCAGCAGCCAGCCCACCAGCAGCGGCATCCAGCGCTCCTCGCGCCAGACGCGGAACCAGATGCGGGTGCGGGCGAACAACAGGATCAGCGCGGCGAACAGCGCCAGGCGGATGTCGGGCAGCCAGTGATGGGCGAAGAAGTTGACGTAGATCAGCACGGCCACGCCGCCTGCCAGTGCCGGACTGGGGTAGGCGGTGAAGCGGAAGTCGAAGATCCGCCACACCCGCGCCAGGTAACTGCCGACTGCCGCATACATGAACCCGCTGAACAGCGGCACGGCGCCGATCCGCAGCACACTGGCTTCGGGATAGAGCCACGATCCGGCCGCAGTCTTGAACAGTTCCATCACCGTGCCGACCGCGTGAAAGGCCAGAATCACCTTGGCTTCCTCCAGCGTTTCGAGCCGGAAGGCGAGCATCGCGGCCTGGATCGTCAGGGCCGCCAGCGTCAGGAAGTCATAACGGGCGAGCGCGGCATCGGCGGGATAGAACAGGTGCGTGCCCAGTAACAGCGCGAGCATCAGACCGCCGAACAGGCAGGCCCAGCCTTGCTTGAAGCCGAACAGCAGGAATTCATAGAGCCAGGAGTGCCAGCCCGGGCGCGGCTCGTACTGTTCGAGCGCGGTGCGGACCGCGGCGAACCGGGTGTGGGCGGGGGCACTCATCGCGGCATACTCAAGACTTGTATGTAATACATACAATATGTAGGCTGCCCGCAAACAGAGAGGACGCCTGCTACATGCTCAAGCTTTACTCGTTCGGCCCCGGGGCCAACTCGCTCAAGCCGCTGCTCACGCTGTATGAAAAGGGGCTGGAATTCGAGGGCATCCGGCTCAACCCCGCGAAGTTCGAACACCACAGCGACTGGTTCAAGGCAATCAACCCGCGCGGCCAGGTGCCGGCGCTGGTCGATGGGGACCGGGTGATCACGGAATCGACGGTGATCTGCGAATACCTGGAGGACAAGTATCCGACCGAAGTGAAGCTGCGCCCCGATGACCTGGCCGACCGCGCCGAAATGCGCGTGTGGACCAAGTGGGTCGACGAATATTTCTGCTGGTGCGTGTCCACGATCGGCTGGCATCGCGGCGTCAGCCACATGGCCAAGGCACTGAGCGACGAGGAGTTCGAGGAACACCTCAAGAAGATCCCGATCCCGGAACAACAGGTCAAATGGCGCCGCGCGCGCGAAGGCTTCCCGCAGGACCTGCTGGACGAGGAAATGCGCAAGATTGCCGTTTCGGTCCGCCGGCTCGACGATCACCTGCGCGAGCATGAATGGCTGGGGGGGGGGATGTACACCCTGGCTGACATCTGCAACTTCGCGATCGCCAACGGCATGCAGCACGGCTTTGCCGACCTGGTGAACGAGGCTGACACGCCGGGGCTGGTGCGCTGGATCGCGCAGATCAACCAGCGCCCGGCGGTGCAGCGCATGTTCGCCGAAGTGCCGATGGAACGGCTGGGGCCGCCGAAGGAGTGACCCCGCAGCGGCGGCGGGCACTCAGCTCTGCCGCCGCGCCATGAAGGCCAGGCGTTCGAACAGCATGACGTCCTGCTCGTTCTTGAGCAGCGCGCCGTGCAGCGGCGGGATCGCCTTGGTCGGGTCGCGGTTCTGCAGCACGTCGAGCGGCATGTCCTCGTTGAGCAGCAGCTTGAGCCAGTCGAGCAGTTCCGAGGTCGAGGGCTTCTTCTTCAGGCCCGGCACTTCGCGGACTTCGTAGAACACGTCCATCGCCTTCGAAACCAGCGTCTTCTGGATGCCGGGGAAGTGGACGTCGATGATCGCCTGCATCGTGTCGCGATCGGGGAACTTGATATAGTGGAAGAAGCAGCGGCGCAGGAACGCGTCGGGCAGTTCCTTTTCGTTGTTGCTGGTGATGACCACGATCGGGCGTTCCGCAGCCGCGATCGTTTCGCGCGTTTCGTAGACGTCAAAGCTCATCCGGTCGAGTTCCTGGAGCAGGTCGTTCGGGAACTCGATGTCGGCCTTGTCGATTTCGTCGATCAGCAGCACCGGCAGCTGGGGCGAAACGAAGGCTTCCCACAGCTTGCCCTTCTTGATGTAGTTCGAAATGTCATGGACGCGTTCGTCGCCCAGCTGGCCATCGCGAAGGCGGGCCACGGCGTCGTATTCGTAGAGGCCCTGCTGCGCCTTGGTCGTGCTCTTGACGTGCCATTCGATCAGCGGGGCGTTCACCGCCTTGGCGATTTCGTGGGCCAGCACGGTCTTGCCGGTGCCGGGTTCACCCTTGACCAGCAGCGGGCGGCGCAGCAGCACCGCGGCGTTGACCGCCACTTTCAGATCATCGGTGGCGACGTAGTTGCTGGTGCCTTCGAAACGCATGGGTTCTCCCCCGTGATGTTTAATCGCTTGGTTAAACGATAGGCGGCAGGCACTTCGGTGGCAAGGGGCTAGTTGAACCCGTTGGTCCAAGCTGACCGCCCGAACGAAGGCGGGCGCCGCTGCCTTTCGGCGCGGCGCCCGTTCCCCCATCCCACTCCGGAGCGAGGCCCCCACCTCGCATCGCGACCCGAAGCTGCTTTGTTGCGGACCTGCCTAAGCCGGGCTATGCCGACTTGACTATAAACTTTTTGGGAATTGGATGCGCGGCGATGATTGCGCTGGCCGGCCTTGCCCTGCTTGACCTGCTGACCGCTGAGCAGCGCCACTGGCTGGCCGCGCTGGGCACGCGCCGCAGCTATCAGGATGGCGAGCTGATTCACCGCCGGGGCGATCGCGATCCGTCGATGTGCGTGGTGATATCCGGTCGGGTCCGGCTGACCCGGCTCCATGCCGATGGCACGCAGACCTTCGTCAGTTCGATCCAGCCCGGCCAGCACTTTGGCGATGTTCTGCTGCACGGCGGGCGGCAGCGGCGCACGCACGATGCGGTGGCGGTCGGCGCGGTGCGGCTTGATCACTATGATGCCGATGCTTTTGCCAAAGTCCTTGAAAATCCGGTGGTGGCGCTGGCGCTCTACCGGATTACGGCGCTGCGCCTGTCGGGCGCAATGGCGATGAGCGATGACCTGCGCGCCCTCCCGCGCGAGGTCCACCTCGCCAAGATCCTGTTGTCGCTGCGCACCCAGGGCAATCCGCCCGGCACGATCGAATGCGTGCAGGACGATCTCGCCGCGCTGATCGGCACTTCGGTCATGACCCTGTCCAAGGCGCTGGGCGTTCTGAAGCGCGCGGGCCTGATCGAAACAGGCTATCGCAGCCTGCGGATCATCGATCGCAAGGCGCTGTCGGCCTGGTTGGCAGCGCGTTCGCCCGAATAGGCCGCCCGGCTCAGATCCCAGTCACGGCGTAATGGATCACCAGCTTGTCGTTGGCAGGCACTTCGATGCGGAACACGTAGCGGCCATCCACCTTGTCGAGCGGCCGGTCGGCATCGACCAGGCGCTGGGCGCCGGCGGTGTAGTATTTCACTTCCAGCTGGATCGGCGCGGCGCCCGCATTGGCAATCTGGATCCGCTGGACTTGTTCGCCCTTGCTCAGGCGGTCGAACAGTGCGCTGCTCAGCATCGGGACCAGCGCCCGGTCCTTGCTTGCGGCCAGGACGGTGCGGGTCACGGTGACATCGGGGGCAGGGCCGAGCCGCAGCTCGATCTTTTCGCCCACGGTAGTATCCGCCAGCTGCGGTTCGCCCACCAGCATTGCCCGCCCGGACTGCTCCTGTTCGACCAGGAACGATCCGGCCGGCAGCGGCAGACCCAGTTGGCTTGCCTTGTCGTTGCGGGTCCGCAGCAGGGGTGTGGCCATGACCTCACTGGTTACGTCGCTCCACGACCGGGCGGAGAATTCGGCCAGGTAGACCCGTTCGAACGGGACGCCGCGCTGCTCGATCAGGCGGGTCTGCTTCATCTGGCGCGCCGCCACGGTGGTGCGTTCCGCCACGCGGTAGAGCTTGAGATCGCCCAGCTGCTCGGCCTCGGGTGGAGGCGGAGCGGGGGGCGGTGGAGGCGGCGGAGCGGCCATAGCCATCATCGGCAGGGCCATGCGGTTCATCTTGCGCAGTTCGGCGCTGCTCATCTCCGCGTCGAAGCTGTCATAGGCCAGCCCCAGGAACGGCTGCACCAGTTCATAGGGACGATCGGGCTTCAGCGGCACATCGCTGGTCTTCTGCATCGGCCAGCAACTGGCCAGGGCGCGCGGCATGGCGTTGGCGAACTGGCGCACATAGGCGCGCTTCAGCCCGCCCGCGACGATCTGCGTCTGGGCGTTGTTGAGGCTGACCGAATTGCCGTTGGCCAGGGTGATCCAGCCGCCCAGGTCCATGGTCTTGCCATCCGCGCTGACCTGCGCGGTGTAATTGGCCGACCAGTCGAACCCCTGGGCGATGTAGGTCAGGGTGACCGTGGCGGTCAGCGCGCGGGCGCTGCGGGTCTGGACCGACAGGGTGGGGCGGGCGGAAAGACCGCCGGTGCCCGGTTCGTACCGCAGCGCTTCGGGCACGCCCGAACAGCGCAGCGCTTCGATCCCGTCCTTGGTGCGCAGCATCACTCCGGTTTCGTTGGCCGATGTGACTTCGGCTGGCACGAAGGTGACCTTGCCTGTCGTCGCACTGGTGCGCTTGAGCAGCAATTGCTTGCCAAGCGAAGCGCGCAGCAAGGTGGCGGGTGAGAGCAGGGCCGCATCGCGGTTCTTTTCGATCACGCCGCCCGGCAGGCCGGTGACGATCGCGCTTTCCGGCACGATGCCATCGACCACCCCGACAAAGCGCAGGCGGCTGCGCCCGGCCGGGATCGTCACCCGGCGCGTTTCGGTGACCACGGCAAACCCGCCCAGCGAATCCAGGCTGATCGAGCCGCCATTTCGCCACGGCGCGCGGTAGATCGTGACCGAGGTGTCCACCGGATCGGACGCGGCAACATCCTGCGCCAGCGCCGGGGCGGCAAGCAGCGCCAGCGTGGCGGCGAGGATCGGGGCAGGGGAGCGCAAGGGCCCAGTCCTCAGTAGCGCGAATCGAACGTGGCGTTCAGGTCCACCTTGCCATTGGCCGGAACCGGCACGTTCCAGGCGACCGAATCCGCGTCGAGCCGCTCGCTCTTGCGGCTTTCGGCAGATACCTTGGTATCGCCCCACAGCCCGCGCTGGACCACGCGTACGGTCACTGGCTTGGGCAGGGCATTCGACAGCGTATAGCGCATCGTGGTCTTCCAGCGGCTGCTGGACAGGCGCTGACGGTCCTCGACCACCGGCTGGACCTTCACGTCAAAGGCATCGCCGGTGCTGATCGACAGCTTCGAACCCATCGGGGTGTGGCCGATCGCATGTTCGCCGATGAACTGCGCCTGGCCGCGCGAATCCTTGATATAGAACCGCACGACCCCGGCGGGCAGCTGGTCGCCCAGCCCGCCCTGGGCGCTGTTGCTGAACTGATAGACCGTTGCCGCACTGATCGGCTGATCCGCGGTCTGCAGCCAGCCGAAACTGGCCTGGTAACCGTGGCTGGCCGGCGCGCCGTGAACATCGAGGAAGCTGACCTGCTTGGTCTGCATGTTGGCGATGGTGGTGCGTTCAGCCAGCGGATAAAGGTAATAGTCGCCCAGCCGTTCGCGGCTGCCCGTCTCGGTCCCGGCCTCGACCAGCCCGCCGTTGTAGCGCGGCGAATTGCGCTGGCCGAGCAGGCGCGGGGTGCCGGCCACCAGCACGGTCTGCGCGTTGTCGTAAGTGGTGCCGGAATTGTTGGTCAGCGTGACCCAGCCCTGGACGTCGATCTGGCCCTTGGCCTCGTCGAACAGGGCGACATAGTCCGCCCGCCAGCCCAGGCCCGGGGTGAGATAGCGCAGCGATGCCTCGCGCGTGCCGGCGGTGCCCTGGACCAGCATCGATAGAGTGGGTTCGGCGCGCATGTTGGGCGGGACCTTGTCGAAGATCACCCGCACCGGCAGGCCATCGTCGCGCAGCACTTCGATGCGGCTCCCGATCTGCAGCACAACGCCGCCATTGGCCGCCAGAACCACCGCCTGCTCGCGCGTTTCCGCGCCGGTCGCCGGGTTGGTGCGGACCAGGGTAATGGTTTGCCCCACGGCGTTTTCCATGATCTTGGCCGGGCTCAGCAGGTCGTAATCGAAGTTCTGTTCGATGATCGCCATGTCGCCAGCGTTAAGCGAGGCGGTTTCGGGGCGGATCTGGGCCGAGACGTTCTTGAATTCGACCCGCTGGCGCTGCCCGGTAAAGGTGATCGCCCGGGTATCCTGCACCAGCGCCTGGTTGTCGGCATAGATCGTGATGGTGACGCCCGGTTCGGCCAGGGCCGGCATGGCAACAGCGGCGGCCGCCAGGGTGAGCGCAATCGAACGATGTAGCATGGCTGGGTCCCTCTCCCGTTTCGTGTGACAACGTAACATCGCTTGCTGTCGCCGCGATGAACGATTGCGCAGGGTCAATGTCGGGTTCACCCTGCCAGCTTACTGCACGTTCAAGGACGCGCAAGTCGAGCGATGGAGGGGACTATGCGGATTGCCTTGTGGACGTTTGCGGCCAGCCTGGCACTGGCCCATGGCGGCGCGGCCATGGCCGCCGATGCGCCGCCGCCGGCGGTTGACTGGGGCACCTTGCACGACATTCTCGAAGCGGTCCCGCAACCACCCACGCGGATCTACGATGCGGTCGGTTTCGAGCGCGGCATGGGGCCGCGGATCGAACGGCTGGAAGAACGGATCAACCGCTTCGAGGAACGGCTCGACTACTTGACTGACGAGGCGGACACCGCGACAGTGCAGCGCGAGTTGACCCTTGCCGCGGAACAGCTCGAGGCCGCCCGCCGCCGTTACATGGCCACTCCCGGAACCGCGGGCGACGACCGCGAGACCGCCCGCGCCCGCCGCAGCCCGCGCGGGACCGCGCCGCCGGTCAGCGTGGCGGCGGTTAACAGCGCGATGGGGCGCTTTGCCTTCCAGGTAAGCGACCGCGCCCTGGTCGAGGAGCGGGCAGGCGAGGACCTGTCCGAGACCTGGCGCAAGCGCGATGAAGCCTGCGGCGATGACGAAGTCTGCGTCCGGCGCGAGGAGAACGAACACTGGGGCAAGGTCGCCCGCTACAAGAACGCCCAGTATCCCGCCGTGATTGCCGAATGGAACGTGCTGGCCGAGCAGGCCTATCGGCTGAGCGATGGGATCGGCCGCTATTCGGCCCGGCCTGCGCCTGCGCCGCGCAACCAGATGCAGATCGAACGGCTCGCCAACCTGCAACCGCTGCGCGCGCTGCTGCTGGCGACCGGGACGCTATTCAGCGAATCCCGCAAGCGCTGGGAGGAAGCGGACAATATCCAGACCCTGCTGACCCAGCACACCCCGGGGCATTGATCCGCGTCGCATCCGCGCGCGGATCAGTGCGGTTCAGGCATCAATCATTTCGGGGTCGAGTTCCCCGGCGCGGTTCTGGATGAACATGAAGCGCTGGGCCGGGTCCTTGCCCATCAGCCGGTCGACCAGATCCTTCACTGCCGCGCGGCCTTCGTATTCGGGGGGCAGCGTAACGCGCAGCAGGCCGCGGGTCTTGGGGTCCATCGTGGTTTCGCGCAGCTGGCCCGGATTCATTTCTCCCAGGCCCTTGAACCGGCCGACATCGACCTTCTTGCCCTTGAACCTGGTCGCTTCCAGCTCGGCGCGGTGGGCGTCGTCACGGGCATAGGCGCTCTCCTTGCCGCAGGTCAGGCGGTAGAGCGGCGGCTGGGCAAGATAGAGATGCCCCTTGCGCACCACTTCTGGCATTTCCTGGAAGAAGAAGGTCATCAGCAGCGTGGCGATGTGCGCCCCGTCGACGTCCGCATCGGTCATGATAATGATGCGGTCGTAGCGCAGATTGTCCGGGTTGCAGTCCTTGCGGGTGCCGCAGCCCAGCGCCAGGCCCAGGTCGGCGATTTCGGTGTTGGCGCGGATCTTGTCCGCTGTGGCGCTGGCGACGTTCAGGATCTTGCCGCGGATCGGCAGGATTGCCTGGGTCTTGCGGTCGCGCGCCTGCTTGGCGCTGCCACCGGCCGAATCCCCTTCGACGATGAACAACTCGGTTTCGCCTTCGCCTTCGCCGCTGCAATCGGTCAGCTTGCCGGGCAGGCGGACCTTCTTGGCGTTGGTCGCGGTCTTGCGCTTGACCTCGCGCTCAGCCTTGCGGCGCAGGCGCTCGTCCATCCGCTCCATCACGTGGCCCAGCAGCGCCTTGCCGCGGTCCAAGTTCTCGGACAGGAAATGGTCGAAGTGGTCGCGCACCGCGTTTTCAACCAGGCGCGCGGCTTCCGGGCTGGTCAGGCGGTCCTTGGTCTGGCTCTGGAACTGGGGATCGCGGATAAACACCGACAGCATGATTTCGCTGCCGGTGATCACGTCCTCGGGCGTGATGTCCTTGGCCTTCTTCTGGCCGACCAGTTCGCCAAAGGCGCGGATCCCCTTGGTCAGCGCGGCGCGCAGGCCGGCTTCGTGCGTGCCGCCATCGGGGGTCGGAATGGTGTTGCAGTAGAAGCTGTAGGCCCCGTCCGACCACAGCGGCCAGGCGATCGCCCATTCGACCCGGCCCTGTTCCTCACCCGCGTCGTTCGCGGCAAAGTCCTGGCTGCCAGAAAAGAACTGCGTGGTGACGCATTCTCGCGCGCCGATCTGTTCCTTCAGGTGATCGGCAAGACCACCAGGGAACTGGAACACGGCTTCGGCCGGAACCTCCTCGCTGGCAAGCGAGGGGGCGCATTTCCAGCGGATTTCGACGCCCGCGAACAGGTAGGCCTTGGACCGCACCAGCTTGAACAGCCGCAGCGGCTTGAACTTCGCATCTTCGCCGAAAATCTCGGGATCGGGAATGAAGCTGACCGAGGTGCCGCGCCGGTTGGGCGTGCCGCCGAGGCGCTGCAACGGGCCAAGCGGAGCGCCGCGCGAGAATTCCTGCGCGAACAGTTCCTTGTTCCGTGCCACTTCGATCCGGGTCAGGGTGGACAGCGCATTGACCACGCTGACCCCCACGCCGTGCAGGCCGCCGCTGGTGGCATAGGCCTTGCCCGAAAACTTGCCGCCCGAATGCAGCGTGGTCAGGATCACTTCCAGCGCCGACTTGCCCGGATACTTGGGGTGTTCGTCCACCGGGATGCCGCGACCATTGTCGGTGATGGTCAGGCGGTTGCCTTCTTCGAGTGTAACCTCGATCCGGTTGGCGTGGCCGGCCACCGCTTCGTCCATCGCATTGTCGAGCACTTCGGCGGCGAGGTGGTGGAACGCGCGTTCATCCGTCCCGCCGATATACATGCCGGGGCGCCGCCGGACAGGCTCAAGCCCCTCCAGCACTTCGATCGCGGAACCGTCATAGCTTTCGCCGCCCGCGCTGGGCAGCTTGTCGAACAGGTCGTCGGCCATGGGAACGCCTATAGAACACCGGGAATCCGGCAGGCAAGCGCCGCTGCGCGGTTATCGTCAGTCCGTGAAGCGATCCGGCGCGGGGCTGACAATAGCCACCCCCTTGGCCTGGACCTGACGCACTTCCAGCGCGCGGTCGATCACCCCGTCGGCGCCGAAGCGGAACGGCCCGTCGATCCCGAGGAACCCGCCACTGTCGGTGATCCGCGCAATCGGAAACTGCGTGCCCGGCTGCCAGTCTCGCGCGATCCGGATCGACAGCAGGACGCTGTCATAACCCATGGTCGACAGGCGATAGGGCGCCACGCCGAAGCGGGTCTTGTAGCTTTCCGCGAAAGTCTTGAACCGCCCATCGGAAATCGCCGAAAACAGCGCCCCGCGCATTGCCGGGCTGCTGTAGACGGTGGCTTCGCCGTTCCACAGCTCCGGCCCCAGCAGGCGGGGCAGGGCTGCGCCGGGGGCCTTGAGCTGGGCGGCGGCCTGCACGGCGAAGCGGGCATTGTCGGCCAGCAGCACGGCATCGAAGCCGCCCTTCGCCTTGAGCCGCTGCGCCGCGCTGATCACCGAGGTGTTCGAGCGGTCATAGGTCTGGGTCTGGACCAGCGTGCCCCCGGCGGCCTTGACCGCTTCGGCATAGGCGGCAGCGGCGCGCTGACCGTATTCGCCCTTGGGGGCCAGCAGCGCGAACCGCTTCGAACCGGTGCTGGCGGCATACTTCACCGTCCGTGCCAGCGAGGCTTCGGGCACCGTCGACATCACGAAGACATCGCGCGCGGCGACGCCGGTGCTGCCGGTATAGGTCACCAGCGGCACCTTGGCGGCGCGGGCGATGGTGGCGATGGGCGGCACGTCCTCAGCCTGGATCGGGCCCAGGATCAGGCGGTTGCCTTCCTGGATCGCCTTGGTCGCGGCGGCAGCCGGGCCGCCAGCAATGTCATAGCTGGTGATGCGCAGGTTCTTGGCGTTGGTATCGAGCAGCGCCATGGTCGTCGCATTGGCGATCGACTGGCCCACGGCGGCGTTCGGCCCGGTCAGCGGCACCAGCAGCGCGACGCGGTGGCGCGCCTGGTCGGCCGGCAGGGCATCGCTCGGCGGGGGCGGGGCGGGCGGCGGCGCCTCGGGCACGCCCTTTGGAATGACCTTGCACCCGGCCAGCAGGACGACGACGCCCAGCGTGGCCAGCTTGCGCCTGTCGATGCGACCTTCGAACATGGCTTGCTGCTCCCTCTCCGGCGGTCCAAAGGGTGATCCCATGGAAACGCCGCTTGCTCCGGGCCTCTATATTGTCGCCACGCCGATTGGCAATCTTGGCGATATTTCAATGCGTGCCACAGCGGTACTCGGTGCCGTGGCTGCGATAGCCTGCGAAGATACGCGGGTTACCGGCAAGCTGCTCCAGCACCTGGGGATCAAGCGGCGGATGATCCGCTATGACGATCACGCAAGCGAGGAAACCCGCGCTCATGTGCTCAGCATGGCCGCGCAGGAGCCGGTGGCGCTGGTCAGCGATGCCGGCACGCCGCTGATTTCCGATCCCGGCTACCGCCTGGTCCGCGATGCGAAGGCGGCGGGTATCCCCGTGGTCAGCATTCCCGGGCCAAGCGCGGCGGTGGTCGCGCTGACCCTGGCGGGCCTGCCCAGCGACCGCTTCCTGTTTGCCGGGTTCCTGCCGAACAAGGCCAAGGCCCGCGCCGAAGTGCTGGCCGAACTGGGCGGCGTGCGGGCAACGCTGGTGTTCTATGAGACCGCCCCGCGCCTGGCCGATGCGCTGGCCGCCATTGCCGAAGTGCTGCCCGGCCGCGAAGTGGCCGTGGCGCGCGAGCTGACCAAGCGGTTCGAGGAATGCCGCACCGGCTCTCCGGCAGACCTGATCGCCCATTACGCTGCCCACCCACCCAAGGGCGAGATCGTGCTGGTCATTGGCCCGCCGGGCGAGGCGCAGGCGCAGGACCACGACATTGATGCGCTGCTGCTCGCCGCGCTCAAGACTTCCAAAGCCTCGCAGGCGGCGGCGGAAGTGGCGCGGATCACCGGGCAGGACCGCAAGTCGCTCTACGCGCGGGCGCTGGAACTGAAGTGACCACCCGCGCCGAACGCGAGGCGCGGGGGCGGCGCGGCGAATGGCTGGCCGCGTGGTATCTGCGCCTCACCGGCTGGCGGGTGCTGGCCCGGCGGGTCAAGACCCCGCGCGGCGAGGTCGACCTGGTGGCGCGGCGCGGGCGAACCGTCGTCTTTGTCGAAGTGAAGTGGCGCGCCTCTGCGGCGGAACGTGACCGGGCGATCGATCCCTACCGCCTGCGCCGCGTGATCGCCGCCGCCGAAGCGCTGGCTCCGCGCTATGTTCGCGCGGGCGATGACATGCGGATCGACGTGCTGCTGCTTGCGCCGGGGCGCTGGCCCCGCCATATCCCCAACGCCTCTCTGGCCTGAACGGAGCCGATTGCCCCATGACCCTGCGCGTAGCTGTCCAGATGGACCCGCTGGAAACGATCAAGATCGCTGGCGATTCCAGCTTTGCGCTGATGGAAAAGGCGCAGCAGCGCGGCTATTCCGTGATGCATTATGACGTGAAGTCGCTCGCGCTCGATGAAGGCCGGCTCACCGCGTGGGCCGCTCCGGTCGAAGTGCGGCGCGAGGTCGGCAACCACTTCAGCGCGCAGGAGCGCCGCAAGATCGACCTCGTCAAGGACGTGGACGTGGTGCTGATGCGCCAGGATCCGCCGTTCGACCTGTCCTACATCACGGCAACCTTCCTGCTTGAGCGGCTGGAGGGGCAGACTCTGGTCGTCAACGATCCGGCCAGTGTGCGCAACGCGCCGGAAAAGGTCTTCGTGCTCGATTTCGCGCACTACATGCCGCCCACGCTGATTGCCCGCCGGGCCGAGGACGTGCGCGAATTCCATGCCCGCCACCCCGGCGACCTGGTGATGAAGCCGCTGCACGGCAACGGCGGCAAAGCCGTGGTCCGCATTCCGGCGGATGGCAGCAACCTGGGCGCGCTGATCGAATTGTTCGACAACGCCTGGGTCGAACCGCACATGTTCCAGCCGTTTCTGCCTGACATCGCGTTGGGGGACAAACGCATCGTGCTGGTCGACGGCGAAATCGCCGGCGCGATCAACCGCCGCCCCGGCGCGGGTGAATTCCGCTCGAACCTGGCCGCTGGCGGCTCGGCCGAAGCGACCACGCTGACGCCGCGCGAGGAGGAAATCTGCGCGGCGCTTGGCCCGGCGCTGAAGGAGCGCGGGCTGGTGTTCGTCGGGATCGACGTGATCGGCGGCCAGTGGCTGACCGAAATCAACGTCACCAGCCCGACCGGAATCCAGGCGATCGACCGGTTCAACGGCACCGACACCCCGGGCCTGATCTGGGACGCGATTGAACGGCGACTGGCGGCGATGCGTCGCTGAAGGCCCTGCCATGGACGAGTTGATCATCCGCCTGATCGAACAGGGCGGCTACCTTGGCATTTTCGTGCTGATGGTGGTGGAGAACGTGTTTCCGCCAATCCCCAGCGAAGTAATCATGGGCGTGGGCGGGATTGCCGTGGCGCGTGGTTCGATGGAGTTCTGGCCCTTGCTGCTGGTCGGCAGTGTGGGATCGACGCTGGGCAATTATGTGTGGTTTGCGGTCGGGGACCGGCTTGGCTATCGTCGGCTGGAGCCGCTGGTGCACCGCTGGGGCCGCTGGCTGACCATGACCTGGCAGGACGTCGAACGCTCCACCGCGTTCTTCCAGCGGCACGGGCAATGGGTGGTATTCTTCCTGCGCTTCTCGCCGTTCCTGCGCACGCTGATCTCGCTTCCCGCCGGGCTGACCCACATGCCGCGCGGGCGGTTCCTGGTGTTTACCTTTGCCGGCACCCTGGTGTGGAACTCGTTGCTGATCGTCGGCGGGCACTGGTTGGCCGGTTACATGGAGGCGATGGACGGGGTGATCGGCCCGGCAACCGCGGCGATGGTCCTGCTGGCTGTCGCGGTCTGGCTGTGGCGCGTGGTGCGCTGGAAGGACGAGGGCTAACGCTCGCGCGGGTGGGCGTGGCGATAGACGTCGAGCAGCACGGCGGCATCCACCTTGGTATAGATCTGGGTCGAACCCAGACTGGCGTGGCCGAGCAGTTCCTGCAAGCTGCGCAGGTCCGCCCCCGCGCCCAGCAGGTGCGTGGCAAAGGAATGGCGCAGCGCGTGCGGGGTGGCCGTGGCCGGAAGCCCCAGCGCAACCCGCGCCCGGGCCATCGCCTTCTGCACCATGCCTTGCGACAGGGGCCCGCCCTTGGCGCCGCGAAACAGGGCTTCATTCTTGGTCAGCGGCCAGGGGCACTTCGCGGCATAGTCCGCCACCGCCTCGCGCACGATCGGCAGCAGCGGGACCATGCGCTGCTTGCCGCCCTTGCCGGTGACGACCAGCGTTTCGCCCAGCGGCAGCGCCCCGCCGGGCAGCGACAGCGCTTCGGCAATGCGCAGGCCCGCACCGTAAAGCAGCAGCAGGACCGCGCGGTCGCGCGCGCCGATCCACGGCTCGCTCGCGTCCTCGTCTACCGTCACCGCCAGGTTCACCGCCTCGTCCGGAGTGACCGGGCGGGGCAGGCCCTTCTTGACGCGGGGGCCGCGCATCCGGGGCGGAGCGGGATCGGCCAGCCCGGCCTGTTCGCGGGCGAAGCGGATGAAGGCTTTCAGCGCCGATAGCTCCCGCGCGGCGCTGGCGTTGCCGATCCCGTCCGCCCCGCGCCGCCGCGCCAGCTGCGCGCGCAGCGCCGGGGCTTCGATCCGGGCGAGGGCGGGCCAATCCATCTCGCCCACCTCGTCGAGCAGCCGCGCTGCCGTGGCGACATAGGCGCGGACCGTGTGGGGCGAGCGGCGGCGCCCTTGCGCCAGGTGGGCATGCCAGGCTTCGAGCAGGTCGGCCCGGGTCACGCCGCGACCAGGTCCGCCGGGACCAGTTCGGCCAGCAGGCCGTCGAGCAGCGGCATGCCCGCATCGCTCACCCCGATCCGTCCGTCGCCGCTCCAGCACAGGCCCTGCCGGGTGTAGAACTCCAGCTTGTCGGCATCGCAGAGGGCTTCGGGAGCAAGGCCGAACCGCGCGGCGAGGGCGGTCAGGTCCACCCCTTCGCGCAGGCGCAGGCCCATCAGCATCGCCTCGCTCGCCTGTTCGGCCGCGCCCAGTGCGCGCTCATCGGCAATGCCGTGGCGTTGTGCATCGAGTGCGGCGAGCCAGTTCTCGGGCTTCTTGTGGCGCACTGTCGCCATGCCGCCGCGCCGGCCATGCGCGCCGGGGCCGATCCCGCAATAGTCCTGATAACGCCAATAGGTCAGGTTATGGCGGCTTTCCTCGCCCGGCATGGCGTGGTTGCTGATCTCGTAGGCGGGCAGGCCCAGGCTGGCGGTAATCTCGCGCGTCAGGGCGAACAGGTCGGCGGCGGCGTCATCATCCAGCGGCGTAAAGTGCCCGCGCCGGACCATGGTTTCAAATCGCGTCCCCGGCTCGATCGTCAACTGGTAGAGCGAGAGGTGCGTAGTCCCCAGACCAATCGCGCGCAGCAGGTCGGCGCGCCATTGCTCGGCGGTCTGGCCGGGCAGGGCATAGATCAGGTCGAAGCTGACCCGCGCAAAATGCCGCTGCGCCACGTCGAGCGCTGCCAGCCCTTCATCCGCATCGTGGATCCGCCCCAGGAAATCGAGCGTCTCGTCATGCAGCGCCTGCAGACCCAGCGACACTCGGTTGACGCCGGCACTGGCGAGCGCGGCATAGTTCGCGGCCTCGACCGAGCTGGGGTTGCCTTCCAGTGTGATTTCCACGCCCTCGGCAAAGCCCCACAGGTGTTCCGCCTCCTCTAGCAAGCGCGCGACCGTGGCCGGGGGCATCAGGCTGGGGGTGCCGCCGCCGAAGAACACGCTGTCCAGTTTCTCGCCGCCCGCCAGTTCCGCCTCGTGGCGCAAGTCCCGCAGCAGCGCGTTCAGCCACAGGTCCTGGTCCACGCGGTCGCGGACATGGCTGTTGAAGTCGCAATAGGGACACTTGGCGAGGCAGAACGGCCAATGGATGTAAAGCGCGCGGGCCATGGGCCGCTCCTAGCACCATTCCAGCCGTCATTGCGAGCGCAGCGAAGCAATCTAGGGGTGTATGCGAAACTCTGGATTGCTTCGCTGCGCTCGCAATGACGATTGACCGAGACTAGCCAAACTGCTCCGCGACCAGCTTGGCAAAGGCATCGGCGCGGTGGCTGATTGCGTGCTTCTCGTCCGGTTGGTGTTCGGCGAAGGTGCGGCTCTCGCCCAGCGGCACGAACACCGGGTCATAGCCGAAACCCAGTTTGCCGCGCGGCGGCCAGGTCAGCGTGCCCTGCGCGCGGCCTTCGTAGACCGCGCTGTCGCCGTCCGGCCAGGCAATCGCCAGTACGCAGGCAAAGTGGCACGAACGGTCGGCATCCGGCCCTTGCTCGCACAGCAGCCCTTCGACCTTGCCCATCGCCATGTACCAGTCGCGCCCGGCAGGGCCTTCGAACCACTGCCGTTCGGCCCAGTCGGCGGTATAGACCCCGGGGCGTCCGCCCAGCGCATCGACGCACAGCCCCGAATCGTCGGCGAGCGCGGGCAGGCCCGAAGCCTGCGCTGCCGCCCGCGCCTTGATCAGCGCGTTTTCGACAAAGGTCTTGCCGGTTTCGGCCGGTTCATCCAGCCCCAGCGACGCCGCGCTGATGCAGCTGAGGCGGTAAGGGGCCAGCAGCGCCGCAATCTCCTTGAGCTTGCCGGCGTTGTGCGTGGCAATCACCAGGGTTTCGGCGCCGAGCCTGCGGGTCACTTGCCCACAGCCTCGCCCTGGGCGGTGAAGATGCGGTCGCAGCCGATCCGCGCCAGGCGCAGCAGGCGCAGCAGCGCTTCCTCGTCATAGGTCGCGCCTTCGGCGGTGGCCTGGACTTCGGCGATCTGGCCGCCTTCGATCAGCACGAAGTTGGCGTCGGCATCAGCCGAGCTGTCCTCATCATAGTCCAGGTCGAGCACCGGGGTGCCGTTGAAAATGCCGCAGCTGACGGCGGCAACTTTGCGGGTCAGCGGGTCTTCCTGGATCGCGCCCGCGGCCATCAGTTTGTCCACCGCGATGCGCAGCGCCACCCAGGCGCCGCTGATCGAGGCGGTGCGGGTGCCGCCATCGGCCTGGATCACGTCGCAATCGAGGGTGATCTGGCGTTCGCCCAGCTTCTTGAGGTCGACCACGGCGCGCAAGGAGCGCCCGATCAGGCGCTGGATTTCCTGGGTGCGCCCGCTCTGCTTGCCCTTGGCCGCCTCGCGGCTGCCGCGGGTGTGGGTGGCGCGCGGCAGCATCGAATATTCCGCCGTCACCCAGCCTTCGCCCTTGCCGCGCAGCCACGGCGGCAGGCGTTCCTCGACCGAGGCGGTGCAGATCACCTTGGTGTGGCCGAAGCTGACCAGCACCGAACCTTCGGCGTGCTTTGTGTAGTGGGGTTCGAAGCTGATCGTGCGCATCTCGTCGGGCGCGCGGCCGGAAGGTCGCATGGGTAAGTCCTCAAGGTTGTTTCGCGCGTGCGTTAGGCGCAATGGGCTTGAGCCTGCAAGAGTGCGGCTTAAATTGTGCGGCGAGATGACCAGCCAACCGATCACCGAACTGACCAGCCGCGCCCGCGATATCTTCCGTTTGGTGGTGGAGGGCTACCTGACGAGCGGGCAGCCGGTGGGCTCGAAAACCCTGGCCGGGGCAGGAGGGCTGAACCTGTCACCGGCTTCGATCCGTTCGGTGCTGCACGAACTGGAAATGCTGGGCTTGCTGGCCGCGCCGCACACCAGCGCCGGGCGGCTGCCGACCGAACAGGGGCTGCGTCTGTTCGTCGACGGGATGATGCAGGTCGCCGAACCCACGGCAGAGGAACGCGCCGCGATCGAACGGCAGGTGGCGCAGCCCGGCCCGATCGAGGCGGCGCTGGCGGCGACCAGCGCGGTCCTGTCCGACCTGTCGGCCTGCGCTGGGGTGGTGATGGTGCCGCGCCGCGAACCGCGCCTGGCGCAGCTGCAACTGGTACCGCTGGCCCCGGACCGGGCGCTGGCGGTGATGGTTGGTGCGGATGGGGCAATCGAGAACCGCGTGGTCGCCATTCCGCTGGGCCTGCCGGCGAGCGCGCTGGAGCAGGCCAGCAATTATATCACCGCGCGGCTTGCCGGGCGCACCCTGGGCGAGGCGGTGGCGGCGATCCGCAACGAGATTGCCTCGGGCCGCTCCGCGCTCGACGCGGCCAGCGCGGACCTGGTCCAGCGCGGGCTGGCAGTGTGGAGCGAGGATGCGGCGCGGCGCCCGGTGCTGATCGTGCGCGGCGCGGCGCACCTGCTCGACGAATCGACCCTGACCGATCTGGAACGGGTGCGGCTGCTGCTGGATGACCTGGAAAACAAGCAGTCGGTTGCCGACCTGCTCGATGCCGCGCGCGAGGCCGAGGCGACCCGCATTTTCATCGGTTCCGAGAATCGCCTGTTCGCGCTATCGGGCTCGTCCGTGATCGCCTCGCCCTATCGTGACCGGGATGGGCGCGTAGTCGGCGTGGTGGGGGTTATCGGCCCGACGCGGTTGAATTATGCGCGGGTCGTCCCCATGGTGGATTTCACCGCCCAATCGCTGGGCAAATTGATCGGTTAGACAGGTTTTTTGACAAGATGAGCGACGATAGCAAACCGCAGGGCGACCCGGCGGTCGAAGCCGAACTGGCGGGCGTTCCCGATGAACTGCTGGACAAGGAAACCGACAAGCTGGGCGAATCGCTCGACCGGCTGCGCGAGGATCTGGAAGTCGCCCGGCAGGAAGTGCTCTATGCCAAGGCCGAGACGCAGAACGTGCGTCGCCGCCTGGAAAAGGACATTGCCGATGCCCGCGCCTATGCCGCGACCGGCTTCGCCCGCGACATCCTCTCGGTGGCCGATAACCTGGGCCGCGCGCTTGACGCCATTCCCGCGGACCTGCGCGAAGATGATCGCCTGAAGAGCCTTGTGACCGGGATCGAGGCGACCGCGCGTGAGATTGACAAGGTGTTCGGCCTGCACGGCATCAGCCGCATCGCCGCCAAGGGCCTGCCGCTGGATCCGAACCAGCACCAGGCCATGCTCGAAGTGCCGAGCGCCGAGGTTGAAGCCGGCGTGATCGTGCAGGAACTTCAGGCCGGTTACATGATCAAGGACCGCCTGCTGCGCCCCGCGATGGTCGCGGTTGCCAAGAAGCCGGACTGACGCAGGATTTGGGGGGCAGGGCATGAGGATCGCGCGCTTCTGGCTGGCGATCCCGCTGGCCCTGGTTTCCCTTCAGCCTGCCCAGGCGCGCGGCAACGCCGACTTGCAATTGCAGGCCATCAGCGATGCCTATTACCGCTCTGCGCTGGAGCATTACGGCGAGATCGAGCTGAGCGACGGCACCACCCGGCCGGGCGACCGCCTGCCTTCGGCCACGCCGGCCAGCAACCTGGCGGCGGCAAAGCGGGAGCAGGCCTGGCTGGCGCGGCTTGATGCGATCGATGCCAAGCGGCTGAGCCCGGCGGGCCGGATCAACGCCAGCGTCCTGCGCACCCTGCTGCGCGAAGGGATCGAAAGCGCGCGGTTCCGCCGCTGGGAAATGCCGTTCGATAGCGACAGCAATTTCTGGAGCTATCTGCCCGCGCGCGAACCGCTGGCCACGGCCGAGGATTACCGCCGCTACATCGCCCGGATGAACGATCTGCCGCGCTATTTCGCGGAACATACGGCCAATGCCCGCGCTGGGCTGGCGCGGGGGTTTTCGGTGCCGCGTGCCAGCCTGGATGGGCGCGATGTGTCGATCGCCGCTTTCGTGGTCGATGATCCTGAGAAAAGCCCGTTCTGGGGCGCTCTTGCCAAGATGCCGGAACGGATTCCGGCGGCTGAGCAGGCTGCGCTCAAGGCCCAGGCCCGCGCTGCCATCAGCGAGGCCGTCACTCCGGCTTTCGCGCGATTCCTGGCCTTCTACCGCGATGAATACCTGCCCGGCACCCGCACTTCGCTCGCCGCCAGCCAGCTGCCGGACGGAGCGGCTTATTACGCGCAGCAGATCCGCGAGTATACCACGACCGATCTGACCGCCGAACAGATCCACCAGATCGGCCTTGACGAGGTGGCGCGGATCACCGCCGAAATGGACAAGGTCCGCGAACAGGCCGGGTTCAAGGGCAGTCTGGCCGAATTCATCCAGTTCCTGCGCACCGATCCGCAGTTCGTGGCGCGCAGCCCGGACGAGCTGCTGGGCGTGTCGGCCTATGTCGCCAAGCGGGTGGACGGACGGCTCAAGGACTATTTCGGACTGCTGCCGCGCTATCGCTACACGATCCGCCCGGTCGATCCGGCGATCGCGCCGTTCTACACCGCGGGCCGGGGCGGGCTCGAGGCGTGCCAGATGAACACTTATGACCTGCCGTCGCGCCCGCTCTATAATATCCCGGCGCTGACCCTGCACGAATGCGCGCCCGGCCACAGCTTCCAGGGCGCGCTGGCGCTGGAACAGCAGGCGCTGCCGAAATTCCGCCGACAGACTTATTTCTCGGGCTTTGGTGAGGGCTGGGGCCTTTACACCGAGTATCTCGGCGAGGAGATGGGGATCTATCGCACCCCCTACGAGCGCTTCGGCAAGCTGAGCTACGAGATGTGGCGCGCCGTGCGGCTGGTGGTCGATACCGGGATCCATCACTATGGCTGGAGTCGCCAGCAGGCGGTCGATTACCTCGCCAGTCGCACCGCGCTTTCCACGCGCGAGGTCAATACCGAGGTTGATCGCTATATCAGCTGGCCGGGGCAGGCGCTGGCCTACAAGCTGGGCGAACTGACGATCCGCCGCGTCCGCGCCAAGGCGGAACAGGCGCTGGGGCCAAAGTTCGACATTCGCAAGTTCCACGATGTCGTGCTCTCGCTCGGCTCGGTCCCGTTGCCGACACTGGAAGAGCGCATCGACGCCTTCATCGCCGATGGCGGTCAGGGGCTGCCGGGGGTTGCCTACCCCTGATCGTTCAGACGAAGCGCACGATCCGCTCAAGCTCAGCCGCACTGGCAGCCGTGCGAGGGTTTGAGCCGCGTCGATAGAGAAAAGTGTGGGCGACGATTTCCGCCTGCTGCTCCAGCCCGTAACGCTCCAGCGGCCAGCCCTCGCGCAGGCGATAGCTGTATTGGCGGTCCCACATGCCGCGCAGCACCACCCACCAGCGGCCGCGGGTCTGGGCCTGCCAGACGTGGGTCATCTCGTGGATGAAGTGCGCTTGGAGCTCGATCCGGGCGGCTGAGAAATCGTCGCAGTAGCTGCCGGATTCGGGGTGGAAGTGGATGTGCCCCCACGGCGCCATGGTGACGTGGCGGGGGTGCAGCCACCACCACTTGCGGCGGCGGACGCGCACCTCGCGGCAATCGACGGCCGCGCCGAAGACCGAGCGGACCAACGCCGCTTCACCCGCGGTCAGCGCGCGTTCCCCGCCGGCGGGGCAGCTCTCGCTCAGTGGCCCGACCCGTGGTCCATGCCGCTCATCGCCGCCTCGCCGGCAGCCTGGATCGGCAGCTGGGTGGACAGCTTGTCGCCATCGGCGAAGATCAAGGTCAATTCGGCGGTCGATCCGGCGGTCAGCTTGGGATCAAGGTCGAACAGCATCACGTGCAGTCCGCCGGGCGCAAAGCTGACACTGGCGTTGGGGTCGATGTCCACCCGGTCGACCGGGCCCATCTTGCCGCCGACGGTCTGGTGCATTTCGGCCTTGCCGACGCCGTCGACCGCCACGGCGGCCAGGGCCACCGCCTTGGTATCGGAATTGGCCAGGGTGAAATAGGCGACGCCCGGATTACCCTTGACCGCCGGCAGGACCAGGCGCGCATCGGCCACGGCAACGCCGGGCTTGGCATCGGGCGCGGTGCTGGCGGGAGCTTCGGGCGCCTTGGCTTCCTGCTGGCAGGCGGACAGCGCCAGGCCGAGCGCCAGCGGGGCCAGAACGGTGAGGGCTTTGCGCATCATTTTTCAATCCTTTGCGGGGCGTTCGAACTTGCCTTTACGCCTAATCGGCAAGGGGCCTTGTGCCAAGCGAAACCACACCTATATCGGCCCCGTTCAAGAGCTGCCGACCTGCCTTGCCGGGAACCTGGGGGGCCTACGAAGCGGCGTCACATAAGACCAAGGATGGGTATTTATGGGTAAAGTGATCGGTATCGACCTCGGCACCACCAACAGCTGCGTTGCGGTGATGGACGGCGGCAAGCCCAAGGTCATCGAAAATTCGGAAGGGGCCCGCACCACCCCGTCGATCGTGGCCTTCACCAAGGACGGTGAACGGCTGATCGGCCAGCCGGCCAAGCGCCAGGCGGTGACCAATGGTGACAACACGATTTTCGCGGTGAAGCGCCTGATCGGCCGCCGCTTTGACGATCCGGTGACCAAGAAGGACACCGAATTGGTCCCTTACCACATCGTCAAGGGCAAGAACGGTGACGCCTGGGTCCAGGCCGGCGGCGAAGACTATTCGCCCAGCCAGATCAGCGCCTTCACCCTGCAGAAGATGAAGGAAACGGCGGAAAGCTATCTGGGTGAAACCGTCACTCAGGCGGTGATCACCGTGCCGGCCTACTTCAACGACGCGCAGCGCCAGGCAACCAAGGATGCCGGCCAGATCGCGGGCCTTGAAGTGCTGCGCATCATCAACGAGCCGACCGCGGCGGCACTGGCCTATGGCCTTGAGAAGAACGACGGCAAGACCATTGCGGTCTATGACCTTGGCGGCGGCACGTTCGACGTTTCGATCCTCGAGATCGGCGACGGCGTGTTCGAAGTGAAGAGCACCAACGGCGACACCTTCCTGGGCGGCGAAGACTTCGACACCCAGGTGGTCGAATGGCTGGCCGATCAGTTCAAGAAGAAGGAGGGCATGGACCTTCGCACCGACAAGCTGGCGCTGCAGCGGCTCAAGGAAGCCGCCGAAAAGGCCAAGATCGAACTGTCGAGCGCGCAGACCACCGAAATCAATCTGCCCTTCATCACCGCCCGCATGGAAGGCGGCGCGACCACCCCGCTGCACCTGGTCGAAACGATCACCCGCGCCGACCTTGAAAAGATGGTTGCGAACCTGATCGAGCGCACCAAGGAACCGATGAAGAAGGCGCTGGCCGATGCCGGCCTGAAGGCTTCCGACATCGATGACGTGGTGCTGGTCGGCGGGATGACCCGCATGCCGCGCGTGCGCGAAGTGGTGAAGGAATTCTTCGGCAAGGAACCGCACACCGGCGTGAACCCGGACGAAGTCGTCGCCATGGGCGCGGCGATCCAGGCGGGCGTACTGCAGGGCGACGTCAAGGACGTGCTGCTGCTCGACGTGACCCCGCTCTCGCTCGGCATCGAAACGCTGGGCGGCGTGTTCACCCGCATGATTGATCGCAACACCACGATCCCCACCAAGAAGAGCCAGGTGTTCTCGACCGCCGAGGACAACCAGCAGGCGGTGACGATCCGCGTGTTCCAGGGTGAACGCGAGATGGCCGCGGACAACAAGATCCTTGGCCAGTTCGACCTGGTCGGCATTCCCGCCGCCCGGCGCGGCGTGCCGCAGATCGAGGTGACTTTCGACATCGACGCCAACGGCATCGTGAACGTCAGCGCGAAGGACAAGGGCACCGGCAAGGAACAGCAGATCAAGATCCAGGCGTCGGGCGGCCTTTCGGACAACGACATCGAACAGATGGTCAAGGACGCCGAAAAGTTCGCCGAGGAAGACAAGAAGCGGCGTGAAACGGCGGAAGCCCGCAACAACGCCGACAGCCTGGTCCATGCCACCGAACAGCAGCTGGCCGAGCATGGCGACAAGATCGACGCGGACCTCAAGTCCGAGATCGAGGCCGCCATTGCCGAAGCCAAGACCGCGATCGAAGGCGGCGATCCCGCTGAAATGACTGCCAAGACCCAGGCCCTGACCGAAAAGGCCATGAAGATGGGCCAGGCGATCTATGAAAAGGAACAGGCCGCCGCAGCCTCGCCGGGGGCCGACAAGCCCGCCGGGGACGACGACGTGGTCGACGCCGAGTTCTCGGAAGTCGACGAGAACAAGGGCTGATCAGGCAGATGAAAGGGGCCTGTCGCCGCGCTTGCCGCGCGGCGGCGGGCCCGCTTTCCTGAGGGGGCCACATGTCAGCCGAACTCGACTATTACGAACTGCTTGAAGTCAGCCGCGACGCGGATGAAGGCGTGCTCAAGTCCAGCTATCGCAAGCTGGCGATGAAATGGCACCCGGACCGCAACCAGGGCGATGCCGACGCGGAAGCGAAATTCAAGGCGATCAGCGAGGCGTACGAATGCCTCAAGGATCCGCAGAAGCGCGCGGCCTATGACCGCTTCGGGCACGAAGCCTACAAGAACGGGATGAGCGGCGGGGGCGGCCCCGGCGGACCCGGCGGGATGGGCGGCGGCTTTTCCGACCTGGGCGACATTTTCGAAACGATCTTCGGCAGCGCCTTTGGCGGTGGCGGTGGCGGCGGGCGCCAGCAGGCGCGGCGCGGCGCCGACCTGCGCTATGACATGGAAATCACGCTGGAAGAGGCGTTCCATGGCAAGCAGACCGAAGTCGACATCGAGGTCAGCAGCCGGTGCGAGCCGTGCGACGGTTCGGGCGCGGAGCCGGGCACCGGCACGCGGCGCTGCAACCTGTGCGGCGGCCACGGCCAGGTCCGGGCCCAGCAAGGCTTCTTCATGGTCGAGCGCACCTGCCCGACCTGCCACGGCCGGGGCGAGGTGATCGAAAAGCCGTGCCGCGCGTGCCGTGGCGAAGGCCGGGTCGACCAGCCGGTCACCCAGCAGGTCGACATTCCGCCCGGGGTCGATACCGGCACCCGCATCCGCCTGCCCGGCAAGGGCGAGGCCGGGCCGTTCGGCGCGCCGGCGGGCGATCTCTACATCTTCATCCACATCCGCCGCCATCCGGTGTTCGACCGCGACGGGACCACGCTGATCACCCGCGTGCCGATCACTTTCACCACGGCGGCGCTGGGTGGGGAAATCGAGATTCCGGGCCTCGACGGCGAAGTGAACACGGTGACGATCCCGGCCGGGATCCAGTCGGGCAAGCAGCTGCGCAAGCGCGGCGTCGGCATGCCGGTGCTGCAGGGCCGGGGCCGGGGCGACCTCGTGATCGAAATCATGGTCGAAACCCCGATCAAGCTGACCGCCCGCCAGAAGGAACTGCTGCGCGAGTTGCAGGAAACCGAAACCGGCGAGGAATGCCCCCAGTCGAAAGGCTTTTTCGACCGGCTCAAGCAGGCCTGGGAAGGGCTGACCGAGTAAGGCTCAGGCCGGCCAGGTGAAAGCCAGCGTGCTTTCCCCGGCCGGCTTGCCCTCGGCGGCGAAGCGGCGTTCGATGATCGTGCCGCGTCCGGCGTGATCGATCAGCACCACGGTTGAAGCCCGCGTGCCGTAAACCGGATCGGCAATGAACACGCCTGAAAAGTCCGGCCTCGGCCCGTTAGGCGGCGGGGTGGGGTCGAGTTCGCGGTCAGCCAGGGCCAAGAATAACGCGGCGGGATCAGCGCTGTCCTGCGCCAGCCAGGCTGACAAGGCGGATTCCAGGCTGAGCGTCTTGCGCCAGGGCCGGTCCAGCGCGCCATTGGACAGGCCGTGAATGCCGGGCGCCAGCAGCCGGGCCAAGGGCGCGGGATAATTGCTGTAAAGCCAAGCCTGCGCGCCGCTGGCGACAAACAGATTGAACGGGTTCATCGCCGCCGTATCGCCCAGTGCTTCGTTCAGCAGCCAGTCCGTGACCAGTCCCCCGCGCGAAGCGAGTTCGGGCCGGGGATAGCCATCGACCCGGTAGTTGGTGACCAGCGCGAACCGTCCGGCCGGATGCAGGCCGAGCCAGGTCCCGCCCGCCGCCAGATCGCGCCCGGCGATGATCCCGTTGTCCCACTGTCCCAGCGGCGCGGTGGGGCGGGTATGATATTCGTCGCGGTTGCCGATCGCGATAAGCCGCCAGCGGGAATCCGCATGCCAGGCGATGGCGGCAACGCACATGTCAGATCAGCCCCTTGGCCTTCAGGCTGACATGGCCCTGCCGGCCGATGATCACGTGATCGTGGACGACGATGCCCAGCAGCCGCCCGGCCTCGGCAATGCGCTGGGTGATCTGCACGTCGGCGCGGCTTGGCTCGGGCGAGCCGGAGGGGTGGTTGTGGACCAGGATCAGCGCGCTGGCGCCGCTGTCGAGTGCCTTGCGGACCACTTCGCGCGGGTGGATCGCGGCTTCATCGATGCTGCCTTCGCTGATCAGGTGGTCCAGGATCAAGCGGTTGCGCGTGTCGAGGTATAGCACCCGCACCCGTTCGTGGTTGAGGTGCGCCATGTCGATCGTCAGGTAATCGAGCAGCGCCTGCCAGTGCCCAGCACCGGCTGTTCCTGCACCCCCGTGCGCGCCATGCGCCGCGCGGCCAGCGCCACCACTTTCAGCGCGGCGGCGCTGGTTTCGCCCATGCCGGGGTGATTGGCCAGCGCGGCGGGATCGGCGTTGAACACCCCGGCCAGGTTGCCGAAGCGGGTGATCAGGCTTTTCGCCAGCGGCTTGACGTCGCGGCGCGGGATCGCGGTCATCAACAGGTATTCCAGCACTTCGTAATTGGCCAGCGCCTCGCCCCCGCCGTGCAGCAGCCGCGCGCGCAGCCGGGCGCGGTGGCCGGCGCCGTGGTGGACCTGGTCTTCGCTGTCGGCCACGCGCATCCTTCCTGTAGCCAGCGCCATTCGCCGATGCAGCATTGCCTTTCCCGGCGCGAACGCGCAAGCATGAGCGCATGGACGAGGCCGCGCCCGAACCCCCTGATCTTGCGCCCGAACCTGCACCCGATGAACCCGAGGCGCGCAAGCCCCGGCGCAATTGGACCGTGCTGGGACTGGTGCTGGGCGTGTCGGCGCTGGCGCTGGGCGGCCTGTGGCTGAGCCGCGAGATGATTGCCGACAAGGTGATCGTCAGTCAGCTGGAAAAGTACAAGCTGCCCGGCACTTACACGATCGAATCGGTCGGCGTGCGCCATCACGTGCTGCGCGATGTCGTGATCGGCGACCCCAAACGTCCCGATTTTACCGCCGAGCGGGTGGAAGTGGACATCGTCCTCACGCTCGGCGTGCCAACGCTGGGCCGCGTCACCCTGGTCAAGCCGCGGCTCTTCGGCGCATATCGGGACGGCAAGTTCAACTTCGGCACGCTCGATACGGTGCTGGGCGCGCAGGCCGAGGGGCCTTCCGGCCTGCCCGACATGGAACTGGTGCTGCGCGATGGCCGGGCGCGGATCGAAACGCCGCTGGGCGTGGCCGGGGTCAAGGCCGACGGCAGCGGCAACCTGAAAAGCGGTTTTGCCGGGATCGCCGCCGCCGTCCTGCCGCGCGCCCGCTTCGGAGCCTGCTCGGCCGAGGGGGCGACGCTGTACGGCAAGCTGGCCACTAGCGGCGGCGCGCCGCAGTTCACCGGGCCGCTGCGCGCGGCGCGGCTCGCCTGTCCGGACCTGGCGCTGCGCGATGCGGCGGTGCAGCTCGATGCGCGCAGCAGCGCGGCGTTCGACAGTTTCAGCGGCAAGGCGGCGCTGTCCACCGGGGCCGCGCGCGCGGCCGGCCAGTCGCTCGCGCGGCTTGGCGGGCAGGGCGATTTCACGCTGAAGGGCGGCAATCTGACCGCCAGTTACAAGCTGTCCGGCAATGACCTGGGCGGCGCGGTGCAGGCCGGGACCGTGACGCTGGATGGCATGCTGCGCTCACGCGACAGCTTCGCGGCGATCGACGCCGAAGGAACGATCGGCGGCAGTCAGGTCCAGCCCGGCCAGGCGCTCGACGCCAGCCTGACGCAGGCGCAACGCTCGCTCGGCGAAACGCTCGCCGCGCCGCTGATCGGGGCGATTCGCCAGGGGCTGGCACGCGAAGGGCGGGGCAGCCGCCTGCAGGCCGCCTATGTCCTGCGCCGCACCGGCGCGCTGACCAGCCTGGTCGTGCCGCGCGGCACGCTGCGCGGCACGTCTGGTGCGAATGTGCTGGCAGTGTCCCAGCTGCAACTGGCGCTGGGGGGCAAGCGCGGGCCGCACATCTCGGGCAACGTGGTGACCGGCGGCGCCGGCCTGCCGCGCCTGACCGGGCGGATTGAACGCCAGCCAAGCGGGCAGGTGCTGGCCCGCTTCACCATGCCTGAATACCGCGCCGGGGATGCCGCGCTCGCCCTGTCCGGGCTGACCATGGCGCTGTCGCCGCAGGGCACGCTCGGCTTTTCGGGGCGGGCCACGGCCAGCGGGGCCTTGCCGGGCGGGCGGGCCGACCAGCTGCAACTGCCGCTGGAAGGCAACTGGTCAGCCGCGCGGGGGCTGTCGGCGCTGCGGCGCTGCACGCCGTTCGCGTTCCGCTCGCTCAGCCTGTTCAACGTCACGCTCGATTCGCGCACGGTCACGCTGTGCCCGGGGCCGGAAGGGGCGATCCTGCGCAGCGACGCGCGCGGCACGCGGCTGGCGGCCGGCGCACCCTCCCTTCAGGCCAGCGGACGGCTGGGCAGCACGCCGATTCGCCTCGCCAGCGGCCCGATCGGTTTTGCGATTCCCGGCACGCTGGCCGCGCAGCAGGTGGGGGTGGAACTGGGCGCGCCCGGATCCGCCAACCGCTTTACCCTGTCCAACCTGACCGCGCAGATCGGCGCGGACGTGACCGGGCATTTCACCGGCACCGATGTAAGGCTGGATGCCGTCCCGCTCGACATTTTCGCTGCCGATGGCGACTGGCGCCTCGCCGATGGCGTGCTGACCATCGCCAACACCGCCTTCCGCCTGGAAGACCGGGAAAAGGATGAGCGTTTCCGCCCGCTGATCGCCCGCGATGCCGCGCTGGTGCTGAAAGACAACCGCATCACCGCCGAGGCCCTGCTGCGCGAACCCTTGAGCGACCGCGAGGTGGCGACAGCGGCCATCCGGCACGATCTGAACAGCGGCACCGGCAGCGCCGACCTCGCCGTGCCGGGCCTGCTGTTCGACAAGCGCGTCCAGCCCGACACGCTGAGCTACCTCGCGCTGGGGGTGATCGCGAATGCCCGCGGCACCCTGACCGGGACCGGGCGAATCGACTGGAACCCGCAGGACGTCACCAGCACCGGCCGGTTCAGCACCGACAAGCTGGACTTCGCCGCCGCTTTCGGCCCGGTCGAAGGAGTATCGGGCACGGTGGTGTTCGACGATCTGCTGGGGCTGGTCACCGCGCCCGACCAGCGGCTCAAGATCGCGTCGATCAACCCGGGGATCGAAGTGTTCGACGGCGAGGTTTCCTTCGCGCTGCAACCCGGCCACGTGCTCCAGGTCAACGGCGCGCACTGGCCGTTCATCGATGGCACGCTGCAATTGCAGCCCACCCGCATGGTGCTGGGCGCTTCGGAAGTGCGGCGTTTCACGCTGAAAGTCACGGGGATCAGCGCCGCCTTGTTCGTGGAACGGCTGCAACTCGGCAACCTGGCGGCCAGCGGCTATTTCGATGGCGAGTTGCCGCTGGTGTTCGACGAGGAGGGCGGCTGGATTCGCGGCGGCCTGCTGGTGTCGCGCCCGCCGGGCGGCAATATTTCCTATGTTGGCGAGCTGACCTACAAGGACCTGTCGGCGATGGGCAATTTCGCCTTCCAGACGCTGCGTTCGCTTGATTTCCGGCGGATGCAGATCGGGCTGGACGGCGCGCTGGACGGCGACATCATCACCCGCCTCAAGATCGACGGGGTGCGCCAGGGCGAAACGGCAAAGAAGAATTTCCTGACCCGCCGCCTGGCCGGGCTGCCGATCCAGTTCAACATCAACATCAAGGCGCCGTTCCAGCGCCTCGTCACTTCGTTCAAATCGCTGTACGACGATACCTATGTGCGCGATCCGCGCTCGCTCGGGCTGGTGCCCGGTGCCGCTGCGCCGGTTCCCGCACCAGCGCCGGCCGCCAAGCCGGGCGTCATTCAGCCTCCAGACAGCAGGAATGGGCCATGAAGAACCCGCAATTGACCAACCGCGCCCACATTGCGACAACCGGTCCGATGGACAGGAGCAAGCGTGGGAAACGGTGGCCGACCCGGCGAGGCGTGAGCGCGCTGGGACTGTTGGTGGGCGGCACGATGGCGCTGGGCGGGTGCATTTCGGTTAATGCGCCGGACAAGCCGATCGTGATCGAGCTGAACATCAACATCAAGCAGGAGGTGGTCTATCGGCTCGCGGCGGACGCCGGGAACACGATTCAGGACAACCCCGATATTTTCTAGGATTTTGGAGAACAGCTGATGATGCCGCTTCGTGAACAGACCCGCCGCAAGCCCGCCATGCTGGTGGCCGGGGCGGCCGTGCTGGCCGCGCTGGCGCTGGCGGCTCCCGCCTCGGCGCAGCAGCGCGACCCGGCCTATGCCGCCGCGCGGGCCAACGGGCAGGTGGGCGAGGGGGCCGACGGCTACCTCGGCTTCCCAGTGCCGCCCAGCCCGGAAATCCGCCATCTGGCTGAAGACATCAACATCAAGCGCCGCGCGCTCTATGCCGACAAGGCCGAAGCGCAGAAGGCGACGATCGACGATTACGCCTTCACTGCCGGCTGCCTGGCGATCAAGCGCACCGCGCTGGGCGAAAAGTACGAAGGGCCGGACGGCAAGTGGTATACCCGCACCGGGGCCCCGCCGCTGGTCGACAGCCGCTGCCCGACCGTCGCCCCGGCGCAGTAACGCATCCAACCCGTTAAACGGGCAGGATCAGGGCCTCCTTCCACATTGCGTGGGGGGAGGCCTTTCTCTTGGTGTTGACTTGGATGCCGTGGCTGCTAAGGGGTCGGCGCCCTCGGCGGGCAGCCGTTGCCCGTGCCGTGTTTGCCTGCATATCAGGGGAGCTGGCATGAACGACGAGCCACCTGCACGAGACCCCATTGGCGAAGATGCGCGGATTGACGCGCTCGATGCGCGGCTTAAAGCCGCCAAAGAGCGGGAAGATCAACGCAATCGCCCGCAGGGAACCGTTGAAGCCGACGCGAGCTATCGCCTCGGCAGCAAGGTTCTGGCGGAATTGCTGGGGGGAATCGGTGGCGGTGCGTTCATCGGCTGGGTCATTGACCAATTTGCCGGGACCGCCCCCTGGGGTCTGTTGGCAGTGATGTCCCTCGGGATCATCGTGGCCTTCAGGAACATCATCCGGATGTCGTCGCAGCGCCCCGAATAATGGGCGCTGCTGCGCATATGACGAAGTGAAAGAGGCAGGACGCGTGGCAGCCGAAGGCGGAAAAGTCGACCCGATGCACCAGTTCTCGATCGAGCCGATGTTCGGCACCGATCACTGGCAACTCGCGGGCTATAACATCGCTTTCACCAATTCGGCGCTGTGGATGGCGATTACCGCCGCCGTGCTGTTCGTATTCGTGTGGGGCGGAATGAAGCGCCAGCTGGTGCCCGGCCGCTGGCAGATGGCGGTCGAAAGCCTGACCGGCTTCATCGACAACCTGCTGGCCGCCAACATCGGCCCGGCCGGCAAGAAGTATGTGCCGTACATCTTCTCGATCTTCAGCTTCATCCTGTTCGCCAACCTGCTCGGGCTGCTGCCCTTGATGCTCGTCGGCGTCCATCCCTTTACCCCCACCAGCCACTTCACCGTGACCGGCGTGCTGGCGGTGCTGTCCTTCGCGATCGTGCTGATCGTCGGTTTTGCCCGGCACGGCCTGCACTTCTTCTCGCTGTTCGTGCCGCATGGCACGCCGTGGTGGCTGCTGTGGCTGATTCCGATCATCGAACTGATCTCGTTCCTGGTCCGCCCGTTCAGCCTCGCGCTGCGACTGTTCGTGGCGATGATGGCTGGCCACGTGCTGCTGGAAGTGCTGTCGAGCTTCGTGATCGACAGCGCCAATTCCGGCCTGCTGTGGGGCAGCATTGTCGGCTTGCCCAGCTTCCTGCTGATGGTTGCCATCTGCGCGCTCGAGCTGCTGGTGGCGGGCATCCAGGCCTATGTCTTCGCGCTGTTGACTTCGCTGTATCTCAACGACGCCGAGAACCTGCACTGAGTTTTCTCTGCACTAAGTTTTCCAAGTCAATCCAACCGAATTCTAAGGAAAAGGAGTTATCACTATGGAACCTGCAAGCGCCAAGCTGATCGGTGCTGGTCTCGCTGCCATCGGCGCCGGCATGGCCGCCATCGGCGTCGGTAACGTGTTCGGTTCGTTCCTGGAAAGCGCGCTGCGCAACCCGGGTGCCGCCGACGGCCAGCAGGGCCGCCTGTTCATCGGCTTCGCCGCCGCGGAACTTCTGGGCCTGCTCTCGTTCGTCGTCGCGATGATCCTGATCTTCGTCGCCTGACCTCACGAACCTGATACCCGACCGGTTGGTCGCCGCCTCCTGACACGTGGGAGGCGGCGCCGGCCGGGCAAATGCGGACGCTCCGATGCCTCAAATCTCGCAGCTCGCCGAGACTTATGCCAGCCAGGTTTTCTGGCTGCTGATCTTCTTCGGCTTCATCTTCTTTGTCATCGGCCGGGGCATGGTGCCCAAGGTCATGGCCACCGTTGAAGCGCGCGACAAGCAGATCGCCGCCGACCTTGCCGCCGCCGAGACCGCCCGGTCTGCCGCGAATGCGGAAGAGGATGCGTGGCGCGTCCAGGCCAACACCCAGCGCGGTGAAGCCCAGGCCGTGATCGCCAAGGCCAAGGCCGAAGCGGCCAAGGCCAGCGAAGCCCGTCTGGCGCAGGCCCAGGCCAAGATCGACGCCCGCGTGGGCGACGCCGAGGCCCAGATCGCGACTGCCCGCAGCGGCGCGCTCAAGGAAATCGAACAGGTTGCGGCCGATGCCGCCGCCGATATCGTCTCGCGCCTGGCTGGCGTGAAGGTCGATGCCAAGGCTGCCCAGGCAGCCGTGAAGGAGGCGCTCAATGGCTAACCTGCTGGCGCTTGCCGTCGCCGCCGCGGCCGAACATGGCGCCGCTGCCGCCGAACATGGCGGCGGTCACGCCGAACCCGCCGCGCTGGGTCTGACCCCCGGCATGTGGGTGGCGCTGTCGATGGCGCTGCTGATCGCGATCATGGTGTGGAAGAAGGTCCCGGCGCTGATCGCCTCGGGTCTGGATTCGGGCATTGCCGGTATCCGCAAGCAGCTTGACGAAGCCAAGGCGCTGCGCGCCGAAGCCGAAGCGCTGCGCAAGGAATATGCCGACAAGATCGCTGGCGCCGAAAAGGAAGCCGCCGACATGCTGGCCCATGCCCAGCACGAAGCGCAGGCCATCGTCGCCAAGGCTGAAGCCGATACCACCGATCTGATCGCCCGCCGCGAACGCATGGCGGAAGACAAGATCGCCGCCGCCGAACGCGGCGCTGTGGCCGAACTGCGCGCCAAGGCGGCCGAAACCGCGGCCAGCGCCGCGCGTGGCCTGATCGCCGCGAACCACGACGCCAAGGCCGACAAGGCCCTGGTCGACGGGGCGATCGCCGGCCTTTGACGCATTTATCCGGTTGGAGAGGGAAAGGGCGGCCTGCGAAGGCTGCCCTTTTTCGTTGTGGCCAGCGCTCAGCCGGCGGCGGCCAGCACTTCGGCGCGGATGGTGGCGACCAGCTGCGGGTCGGACCGCAGACGGGCTTCCTCGGCATCGAGAATCGCCAGGAAGGCGTCGCGTTTCAGCGCGGCCAGTTCCGCCGGATCGATGATCGCGCCATGCGGCAGGCTGGACGCGACGAGGTCGATCATCCGTTCCGCGCCGTGCAGCCGACCCCACAGGTAATCGTTCTCGCGGTAGGCGCGGCTGAAGAAGGCCCCGAAGTTGTAGAATTCGACCCCGCGCAGCGTCTCGCGCGCACCGCCGGGCCGAATCGAATTGCAGTCGTTCGGGCTGATCCGGTCGACCTTGGCCGGTTCGATCTCGCTGGTCCCGATCCCCAGCAGCAAGGGCAGGGTGACCGTGTCGTAATAGGGGAACCCCAGATAGGTCAGCAGGATCCGCCGCCGCAACTCGCGCGGGGCGTCCTGCAGCGCCTCGGCCAGCAGCGCATCGACTACCAGGTCGGTCGCGCCAAGCTGGCGGCGCGTGGCGATGGTTGCCAGCACCAGGCCGGGATCCTCGAACACCTGCCGGGCAATCGCCGGAAAGTCGCGTCCCAGCGCTGCGCTCGTCTCGCGGTCGAAATAGAGCGCCAGCGCGCGGTAGACCACTTCACGCGCCGCCTCGCGCGCGGCGGGGTGCTCGGCGTCGATGTCGTCCCAGTCCTCGGACAGGCGGCGGGCGAGCAGGCGCAGGCGGCGGATGCGGTAGCGCAGGTCATGCTCGCGGTAAAAGGCGACGGTCGCTTCGGACGCGCCGCCTCTGGCCGTTGACAGGTGGTCGAGCCCGTGGGCGGCGAGATGTTGTTCGAGGTGCTGAGCAATCGTGCTGGCATCAGGCAGCGCCAGTTCCGGCGCGGCGGCCAGCACGTCTTCGGCCAGGCTTTCGACGATCCCGGCAAACTTGACCTGGCCATAGCCGTGATAGGCAAAGCCCGCGCGCCGCGCCGCCGATTGCTGCGCGCGGCCACGCCACTTGGTCAGTCGTTCCTGGCTCGGCCGGTCAAGGAACAGGGTGTGGCCGAATTCCGCCTCGACCGCCTGTTCGATTTCCGGGCGCAGCGCCTCGATCAGGTGGCGCAGCGCGCCCAGCTCGCGCGAGCGCCTGGCGATGACTTCAAGGTTGTCGCGCACCGGCTGTTCGCGCGGGATCGAGGAGAGCGAGCCGAAGATCACCGAGAAAAACCCCGGTGGGCGCGGATCGCCCAGGCGCAGGCCGCCGATCCGGTCGGGCTTTGGGTCGATGTAGACGAAGCGGCGGTCCACCTCGCGCTGCGCGGGGCGGTCGCGCAGCACGTTCATCGCTTCGGCAAAGGGCGCATTGACCAGCACCGACCCGTCGATCAGCGAGACATGCTCGGCATCGCCGCGCTGGCTGTGTTCGGGCATGATCCGTTCGACAAAGGCGGTGCGGCTGTTCCAGCCTTCGCCGCGCTCAGCCGCCAGCGCGTCGATCTCGGACAGTTCGAGCGAGGGGAAGGCCCCCGGAAAGCTCGCCGTGGCGCGCGCCGCGTAAACCAGTTCGAGCGGCGGAGCGAGGCAGCCGCCCGGCTGCTCGGGCGTATCGGCGCGGAACCCGATTGACAGGCGATGCTCGCTCTCCTCGATCGTTTCGGGGGAGTGGAGGTGGAGCCGCTCAAGGTGGCCCTTGAAGTCGGTCGCGGTGACGAACAGGTCAAGCGGGTGGCCGGGCGGGAGCAGCGGCAGCCCGGCAGGGGCCTGGGCCATCGCGTCGAGCGCCTCGCGCAGCAGGCGCGAAAAGCCGAGCCCGCCGAACGGCGCTTCGAACCAGCGCGAACGGATCAGCCGCGACAGCTTGGCCCGCACCTCGCTGCGGGTTTCGCGTGCGACGCTGGCGGAGACCACGTTGCCCGGCCGCTTGAGCATCCAGTAGACCAGCGGCATCGCCCAGAACTTGCTGATCCGCGACCACGGCCGCGCATCGGGATCGAGCAGCACGTCGACGTCAGCGCGTTCCAGCCATAGCTCGGTCAGCGGCTCCAGGCTTTGCCCGGAATGGATCGCCTGGGCCAGGAACACCCCGTTGATCCCGCCCGCGCTGGCACCCGCGACGATATCGGGCAGCACCCGCAGCCGCAGGCCGTGGTGCCGTTCCATCAGGTGCAGCAGCCGGGCATAGACCGCTTCGGTATCGCCCTGCGGCTCCTCTCCGGCGAGCTGGGCGCGGCTGGCGCGGGCGAGCTTCCACAGCTCCTTGGTCACGCCATGCATGTAGACCGCCAGGCTTACCCCGCCATAGCAGACCAGGGCGATGCGTAGTTCCTTTTGCCGCATGGCCGCACTGTGGCAGATTATGGCTAACCACGCCAAGCGCTTCGCATCGGGGAATGTGCGGATTGGTTGCTTGCGTTCTTGCTACGTTCCATTTATCGCCAGGCCATGGCCAAGCCCAAACGCCGTTATGTCTGCCAGTCCTGCGGCAGTGTCACCCACCGCTGGCAGGGCCAGTGCGCCGATTGCGGCGAATGGAATACCTTGAGCGAGGAAGCCCCCGCCACGGTCTTTTCCGCCAAGCACGACCTGTCGTCGGGCGGGCGGGCGATCCGGTTCGAACCGCTCGACGCGCCGGGCGAAGTTCCCAAGCGCCGCTCCACCGGGATTGCCGAGCTGGACCGCGCGCTGGGCGGCGGGCTGGTGCCGGGCAGCGCGATCCTGATGGGCGGCGATCCGGGCATCGGCAAATCGACCTTGCTGCTGCAAGCCGCGGCCAGCGTGGCCAAGGCGGGCGGCACGGCGGTCTATATCAGCGGCGAGGAAGCGGCCGGGCAGGTGCGCCTGCGCGCCGAACGGCTGGGCCTGGCCAATGCGCCGATCCAGCTTGCGGCGGCAACGTCGGTGCGCGACATCCTGACCACGCTGGGCCAGATGGATGCGCCGGCGCTGCTGGTGATCGATTCGATCCAGACCATGCATTCCGACACGATCGAGGGCGCGCCCGGCACTGTCAGCCAGGTGCGCGGCTGCGCGTTCGAGCTGATCCGCTATGCCAAGGAAACCAACGCCGCGCTGGTGCTGGTCGGCCATGTCACCAAGGACGGGTCCATCGCCGGCCCGCGCGTGCTGGAACACATGGTCGACGTGGTGATGAGCTTCGAGGGCGAACGCAGCCACCAGTACCGCATCCTGCGCAGCCTGAAGAACCGCTTTGGCCCAGTGGACGAGATCGGCGTCTTCGCGATGGAAGGGCAGGGGCTGCGCGAGGTCGGCAATCCCTCGATGCTGTTCCTCTCGGGGCGGGAAAACCCGGTGCCAGGCAGCTCGGTATTCCCGGCAATGGAGGGCACGCGCCCGGTGCTGGTCGAAGTGCAGGCGCTGATCGTTCGGCTGGCCAGCGGCGCCACTCCGCGCCGCGCCGTGGTGGGCTGGGACAATGGCCGCATGGCGATGCTGCTGGCCGTGCTCGAAGCGCGCTGCGGGCTGAATTTCTCATCCTGCGAAGTCTATCTGAATGTCGCGGGCGGCTATCGGCTGACCGATCCGGCCGCCGACCTGGCCGTGGCCGCCGCGCTGGTTTCCGCGCTGGCGGACAAGCCGCTGCCGGCCGATGCCGTATGGTTCGGCGAAGTGTCGCTGGCGGGCGAGATTCGGCCCGTCGCCCATGGCGGCATCCGCTTGCGCGAAGCGGCCAAGCTGGGCTTTGGCAGCGCCTTCGGCCCGGCCGAAGTGCCCGGGGGAAGCGACGGATCGCGCTATCGCGGCCTCGCGCTGCTACCGAACCTGGTTGACCGGATCATGGGCGGGGCGTAACCCATTGGCCCATGACGGGTTTCGACATTGCGATCATGATCCTGATCGGCCTTGGCGCGATCACCGGGTTCATGCGCGGGCTGGTGCAGGAAGTGTTCTCGCTCGCCGCGTGGGTCCTGGCGCTGGTCGCAATCCACAATCTGCACACCCCGCTGAGTGAACAGCTGGTCCCCCATGTCGGGACCGAATCCGGCGCGGCGGTGCTGGCTTTCGCCATTCTGCTGCTGGTCCCCTATGCGATCTTCCGCCTGCTGGCCGACCGGCTGGGCCAGGCCAGCCGGGATTCGGTGCTGGGCCCGATCGACCGGCTGCTGGGCTTCGGCTTTGGCGGGATCAAGGGCACGATCATCGCGGTCATGGCCTTTTCGGTGCTCGTGCTGGGCTATGACACGGTCTGGGGCGTGGGCGGGCGGCCGACCTGGATCACTCAGTCGCGCAGCTATCCCTTCGTCAACGCCGGCAGCGAAGCGCTGGTCAGCATGATCGCCGAACGCCGCCGCGCCGCCGTTGAGGCCGAACAGGCCAAGCTGGACGCGGATGCCAAGGGCAAGCCCAAGGCCAGGCATTCCGCCGGACGCAAGGCCGACTGACCATGAGCGGTGCCGCGCGGCTCTATTCGCCAGAAGTGCTGGCGCTGGCGACGCGGCTGGCCGCCTTTCCGCTGGATGAGGATCTGCCCCTGCGCGGCGCGGCGCGCTCGCCCGCCTGCGGCAGCCGGATCGAACTGGGTCTGGCCTGCGACGCGGCAGGCGCGATTGCCCGGATCAGCCTCAAGGCACAGGCCTGCGCGATCGGCCAGGCCGCCGCCGCTATCTTTGCCGATGCCGCAACCGGGCGCAGCCGCGCCGATCTGGCCGCCACGCTCGCCGCGCTGGAAGCCTGGCTGGCCGGCACGGGGGACCAGCCCGACTGGCCGGGGCTGGCGGCGATTGCCCCGGCGCGCGACTTTCCGGGCCGGCACGGGGCAATGCTGCTCCCCTGGAAAGCCGCGCTTGAGGCGCTTCCCAGCGCCTGAAACCGCCGCTAGAGCAGGCGCAATGCAACAGGCGGGAGAACATGCATGAGCGAGCCGGCACGCCACCCGGACGTCAATCCCAGTGCTTCGGAAATCCGGTTGGTCATCGCCGCTTCATCGGCGGGCACGGTGTTCGAATGGTATGACTTCTTCATCTACGGCACGCTTGGCGCGATTCTGTCGAAGACGTTCTTTCCCACCGGCAACGCCACGCTGGAAATGCTGCTGTTCTGGCTGGTCTTCGCGGTCGGCTTCGGCTTTCGCCCGCTGGGCGCGGTGCTGTTCGGTTATCTCGGCGACAAGCTCGGGCGCAAGTATACCTTCCTCGTCACCGTGACCCTGATGGGGATTGCCACGGCGGGGGTCGGGCTGATCCCCTCGGCGGACAGCATCGGATACTGGGCGCCGGCCATCGTCATCCTGCTGCGAATCCTGCAGGGGTTGGCGCTGGGCGGCGAATATGGCGGCGCGGCGATCTATGTGGCGGAACATTCCGCCTTCGCGCGGCGGGGCTATTACACCAGCTATATCCAGGCCAGCGTGGTTGGCGGCTTCGTGCTCAGCCTGATCGTGGTGCTGGGCTGCAAGGCCTTGATGAGCCCCGAAACCTGGAACGCGTGGGGCTGGCGCGTGCCGTTCCTGCTCAGCCTGGCGCTGCTGGCGATCTCGCTGTGGATGCGCCTCAAGCTGTCGGAAAGCCCGGTGTTCCGTGCGATGCAGGAAGAAGGCGAACTGGCCGGCAATCCCTTTGTCGAAAGCTTCACCTATCCCGGCAACAAGCGCCGGATCTTCATCGCCCTGTTCGGCGTGGCCGCCGGGCTGACGGTGATCTGGTACACCGCGATGTTCTCTGGCCTGGGCTTCATCAAGACCGCGATGCGGGTGGATGACACCACGGCCGAAATCCTGGTCGGGATCGGCGCGTTCCTGGGCATGGGGTTCTACCTCTATTTCGGGCACCTGTCGGACCGGATCGGGCGCAAGAAGCCGATCGTCATCGGCTATGCGCTGACCCTGCTGCTGCTGTTCCCGGCCTATTGGCTGATCGGCAATGCCACGCAAAGCGCGGCGGGCGGCCAGCCGTGGACCATCGCCGGGCCGGACTGCCGCTACAGCCCCTTCGCGCAGCAGCAGGAAACCGAGTGCGGCAAGCTGATCGGCGATTTCAGCGCGGCGGGCATCGCCTATACGCTGGAACATGCTCCGGCGCTGACGCTGACCCACGGCGTGCAGGCGCTGGACCTCACCGGGCTGGACTGGAAGGACGCCAAGGCGCGCAAGGCCCAGATCGAGGAACGCGCCGGGACCAAGGTGTTCACCATGGACAAGATCAAGCCGACGCTGGGCCAGTCACTCCAGATCATTGCCGGGCTGCTGATCCTGATGGCGCTGTCGGGGGCGACCTATGGCCCGGTGGCGGCATTGCTGGCGGAAATGTTCCCGCCGTCGATCCGCTACAGTTCGATGTCGATCCCGTATCACATCGGCACCGGCTATTTCGGCGGATTCCTGCCGTTCATCGCCGCCTACATCGTCGCCAAGACGGGCAATCCCTATTCGGGGCTGTGGTACACCTGGGTCGTTGTGCTGGTGGCCTTCCTGGTGGCCTGGTGGGGCCTGCCGAACGGCAAGCCACGCGATTTCAGTGACGATGCATCCTGACTTGCCGCCGCCAGCGCTGCGGCTGAAGCTGGACGGCGAGGCGCTGGCGGCCAACTGGCGCGCGCTCGATCGCCTGTCGGGCGCGGCCTGCGCCGGGGCGGCGGTCAAGGCCAACGCCTATGGCCTGGGGGTGGATTTCGCTGCTCCCGTGCTGCGCGATGCGGGCTGCGAGGACCTCTTCGTTGCGCACTGGGCCGAAGTGCCGGCCTTGCTCGATCACGTTCCCGCCAGCGGCGTAGCGGTGCTGCACGGCCCGCTGAGCGCTGCGGACGCCGCCTATGCCCGCGCCGTGGGCGTGCGCCCGGTGATCAATTCGCTGCCCCAGGCCCGCCTGTGGGCCCAGGCCGGGGGCGGGCGCTGCGACGTGATGGTCGACAGCGGGATGAACCGCCTCGGGCTGACCCTGGCAGAGCTGGCCGATCCGCTGGTCCAGGCGCTCGACGTCGAAGTGCTGCATTCGCACCTCGCCGCCTCGGAAGAGCCGGACAATCCGCTCAATGCCCGGCAGCTCGCCCGCTGGAACGAGGCGCGCGGCGCGCTGCGGCATCGCCGCGCGGCCTTGGCCAACAGCGGCGGGATCATGCTGGGCGCGGCCTATCACGGCGACCTGACCAGGCCGGGCATCGCGCTTTACGGCGGGGTGCCCTGCGCCGCGCTGGAAGGCGTGATCGCGCAGGTCGTCACTCCGCAGGCCGCGCTGCTCCAGGTCCGCGATGTCGAGATGGGGGAAGGGGTCGGCTACAACGCCACCTTCATCGCCCCGCGCGCGATGCGCATCGGCGCGGTCAGCCTTGGCTATGCCGATGGCTACCTGCGCTGCTGGTCGGGCAAGGGCCGGTTGCGGCATGGTGATGCGGTGCTGCCGGTGGTTGGCCGGGTGTCGATGGACATGACTCTGGTCGACCTGTCTGCTGCACCCATGCTGCGCGAAGGCGACTGGCTGGACGTCACCTATGCCTTGCCCGCCGCCGCTACGACAAGCGGGCTTTCGCAGTACGAGCTGCTGACCCTGCTGGGACGCAGATTCCTGCGCTGAACCGGCCATATTGCGAACTGCTTTGTTGCAAACGCGATATTGCGGGTGCTAACATCCGGTAACACGGAGAAGGGGTGGGCCATGAGCGGGGAAGCGGTCGTCATCAAGAAGTACGCCAACCGGCGGCTCTACAACACGCAGTCGTCCAGCTACATCACGCTGGACCACCTCGCCAAGATGACCCGCGAAGGCGTCGAATTCAAGGTCGTCGATGCCAAGACCGGGGCCGACATCACCCACCAGATCCTGACCCAGATTATCATGGAAGAGGAAAGCGCCAGCGGCGAACAGATGCTGCCGGTCAACTTCCTGCGCCAGCTGATCGGGATGTACGGCAATTCGATGCAAAGCCTCGTGCCGCACTACCTCGAAGCGTCGATGGATCATTTCCGCACCAACCAGTCGAAGCTGCGCGAAGCGTTCGAGGACAGCCTGGGCAACAACCCGCTGACCAAGCTGGCGCAGCAGAACCTGGCGATGTTCAAGGCCGCCGCCAGCGCCTTCATGCCGGGCCTGGCCGAAGCCAAGCCAAGCGAACACGACAAGGCTCAGGACGACGAACTGGCCGCCCTGCGCCAGCAGATGGCCGAAATGCAGGCCAAGCTGGACAAGCTCGGCAAGTAACCCCGGCTTGCCCCGTGGGCATGGCTCGGCTAACGGCCACGGCCATGAAGCACGCACTCAACGTCACTCGCGAGGCGGATTTTGCCGCCTGGTATCAGGAAGTCATCGCCGAGGCCGAAATGGCCGAGGAAAGCGGCGTGCGCGGCTGCATGGTGATCAAGCCGTGGGGCTATGGCATCTGGGAACGCATCCAGACGCTGATGGACGCGCGGATCAAGGCCGCGGGCGTGCAGAACTGCTACTTTCCGCTGTTCATCCCGCTGTCCTACTTCGCCGAGGAGGCGGAACACGTCGAGGGGTTCGCCAAGGAAATGGCGGTCGTCACCCACCACCGCCTGATCAGCGATGGCAAGGGCGGGCTGGTGCCCGATCCCGAAGCCAAGCTGGAAGAACCGCTGATCGTTCGCCCGACTTCGGAAACCGTGATTGGCAAGGCGATGAGCCGCTGGGTGCAAAGCTGGCGCGACCTGCCGCTGCTGACCAACCAGTGGGCCAACGTGGTGCGCTGGGAAATGCGCACCCGCATGTTCCTGCGCACCAGCGAATTCCTCTGGCAGGAAGGCCACACCGCCCACGCCGACCGCGCCGACGCGATGGTCGAAACGCTGCGTGCGCTGGAAATGTACCGCTCGTTCTCGGAAGACTGCCTGGCCATGCCGGTGATCGCCGGCGAAAAGCCCGAGAACGAACGCTTCCCCGGCGCGGTCGCCACCTACTCGATCGAAGCGATGATGCAGGACGGCAAGGCGCTCCAGGCCGGGACCAGCCATTACCTTGGCACCGGTTTCGCCGAGGCCGCCGGCATCCGCTATCAGGACCGCGAAGGCGGCCAGCAGCTGTGCCACACCACCAGCTGGGGCGTGTCCACCCGCATGATCGGCGGCGTGATCATGACCCACGGCGATGATGACGGGCTGCGCGTGCCGCCGGCCATCGCCCCGCACCAGATCGTGATCCTGCCGATGCTGCGCGAGGATGATGGCGACACCGCGCTGCTCGCCTATTGCGAGGAACTGCGCGCCGCACTGGCCCAGCAGTGGGCGCTGGGCGAACCGGTCCGCGTCCTGCTCGACAAGCGCGCCGGCAAGGCGACGAACAAGCGCTGGGGCTGGGTCAAGAAAGGCGTGCCGCTGATCCTCGAAATCGGCGGGCGCGATGCCGCCGCCGGCCAGGTTTCGGTGATCCGCCGCGACCGGCTCTACCGCGAGGACGGCAAGGTCCAGTTCGCCGCCATGGCCAAGGATGACTTTGTCGCCCAGGCCGTTGCCGATCTGGAAGACGTGCAGCGCACGCTCCACGCCGAAGCCACCGCGCGCCGCGACGCCAATATCCAACGCGGGATCGACAGCCTTGACGCCCTGGCCAAGTTCTTTGGCGAGGATCAGCGCTATCCGGGCTGGGTCGAACTGGCCTGGTCGCGCCCCACCGGCGATGCGCTGGAACAGGTGGTCCAGCAGCTCAAGGCGCTGAAGCTCACCATCCGCAACACCCCGATGGACGCCGCGCCGGTTTCGGGCCAGTGTGTCTTCACGGGCCAGCCCGCGGTTGAACGGATCTACGTCGCCCGCTCCTACTGATCGGCCCGCTGGGGAACCGATATGCTGGGTGCGATCAAGTACGCGCTGGCCAACCTGGCCAATCCCGCCGGCCGCGATGCACGCCAGACCTTCTGGTACTGGGTGCTCGCGGTGGTGGTGCTGCGCTTTGCCGCCAGCATGGCGCTGTCCGCGCCGCTGACGCTCAAGATCATGGCCACGGCGATGCATGCCGCGCAAAACGGTGCAGCGCAGGATCCCGCCGCAATGCAGGCGATGACGACCCAGCTGATCCTGGCGGAACTGCCGAAGATTGTCTGGGGCGGGGTCGCGATCGGCCTGGTCAGCATGGCGCTGCTCGCCGCCAGCCTGGTCCGCCGCCTGCATGACAGCGGCCTCAGCGGCTGACTGGTGCTGGTGCCCGGCGCGATCTATGCCTTTGTCCTGGCGCGGATGCCCGCCCAGGTTGGCCGTGTGGCCGATGCGCTCGCCACGCTCGATCCGGCCAACCCGCCCAACGCTGGAGCATTGATCCGGGCCGAAGGCGCGATGGCGCTGCTGCCCTACGTGTCCTTGCTGCTCGCCGTCTGGTTCGGCATGCGCAAATCCACCCCCGGCCCCAATCGCTTCGGCGATGCGCCGGTGCGGTTCTGAGCCCGATCATGCCCCGCAAACCCCATACCGTTCCCGGCCTGCCCACCCGCAAGCAGGTGCTCGACTTCATCCAGAACAGCGAAGTGCCCGCCGGCAAGCGCGAGATCGCCAAGGCGTTCGGCCTGAAAGGGCAGGAGAAGATCCAGCTCAAGGCGCTGCTCAAGGACATGGCCGACGAAGGGCTGATCGACGGCAACCGTAGCGCCTTTCACCGCCTCGGCGGCGTGCCCAAGGTCACCGTGCTGCGCGTGGTCGATACCGACGATGGCGAAGCAGTGGCCGTTCCCGACACCTGGCAGCCCGATGATGCCACGCCGCCCCCCCGCCTGCGCCTGATCGAACGCGGCCCCGGCAAGGTCCGCCCGCGCAGCGCCCTGCGCAAGGGTGACCGCGTTCTGGCCCGGACCGAGGAAACCGCCACCGGGTGGATTGCTCACCCGATGAAGGTGCTGCCCCAGCATTCCGAACAGGTGATGGGCGTGGTGGAAATCGACAAGTCGGGCAAGGGCTGGCTCGCCCCGGTCGACAAGCGTGAGCGCCACGCGCCGCCGATTGCCGATCTGGGCGGGGCGGAGCATGGCCAGCTGGTGCTGGCCGAACCGGCAGGCAAATCGCCGCGTTCCGGGGTCAAGGTAACCGCCGTGCTCGGCGATCCGCTCGCGCCCAAGGCGTTCAGCCTGATCGCGATCCACAAGCACGGCATCCCCAACCGCTTTGGCGAGGATGTGCTGGCCGAGGGCAATCGCGCCGCGCGCCTGCCGCTCGATCCGCAAGCCCGCGAAGACCTGCGCCACCTGCCGATCGTGGCCATCGACCCCAGCGACGCGCGCGACCATGACGACGCGATCTGGGCCGCGCCGGACGGGGCGGGGGGCTTTACCGCCCTGGTCGCGATTGCCGATGTCAGCTTCTATGTCCGCCCCGGCGGCGGGCTGGACGGCGAAGCGCGCAAGCGCGGCAACTCGGTCTACTTCCCCGACCGGGTCGTGCCGATGCTGCCCGAAGTGCTCAGCGCCGATGTCTGCTCGCTGCGCGCGGGCGAGGACCGGGCGGCGATGGCCTGCCACCTCGCGATCGACGCGCAGGGCCGGGTGACGTCATGGCGTTTCACCCGCGCAATCGTGCGAATCCAGGAGGTTATCGCCTATGAAGAGGCGCAGCGCCGGATCGACGCGGGCGAGGCGGCGGACAACCTGACCCACCTGTGGGCCGCCTGGCGGGCGCTCGCCGCCGCGCGTGAAAGCCGCGATCCGCTCGACCTTGACCTGCCCGAACGGCGGGTGGTGCTGGACGAGCAGGGCCGGATCACCCAGATCGCGCTGCGCGAACGGCTCGACGCGCACCGCGTGGTCGAGGATTTCATGATCGCCGCCAATGTCGCCGCGGCCAAGGCGCTGGAAGCCAAGGTTGCCCCGGTGGTCTACCGCATCCACGAGCCGCCGAACCGCGAAAAGCTGGTCGCGCTCAAGGATTACCTCGCCACCTTCGGACGCAAGCTGGCCCTGGGGCAGGTTATTACGCCCAGCATTTTCAACCGCTTTATCAAGGATATTGCGGACGAAGCTGAGAAAGCCTTGATCATGGAGGCGGTGCTGCGCAGCCAGACCCAGGCCTATTACGGGCCGCGCAATGCCGGCCACTTCGGGCTGGCGCTGGGCTCTTACGCGCACTTCACCTCGCCGATCCGGCGCTATGCCGACCTCCTGGTCCACCGCGCGCTGGTCGATGCCTATGGGCTGGAACAGCCGCGCCCGGCGGCCGACCTGCCGCCGACCAGCGGCCTGTCGGACCGCGACCGCGCCGATCTTGGCCGGGTCAGCGAAGCGCTCAGCGCCGCCGAACGCCGCGCGATGGAGGCTGAGCGCGAGACGATCGACCGCTATGTCGCCGCCTGGCTGTCGGCTCGCGTCGGCGAAGTGTTCGATTGCCGGGTGACCGGGGTGCAGCGCTTCGGCCTGTTCGCGACCATCCTTGGCCTTGGCGGGGACGGGCTGGTCCCGATCTCGGTCCTGGGGGCGGAACGGTTCAGCCACGATGAAAAGGCCCAGGCATTGGTGGGGGATCGCACCGGCACCCGCTTTACCCTGGGTGACATGCTCCGGCTGCGGCTGGCCGAGGCCAACCCGTTGACCGGCGCCTTGAAGTTCGAGCCGGAAGATATCTCAGGTTCTTACATAGAACCACGTGGCAAGCATTTGCCATTAAAGAAAAAAGGCAATCACCTGGTCGGCCAGCGGGGGCGTCCTGGTAATATCCGCCACCAGGGGCGGCGGCGCTAGCTCAGCCGCTCCAGCGCCTCGTCGTTCATCGCGCCGGGCACCACGTAAAGCGGGCAGGCGAGCTGTCCGGCAATCGCGGTGAAGTGCGATACCAGCGGCCCGGGCCCGCCGCTTGCCGCCGCGCCCAGCACCAGCGCGCTGACTTCGGGATGTTCGGCCAGGTAAGCGCGGATCACGTCCACCCCGTCACCGGTCTGGACCGAAATCACCGGCGGACGCTGGCTGTCGCCCAGCAGGCTGCCAGCCGCCGCCGTCACCAGCGCTTCGGCGCGGGCGCGGGCTTCCTCCTCGATCGTGGCCTGGATGCCGCCGAACGCGACGAACGGCTGGCGGGGGACCAGCGCCAGCAGATGCACCGTCCCGCCGGTGCGCGATGCGCGCCGAGCGGCGAAGCGCAGCGCGACGCTGGCCTCGTCAGTCTCGTCCATGATCACCAGGTAGACGCGCATTGTTATACCCCTGTCCGCCTTCGAATATCCGATACAAACGTATTCTGCGCAAGGACCTTGCCCCGCGCGGTCATTTTGGCCAGAGACGTAACGTCACAACGCTCCCCCCAGAAGGACCGGTTTCCGCATGCCGATCGCAATCAAGATGCCCGCCCTGTCTCCCACCATGGAGGAAGGCACCCTTGCCAAATGGCTGGTGAAAGTGGGCGATACCGTCAGTTCCGGCGACATCATGGCCGAGATCGAGACCGACAAGGCAACGATGGAATTCGAAGCGGTCGATGAAGGCGTGATCGTCTCGATCGACGTCGCCGAGGGAACCGAAGGGGTGAAGGTCGGCACCGTGATTGCCCAGCTCGCGGGTGAGGGTGAAGAAGCGAAGCCCGCCGCACCGGCCCGGGCCGCCAAAGCCGAGCCGGCACCGGCTCCGGTCCCGGCGGCTTCGGCTCCGGCGCCCGCCCCGGTGGCGGGTGCCGCGCCCAAGGGGGACCGGGTGGTGGCCAGTCCGCTCGCCAAGCGGATTGCGGCCGATCGCGGGGTTGACCTGGCCGGGGTCAAGGGCAGCGGCCCGAACGGACGGATCGTCAAGGCCGATGTCGAAGCGGCGCAGCCCGGTGCGGCCGTTGCCGCCCCCTCGGCGCCCCTTGCTGCCGCGGTGCCCGCTGTTGCTGCTGCGGTGCCCGACTTCGGCATCCCCTACGAGGCGGAGAAGCTCAACAACGTCCGCAAGACCATTGCCCGCCGCCTGACCGAGGCGAAGCAGACCATTCCGCACATCTACCTCACCGTCGACATCCGGCTCGACGCACTGCTCAAGCTGCGCGGCGAACTTAACAAGGCACTTGAAGCTGATGGTATAAAGCTTTCAGTCAATGACCTTTTGATCAAGGCCTTGGCCAAGGCGCTGGTCCGCGTGCCCAAGTGCAACGTCTCCTTCGCCGGGGACGAGCTGCGCAAGTATTCCCGCGCCGACATTTCGGTCGCCGTCGCCGCGCCTTCCGGCCTGATCACCCCGATCGTGGTCGATGCCGCCAGCAGGGGCGTTGCCCAGATTTCCCGCGAAATGAAGGCCTTGGCCGACAAGGCGCGCGAAGGCAAACTGATGCCCCACGAATACCAGGGCGGCACTGCCAGCCTCTCGAACCTCGGCATGTTCGGCATCAAGCAGTTCGACGCCGTGATCAACCCGCCCCAGGCGATGATCCTGGCCGTCGGCGCCGGTGAACAGCGCCCTTACGTGGTCGACGGCGCCCTCTCCATCGCCACGGTGATGAGCGCCACCGGCAGCTTCGACCACCGCGCCATCGACGGTGCCGACGGCGCGCAATTGATGCAGGCGTTCAAGGACTTGGTCGAAAACCCGCTCAGCCTGGTGGCTTGACGTCACCATGGCGGAAGAACTGGTCATCCGCGTCACGGCCATGCCGACCGACCTCAACCCCTATGGCGGGGTGTTTGGCGGCTGGCTGATGAGCCAGCTGGCGCTGGGCGCAGGCTCGCTTGCCTCGCGGCGCGGGCAGGGCAAGGCGGTGGTGGTTCATGCCACCGACTTCACCTTTCCCGGCGCGATGCAGGTCGGCGACGAGCTGAGCGTCTATGCCGAAATCGTCGGGCAGGGGCGCACTTCGTTCACTGTACAGGCGCGCGGGCAGGGGCGGGAACGTAATGGCGAGGCGACCGTCGACGTCGCCCGCGGAACTTTCAAATTCGTGCTGCTGGGCGAGGATGACCGGCCCCGCGCGATCGATCTGGCGGAGTGAACATGGCTGAACAATACGACGTTATCGTGCTCGGTTCGGGTCCCGGCGGCTATGTCGCGGCGATCCGCTGCGCCCAGCTCGGCCTCAAGACCGCGATCGTCGAGCGCGAGAACCTCGGCGGTATCTGCCTCAACTGGGGTTGCATCCCCACCAAGGCGCTGCTGCGGTCGGCCGAAGTGCTGCACAACATGAAGCACGCTGCCGCCTATGGCCTGGCGGCGGACAATATCCGCGCGGACCTGGACGCCGTGGTCAAGCGCAGTCGAGGCGTGGCTAAGCAGCTCAACCAGGGTGTCACGCACCTGATGAAGAAGAACAAGATCGCCGTGCATATGGGCACCGGCACGCTGAATGGCGCCGGGAAGCTGGAAGTGCAGGGCGAAAAGGGCAGCGAGACGCTGTCCGCCAAGCACATCATCGTTGCCACCGGCGCGCGGGCGCGCGACTTGCCGTTCGCTCCGGCCGATGGCAACCGGGTGTGGACCTATCGCCATGCGATGACGCCCAAGGAACTGCCGAGCAAGCTTCTGGTGATTGGATCGGGTGCGATCGGCATAGAATTTGCCAGCTTCTACAATGACATGGGGTCGGAAGTTACGGTCGTCGAGATGATGGACCGGATCGTTCCGGTCGAAGATGCGGACGTGTCGAACTTCCTCGAGAAGGCGCTGACCAAGCAGGGTATGACGATCATGACCGGGGCCGGAGTGGAGGCGCTCGAGGTTGGCCCGAAGGGCGTCAAGGCGCGGCTCAAGGGCAAGGACGGCAAGGTTGCCGAGGCGGAATACAGCCACGTGATCGTGGCGATCGGTATTATTCCAAACACTGATAATATTGGCCTTGAAGATGTTGGAATTAAAGCTGAACGTGGCATCATCGCAACCGATGGCCTGGGTCGCACCAATGCGCCGGGCATCTGGGCGATTGGCGACGTTACGCCGGGCCCCTGGCTGGCGCACAAGGCCAGCCACGAAGGCGTGATCGCGGCCGAGGCCATTGCCCAGGCGCTTGGCAACAAGGATGTGCATCCCCACGCCATGGACAAGCGCAACATCCCCGGCTGCACCTATTGCCACCCGCAAATCGCCTCGGTCGGCCTGACCGAAGCCAAGGCTAAGGAGGCCGGATACGCGGTCAAGGTTGGCAATTTCCCGTTTATCGGCAATGGCAAGGCTATTGCGCTGGGTGAGCCGGAAGGCTTCGTCAAAACGGTGTTTGACGCCAGAACCGGGGAACTGCTGGGCGCGCACATGATCGGCGCAGAAGTGACCGAGTTGATCCAGGGCTATGTCGTTGGCAAGACGCTGGAGACCACCGAGGCCGAGCTGATGGCCACGGTGTTCCCGCATCCGACGCTGAGCGAAATGATGCACGAAAGCGTACTTTCCGCCTACGGCCGGGCCCTGCATATCTGATCGAACAGCCAGGCGCTTGGGGCAGCAACTGCCCGCGCGTGATTTTGTCAATGGATTGCAATGCCCAGCTTTCCGTAACGGAAAGTAACCCCTAGTGGATTGATACCTTGCGATTTTTCGTGAGGATTAACGGCGTATTTACCCTGCCTGTGCAGGATAAATACCTATGGGTTCGCAACCATCCGTTTTCCTTTGCCTGTGGAAGCGCCTGCAAGGTGGCATGGCAGGCGCGCGCGCCGTGGCGGGCATCGTTGCTGGCGCGGCGCTGGCCATGGCCCAGCCTGCCCTGGCGCAGACCGTCAATCGCTACACCAATTCGACTGACAGCGCGACCGGCGGGATCAACGAATCCGCCTCACCTTGCACGACGGCAGGCTCGCTGAAGCGGACCTTCAGTATCGGGACCAGCTATACCGTGACAGACGTCAATATCGGCGTGCTGGCTGCGCACAGCTATCGCGGCGATATGCAGATGTTCCTGACCTCGCCGTCGGGAACGCGGGTACAGTTGACGCCGGGGTCAGGATCGAACGGGGCGAGCAATTTCAATGCCTTGTTCGACGATTCTGCGGCGGACGTCATTGCCAACTACACCGCCAATGCCACTGCCACGGCGACCACGGCAGTGCCGCCCTATGCCGGCAGCTTTCGCCCCAGCGCCGCTTTGAGCGCGTTCACCGGCCAGAATGCCGCCGGGACCTGGACGCTTGAACTGTGCGACCAGTACAGCGCCGATAGCGGAACCTTCTACCAGGCGGACCTGTACCTGGCGGCTGCGCCGACCAATTACGCCGACCTATCGCTCGCGATGAGTGTGAGCAACAGCGCCCCGACCAGCGGCGCGAGCATCGCTTACACGTTGACGGTCACCAATGCCTCGGGTTCGCCCCAGACTGCCAGCGGGATTACCGTCTCGAACCTGCTGCCGGCTGGAGTCAGCTATACCAGCTATTCGGGCACCGGCAGCTATTCCAGCACGAGCGGGATCTGGACGGTCGGCACCCTGGCGCCCGGGCAAAGCGCGACGCTGGTGATCAACGCCATGGTTACCGCCAGTTCAGGCGCGCCCATTACCCACACGGCGGAAATCTCGGCTTCATCGCAGGCGGACCTCGATTCCACTCCGGGCAACGGCACCAGCGGCGAGGATGACCTGGCCAGCACCAGCCTGACCGTTGCCGGCACCCGCGTCGCCGGGACTCCGCCCGTTCTGACCTGTGCAGCAGGGACCAGCCTGTTCGATTGGGATACCATCGCCTGGACGGCGGGGAGCACCAGCAACAGCTACACCCTGTCGGGGATCGGCTCGGTCGGCTTCTCGATCACCAATCAGGGCGCGTTCCTCAACAACGCAACCTATGGGGGGCAATCGCCCGCGCTGCAAAGCACCGTAACCGGCGGCCTGGCCGTGGCGCAGAGATCGCTGGCGCAGCTGATCGACCTGGTCAACCGGACGGATTCCGCCACCACCACGATCACGTTGGGCACTGCGGTTCCCGGGTTGCAGTTCCAGATCTTCGACGTCGACTATGCCTCGGGCCAGTTTGCCGATCGGGTGACTGTGACCGGCTCGCTGGCCGGGGCGACCGTGCTGCCCACGCTGACCAATGGCGCTGCCAACTATGTGATCGGCAATAGTGCTTACGGCGATGCGCTCTCGTCCGACACCCAGGCGAATGGCAACCTGACCGTTACGTTCACCAGTCCGGTCGACACGATCACGATCAACTATGGCGATCACGCGCTGGCCCCCAGCGCCCCCGGCCAGCAGGCGATCGAGATCTTCGACATCATCTTCTGCAAGCCGGTTGCCAGCATTGGTGTGACCAAGGTCAGTTCGGTGATCAGCGATCCGGTCAATGGTTCGACCAATCCCAAGGCGATCCCGGGCGCGCTGATCGAATACTGCATCCTGGTTTCCAATACCGGTAGCGCGACGGTGACCGGATTGACCGCCAGCGACACCTTGCCCGCCCAATTCCTCTTTGCCGCCGGGACCATGACGTCGGGCGCCAACTGCGCCGCCGCAACCACTGCCGAGGACGACAACAATACCGGCGGCGACGAGAGCGACCCGTTTGGGGCGTCCATCAGCGGCACGGTCCTGACCGCTACGGCCGGATCCCTTTCGGCAGGCAGTTCATTCGCCCTCAAGTTCCGGGGGACGGTGAAGTGAATGTTATCGGATATATCCTGATAGTTCAGTGCACTGGACTACTCTTATCGTGCACGACACGAGGTTTCGACCGGCATGCCACGGCCCGGCAAGCCGGCGGGAACAGCTAGGGGCCGCCGCTTTACCCTTAAAAACTGCCATTTCCTGCCGTTCAGACAAGGAATTTATCGCAGGATTGGTGGTTCGTTAACCATGGACCGATACGAGATGAACATGCAAAATACATTTTCAATCAATCGCTTGGCGCTTCCACTTGGGTCAGTCGTGGCCCTGTGCCTGCTGCCCCAGGTTGCCCATGCGACCGGTGTTTCGGCCGGGACGCTGATCCAGAACACGGCGTCGGCGACCTACACCTCTGGCGCAGCCAGCGGTTCGGTCACTTCGAACACCGTGACGCTTAAGGTCGACGAGCTGCTCGACGTTGCCGTGGCCGGCCTGACCACTACGCCGGTCGCCACCGGCGCAACGACGGCCGTACTCGAATACCGGATCACCAACACCGGCAACGGCCCCGAGGCTTTCAACGTCATCGTCAATCCGAGCGTGGCCGGGAACAACTTTGACGCGGTCGTGCAATCGGTAGTGATCGATAGCAACGGCAACGGCACTTACGAGCCTGGCGTCGATACCGTGCTGGCCTCGGGTTCGCCGACGCCGGCTCTGGCGGCCGATGCCTCACTCAAGACCTTCGTGATCGTTGCGTTGCCCGCTGGTGCTACCGATGGCCAGACGAGCCAGGTCCGCCTGACTGCCGAAGCCGTCACCGGCACCGGCACGCCCGGCACTTCGTTCAGCGGGCAGGGTGAAGGCGGCGGCGATGCCGTGGTCGGCGCATCCGGCGCTTCGGCCAACGGGCTCGATGCGCTGATCGCCAGCCTGGCCAGCGTTGCGCTGACCAAGTCGGCGGTGATCGTTGATCCGTTTGGCGGATCGAAGCCGGTTCCGGGCGCGGTGGTGACTTATACGCTGGTCGCTTCGGTTAGCGGTAGCGGCCAGGTCGACGGGCTGCACATCACTGACGCCTATCCCACCGGCACCACCTACCAGGCCAGTTCGCTCAAGCTCGAAGGGGCGGCGTTGACCGACGCCAGCGACGCCGACGCCGGTCTCGCTTCTGGCACCGGGATCGACGTCAACCTCGGCACAGTGGCCGGGGGGACGACCAAGACCGTCAAGTTCGACGTCAAGATCAATTGAGGAGCACGCACATGAAAGCCACCCTCCTGAAGGCGCTGATCGGCGCACTTATCGCAGCCGGCGGGGTTTCGTCCGCCACGGCGCAGGCCGCCCAGCCATTCGAGCTGGTCAACGAGGCCAAGCTTGCCAAGGTGACCATGGTCGATGGGCACGAAAAGCATGCGCTGGTCGATCCTGACGTGGTTGTTCCGGGCGACCGGCTGGTGTTCACCACCCGCTATCGCAACAACACCGGCCAGAAGGTCGAAAACATCGTGGTCACCAATCCGATCCGCCCTGGCATTGCCCTGGCTGCGGACGGCGCCGGCGCGCTCGACGTGTCGGTCGATGGGGGCAAGACCTGGGGCAAACTCGCCGCGCTGAAAGTGGCGGACGGGCAGGGCGCCGAACGCCCCGCTGCCAGCGGCGACGTGACTCATGTTCGCTGGGTGCTGGCTACGGTCGCACCGGGTGCTTCGGGCACGCTCAGCTTCAATGCAATCGTCCGCTGAAACGCGGCTGAACCGCCAAGGTACGCGGGCGGAAGGGATCGCGGACCATGTCCAATATCGGGGACCAGGAAATGAATAAGTCAGGCAGACTGCTTGGGACGGTCGGTGCTGCTGCACTTGCCGTTCTGATCGCAGATCCCGCACTGGCGTCAGGGACGCAAGCGGGTTCGAGCATTACCAACAACGTTACGGTCAGTTTCCAGGTTGGCGGTGTTTCGCAGACGGCCGAGGCCGCGGCGAACACTTTTACCGTTGACCGCAAGATCACGATGACCGTGGCCGACGCCGATGGTGCCACCACCACGGTTTCGCCGGGCGAGAACAACATGGTGACCAAGTTCACCGTGACCAACAGCTCTAATGCGGTGCTGGATTTCGGCCTGGCCGTTGCCCAGCAGACGGGCAATGCCGGTGCGCACTCGAACACCGACAGCTTCGACGCCACGAACCTGCGCATCTATGTCGACAACGGCGACGGGGTGTTCAACTCGGGCACCGACACGCTGGTCAGCTATATCGACGAGCTGGCGGCCGATGCCTCGAAGACGGTCTTCGTGGTGTCCGACATCCCGCTGAGCCTTGCCACGGGTTCGGTCGCGGCCGTCACGCTGACCGCCACCGCACGCGAAGGCGGCACCAGCGGTTCGCAAGGCAACGTGGTCACCCAGACCAGCGGCGCCAATACCTCGGGCATGGACACCGTGTTCGCCGATGCCGGCGGCGCGACCGACGCGCAATATGACGGCATGCATTCGGCCAAGGACGACTACACCGTTTTCGCCGCGGCATTGAGCGTGATCAAGACCAGCACCGTGATCAACGATCCGGTGAACGGCACGACCAACCCCAAGGCGATCCCGGGGGCAACGTTGGAATACTGCATCATCGTCTCGAACGCGGCGGGCAGCGCCACCGCGACGGGCGTGACCGTGTCCGACCCCTTGCCATCCACTGTCACCTATGTTGCCGATTCGACCTACCTCAACGGGTCGGTGACCAGCGGCGTCTGCAATTCGGACGGTTCGCTGGGTGGCACATTCTCGGCCGGTACGGTCAGCGGGACGCTGAGCAATATCGCCGCGAGTGACACCAAGACGCTGCGCTTCCGCGCAACGATCAACTGAGGAAGCGGACGGGCGGCAGGGTAACACCTTGCCACCCGTCCAGCCCTTTGCCCCGCACTCGGTAACGTCAACCAGGTCCATGGTCGCTTTCAGGAACCTCGGTATCTTCTTGGTCGCACTGCTGCTGGCAGTGGCGCTGCTTGCCGTGCCCGGCGCGCAGGCGCAGACCATCACCAACATCGCCGCCGCGAACTGGACGCTGGGCGGGCGCACCTATTCCACCGATTCCAATCCCGTCAGCTTCGAGTTGCAGCAGCTGCCGATTTCCATTGAAACCTTTGTCAATGGATCCGGCAATGGCAACCGCCTGGCATTCAATCCCTCCGCCTGCGGAGGCCAGACAATCGTGGTGCCGGGCGGATTGCCGGGCGGCACCTCGATTGCCTCGTTACAGCAGACCACTTCGATCCGCATCGGCAACACGCTGTTCTTCCGCCTGGCCGCGCCGAACGCCAATGTCGATCCGGCCAAGGTGGACAGCGTCAAGGCGATCCTGACCACGACTTCGGGTGACCGCGAGGAAATCACCGTGTTCGAAACCGCTGCTAACAGCGGCGTGTTCATCGGTGCAATCCCGACCAGTGCGATCCCGCCGCAGCCGGTGCAGGGCGATTGCCGCCTGTCGGTCGCGCCCGGCGATGCGATTTCGATCGAATGCGTGCGCACCGGCAACGCCAATGTGATCGCCACCGCGCGGGTCGAAATCCTGGCCGATCCCTTCGGCCTGTTCTTCGACAGCGAGGACGGTACGCCGATCGACGGCGTCAGCGTTACCCTGGTTGATGCGCTGACCGGCGCTCCGGCCCGGGTCTTTGCCGATGACGGCGTGACGGCCTGGCCATCGACCGTCGTTTCGGGGGCCAATATCACCGATGGGGCGGGCAACGTCTGGGCGATGCTGCCGGGCGAATACCGCTTTCCACTGGCGCCGCTGGGCCAGTACCGCCTAGTGGTCAACCCGCCCGCACCCTATTCGGCGCCGTCGAAGGCGACGCCGGGCCAGTTGGCGCTGCTGCGCCGTCCGGATGGCCATCCGCTCGAAATCGTCCCGGCCTCGTTCGGGGAAAGCCTGGCGTTGTCCAGCCCCGCACCGGTCCGCGTCGACGTGCCGCTCGACCGACCGGCAGTGGCGGTTGCGCTCAGCAAGTATGTGTCCAAGCCGATCGCCCTGCCGGGTGAGGTGGTGTTCTACACCGTGACCGCGCGCAACATGGATCCTGCCCGGACCAAGCGCGGCGTGACGCTGGTCGACACCCCGTCCGCGCTGCTGCGCCTGCGCAAGGACAGCGTGCGGATCGACGGCGTGGCCAATGCCGGCGCTGTCCAGGTTTCGGCCGATGGCCGCCATTTGACCATTGTGCTGGGCGATCTTGGCCCGAATGCGAGCCGGCAGGTGACCTATGCCATGACCGTGCGCGGCGATGCGCCTGCCGGTCAGGCGCTGAACAAGGCGGTGGTAACCGATTCCCGCGGCCTGTCGAGCGTTGCCAGCGCGGTTCTGAAGATCGGGCAGGACAACCTCGCCGCGCGCATGACGCTGATCGGGCAGATCACCGATGGCGGCTGTGCGGTTGATGGCCAGCACATCGGCGTGCCGGGTGTCCGCGTGGTGCTGGAAGACGGCAGCTTCGCCATCACCGATGCCGATGGCCGCTATCATTTTGACGGCCTGACGCCGGGCACCCATGTGGTCCAGGCGCTGACCAATACGCTGCCCAAGGGTGGCCAGTTCGTTGATTGCGCACGCTCAACCCGCAGCGCCGGCAGCCCCAGTTCGCGCTTCATTGTGGGGCAGGGTGGCACGCTCGCGGTGGCGGACTTTTCCGTGACTTTGCCTTACAAGCAGGCCGTAACCAACCAGGATCAGGCGAAAAAACTGAAGGACGAGGCCGAGGTCACGTCCGACCGCATCTCTGCGGGTGCCGAAACCGACTGGCTGGCCCTGGGCGACGGCCCGACCGACTTCCTGTTCCCCACCGTGGACCACAATCCGCGCGCGCCGGCCGTGCGCGTGGTGATACGCCACAAGCCCGGCCAGAAGGTCGAACTGCTGGCCGACGGCAAGGTGGTCGACAAGATCGCGTTTGACGGGAGCCGCACCGCTGCTGCCGGAACGCATGCGGTCAGCGTCTGGCGCGCGATCCCGATCTTCGGGGAAACCACCCGCCTGACCGCCTCGGTGCGCAATGCCGATGGCACTGTGGCCGCCACGCTGGCTCGCGATGTGCACTTCGTCGACACCCCGGTCCAGGTCGAATGGCTGCCGGCCCAGTCGCGCCTGATCGCCGATGGTAGCACACGCCCGGTGCTGGCGATCCGCGTGCTCGACAGCAAGGGCCGCCCGGTCCACGACGGCATCTCGGGTGAATTCACGCTTGGCGCGCCCTATGAAAGCGCCGAGGCGCAGGACGCCATGCAGTCACGCGCGTTGACGGGCCTCGGGCGCGCCGCGCCGCGCTGGACGGTCAAGGGTGACCAGGGCATCGCGCTGGTCGAACTGGCCCCGACCATGGTTAGCGGCAAGCTGCACATGGAATTCACCTTTGCCCGCGAACAGCAGCGCCGCCGCCAGCAGCTCGATGCCTGGGTGGTTCCGGGCGAGCAGCCCTGGACGCTGGTCGGTCTGGCCGAAGGCTCGGTTGGTGCGCGCAGCGTGGCCGATAACATGGAACGCACCGGCCGCTTCGAAAGCGATCTCGGTCAGCACGCGCGCGTGGCTTTCTATGCCAGGGGCCGGGTGCTGGGCAAATACCTGCTGACCATGGCCTATGACAGCGCCAAGCAGCGCGACGACCAGCGCCTGCTCGGCGAAATCGATCCGCGCGCCTATTACACCGTCTTTGCCGATGGTTCGGAACGCCGCTTTGACGCCGCCAGCCGCGAAAAGCTGTACGTGCGGATCGAAAGCCGCGCCTTCTACGCACTTTACGGCGATTTCGACACCGGCTTCAACCAGACCCAGCTGGCGCGCTACCTGCGCACCGCGACCGGGTTCAAGGGCGAGGTCAATGCAGGCGGCTTCCATGCCCAGGCCTTCGCCGCGAAGATCGCCGCCAGCCACCGCCACGACGAAATCCAGGGCGGCGGGATCAGCGGCCCCTATCGCCTGTCGAGCCGCGCGATCGTGGCCAACAGCGAAACCGTGCAGATCGAAGTGCGCGACCGCTTCCGTTCGGAAGTGGTGGTTGACCGCCGCAGCCTGAGCCGCTTCATCGATTATGACATCGACCTGCTGTCCGGCACCATCACCTTCAAGGAACCGGTGCTGAGCCGCGACGCGGCGCTCAACCCGCAGTTCATCCTCATCGATTACGAAATCGACGAAACCGCGCGGGGCGGGGCGCTCAACGCCGGCCTGCGCGCGGACTATACCACTGCAAATGGCAAGCTGCGCGTCGGCGCCAGCGCGATCACCGATACCGGATCGGGCGGGCCTGATGCTGCCCGCACCAACCTGGCCGCGCTCGACGTCCGTGCCCGGCTGGGCGAGGGGACCGAACTGCGCGCCGAACTGGGCGTGAGCCGCCGCGAGGGCGAGCAGGCCAAGGCCTGGCTGGTCGAGGCCGAGCACCATGACGGCAAGCTTGACCTGCTGGCCTATGCCCGCTCCTCCGATCAGGACTATGGCGTTGGCCAGATGACCGGGGCGGAACGCGGCCGCCGCAAGTATGGCCTCGACGCCCGCCTGCAGGTGACCGAGCCGATCTCGCTGACCGCCAGCACCTGGTACGATGACAGCCTGACCGATGCCTCGCACCGCTTTGCCACGCAGCTGGGTGCGCTCTATCGCACGCCGAAGACCGACGCCCGGCTGGGCGTGGCAATGATGCGCGATCACCTGGCCGATGGCCGCGACGCCAATTCGACCGTGCTCGAAGGTGGGGTGACCCAGCGCCTGGCCAACAACAAGCTGGAACTGGGCGTGACCAGCTCGATCGCGCTGGACAAGGGGGAATCGGTCGATCTGCCCGAACGCCACCGCTTCACCGCGCGCTATACGCTGACCCCGGCCCTGCGCCTGCTGGGCAGCTATGAAATTGCGAAGGGCGAAGCGGTGAACGCCCGCACTGCGCGCGGCGGGTTCGAACTGACCCCGTGGAGCGGCGCGCGCATGGTCGCGACGGCCGGGCAGCAGGACATCACCGAGCTCGGCAAGCGCAGCTTTGCCGCCTACGGCCTGGCCCAGTCGTTCGACGTGACCAAGCACCTGACCATTGATGCCACGCTGGACGGCGCCAAGACGCTCGGCGGGATTGACGCCGCGCGGCTGATCAATGCCCAGCATCCCGCGTCGAGCGGCGGCACGCAGGGCGAAAGCGGCGCGATTGCAGAGGATTTCACCGCCATGACGCTGGGCGCGACCTGGCGTGGCGGGCGCTGGAGCGCCACGGCGCGGGGCGAACTGCGCAATGGCCAGCTGTCCGACCGCAAGGGCGCGACCTTTGGCGCGATCCGCCAGCTGGGCGAAGGCAGCATGGTTGGCACCGGCTTCACCTGGACCCGCGCCACGGGCATCAACGGTGCCAGCAGCGAAGTGTTCGACGGCGCCATCGCCGCCGCGCATCGCCCCGCGAACTCTGCCGTCGCGTTTCTGACCAAGGTCGAATTCCGCAGCGACAGCGTGACCAATGCGGTCTCCGGCGAAGCTGGACCGGCCGGGCGCACCGCGCTGACGGTCGATGGCGATGCCCGCTCGCGCCGCGTGATTGGCGCCATTTCGGCCAACTGGTCGCCGCGCGGCAAGCATGACGGGCAATTCGTGCAGCGCACCGAGTTGGGCCTGTTCGCCGCCGTGCGCCACAACTTCGATGGCTACGAAGGCTTCAACCTGGCCGGAACGACGGTCATCGGCGGCCTCGACGCGCGACTGGGGCTGAGCGAGCATTTCGACCTCGGCGCGGTCGCAACGGTGCGGCACAGCCTGAACGATCACACCACCAGTTTTGCCTTTGGCCCGCAGATCGGGATCAGCCCGGCCAAGGACGTGTTGCTGACCCTGGGCTACAACATCACCGGCTTCCGCGACCGCGACTTCTCCGCCGCGCGCAGCACCGACAAGGGCCTGTTCGCGACCCTGCGGATGAAGGTCGATGCCGATACCTTCGGCTTCCTGGGGCTGGGCCGCTAAGGGCTGGCCATCGGCAGCGCGATAGGCTCTACTCCCCATGATGCCGGAACAACCGGCGCAACAGGGGACTGGATGCCATGAACGATACTACCAATGCGCCCGCCGCAGCCGCGCCGGGGCCTGTCGCCGGATTGGCGATCACTTTCATCGTACTGCTGGTGATCGTCGGCTGGATTGCGCTGGGGCTGCAATTCCTTGCCGATACGTCGCTGTTCGGCGGCTTCCTGCTGCTGTGGTTCTGGGCCAGCTGCGAACAGCTCGACTTCCGCCGCCTGCCGGTGGCAATCGCCGGGGCGCTGGTCGGGATTTTCCTGGCCTGGTTCATCGTCTTCGCCGGCGCGAAATGGGGCGGGGCGGGGCTGGCGACGGGTATTGGCTTGCTGGTGCTGGCGCTTTACCTGGACGTGATCAAGGCCGTGCCGCTGCTCGTCAACGGATCGACCATGCTCTACCTGACCGTTGCCGCCGCGCCGCTGATCCAGCTGCACGTCAACTGGCTGGAACTGGTCCTGTCGACCGTGGTCGGCGGGGTGTTCTTCGGCCTGGTGGTTGAAGGGCTGAAGCGGCTCGCCGCCCGCATGGCCCCAGCCGGCTAGGGCTGGCCCAGCACCGCGGCCCCGTCGAGCGAGCGGATCGGCACACCCAGTTCGCGCAGCAGCGGCAAGCTGCGCGCGATCCGGCCCGATAGCTCGCTCGCCGGGCGCCAGCACAATTGCAGCGCGGCTTCGACCATGGCTTCCATCGGTTCGATGTGATCACGCTCGTCCCAGCCGCCCACTTCCAGCGCGCCTTCACTGGCCACCGCGCCAACCGGGGCAAGGACGTTGACCGCTATGGCCTTGTCGCCCAGTTCGATTGCCCAGCCGGCGGTCAGCCGGTCAAGCGCGGCTTTGCTCATCCCGTAGACGGTCGGATGGTGCGACTGGTTGTATTCGACGATGCGCTGCGCCGGATCCCACGGGGCGACTGGCGGCAGATCTGCCGTGGCACTCGAAATGTTGAGTATCCACCCGGCGCCGGCCGCCTGAAGGTGAGGCAGCGCCTGCTGCATCAATTCGTGCGGCCCGATCAGGTTCATCTCCAGCGCCAGTTGCACGTGCTTTGGCTGCACTTCCCAGATCGGCACGAAGCGCGACCAGGCGGCGTTGTTCACCAGAATGTCGAGCCGGCCAAACGCGGCCACGGTTTCCGGCACGATCCGGGCGCGGTCCTGGGCGTTGGCAAGGTCGCAGGCAATTGTCACAGCTTCGCCGCCCGCCGCACGGATGGCTTCCGCCGTTTCCATCAAGCTGCCCGGCAGCTTGGGGTGCCGGTCCAGCGTGCGAGCAACCAGCGCCACCCGCGCGCCTTCCGCCGCGAACCGCCGTGCGATGGCCGCGCCGATCCCCCGGCTCGCGCCGGTCACGATCGCCACCTTGCCGTCAAGCTGCCCCGTGCTCATCCGATATTCTCCCGCTCTTGCATGGCGGACAGACCTGCTGGATCGGCAGCCTGCTGCCAAGTGGGCCAGCAGCGATTGAGTCCGGTTTTGCGAAGGGCCTAGAACGCAAGCGCGCGTGCGGTGGCGCGGGGAGGTTCATCTTCGCCTGTCGGGTCGCAGCGGACCAGCCATGTCGCGCGGGAAAGCGGGGCCTGCGCTCCGGAATCCTGGTTGCCAAGCGAAACAAGACCCGATTGCGACAGCGAGGCGCGGACAAAGGTGGTGCGCTGGCCCGCATCCGGCAGGGGCGCCGCCAGCGGCAGCGTCAGCCAGTCCAGTACGGCGTTAAGCGGACGGCCTTGCAGCAGCCCCAGCAAGGGGACCAGGAACAGGCGCGCCGTGACCATCGCCGAGGTTGGATTGCCCGGCAAGCCAAGCACCCAGCGCCCTGCTGCCTGGCCGAGCCAGACCGGCTTGCCGGGCTTGATCGCCACTTTCGCAAACAGCAGTTCGAGGCCGCGGTGCGCAAACATTGCCTTGGCGTGATCGCGTTCGCCCACCGATGCGCCGCCGGTCACCACCACCACGTCGGCCGCAGCCAGGGCATGGTCGGCAAGCTCGTGCAAGGCGGCCAGATCGTCAGCGCCGCTGAGCCGCGCAGTGATGTCCCCGCCAGATTGCCCGGCCAGCGCGGCCACGCCGAACGAGACCGATTCGGGGATCTTCAACGGGTTGGCGCGTGCCAGGCCGGGGGCAATCAGCTCATCGCCAGTGGCAATGATCGCCACCCTTGGCCGCTGATGTACCAGCGCATCGGCCCGGTCGGCACCGGCCAAGGCCACGATCGAGCGGGGACACAAATGCGTGCCCCGCTCCAGCACCAGATCGCCTTCGGCAAAATCACTGGCCGCCTGGCGCACGTGCCAGCCGGGGCCGAATTCGGCGGTGATGACCATGTCCGCCGCATCGGCAGTGCAGTTTTCCTGCATCACGACCCGGTCCGCCCCGGCAGGCAGCGCCGCGCCGGTGAATATCCTTACGCATTCCCCCGGCTCGATAGGCGGTGGCGGACTTCCTCCCGCAAAGCTGGCGCCAACCACGCGCAGTCGCGCGCCGAGTGCCGCATCTGCGTTGCGCAGCGCATAGCCATCCATCGCCGAAACAGCATGGCGCGGCGCCGAAACCGCCGCGTGGACGGGTTCCGCCAGAACGCGGCCAGGCAGCGCGTTCAGCGGCACCCGCTCGGTTCCCAGCGGCGCAACGCGATCATCCAGCAGGCCTATCGCCGCATCGAACCCGATCATGCGCAGACATCGCGCAGGCGGGGGAGGGCTCCGGCAATCGAACAGGGCTTGTGGCGGCTGTCGAATTCCAGTTCGAGCAACCCGTCCCAGGCATCGCGGCAGGCCCCGGTCGACCCGGGCACGCAGAAGATGAAGGCATCGCCCGCCTGCCCGGCAAATGCGCGCGACTGCATCGATGCGACGCCGACCGATTGCAGGCTCTTCTGGTGGAAGGCAACCGAAAACCCGTCCATCTCGCGCCGCAGCAGGGGACGGACGGCTTCAGGCGTATTGTCGCGCGGGGAAAAGCCGGTGCCGCCGGTGGTCAGGATGATCTCGATCTGCGGGCGTTGCAGCCAGAGTTGCAATTGCCCCCGGATTGCCGCGATGTCATCGGTGACGATGGCGCGGTCGTGCAGCGCATGTCCGGCCGCAAGCAGCCGATCGGCCAGCAAGGCGCCGGACGTGTCGGTGGCGAAGCTGCGCGTATCGGAAATGGTCAGTACGGCCATACCAAGCGGGTGGAACGGCAGGGCGGGGTCAATGCCAGGCAAGCGCTATCCTCCGATCGAGGCGAGGTGAGGGGTGCCGCCGCTATGCCCCTCGTGGAGGCGGTGAGCGGGAGCCTTGGTCCGAACCAGCGCCGCGATCCGGGCGAGAAGCGCGGCGTGCTGGTCATCGTCCTGCAGCAGCGGGCGCAGGTCGATCCCGGCATCGCCGAACAGGCACAGGTGCAGCTTGCCCCGCGCCGACACCCGCAGGCGGTTGCAGCTGGCGCAGAAATCGCGCGAATAGGGCGCGATGATCCCGATCCGCCCGCGCCCACCGGGGGCGGCATAGTCCACTGCGGGACCTGCCCCGGCCGCGCACGGCAGGCGCTGCCAGCCGGCTTGCTCCAGACGCTCGGCAATCTGCGCCCCCGCCAGGTGATGGCGGGCAAAGAAGGCCGGGTTGTCGTTGGTGCGCATCACTTCGATGAACCGCAGAGTCAGGTCCCGCTCGGTCACGAAGGCGGCGAAACGCTCCAACTCGTCATCGTTGATCCCGCGCATCAGCACGCTGTTGAGCTTGATCTGGCCGATCCCGGCTTCGCGGGCGGCGGCGATTCCGTCCAACACCTCGTGCAGCCGGTCATGCCCGGTGATCGCCGCGAAGCGCGCGGGTTCGAGCGAATCGACACTGACATTCAACGCCGTGATCCCGCAGGCGGCATATTCCGCCGCCCGCTCGGCCAGGCGGTAGCCGTTGGTGGTCATCGCCAGGGTGCGGATTCCCGGCACGTCAGCCACGACGCGGGCAATCTCGGGCAGCTCGCGGCGCAGGCTCGGCTCGCCGCCGGTCAGGCGCACCTTCCACAGTCCGAAGCTGGCAAAGGCACCGATCAGCCGGCGGATTTCCGGCACGGTCAGGTTGGCGGGCAGACCGGCCTGCTTGCGATAGCCGTCAGGCAGGCAATAGCTGCATCGAAAGTTGCAGACATCGGTCAGCGACAGCCGCAGGTATTCGAAGCGGCGGCCGTGGCCATCGGTAAGCGGCTCGATCATTCTATTGCACCATTGCCCCGTCCGCGCTGCCTAGCGCGACCCCGCTGACCCCGGCCTGCCCGGCCAGGACCGCGATGTATTGCGCCGCCGCCCGGCGATAGCTCGCTTCTTCGAGATAGTTGGCTATCGCCTCCCGTACCGCCTCGAACGGCAGCTGGCGTCCATCCACGCGCCGACCCGATCGGATGACATGGACACCGAACCGGGTCTTGACCGGTTGGGGGCAGAGGGTGTGCTCCGCCAAGCCGAACAGCGCCGTCTCGAACGGCTTGACCATCATCCCCGGGCCGACCTGCCCCAGGTTGCCGCCCTGCTCGCGCGAGGGGCAGGCAGAGCGGCTGCGGGCGAGGTCGGCAAAGCGCTCGGGTTCAGCCTGAAGCTGGCGGATCAGCGTGCGAGCATCGCCGGTGGCAAGGCCCATGGCGAAGGTATCGTCAGGATCGGCGGCGATCAGGATGTGCGCGGCCTCGACCAGCGTGGGCGAAGCGAAGCGCTCGCGGTGGCGCTCGTAGTAACGCCGGCAGGCGGCCTCATCGGCGCTGGGGGTGCGTACTTCGCGATCCAGCAAGGCGTCGATGCGGGCATCTTCGCCGGTCAGAGCTCGGCCTTCTGCATCGCGGCACTCGTCGGAGGCGATGCCCAGGCGTTCGGCTTCGGCCAGCAGCAATTGCCGCACCGCCAGCGCCCTGGCGGCGGCCTGCCATGCCGCTCCGGCGTCGGGGGCCGGGTGGTGCTGAGCCTCGGCGGCGATGGCGGCGGCCGGGATTTCCTGGCCGCCGACGATGACGGGTTCGACAGTCATGCCGCCAGCTTTCGCGAACGGACCACCTGGTAACCGGGCCGCCAGATATAGCGCACCGGGGCAGACAACATGTGCACCAGACGGGTGAAGGGGAACAGCAAGAGGATGGTCAGGCCGAGCAGCAGGTGCAGCTTGAACACCAGCGCGACATCGCGGATCAACTCGGCCGAGCCGGCACGGAAAGTGAATATCCCCTGCGCCCATTCCATGAACTTGACCATTTCATGGCCATCGAGGTGCTGGGCCGAAACCGGGATAGTCCCCAGGCCCAATGCCAGTTGCATCCACAGCAGCAGGATCACCAGGTTGTCGCTGAAACTGGAGGCGGCGCGCACGCGCGGATCGCCGAACCGGCGGTGGATCAGCATGGTCGCGCCGATGATCGCCATGACGCCGGCCAGGCCGCCCGCTACCATCGCCAGCAATTGCTTGGCACCGTGGGGCACGCCCAGCGCATCCCAGATCGCGATCGGCGTGAGCAGGCCGACCACGTGGCCCGCGAAGATCATCAGCACCCCGGCATGGAACAGCACCGAACCGACGATCAACTGCTTGCGGCGGAGCAACTGGCTGGACCCGGCGCGCCAGGAATAAGGCTCGCGATCATACCGGATCACCGAGCCGACCGCGAGGACGGCCAGCGCGATGTAGGGATAGATCCCGAACAGCAGGTGGTGGATGAAATCAGCCATGGGGGATGCTCCTGACGGGGGCGGAGGCGTGCATGCGGGCGACCAGCGCGGCGGCCTGGGGGCAGGCTTCGCCAGCGACGGGCGGGGTGGGCGCGTCGAAGCGGACCTGTTCTTCCGCCCAGGCGGCATCGAGCGCGGCCAGGTCTTCCGGATCGTCCGGCGGGGCGATCTCGAATGTCTCGCCGCCGGCCCCGGCCAGATCGGCCAGGATCCGCAGCGGCGCGGCATAGGGGGTCTGCTTTTCCTCGAGGCGCTCGGCGAGGGCCGAGAAGATTACGCCCGGTTGGGCAAGTTCCCCGAGTACCCGCTTCGAGGATAAAGTGGACAGGTACTCGAGGAACAGCGGGAGATAGTCGGGCAATTCGTTGGCGCTGATTTCCAGCCCCTGCGCCTCGTAGCGGCTGCGCAGGTCGACCATCGCCTGGCCCCGGTCGCGGCTTTCGCCGTGAACATGTTCGAACAGGTGGAGCGAGAAGGCGCGGCCCCGGTCGAACAGCGCGACATAGCGTTCCTGCAGGTCAAGCAGGTCGCCCGTGGCCAGATCGTCGATCAGCCCTTGCAGGCTGGCGCGCTGCGACGGGGCCAGCGCACCCTCGGCGGCCAGGGCGGGGGCGAAGGTGCCCGCAGCCTGCTGCACCGCCTCGTCGGGATAGCGCAGCAGGGCGGACAGGACTCGCAAGGTCAGGCGCATCAGAACACCTCCGTCGGGGTTTGCAGCTTCTTGCGGGCCGGGGCGCCGAACAGGTTCGGCTCGCTGGTTCCGCCCGAACAGCCATTGCCGAAGGAGAAGCCGCAGCCGCCCTTTTCGGCATACATGTCTTCCACATCCTCGCGGTGGCCAGTCGGAATGACGAAACGGTCCTCGTAATTGGCGATGGCCATGATCTGGTACATCTCCTCGATCTGCGCGCCGGTCAGGCCGACTTCGCGGGCGATGTCCTCGATCACGGTGCCCTGGACGGTGCGGGCGCGCATGTAGGCGCGCATCGCCAGCATCCGTTCCAGCGCATCGACCACCGGGGCTTCCTTGCCGGCCGTCAGCAGGTTGGCGAGATACTTCACCGGAATCCGCAGCGAGCGGACATCGGGCATCCCGTTGTGTGCGGAAATCTTGCCCGCGCTGGCCGCCGCGTTGATCGGCGAGAGCGGCGGCACGTACCAGACCATCGGCAGGGTGCGGTATTCGGGGTGCAGCGGGAAGGCGACCTTCCATTCCATCGCCATCTTCCACACCGGCGAATGCCGTGCGGCCTCCAGCCAGGCTTCGGGCACGCCATCCTTGCGGGCCTGCGCAATCACTTCGGGATCGTTCGGATCAAGGAAGATGTCGAGCTGCGCCTGGTAGAGATCCTCGACATGTTCGGCGCTGGCCGCTTCCTCGATCCGGTCGGCATCATAGAGCATGACGCCAAGATAGCGGATGCGGCCGACGCAGGTTTCCGAACAGACCGTGGGCTCGCCCGCTTCGATCCGGGGATAGCAGAAGATGCACTTCTCGCTCTTGCCGGTCTTCCAGTTGAAATAGATCTTCTTGTAGGGGCAGCCAGAGACGCACATCCGCCAGCCGCGGCACTTTTCCTGGTCGATCAGGACGATCCCGTCCTCTTCCCGCTTGTAGATCGAACCCGATGGGCAGGCCGCGACGCAGGTCGGGTTGAGGCAGTGCTCGCACAGCCTGGGCAGGTACATCATGAAGGTGTTTTCGAACTGGCCGTAGATTTCCTTCTGGACCCCTTCGAAGTTGTAATCCGCCGACCGCTTGGCAAATTCGCCGCCCAGGATTTCCTCCCAGTTCGGGCCGCCCTCGATCTTTTCCATGCGCTGGCCGGTAATCAGGCTGCGCGGGCGGGCGGTGGGAAAGGCCTTGCTTTCCCCGGCCGATTGCAGGTGACCGTAATCGAAAGTGAACGGCTCGTAGTAGTCGTCGATTTCGGGCAAGTCGGGATTGGCGAAGATCTTGGCGAGCAAGCGCCACTTGCCGCCCATGCGCGGGCGGATCGATCCCGCCGGGGTGCGTTCCCAGCCGCCGTGCCAGCGCTCCTGGTTCTCCCAGTCCTTGGGATAACCGACACCGGGCTTGCTTTCGACGTTGTTGAACCAGGCGTATTCCATCCCTTCGCGGCTGGTCCACACGTTCTTGCAGGTAACCGAGCAGGTGTGGCAGCCAATGCACTTGTCGAGGTTCAGGACCTTGCCGATCTGCGCGCGGACTTTCATGCTGCGTTCTCCCCGGCGGCCAGCTCTCCTTCGAGCCAGTCGACCTTGCTGAGCTTGCGGACGATCACGAATTCATCGCGGTTCGATCCGACCGTGCCGTAGTAGTTGAAGCCATAGGCCTGCTGGACGTAGCCGCCGATCATGTGGGTCGGCTTCAGGATCGCGCGGGTGACCGAATTGTGGATCCCGCCGCGCTGCCCGGTCAGCGGGGAACCGGGCATGTTCACGTGCTTTTCCTGGGCGTGATACATGAACAGGGTGCCTTCCTTCATCCGCTGCGACACGACCACGCGGGCCACCAGCGCACCGTTGGAATTGAAGGTTTCGACCCAGTCGTTGTCGACCAGGCCTGCCTTGGCGGCGTCCACCTCGCTCATCCAGACGATGGGGCCACCGCGCGACAGGGTCAGCATCAGCTGGTTGTCGGTATAGGTGGAATGGATCCCCCACTTCTGGTGCGGGGTGATGAAGTTGAGCACCACGTGCGGCTGGCCCGCTGCCTCGTTCAGCATCGGCGTTACCGCCTTGGTGTCGATGGGCGGGCGATAGACGCACAGCGCCTCGCCAAAGGCGCGCATCCACTTGTGGTCCTGGTAAAGCTGCTGGCGGCCAGTCAGAGTGCGCCACGGGATCAGCTCGTGCACATTGGTGTAGCCGGCGTTGTAGCAGACGTGTTCGCTTTCCAGCCCGGACCAGGTCGGCGAGGAGATGATCTTGCGCGGCTGCGCCTGGATGTCGCGGAAGCGAATCTTCTCGTCTTCCTTGGGCAGGGCCAGGTGAGTGTGATCGCGCCCGGTAAAGCGCGACAGCGCGTCCCACGCCTTGACCGCCACTTCGCCGTTGGTTTCCGGCGCCAGCATCAGCAGCACTTCAGCGGCGTCGATCGCGGTTTCGATCTTCGCCATGCCCGTGGTCGGACCATCGCCGCCGTGAGTGCCGTTGAGCTTGCGAAGGTTGTCGACCTCGTGGCCCGTGTTCCAGGTGATGCCCTTGCCGCCGTTGCCAAGCTTGTCCATCAGCGGGCCAAGCGCGGTGAAGCGGTTGTAAAGGTTCGGGTAATCCCGTTCGACCAGCGCAACATTGGCCATGGTCTTGCCGGGGATCGGCTCGACCTGGCCCTGGCCCCAGTCGGCCACGTCGAATGGCTGGGCGATTTCGCCCGGGCTGTCGTGCTGGATCGGCTGGAGCACCAGGTCATGCTCGACGCCGAGCACTTCGCCGGCCACTTCGGAAAAGGTCCGGGCAATCCCCTTGTAGATGTCCCAGTCGCTTTTCGATTCCCACACCGGGTCCACCGCCGCCGACAGGGGGTGGATGAAGGGGTGCATGTCGGAGGTGTTGAGATCGTCCTTTTCGTACCAGCTGGCCGTGGGCAGGACGATGTCGGAATAGACGCAGGTGGTGGACATGCGGAAGTCCAGCGTGACCAGCAGGTCCAGCTTGCCCTGCGGCGCTTCATCATGCCACTTCACTTCCCTGGGCTTCTGCCCGCCGCTTGCGCCCAGGTCCTTGCCCTGTACGCCGTGGGCCGTGCCCAGCAGGTGCTTGAGGAAGTATTCGTGCCCCTTGCCGGATGAGCCCAGCAGGTTCGAGCGCCAGACGAACATGTTGCGCGGCCAGTTGGCCTCGTCATCGGGATCGAGGCAGGACAGCTCAAGCTCGCCCGCCTTCAGCGCCTGCGCGACATAGTCCTTCGGCTCCATCCCGGATGCCTTGGCCGCCTTGCCGACGTCGAGCGGGTTGGTCTTGAGCTGGGGCGCCGATGGCAGCCAGCCCATCCGTTCGGCCCGGGCGTTGTAGTCGATCAGGCTGGCGTCCCAATCGCCCTTGGGCGCGGTGGGCGAAAGGATCTCGCCCACGCCCAGCGTCTCGTAGCGCCACTGGTCGGTGTGGGCGTAGAAGAAGCTGGTCGAATTCATCTGCCGGGGCGGACGGTTCCAGTCGAGTGCGAAGGCCAGCGGCAGCCAGCCGGTCTGCGGGCGCAGCTTTTCCTGCCCGACATAGTGCGCCCAGCCGCCGCCCGACTGGCCGACGCAGCCGCACATCACCAGGAGGTTGATGATCCCCCGGTAATTCATGTCCATGTGATACCAGTGGTTGAGGCCCGCCCCCAGGATCACCATCGACTTGCCGTTGGTCGCTTCGGCATTGGCGGCAAATTCGCGCGCTGCGGTGATGATCGCATCGGCGGGAACGCCGGTGATCTTTTCGCCCCAGGCCGGGGTGTAGGGCGAGGCATCGGCATAGTCGCGCGCGACGTGTTCGCCGCCCAGACCCCGGTCGAGGCCGTAGTTGGCGCAGAGCAGGTCGAATACCGTGGCGACGAAGGCCCGGCCGTCCTTCAGCTCCAGCTCGCGCACCGGCACGCGCTTCAGGAGCACTTCGGGGTGGTCGGTCCCTTCGAAATAGTCATGCTCGCGCCCGCCGAAATAGGGGAAGGCCACCTCGACCACCTCGTCGTGGTCCTTGTCGAGGATCGCGGTCATGCGCAGCTTCACCGCCTCGCCCCGGCCATCCCGTTCCTCAAGGTTCCACTTGCCCTGTTCGCCCCAGCGGAACCCCGCCGAACCGGACGGGGCCACAACCTCGTCGCGCTCCTCGTCGATCGCGACGCACTTCCAGTCGGGATTGTTCGCTTCACCCAGGTCGCCCGCAAAGTCGCTGGCGCGCAGCAGGCGTTCGGGCACCAGCTTGCCGTCCTGTTCGACCAGGCGGACCAGCATCGGCATGTCGGAATAGCGCCGGCAGTAGTCCTCGAAATAGGGCACCTGCCGGTCGAGATGAAACTCGCGCAGGATCACGTGGCCCATCGCCAGCGCCAGCGCGGCATCGGTGCCCTGCTTGGGGTTAAGCCACAGGTCGGCGAACTTGGTCGCTTCGGCATAGTCGGGCGAAACCACCGCGACCTTGGCGCCGCGGTAGCGCGCCTCGGTCATGAAGTGGGCGTCGGGGGTGCGGGTCTGCGGCACGTTCGAGCCCCACAGCATCAGGAAGCCGGCGTTGTACCAGTCCGCGCTTTCGGGAACGTCGGTCTGCTCGCCCCAGGTCATCGGGCTGGCCGGCGGCAGATCGCAGTACCAGTCGTAGAAGCTCATGCAGGTCCCGCCGAGCAGCGAGAGATAGCGCGAGCCTGCCGCATAGCTGACCATCGACATGGCCGGGATCGGGGAGAAGCCGATCACCCGGTCCGGTCCCCAGCGCTTGGCGGTATAGGCGTTGGCGGCAGCGATGATCTCGTTGACCTCGTCCCAGGTCGAGCGGACGAAGCCGCCATGCCCGCGGATCGCGGTATAGCTCTTGCGCTTGGCCGGATCGGCCTGGATCGACGCCCAGGCGGCCACCGGGGGCAGGTTCTTTCTCGCCTCGCGCCACAGCTTGACCAGGCGTTTGCGGATCAGCGGGTACTTCAGCCGCTGGGCCGAATAGATGTACCAGCTGTAGCTCGCCCCGCGCGGGCAGCCGCGCGGCTCGTGGTTGGGCAGTTCCGGGCGGGTGCGCGGATAGTCGGTCTGCTGGGTTTCCCAGGTGATGATCCCGCCCTTGACGTAGATCTTCCAGCTGCACGATCCGGTGCAATTGACCCCGTGGGTGCTGCGCACGATCTTGTCGTGCTGCCAGCGCTTGCGATAGCCGTCTTCCCAGTCGCGGGCTTCGCAGGTGGTCACGCCGTGGCCATCCGAGAATTGCTCCTTCTTCTGGCGGAAAAAGTTCAGGCGGTCGAGCAGGTGGCTCATGCGGAAGCTCCTTGGGCGAGGGGGGTAGTGGGGGCGGCCTGGCCGCGTTCGGCGGCGTGCAGCATGCCGCCCGGGCGGGCATAGACCCACCAGGTCAGGGCGGCGCAGCTGACGTAGAAGGCCAGGAAGCCGAACAGCGCGGGCAGGGCCGATCCGCTCAGCGTGATCGAGGTGCCGAACGCCTTGGGGATGTAGAAGGCTCCGTAAGCCGCGATGGCCGAGGTGAAGCCGACAATCGCGCCCGCCTCCTTTTCGGCCTGGCGGGTGGCGTCGGCGGCGGCCAGTTCCGGCATCAGGCGGGGCACTTCGCGGCGCATGATGTTCGGGATCATCTGGAAAGTGGAGGCATTGCCCACACCGGTGACCAGGAACATGAAGACGAACATGGTCAGGAAGCCGGCAAAGTCCTTGGCCTGGAGGAAGTGGACCACGCCCAGCACGCCCAGGATCATCGCCACGAACACCCAGAAGGTCACCCGCGCGCCGCCCCAACGATCGGCCACCCAGCCGGTTGCCGCGCGGCTGATCGCGCCGACCAGTGGGGCGATCCAGACGTATTTCAGCACTTCGACTTCGGGGAATTCCTTCTTGGCCAGCAGCGGCAGGCTGGCCGAAAAGCCGATGAACGAGCCGAACGTGCCGGTGTAGAGCCAGCACATCAGCCAGTTGTGCTTGCGCTGGAAGATCACCGCCTGTTCGGCAAAGCTGGCCTTGGCATCGGCAATGTCGTTCATCCCGAACCAGGCCAGCAGGCTGGCGGCCATGATGAACGGCACCCAGATGAAGCCCGCGTTCTGCAGCCACAGGTGCGCGCCGGTCTTGGCCAGCTGGGCATCGCCGCCGATCGCGCCGAACACCCCGCTGGTGATCACCACCGGCACGGCAAACTGCATCACTGACACGCCCAGGTTTCCCAGCCCCCCGTTCAGCGCCAGGGCATTGCCCTTGCGCGCCTTGGGAAAGAAGAACCCGATGTTCGACATCGACGAGGCAAAGTTGCCGCCGCCCAGGCCGCACAGCAGCGCCAGGATCAGGAAGATGAAGTAGGGGGTATCCGGGTTCTGCACTGCATATCCGATCCCGAAGGCCGGGATCAGCAGCGAAGCGGTGGACAGCGTGGTCCACAGCCGGCCGCCGAAGATCGGGACCATGAAGCTGTAGAAGATCCGCAGCGTCGCGCCCGACAGGCCGGGCAGGGCGGCCAGCCAGAACAGCTGGTCCGTGGTATAGTCGAAGCCGATGAGGGGCAGCTTGGCGACCACCACGGACCAGACCATCCACACTGCGAACGCCAGCAGCAGTGCGGGAATGGAGATGTAGAGGTTGCGGTTGGCGATGCGCTGGCCGGTCGCTTCCCAGAATTCGGCATCCTCGGGCCGCCAGTCGGTCAGCACCTTGGCCGGCTGTACCTGTGCGGCGTGGCGCGCGGCATCGTGCAAACCGGCCATTTCGGGGAATTGCGGCAGCGAACGGGTGTCGATCCCGGCAGCCTTCTGTTCCATCTGGCGGATCGCCAGGTGCATCCAGGTCAGCGCCACGGCAACCAGCGCGAACAGCACGGCAAAGCAGCTGGTCCAGATCCCGGTCAGATCGCTGACCGCGCCGAACACGATCGGCAGGACGAACCCGCCCAGCCCGCCGACCAGGCCGACCAGGCCGCCGACCGAGCCGACATGGTCGGGGTAATAGACCGGGATGTGCTTGTAGACCGCCGCCTTGCCCAGCGACATGAAGAAGCCCAGCACGAAGACGGTGATGACGAAGGGCACCAGGCTCATCGACGTGGCGAAGTGGATGTCGCCCTTGATCCCGTGGATGACATAGTCGGTCGACGGGTAGGACAGCATGAACAGGCACAGCAGCGACACGCCGAAAGTGGCGTACATGATCCGCCGCGCGCCGTAGCGATCAGCCAGGATCCCGCCATAGGCGCGAAACACCGAGGCCGAGAGGCTGAAGGTCGCGGCCAGCATTCCGGCCGCCTTCACATCGACGCCGTAGACCCCGATCAGGTACTTCGGCAGCCACAGCGCCAGCGCGACGAAAGCCCCGAAAACGAAGAAATAGTAGAGCGAGAACCGCCAGACCTGTTCGTTGCGCAGCGGTTCAAGCTGCTCGCGCAGCCCCCGCGGCGCCTCGCCGCTGAACTTGCGGGCGGCAAGGTCGGGATCGTCCTTGGCCAGCACGAAGAACAGCACCGCGGTAACCGCCAGCACGCCGGCCCAGATCTGCGCCACGGCCTGCCAGCCCAGCGCCACCATCACGAACGGCGCGGCGAACTTGGTCACCGCGGCGCCAACGTTGCCCATGCCGAAGAAGCCCAGCGCCGCGCCCTGGCGGTGCTGCGGGTACCACTTGGAAACATAGGCCACGCCCACGGCGAAGCCGCCGCCCGCCAGACCCAGGCCCAGCGCGGCGAGCAGCATCAGGCCATAGCTGTCGGCATGGCTGAGCAGCACGGTCGAGACAGCCGAGGCCAGCATGGTCAGCGGAAAGACGATCCGCCCGCCGTACTGGTCAGCCCAGACCCCCAGGAACAGCCGCACCAGCGATCCGGTCAGGATCGGAGTGCCCACCAGCAGGCCGAACTGGGTGTCGTTCAGCCCCAGCTCCGCCTTGATCTCGATACCGATGATCGCGAAAATCGTCCAGACGGCAAAGCACATCGTGAACGCGAAGGTGCTGAGCCCAAGCGCCCGGTGCTGCTCGGCAGAACTGATTGTTGCGTGCTGTGGCATGACATGACCCCCGTCCATCTGGGTGTGATGCTGCACGGCATGGCGTATCGCCCGGCCTTCAACTTGATCAGTATCAAATTTCCAAGCTGCGTGGCGCCTATCTCGATTTCGCCTGATCTAGGCCGATTCAGGAGCAAATCCAGATCAAGCAGGGGATTGATGCACATCAAGTGAGAGGCTAGACGGGGTGCATAACAGAAGCAGAGGTCAAGGCGTGCGTCCCGGCGAAAAACCCGAAATTGCGAACTTGCCCCTGTTCCGGGAAATGCAGGAAACCCAGCGCGAGCGGATCTTTTCCGGATCGTTCCTGCAGGTTTTCCCGCCGCAGCTGACCCTGTTCGAACTGGGGCAGCATCCCGATTTCCTGCACGTGCTGATCGATGGTCTGGTCGAACTCTATGCCCACAGCGCCGGGCGCGACACGACCATGCGGATCGTCGAACCGGTCACCAGTTTCATCCTCGCGGCGGTGGTCACCGACCAGCCCTACCTGATGTCCGCGCGCACCATTGCTCCGTCGCGCATCTTGCTGGTCCCGGCGGCGCTGGTGCGTGAAGTGGTCAAGGACGACCTGGCGCTGATGCAGGCGACCATGCGCGAACTGGCCCATGCCTACCGTGACATGGTGCGGGCACTGACCGACATGAAGCTGCGCCAATCGGCCGAGCGGCTGGGCAACCTGATCCTGCGGCAGGATCACCGCCAGGGCGGGCGAGGGCAGGTGACGTTGAAAGCGGAAAAGCGCCTGCTTGCTTCGCTGCTGGGGATGACGCCGGAAAACCTCTCGCGCGCGTTTGCTGTGCTGGGCCAGCACGGCATCACCGTGACCGGAGCCAGCGTGGCGATCACCGATCGCGCCGCGCTGGAAAAGTTCGTCCGCCCCGATCCGGTGCGCGACGACCTGGTCTGATCAGAACTTCGCTTCGACCTGGAACCACAGCTTGGTCGTGTCCGTGGCGAAGGCATCGGCTTCATAGCGCGCCGCCTTGGCGGTCAGTGCCAGGTGCTTGCCCAGCGGATAGCTGACCAAGGCATTCCATTCCCGGCCATAGGCGATCCCGCCCCGTGTCGATCCGAAATCGTGCCACGCCGCCCGCAGCGTCAGCCCCGCGAGCGTTCCCTTGCCGGGCACCTTGTAGGCAGCGTCGACATAGACATCGCGCAGGCCGTTGGCCGGCGTGGTCAGGAACTTGTCGGCCCAGCCGTTGAAGGCATGCAGCGTGGCCAGCGGCGTCTGCAGCGCCACCGTGCCATTGCCTTCCAGCCGCTCGTAACCGGCCTTTAAGCTGACCGCGCCCAGCTTCACCCCCGGTTCGAACAGCCAGTAATCCAGCGCGAACCGGCGCGGGTTGGCACCGTGATCATGCTGGCGAGCATACTCGGCGGCATAGAGCACCGACTTGCCCTTGCCGACCGGCAGCTCGCCAGCCATCCGCACGCCCAGGGTCCGCGAGCTTGAGGCCGGTGCTGAGGGAATATCCAGCCACAAGCCATAGCCTGAGATCGTGCCGACGTTCTTGATTGCATATGCGGCGCGGGCCGCATGAATACCCGTGTCGCGCCAGATGCCCTGGGGCGAATCCGGGCCGAATACCCGGTTGACCCGCCAGGCATGGAGGTAGTCCAGGCTGGCACCCTTGAGCGGCTTGACCGCCACTTTGACCGCGTCCAGCGTCTGGTCGTTCTGCCGCCAGCCGACCGAGCCGATCCAGCGCTGGTTATCGACATTGACCGCCTGCCGCCCGCCGGTCAGTTCCAACTCCGGGGCCGACCGCCAGCGCAGCCACGCCTGGTTGAGCAACACGTCCGATGGATCGGCCACGACCGGATAGGCCAGCTTGCCGTTGACGCTGTCGTTATAGCTGGTCTTGCCCAGCACGGCGATCGCCTCGCCTTCGACCAGGCCGCTCAGCCCGTGCCATTCGCCGGTCTTGACCCCGGCGCGCAGGCGCAGCGTCGATGCCGTCGCATCTTCGGGCAGGCCCGCCTGGTCAACCAGTTCAAGGCGATAGCGAATGTCCGCGTATGGCGTTACCTTTGGCTCGGCAGCATAAGCCGGCGCGCTGACCAGCAGAACGGCAAGGTACAGGGCGGGGCGATGAATGGATTGATACATGTTGGTCATATTTGCCGAAATTGCGATATTGTAATTGATATTCGTCAACGATAAGCCGGTCTCACACCGGGCAAGGAACCGGACATGAGCCTTGATCTCTTCACCCTGTCGCGCGTGCTGCATGTCATCGCCATCGTTGGCTGGATCGGCGGGGTATGGTTCGTCACGCTGGTCGTGATGCCGGCCATCACCCGGGCGGAAGCTCCTGCGGGTCGCCTCGCCGCCTTTCACCGGATCGAACAGGGCTTTGCCCCGCAGGCGAAGTTCTGGGTGCTGCTGGCCGGTGCCAGCGGGCTGTGGATGACCCACCAGGCCGCCTTGTGGAGCCGGTTCGCCGATCCACACTACTGGTGGATGCACGCCATGCTGGCGCTGTGGTCTGTGTTCGCGGTGATGCTGTTCGTGGCCGAACCGCTGTTCCTGCACCGCCGCATGGCCGCATCGCCGACACCCGCGGCCGACTTTGACCGCATGGTGCTGGGGCACCGGGTGCTGTCTGCGCTGGCCCTGGTGACCGTTGCTGGCGCCATGGCCGGCGCGCACGGACTGATCTGAGCGGATGACCTATCCCGGCGCCATCCTGTTCACCGCCCCGCACCGGCTGGCCTTCCTGGTCGGCAGCCTTGGCCTTGCCGCCATGTCGCTGTGGTGGCCGGCGCGGCTTGGGGCGCTGTACCTGGGTTGGCCAGGTCCAGACGACGCCAGCCTGCCGGCGCAATTGCTGCATGCACCGGTCCTGCTGCTGCAGGTCTATCCCGCCTTCATCTTCGGTTTCCTGCTGACGGTGTTTCCCCGCTGGATGGGATTGGCCGACCTTACCCCCCGGCAGCATGGTCCTGCCGCGACCGGGCTGGCCCTGGGGCTATCCCTGACCTGTGCCGGACTGTGGGCAGGGGCGGACGATGTGGTTCGAGCAGGCTTTGCGGTCTTCGCGGTCGCTTGGTTACTGGGCCTTGCGGTTCTGGCCGGGGTAGTCCGGGCCAACCGCCGGGCAGCCCGTCCAGCTTGCCTGCACGCGCTCTCCGCGCTTGCGGCACTCGCGCTGGGGTTGGCTTCGCTCGCCCTCGTCTTGGCCTTCTTCATCAGCGGAGATCCTCGCCAGCTGCGCTGGGGCAACGTACTGGGCCTGCATGGCTTCCTGATCCCGGTGTTCCTGACCGTGGCCCACCGGATGATCCCGTTCTTCGCCGGAAACGTGGTCGAACACTACCGGCGCTGGCGCCCGGATTGGTTGCTAGGAGCGCTTTGGGCACTCCTCGCGCTCCGCATCGTTGGGGAATTGGCCGTGCAGCCGGTCATTGCTGGCAGCGCGGCGGCGGGCCTTGCGGCCTGCACCGCGGTGATGGCCTGGCAATGGTGGCCGCGCGGTCCTGTACCGGGATTGCTGCGCGTGCTGTTTTGGGGCTTTGCCTGGGCCCCGCTGGGCTTTGCCCTGGGCGCGCTTGCGGCGTTCGGGTTGCCACTGGGGCTTGCCCCCACCCATGCTCTGGCCCTGGGATTTGCCGCCAGCTTGCTCGTGGCAATGGTAACGCGGGTCACCCTCGGCCATTCCGGACGGCCTCTGGCCATGGTCCCCATCGCCTGGCTGGCCTTCGCCGGCGTGCAACTGGCAGCAGTGCTGCGCATCGTCGCTGCGCTGGAAGGCGATCCGGCCATGCTGCTGGTCACGGCCGCGCTACTGCTCGTCGGCGGGTGGTTGCCATGGCTGACCCGCAATACGTTGATCTACCTGCGGCCAAGGCTTGATGGGAAGCCGGGCTGAACCGGCGGCGCGGGAAATGGCGGACAGGGTGGGATTCGAACCCACGGTGAGCTTGCACCCACGGCGGTTTTCAAGACCGCTGCCTTAAACCACTCGGCCACCTGTCCGTTTGAGCGCGGCTAGCGTCCTGCTGGGCGATTGTCACGCGGTTTGGCGTTTGCAAACGCGAAGCGCTGTGCGAAACAGGGGCATGTCGCTGTTTCGCAAGATCAAACTGGCCGTTCCCATGGGTCTGGCCGTGGCCCTGCTGTTTCCGCCCGCCGTGCCGGTGGCCGCGCAGGAGCAGGGGCAAGACACCAGCCGTCTGGGCTTTGACAGCTACATGCAGTTGCTTGCCGCCCGAGCGCGCGGCGAAGGGGTGAGCGAGGCGACCATTGCGCGCATGACCAACGGGTTGACCCCGAACCCGCGCGTGGTCGATCTTGACCGGGCGCAGCCGGGCGCCAATCCCAATGTCGCGCCCAGTTTCGCGGGCTATTTCCGCAGCCACGTCGACGGCGTGCGCATTTCCGGGGGCCGGACGATGCTGGCCCAGGTCAGCGGGCTCGTCCCGCAGGTCGAACGGGACTACGGCGTTCCGGCCAAGGTCTTGCTCGCGATCTGGGGCCATGAAACCAACTATGGCCGCTACAAGGGCGATTTCGACCTGGCCCGATCCCTGGCGACGCTGGCTTGGGAAGGGCGGCGGCGCGAATTGTTCGCGGACGAATTCATCGCGCTGCTCAAGATGGTCGATCGCGGCGTCCCGCGCGAACGGCTTTATGGCAGTTGGGCGGGCGCTTTCGGCAATCCGCAGTTCCTGCCCAGCGTCTATCTGCGCCTCGCCCGCGATGGCGACGGGGATGGCGATGCCGACATCTGGCAGGACCGCGCCGATACGCTGGCGTCGATCGCCAACTATTTCCGCGATGCCGGTTGGCGGCCGGGCGAGCCGTGGGGCACCCGCGCGCTGGTTCCGGCTGGATTTAATGCCAGCCCGGTAGTGACCCGGCTCGAAGCGCCGAGTTGTCCGCGCGTCCATGCCCGCCAATCGACCTGGAAAACCGTGGCGGAATGGCGCGCGCTGGGAGTGCAGCCCATGGGCTATCTGCCCGAAGGCACCATGGCCACGCTGATCGAACCGGACGGACGCGGCACGGGCGGATTCCTGTTAACCGGGAATTACAAGGTTATCCTGCAATACAACTGCTCGAACTACTACGCTCTGTCCGTGGGGTTATTAGCAGATGAGATTGCCCGTTAACCGAACCTTGCCGCTCGCGGCGCTTGTCCTCCTGGCTGCCTGCGGCGGATCTGGTGGAGCTGTCGAGGATATTCCCGCCGCGCCGAATGGCCCCGCCGGGGACTATCCGATGGTGCTGGGCCCGGTCTACAGCGTCGGCGGGGTGTCCTATACCCCGGCCGATGTGCTGAATTACGACGCGGTCGGGATCGCGGCGGTCAGCGGGGAAGGTGGGCCCGCAATTACAATCGCACACCACACCCTGCCGCTGCCCAGCTATGTCGAAGTGACCGCGCTCGATACCGGCCGAACAATCCTGGCCCGGGTCGAGCGGCGCGGACCGATGACCGGCAATCAGCTACTTCAGCTTTCCCCGGGCGCGGCCGCACAGCTGGGGCTTACGACCCAGCCCCAGGCCGAAGTGCGCGTGCGCCGGGTCAATCCGCCCGAGCCCGAGCGGTCCCTGCTGCGCATGGGCCAGCAGGCTCCGGCGCGGATGGACACGCCCAAGGCGCTGCTCGAAGTGCTGCGCCGCAAGCTCAGCCAGCAAAACGGCGAACTGACCCGTCCGGAAGCTCCGCCCCCGCCGGTCGGGGCACTGCCCGGCGGCCCCAAGTTGCCGCCGGTTCGCCCCGAACCGCAGGCCGCGCCGAGCCCCGCGCCCAAACCCGCGCCCGCGCCCGTCCCCAAACCGGCACCGACGCCAAAGCCCGCACCGGCGCCAAAGCCGGCTCCGACGCCCGCGCCTGTCGCCGCACCCGCTGCCACGCCGCGCGGCGCGCTGATCGTGCAGGTCGGGGCCTTTTCGAACAAGGCCCGCGCCGAAGCCGTGGCCAGCCGCACCGGAGCAACCATCGCCGAGGGCGGCGGGATCTGGCGCGTGCGCATGGGACCGTTCCGCACGCAGGCGGAGGCCCAGGCGGCTCTGGCGAAGGCCCGGGCAGCAGGGTATAGCGAGGCACGAATCCAGCGCGGCAAGTAGGGTCCTGAGGCCCCTCCGGCCGGTGCGCCGGAACGACGGGGACCGCGCTTGAAACCCACCTTGCTGCCGTTGTCGCTTGCACTGGCCCTGCCGGTTGCGGCTGGCGGGGCAGCGCCGGTGCCCGCTCCAGTGCCAGGCGCGGTGGATGCGGCGAAAGTGGCGCTGCTGGTCGATCTCTCGGCCGGGCAAACGCTTTATGCCAAGGGTGCGGAACAGCGCTTCCTGCCCGCATCGATGACCAAGGCCATGACCGCGCTGGTCGCTTTCGACCTGATCGCAGCCGGCAAGCTGCGCGAGGATGACGTGTTTACCGTCCGCCCGGAAACCGCCGCGCGCTGGGCGGGGAAGGGGACCACGCTGTCGCTGCGCCCCGGTGAACGGGTGCGGGTTGGCGATCTGCTGCGCGGGGTTACTACCGTTTCGGCCAACGATGCATCGGTCGCCCTGGCTGAAGGGGCGCTGGGCAGTACCGATGCGTGGTGCGCGGCAATGAATGCGCGCGCGCGGCAACTGGGCATGACCGGCAGCCACTTCGCCAGTCCCAGCGGCTATCCCGACCGCGGCAAAACCTATGTCACGGCGCGTGATCTGGTCCGGCTGGCCAATGCCCTGATCCGCCAGCACCCGCAGCTTTATCGCAGCTACTTCGGCCATCAGGCGATGGACTGGCGCGGGCAGCGGCTGACCAGCCACGATCCCTTTGCCGGTGTGTTTCCCGGCGCGGATGGGATCAAGACCGGCCACACTTTCGAGGCCGGGTTCAACTTCCTGGGCGCGGCAGAACGCGGCGGTCGGCGGCTGGTATTGGTGGTGGCCGGGCTCGAAACCGAACCGGGCCGCGCCAATGCCGCAAAGGCGCTGGCCGAATGGGGTTACCGCGAATGGGATTCCGGCCCGTTGGGATCGGCCGGCCAGGTGATTGGCGCGGTGAAGGTCCAGGGCGGCGATCTGCGCCGCCTGCCCGTCGCGCTGGAGCGCGGCTTTACCCTGGCCGTGCCGCGCGGCACCCAGCCGGCGGTCGCCACCCGGATCGTCTACGACGGCCCCGTCCGCGCGCCGATTGCCCAGGGCGCCCAGGTCGCCGGGCTGGAAGTGCGGATCGAGGGGCGGACGCCACACTACCTGCCGCTGGTCGCGGCTGAGGCAGTTCACCCGGCCGGGCCAATCGACAGGCTGGTCAATGGCCTGCTAGGGGTCTTCGAATGACGCGCGGAAAATTCATTGCCTTCGAAGGCGGGGAAGGGGCAGGCAAGAGCACCCAGGCCCGGCTGCTGGCCGATGCCCTGCGCGAGCGCGGGCTGGAAGTGGTGGTCACGCGCGAACCCGGCGGGACTGCCGGGGCCGAGGCGATCCGCGCGCTGCTGCTGGGCACCGATGGCGATGGCTGGCATCCGCGCGCCGAAGCGCTGCTGTTCGCCGCCGCCCGCTCGGACCATGTCGAACGCCTGATCCTGCCCGCGCTGGAACGCGGTGCCTGGGTGATCTGCGATCGCTTCTTCGATTCCAGCCGGGCCTACCAGGGCGGGGGCGGGGGCCTGTCGGACGCAGACCTGCGCGACTTGCATCGCATCGGCAGCCACGGCCTGCTGCCCGAGTTGACCTTGCTGGTCGAAGTGTCGCCTGCGGTTGCCGCCGAGCGGCTTGACTTGCGCGATGCCGGCAATGCCGATCGGATCGGCGGGCGCGATGCGGCCTATCACGCCAAGGTGGCCGCCGCTTTCGCCCGCTTCGCCGCCGAGGAACCTGCGCGATTTGCCCTGATCGACGGAGATGGTTCGGCCGAGGCGGTCCACGCGGCGATCATGGCCGCACTGGGCAGCTGGCTGCCATGACCCTGCGCGGCCATGACGAGGCCTGGCGCGAATGGCGCGAGGCCATGACGTCAAGTCGGATGCACCACGCCTGGATCCTGGCCGGGCTGGAAGGGCTGGGCAAGTCCAGCTTCGCCCTGGCCGCCGCCGCCGAACTGGTGCGCGAACCTGGCGTGCCGCAGCCGCCGCCCGACCGCCATCCCGACATCCTGATCCCGCAGCACCCGCCCGAAAACAGGGACGAAGCCAAGAAGCGCGACGATGGCCAGGAATACCGCCGCAAGCGGGCGATCCCGATCGACGAGATCCGCGCCCTGCAGCAGCGTCTGACTACCCGGCCAACCCTGGGCAGCCGCCGCGCGGTCATCATCGATCCGGCGGACGACCTGGAAAAGAGCGCGGTCAACGCGCTGCTCAAGAGCCTCGAGGAACCGCCGGCGGGAACCTACTTCCTGCTGGTCGCGCACCGGCCGGGCCGGCTGTTGCCGACGATCCGCTCGCGTTGCCGGATGCTGCGCTTCAATCCGCTGCCTCCGGCCGAGGTGGATGAGATCCTTCGCGCCGAAGCGCCCCAGGCCACCCCCGAAACCCGCGCCGCCGCCGTTGCCGCGGCGGAAGGCTCGCCGGGCGCGGCGCTGGCCTTTGTCGAGCAGGACCTGGGCGCATTGCACCAGTTGATGGGCCTGATCCTGGCCGAAGGCGACGATGGCTTTGCCTTGCGCGGCGCCCTGGCTGAGGAAATCGGCGGCAAGCCAAGCCGTGAGCGGCAGCAGGCCGTGTGCGACCTCGCCCGCGCGGTGGTGGCCGCCGGGCTGGCCGGCGCAAACCGCGAACGACAGGGCCGGATCATCGCCGTCCACGGCGATCTGGTCCGCCTTGGTGCCCAACTCCCGACCTTCAACTTCGACCCCGCGCTGGTGGCGATGGAAATTGGCGGGTTGCTGGCATCCCTTGCCATGCCTAGAGAGACCGCTCGCTAATCATTGGAAAGACTGCCCCGGCCATGGCCGAACCCTTCTACATTACCACCGCGATCAGCTATCCCAACGGCAAGCCGCATATCGGCCACGCCTACGAAGCGATTGCCGCCGATGTCATCGCCCGCTTCCAGCGCCAGCTGGGCCGCGACGTGCGGTTCCAGACCGGGACCGACGAACACGGCCTGAAGATGGCCCAGAAGGCGCGCGACCTGGGCATGACCCCGGCTGAACTCGCTTCGGAAATGTCGCAGCATTTCATTGATATGTGCGATGGTCTGAATGTGTCGTATGACGTATTCCTGCGCACCACCGAACCGCGCCATCATGCCTCTGTCCAGGAATTGTGGCGGCGGATGGAAGCCAACGGCGACCTGTACCTCGATCGCTACGAAGGCTGGTACTCGGTCCGCGACGAAGCCTATTACGACGAGAGCGAGCTGGTCGCCGGGGAAGGGGGGGAGAAGCTTTCGCCCCAGGGCACCCCGGTGGAATGGACGGTTGAGGAAAGCTGGTTCTTCCGCCTGTCGAAATATGCCGAACCGCTGCTGAAGCTCTACAACGAGCAACCCGATTTCATCCGGCCAGACAGCCGCCGCAACGAAATCATGCGCTTCGTCGAAGGCGGGCTGCGCGATCTCTCGGTCTCGCGCACCAGCTTTGACTGGGGCGTCAAGGTTCCGGGCAGCGACAATCACGTGATGTATGTGTGGGTCGATGCGCTGACCAACTATATCACGGGCCTTGGTTTTCCCGAGGAATCCGGCGATTTCGCCAAGTGGTGGCCGGCCGATCTGCACCTGATCGGCAAGGACATCACCCGGTTCCACACCGTCTACTGGCCAGCCTTCCTGATGAGCGCGGGCCTGCCGGTGCCGCGCCATGTGTTCAGCCATGGTTTCCTGCTCAACCGTGGGCAGAAGGAATCGAAGTCGCTCGGCAATGTCACCGATCCGATGGGCCTGGCCGAGCGGTTTGGGGTGGACGTCCTGCGCTATTTCCTGATGCGCGAAGTCGCCTTCGGGCAGGATGGCTCCTATTCGCCCGAAGCCATCGTGATGCGCGGGAATACGGAACTCGGCAACGCCTTCGGCAACCTGGCCCAGCGCACGCTGAGCTTCATCGCCAAGAACCTGGACGGCGCCTTGCCCCGGATCAGCGGCCATGACGAGGCCGATACACGCCTGCTCGAAGCTGTGGGCAAGGCGGTGCAGCAGGACGTGCCGGGCGCCTTTGCCGATCTTGCCCTGCAACAGGGCATCGACGCCTGGCTGCAAGCCGTGTTCGCCTGCAACGCCTACATCGATGAACAAGCACCCTGGGCGCTGCGCAAGACCGATCAGGAACGGATGGAAACCGTGCTGGCCACGCTGTTCATCTGCATCGCGCAGCTGGCCGTGGGCATCCAGGCGGTGATCCCGCAGAAGGCCGGGCAATTGCTCGACATGATGGGCATTCCGGCAGAAAACCGCGGTTTCGAGAGCATTTGCGGGCACTGGTACGCGGCCCTGGCTGAGAGCGATTTCCGCCTCGCCGCACCGACCCCGCTGTTCCCGCGCCTTGAGCTGCCGGCCGAAGACGCCTGATGCTGATCGATTCCCACTGCCACCTCGAATACAAGGGCCTGGTCGAGGATCAGGCCGGCGTGCTGGAACGCGCACGCGCCGCCGGGGTGAGGGGGTTCCTGTCAATTTCAACCCGCCAGCGCGAATGGGACCAGGTCATCGCCACGACCGAGCGCCATGACGACATCTGGGCCAGTGTCGGCATCCACCCGCACGAAGCAGATGGTCACGCGGACCTGGGCGAGGGCGCCCTGCTGGCTGCCGCCGAACATCCCCGGGTGATCGCGATCGGGGAAACCGGGCTCGACTACTATTACGATCATTCCGATAGAGTCATGCAGAAGGCTCTGTTTCGGCGTCATATTTCCGTGTCGCGCCAGACTGGCCTGCCGCTGATCGTCCATACCCGCGATGCCGAGGACGACACCGCTGCGATCCTGGCCGAGGAGATGGAGCAGGGGGCCTTTCCGGCACTGATCCACTGCTTTACCGCATCGGCTGACTTCGGTCGCAAGATGCTCGACCTTGGCCTGACGATCTCGCTTTCCGGCATCGTGACATTCAAGAATGCCAAGGACTTGCAGGCCATTGCGCGCGATCTGCCTGAAGATCGGCTGCTGGTTGAAACCGATGCGCCGTTCCTGGCTCCGGTGCCGCATCGCGGCAAGGTTTGCGAACCGAGCTTCGTCGCGGACACCGCGCGCTTCGTGGCCGAGTTGCGCGGTCAGTCCGCTGAAACGCTGGCGGACAGCACCGGCGCGAACTTTCGCCGGTTGTTCAGCAAGGCTGGGCTATGAAGGTCACGATCCTTGGCAGCGGCACATCGACCGGGGTGCCACGGATCGGCAACGATTGGGGCGATTGCGACCCTGCCGAACCGCGCAATCGCCGCTCGCGGGTTTCCATCCTGCTGGAAAGCGATGCCGGGCAGCGGATCCTGGTCGATACCTCGACCGATTGCCGCGCCCAGTTGCTGGCCAACAACGTCCCGTCGATCGACGCCGTGTTCTGGACCCACGATCACGCCGATCACTGCCACGGCATCGATGACCTGCGCCCATTCCGTTATGGCCGCGGTGGGCCGATCCCGGGCTATGGCACTGCCGAGACCGTGCGCCGGCTGCGCAACCGCTTCAGCTATGTGTTTGCCGGTGAATTCGGCTACGCGACGATCATCAACATCGAACCGCTTGACCGGCTGCGGATGTGCGTCGGCTTTGGCATCGGCTGGTGCCAGATGCCGCACGGACCGGCAAAGAGCACCGGCTATCGGTTCGATTGTGACGGAAAGTCCGTTGGTTACGCGACAGACTTCAGTGAAATTACACGCGAAATGGTGGACCTGTTCACCGGCGTGGATCTGCTGATCGTTGATTGCCTGCGCCGCGAACCGCATCCGACCCACGCGCATCTTGGCATGGCGCTGGAACTGACCGAGGCGGTGCGCGCCCGTCAGTCGGTGCTGACGCATTTGGACAAGAGCATGGATTACCGTTCGCTATGCGACGAAGTGCCGCCGCACGTGACGGTTGGCTTTGATGGCCTGGTGCTGCAGCCGTGAGTGCGATGGCTTTGGGCGTGTCGCTGATTTCGCTGCTCGGTTGGTTGGCGTTGAACGTCGCGAGTTTCCGCGATGATGCGCAGCGGCTAGGCTGGCGGCGGTCGGTGCAGATGGCGCTGGCGTGGTGCGCGATCATTGCCGGACTGGCGTGGCTGGTGACGCTGCTGAAGCCGTGAGGGGCCTCTCGCTCCGTCCATGATTTAACATAATATATATTATCATTCTTATATAGCCGGAGCAGCCATGCCCCCTCTCGACCGTCTCCTCGCCATCATGGCCCGACTGCGCGATCCGCAGCGCGGCTGCGAATGGGACCTGGCCCAGACCTTCGCCACGATCGCGCCGTATACAATCGAGGAAGCCTACGAAGTGGCCGACGCGATCGAGCGCGGCGACATGGCCGCACTCAAGGACGAACTTGGCGACTTGTTGCTGCAAGTCGTGTTCCATGCCCGCATAGCCGAGGAACGCGGCCTGTTCGTCTTCGGCGATGTCGCCGATGCGATCAGCGCCAAGATGGAAACACGCCATCCGCACATCTTCGGCGATGCCCCCGACCAGGGCCAATCGCGCGAGGAACGCTGGGAACGTCTCAAGGCCGAGGAACGCCGCGCCAAGGGCGCCAGCAGCGCGCTTGATGGTGTGGCCCTCGCCCTGCCCGCACTGATGCGGGCTGAGAAGCTGCAAAAACGGGCCGCCAGGCAAGGCTTCGACTGGCCCGATCCGGCCGGCCCGGCCGCCAAGGTGATCGAGGAACTGGACGAGCTGGCCCAGGCTGCAACAGACGCCGAACGCCAAGAAGAGGCCGGTGACCTGCTGTTCGCAGCGGTCAACGCGGTACGGGCCTATGGCGTGGCGCCGGAGGAAGCCCTGCGCGCCGCCAATGCCAAGTTCGAACGGCGTTTCCGGGGAATGGAAGAACTGGCCAAGGAGCGCGGAACAGACTTTGCCGCGCTCTCTCTCGACGAACAGGACGCGCTGTGGGGTGACGTCAAGGCGTCAGAGGCGGGTAAACCGGCCTAGCTCACGCGGTTCAAGCCGCACTTCGAGGCGGCGCAAGGGGCCGCGCTCGTCGCTTCCGGCATCCTCGTCGGCCAGGACTTCACCGTGGGCGTGGAGCCAGGCGAGACGCTGCCCGTCGCTTACCGGCAGGACAAAGGTGTGGTCCCGCGCACCCGAGGTCAGCAAGCGGCTGACCGCCGCAAGCAGGTCTTCGCATCCCATGCCGGTGATCGCGGATAGCGGCACGATCACTTCGTCCCGGCGGTGGGCGATCTGTTCCGACAGGTCCAGGGCGCGTTCCTCGTCAAGCAGGTCCCACTTGTTCCACGCCTCGACAATCGGCACCGTTGGCGCGCCGCCGTCTTCCTCGATCAGGCCAAGGTCTTCCAACACGTCTAGCACCTGGCGCTTCTGCGACTGGGTATCGGGATTGGCGATGTCGCGGACATGCACGATCACGTCGGCGGCGGTCACTTCTTCCAGCGTGGCGCGGAAGGCCGCGACCAACTGGGTCGGCAGGTCGGAGATGAACCCCACGGTGTCGGACAGGATCGCCTTGTCCACCCCCGGCAGGCGAATACGCCGCATGGTGGGGTCGAGCGTGGCGAACAGCAGATCCTCGGCCATCACCCCCGCCCCGGTCAGACGGTTGAACAGCGTGCTCTTGCCGGCATTGGTGTAGCCGACCAGCGCGATCACCGGCCAGGGCGCCTTTTCGCGGCGGCTGCGGTGCAGACCGCGGGTGCGGCGGACCTGTTCCAGCTCGCGCCGCAGCCGCGCCATCCGGTCGCGGATCATGCGGCGGTCGGCTTCGATCTGGGTTTCGCCGGGGCCGCCCAGGAAGCCGAACCCGCCGCGCTGGCGTTCAAGGTGGGTCCACGAACGGACCAGACGCCCGGCCTGGTAATCGAGGTGGGCGAGTTCCACTTGCAAGCGCCCTTCGGCCGTTGCCGCGCGTTCCCCGAAGATTTCGAGGATCAGCCCGGTCCGGTCGATCACCTTGCGCTTGAGCTTTTCCTCAAGGTTGCGCTGCTGGATCGCACTGAGCGGGCCATCGACGATCACCAGTTCCGCATCGCCCAGGTTGCAGGCGACGTCGATATTCTGGATTTGACCTTCCCCGAACAGCGTGCCGGCGCGCGCCTCGCGGATCGGGATGGCCATGGCTTCGACCACCTCCAGCCCGATGGCGAGCGCGAGCCCGCGCGCTTCCTCGAGCCGGGCAGCGGTATCGATCGCGGTCGCACCACGCCCCCGGAATTCCGGGTACACGATTACGGCCCGCGCCCCGCGGGTCACTTCCTCGCGGTTGTCGTCAAGAAAGCTCAGTCTTCCTCACCTTCCCAGCCATCGCCGGTCAGGTCCACCGGACCCAGCGGTTGGATGGTCGAAACCGCGTGCTTGTAGGCGAGCTGCACATAGCCTTCGCGTTCAAGCAGCATGCAGAACAGGTCATAGGCCGCGACCCGGCCCTGAAGCATCACACCGTTGACCAGGAACATGGTGACCTGCACCCCGGACGAACGCACGCTGGAGAGGAACACGTCCTGCAGCAGGCGCACCTTCTTGCCCCCTTCCCCGGCGCTGCCGAACTGGCGCGCGTCGATCGGCTGGCTGGGCATGATGGTGGACACGGCGTGCTTGTAGACCAGCTGCGACTGGCCGTCGCGGCGCAGCAGGATCGAGAAATTGTCGAACCAGGTGACGATGCCCTGCAGCTTCACGCCCTTCACCAGGAACATCGTGACCGGCACCTTGTGCTTGCGCAGCAGGTTCAGGAACTGGTCCTGCAGGTTCTGGCCCTTGGCGGCGGTGGTTCCGGTCAGCGGCGGCGGCGGGGCCAGCTCGGCTTCGTTGGATTCAACTTCGCCTTCGCCTTCGGGTTTGGGCGGGCGCGGGCGCGCAGTGAGAGTGCGAGAGGACATCAATGGGCTCCTTCTTGTTGGCGGCCGCTTCTGCGGTCCGCATTCTGGCCGCCGAACCCGTCAAGCAGGCGCGGCGAACCGGTATCTATTGCCAGATGGTAAACCCAACAGGCCTTTGCTGCAATGCGGAAAAAAGGAACCGGGCTCAGGCGCTTTCTTCTTCCTCCTCGTCCTCGCGCCGGTCGACCATGCCAAGCAGCTTGAGCTTGCGATGCAACGCCGAGCGCTCCATCCCGATGAAGCTGGCCGTGCGCGAGATGTTGCCCGAGAACCGCCGGATCTGGACGCGCAGGTATTCGCGCTCGAAATTCTCGCGGGCTTCGCGCAGCGGCACGCCCATCAGCGCGGAAATGCCGGAATCTCCCGAAATCCGGCCATTCAGCACTTCGGCGGGGAGCATGTCCGCCTCGATCCGGCCCAGGCGTTCGCGCGGGGTCAGAATGATCGTGCGTTCAACCACGTTGCGCAGCTGGCGCACGTTGCCCGGCCATTCATAGCTTTGCAGCGCCGCCATCGCTTCCATGCTGACTTCTGGCGGGGGCACGCCCTGATCGGTGGCAAAGCGGGCGAAGAAGTGATCGACCAGCATCGGGATGTCATCGCGCCGTTCGGCCAGTGACGGGATCGTGACCGGGACGACGTTGAGCCGGTAGAACAGGTCTTCGCGGAAGCGGCGTTCGGTGATTTCCTTTTCCAGTTCGCGCGCGGTCGATGACACCACCCGCACATCGACCCGGATCTGGCGGTGCCCGCCAACGCGGACGAAGGCCTGCTCGGTCAGCACCCGCAGGATCCGCGCCTGGGTGGACAGCGGCATGTCGGCCACCTCGTCGAGGTAAAGCGTCCCGCCATCGGCCATTTCCAGCAGCCCGGCGCGCACCAGCTTGCCGCCCTGCTCTTCCCCGAACAGTTCCTGTTCGAACCGTTCCGGAGTGATCCGCGCCGAATTGACCGTGACGAAGGCGCCGCCAGCCCGCGGGCTCCAGCTGTGGAGCAGGCGCGCGGCCACTTCCTTGCCCGCCCCGGCCGGCCCGGAAATCAGCAGGCGGCTGCCGGTATTGGCGACCCGCTTGAGCGTGGCGCGAACCTGGTTGATCGCGCTGCTGTTGCCGGTGAATTCATCCGATGAGACGAAGCCTTCGCGCAGCCGCGCATTCTCGCGGCGGAGTTGTTCCGTTTCAGTCGCGCGGGCGACCAGCAGCAGCAGACGCTCCGCTTCAAACGGTTTTTCGATGAAGTCCATCGCCCCGCGCCCGATCGCGGAGACGGCGGTATCGATGTTGCCGTGGCCGGAAAAGATGATCACCGGCAGTTCCGGCTCGCGGCTCTTGATCGCGTCGAGCACTTCGAGCCCGTCCATCGGGCTGCCGTGGAGCCAGACGTCGAGCAGCACCAGGCTGGGGCGGCGCTGGTCGATCATGTCCAGCGCGGTGGTGCTGTCGCCAGCGGTGCGGCATTCATAGCCTTCGTCGCTCAGCACGCCGGCCACGAGTTCGCGAATGTCGCGTTCGTCATCGACGATGAGGATATCGAGCGCCATTTCCAGTTCCCGTACTTGCTATTCCGCAGCTTCGCTCGGCCGCTGGTTGCCCAGCGGGTCGCGCGCGAAGCGCATGGTGACGATGGTTCCATCGGGGCTGCCCGGGGCGAAAGTCATTTCGCCGCCGTGCTCCTCGACGATCTTGTTGACGATGGCGAGCCCCAGCCCCGTGCCCTTTTCGCGGGTAGTGACATAAGGTTCGATGATCCGTTCCCGGTCCTGCGGCAGGCCGATGCCATTGTCGGCAATGGCCACCAGGATATCCTCGCCCTGCTTGCGCAAGGACAGTTCGATCCGCCCGCGAAAGTCGGCATCCTCGGTCTTCTGGCGCGCCTCGACCGCCTCGACCGCGTTCTTGAGCACGTTGGTCATCGCCTGGCCGAACTGGTGCCGGTCGCAGGCGATGATGCCGAAGTCGGGATCGGCAGCGAAGGCGAAGTTGATGTCCGGCCGGGCCACTTCCTGCAGGAACAGCGCCTGCCGGGCCAGATCGACCGGATCTTCGCCCCGGAACACGGGTTTGGGCAGGCGGGCAAAGCTGGAGAATTCGTCCACCATCTTGCGCAGGTCGCCGACCTGGCGAATGATCGTGCTGGTAAGCTCGTCGAACAATTCGGCATCGGCGGTAATCAGCTTGCGGTAGCGCCGCTTGAGCCGTTCGGTGGCGAGCTGGATCGGGGTCAGCGGATTCTTGATTTCATGCGCGATACGCCGCGCCACGTCTGACCAGGCCGCCTGGCGCTGGTCGACCAGCTGGCGGGTGATATCCTCGAACGTGATGACGTGACCGGTGCCTTCGCGGCTTACCCGCACGGCCAGGGTCAGCAGGTCGCCGCCCTTGGCGTACTGGACGATCCCGCCATCCTTGCCATCGGCGACCAGCGAGGCGATCGACGGGGCCACATCGGCGAGGCGCGCGCCTTCATCCAGCTTGCCGTCCTTGTCGATCAGCAGCTTCTGCGCGGAACCGTTGATCAGCAGGATCACCCCTTCCGCCGTGGTGGAAATGACCCCGGCGGTCACCGATTCCAGCACTGCCTCGATGAAGGCGCGGCGCTCGTCCAGTTGCTGGTTCGCGCCAACCAGGTCCTGGGTCTGCCGATCCAGCTGCTGGGTCATGCGGTTGAAGGCGCGGTTGAGCAGGCCGATCTCGTCCGCCCCGGTGCGCCCTTCGACCCGCATCGAGAAGTTGCCCGAGCCAACCTGGCGCGCGGCATCGACCAGATCGTACAGCGGCTTAACCTGCCGGTCGGCAAAACGCAGCGCGAACCAGATCGACAGGCCAACAAGCGCGAGCGAGGCGACGAACAGCGCGACGTTGACCTGCAATTGCTGGATCCGCGCCCGCTTGGTCAACTCGTCATAGGCGCGCACGATGTTCTGCGCACGCTGCCCCTGGCTGAGGCTGAGCAAGTCCGACTTGCGCGCGGTGTAGAGATAGATGCCCGAACGACGGTCGATCGGTGTGACCGCCTCGATCTTGTCGGGCTTGGCATCGATCACGATGTCGGCGCCGCTATCAAGCTGGCGCACGACGCCGAGCGATACCTGCCCGCTGAGCGGGTTGTCCCCCCGGGCAAAGGCCGCGCGGCTCAGTGTACCGTCGGGCAGCTTCTGCAGGATAGTGGATTCGTTGATGTTCCGATTGGTGATCTGGAACTGGTAGTAGCTCATGAACTCCGGGCTGACCGCGGATTCGCGGCTAAGGAAATCGCCAAGGTCTCCCGCCATGGCCAGCGACGAATACTTCATGTCGTTCTGGGTCTGCTCGTAATAGCCGCGCGCCAGCTTGTTGGCGTTTTCCAGCATCCCGCGCGAACTGTCGGAAAACCAGAATTCCACGCCCGTCTGGAACAGCACCGAGGCGAAGATCACCACCAACAGGGTCGGGATCGCAGATATCAGCGAGAAGAAGAACACCAGTCGGACGTGCAGCTGCCCACCCCCACCGGCATGATCGGCCGCGCGTTGCAGCGCCAGGCGCCGCCCCAGCAGCACCAGGATCGCCATGGCCGGAACCAGTGTCCCGACCAGCAGCGTCGCGGTCAGGTTGGTGGGCATCACCTGGTCGCGCTGGGCCTGGGCGGCGACGACGTACCAGGTCAGTCCGGTCATCAGCAGGAAGGCGACGACCGAGACCACTTCCATGATTGCAAAGAAATTGGCCCGCCGTGCGGCTATCTGCACGCGCCGCCACCAGCGAGGCGGGGCCTTGGACCTTGCGGCAATCATCGTTGCGCGGTTACAACACCACTGTTGCAACTATGCAAGGGGCAATTCAGCCAAGGCGGTGTACTTCCGCCGGATCGATGGCCAGGTCCGACAGGCGCTTGCGCAAGGTATTGCGGTTGATTCCCAGCAATTGCGCGGCGCGCAGCTGGTTGCCCTGGGTTTCGCGCAGTGCCTCGATGAACAGCGGACGTTCGAACGCGGCCAGCGCGGCATCATAGACGGTGCCGGGCGCCGGGCGGTTAGCCGCCAGCCACTCCACCACCGCCCCGGCCAGGTCCAGCGCCCCGCCGCCCTCGCCGTCGCTGCGCGCGGCCTGCTGGAGCAGGCTGGCGACGCTTTCGGCATCGATCGCGTCCTCGCGCGCCAGCAGGGCCAGGCGATAGATGAAATTGCGCAGCTCGCGCACGTTGCCACGCCAGGGCTGGCGCGACAGGAGGTCTGATGCCTCGTCAGACAGCTGGTGGCGGGGCAGCCCCTCACCCGCTGCCAGTTGCAGGAAATGGCGGGCCAGCGCGGGTATATCGTCAGCCCGCTCGCGCAGCGGCGGCAAGGTGATCGGCACCACGTTGAGCCGGTAGAACAGGTCTTCGCGGAACGTGCCGGCCGCGATCATCGGTTCCAGGTCGCGGTTGGTCGCCGCGACGATGCGGACATTGACCTTGATCTCCTCGCGCCCGCCGACCCGGCGGACCGAACCCGATTGCAGCGCGCGCAGCAACCGGGTCTGGGCCTGCATCGGCATGTCGCCGATCTCGTCCAGGAACAAAGTGCCGCCGTTCGCCTGCTCGAACTTGCCAATGTGCCGCGCCACCGCCCCGGTGAAGGCGCCCTTCTCGTGCCCGAACAGCTCGCTTTCGATCAATTCCGCAGGGATCGCGGCAGTGTTGACCGCCACAAACGGGCCGTCCTTGCGGTGGCCCAGCTGGTGGATCGCTTCGGCGACCAGTTCCTTGCCGGTGCCGCTTTCGCCCAGCACCAGCACGGTCAGATCGTTGCGCAGCACGCGGGTGATCATCCGGTAGACCGCCTGCATCGGCGCCGAGCGACCGACCAGCGGCAGACCGGCAACCGGTGCGTCCTCCTCGGTCTCCCCGCCCCGGCTGGTCGATCCGACCGCCTGGCGCACGGTGCGGGCCAGCTCGTCGATGTCGAACGGCTTGGGGAAGTATTCGAAAGCCCCGGTGTCGCTGGCGCGCACCGCCGTATCCAGCGTGTTCTGCGCCGACAGGATGATGATCGGCATGTCGGGCGCGGCGGCGCGGACGGTGCCGATCGTCTCGATCCCGTCGCCATCGGTCAGCATCACGTCGGTCACCAGCGCGGCAAAGCGCTGCCCGGCAATCAGCCGGTCGCGTTCGGCGATGGAATCGCAATGGGTCACGCGGAAGCCCTCGGCCTCGAGCGCGGCAGTGATCACCAGCGCGATCGAGGCGTCGTCTTCAACCAGCAGCACAGTCATGTCTTGTCCTCGCGCAGGCCATTGCGCCGTTCGCTGGCCATCGGCAGGTGGACGCGAAAGTGGGTCCAGCCCCCGTTTTCATCCCGGTCGTGGCCGATCCGTCCGTTCATGTCGCGCACCAGGCGGCGGACCAGCGCCAGCCCCAGCCCCTGCCCGCTTTTCTTGGTGGTGACGAAAGGTTCGAACACGTGGTCGCGCAGCGCCGGGTCGATCCCGGGACCGTTGTCGGAAATGCGCAGTTCGATCGGCAGGCGCACCGGCGCGCCATCGGTTCCGGGGTGCAGTTGCAGCCCGCTGGCAAAGCGGGTGCGCACGATCACCTGCGGCGCGGGGGCATTGCGGCACGCGTCGGCGGCGTTGGCGATCAGGTTCAGCACCACCTGCACCAGAGCATCGGCATTCCCGAGGACTGGTGGCAGCGATGGGTCGAACTCCTCGACAATCGGCGGGGCCGTGCCGCTGGCGGCAATCACCGAGCAAGCGCGCCGCACCGCCTCGTGCAGGTTGCACGGGGCCAGCGCCTGTGGCGTGCGGCGCGAGAGCGACTGCATCTGGTCGATCAGCTTGGCGATCCGGTCCACCTCGTCGGCAATCAGGCCGGTCAGGGCGAGGTCGCTGCCCTCAAGCTTGCGCCCCAGCAACTGCGCCGCACCGCGAATGCCGGCCAGCGGGTTCTTGATCTCGTGCGCCAGGATGTCGGGCGCGCGCAGCACGCTGTCGTCGCCGGCGGCGGGGTCCTCGCTCATCGCCTCGGCCCCGGAAATGTCGTGCAGGGTCAGCACTTGCCAACCCGGCTGATCGATCACCGGCGCGGCGGTGACGTCAAGGCGGCGCGGCCCTTGCCCGGTCACCACGACATTGGTGGCGCGCGCCGAAACATGGGCATCGGTTTCACCCAGGCGGGCGGCCAGTCGCGGCTCGACAAAGCGGATCACTTCACCAAGGGCGCGGTCCTTCAGGCGGCGAAAGCTTTGCCCGAGGAACTGTTCGGCGGCGGGATTGGCGGCGGCGATGCGTTGCCCCGGGGCCAGCAGGACTACCGCCAGCGACAGGCTGGACAGCTGCCGCTGCGCGTCCTGCATGGGTCAGGCCGCCTGCCGCGACAGGAACGGATCGTAGAATTCACGCAGCGCCTGCATCACTAGCGCGGCATCGTCGACGAAGTTCACCGTGTTGCGGAAATGGGCCGATCCGTGCAGCCCGCGCGTGTACCAGCCCAGGTGCTTGCGGGCCATCTTGACGCCGGTATCCTCGCCGTAAAGATCCAGCATCCACTGGTAGTGTTCAAGGATCAGGTCGAGCTGTTCATCCAGCGTCGGATCAGCCAGTTGCTGCCCGGTCTTCAGCCAGTGCATTACCTGCGCCAGCAGCCATGGTCGGCCATAGGCTCCGCGCCCGATCATCACCCCGTCCGCGCCGCTCTGTTCCAGCGCCTTGGCGGCATCCTCGATCCCGCAGATGTCGCCGTTGACGACCACCGGGATCGACACCGCGTCCTTGACCTTGCGGACAAAGGCCCAGTCGGCATGGCCCTTGTACATCTGGTTGCGGGTGCGGCCGTGGACGGTGACCATCCTGACCCCCAAGTCCTCGGCCCGGCGGGCGAGTTCCGGGGCGTTCAGGCTGTCATGGCACCAGCCCATCCGCATCTTGACCGTGACCGGCACCTTGACCGCCTTGACCGTCGCCTCGATCAGCGCGGTGGCCAGCGGCAGGTCGCGCATCAGGGCGGAGCCGGCATCGCCGTTCACCACCTTGCGCACCGGGCAGCCCATGTTGATGTCGATGATTGCCGCGCCGCGATCCTCGACCAGACGGGCGGCATCGCCCATCTGCTGCGGTTCGCAGCCGACCAACTGCATCGACACCGGCTCTTCCGCCGGATCCCACATCGCCTTCTGCACCGATTGGCGGGTTTCTCGGATCGCGGCGGGGCTGGCGATCATCTCGGTGACGTTGAGGCCCGAACCGAAGCGGCGGACCATGCGGCGGAACGGCAGGTCGGTGACGCCGGTCATCGGCGCCAGGATCACCGGGCAATCGATGCGTTCCGGCCCGACCATGATCGGGGCCAGCTGGGGCGGAGGAGGAAGCGGGTTCATCTGGGTGTGCCTAAAATTTGGGCAGCACATAGGGAATTGCCGAGCCAAGGGCAAGGCACTACCGCACTTGGCACGATGAGCGCCCTGCCCCACCCCGTTGCCGCCGTGATCGTCGCCGCCGGACAAGGCCTGCGCGCCGGCCAGCCCCTGCCCAAGCAATTCGCGCTGTGGCGGGGCAAGCCGGTGGTGCGCCATTCCGCCGAGGCGCTGGCCAAGGCCGGGATCACCCAGATCGTGGTCGCGATCCCCGAGAACGGAGAGGATGCCGCCCGCGCCGCGCTGGATGGTGTAACCGGCGTGCAGCTGGTGACCGGCGGGGCGACCCGGCAGGAATCGGTGCGCAAGGCGCTCGAGGCGCTGGCCGCCGATGCCCCCCAAGCCGTGCTGATCCACGACGCCGCCCGCCCCGGGCTGACCAGCGTGGTGATCGACCGGCTGCTGGCCGCCCTGCAGGACCACCCCGGCGCGATTCCCGTGCTGCCGGTGGTCGACAGCCTGACCGAAGCGAACGACGGTCTAATGGGCCAGCCTGCCCGGCGCGAGGTGCTGCGCCGGGTGCAGACCCCGCAGGCGTTCCGCTATGCCGAAATCCTGACCGCACACCGCCAATGGCCCGGCGCGGCCGAGGCCGGGGACGACGCGCAGGTGGCACGCGCCGCCGGGCTGGCCGTGGCCCTGGTCGATGGAGACGAACAGTTGCACAAGCTGACTTTTGCCAGTGATTTTGCCCAGGCGGCCCCCGCGATGCGGGTCGGCACCGGCTATGACGTCCACCGCCTGGCCGAAGGCGAGGAACTGTGGCTGTGCGGGGTGCGGATCGATCACCCACGCGGCCTGTCGGGCCACAGCGATGCCGACGTCGCGATCCACGCGCTGGTCGATGCGATCTTGGGCGCGGTGGCCGATGGCGACATCGGCAGCCACTTTCCGCCCAGCGATCCGCAGTGGAAGGGCGCCAGTTCCGACCGCTTCCTGGCCCATGCCGTGTCACTTGCCCACGCGCAGGGCTACCGGATCGGCAATGTCGATGTGACGATCATCTGCGAAGCGCCCCGGATCGGCCCGCACCGCCAGGCCATGCGCGAGCGTCTGGCCCAGTTGCTGGAAGCACCGCTGTCGGCCGTCAGCGTCAAGGCGACCACGACCGAGCGGCTCGGCTTCACCGGCCGGGCCGAAGGCATCGCGGCGCAGGCCGTAGCCATGCTGGTGCGGGACTGAGCAATGCGCTCGCTGGCCGCCGCGCTGCTGCTGGCCCTGCCGGGCACCGCCCAGGCAGCCGAGCCACCATGCCTGAGCGCACAGGAATTCTCGGCCGTCACGATCTATACCTTGCCCGCGATGGTGCGCGGCGCGGCGCAGCGCTGCGAGCCGGTGCTGCCCCCGAAGGCGTTCCTGCGCACCAGCGGCGAGAAACTGGCGCAGCGCTATGCCAAGGGGCGCGACCGGCAATGGCCCCATGCCAGGCAGGCGGTAATCAAGGCCGGGGGCAGCTTCGATCCGCAAGCCGGGCCACTGCTGGGCACCCTGCCGGAAGACACGCTGAAGCCGATGGTCGATGACCTGGTCATCGCGGTGGTCGACCAGCGCCTGCCCGAGAACCGCTGCAAGGCGGTGGACCGTATGCTGATGCTGCTGTCCCCCCTGCCCGCGCCAGTCGCCGCCGAGACGATCGCTCTGACCACCGGGCTTGCCGCCCGCACCGGCGAAAGGCGCCTGGGGCAGTTGCGTATCTGTCGCGCTTGACCTTCGCCCCAGACACGTGAAAGGCGCGTGCCGCCCGCACGAATCGGGCGTGACAGGATCGTTATGACGCTACTTCCCGCCGATATCGTTGCCCTGGCCGCCCAGGTGATCGCCGAAAACAAGGCCGCCGGCCGAAACATTGCCCTGGCCGAAAGCTGCACTGGTGGGCTGGTGGCCGCCGCGCTGACCGAGATCGCCGGTTCCTCGGCGGTGGTCGATCGCGGCTTCGTGACCTATTCGAACGAGGCCAAGCAGGAACTGCTGGGCGTATCGCGCGACATTATCGAGACCTTCGGCGCAGTCTCGATCGCCTGCGCCTGGGCGATGGCGCAGGGCGCGCTCAAGCGCAGCAATGCCGATGTGGCCGTGGCAATCAGCGGGATCGCCGGCCCCGATGGCGGGACCGACCAGAAGCCGGTCGGCACGGTCGTGTTCGCCCGCGCCATCCGCGGACAGGGTGAAGAGGAAGCCCTGGCAGAGGAACGCCTGCTCGACGGATCAAGCCGCGAGGCGGTGCGCCATCAGGCCGCGCTGGTGGCGCTGGAAATGCTGCTGCCGTAAAGCACGGCCGCGCGGTCCTCGAACGCCTGGACCATCTTGCGGAAGGCGCGGTCGAAATACTGGCCCGCCAGCTTTTCGAACACCGCGTTGCGGAACGTGAAGCGCACGTCGAACTCAACCTCGCAGCCGCCTTCCACGTCGCGGAACAGCCAGACATTGTCGAGATCGCGCATCGGCCCATCGACATAGTGGACCTTGATCCGCCCGGACCGGTCCTTTTCCACGCGGGAAGTGAACCTTTCCCGCAGCGCCTTGAAGCCGACGAGCATGTCGGCGATCATCTCGTGCTCGCTATCGCTCTTGACCCGGGTGGCCACCACCCAGGGCAGGAATTCGCCATAGCGGGCGACATCGGCCACCAGGTCGAACATCTGCGCGGCGCTGTAGGGCAGCCGCCGGGTTTCGTGGATACCGGGCATTACTTCTTGCGGGCCAACCCGACCTGGGCCTGACGGGCGGCACGCATTTCCTTGAAATCGTCGCCAGCGTGATAGCTCGAGCGGGTCAGCGGGCTGGCTGCGACCTGCAGGAAGCCCTTCGAGCGCGCCACAGAGGCATAGGACTTGAACGTATCGGGTGGGACGAATTCGGACACGGCGACGTGGCGCGGCGTGGGCTGGAGGTATTGGCCCATGGTCATGAAATCGATCCCGGCGCTGCGCATGTCATCCATCACCTGGTGGACCTCAAGCCGCTCCTCGCCCAGGCCTAGCATGATCCCGCTCTTGGTGAAGACCAGCGGATCCTGGTTCTTGACCTCTTCCAGCAGGCGCAGCGAAGCATAATAGCGCGCGCCGGGGCGGATCGTGGGATAGAGCCGGGGGACCGTTTCCAGGTTGTGGTTGTAGACGTCCGGCCCGGCCATAACGATCGCTTCGACCGCAGCGCGCATCTTGCCGCGAAAGTCCGGGGTCAGGATCTCGATCGTGGTGTCCGGCGTCTCGCGGCGCAGCGCCTTGATCACCTTGACGAACTGGCTGGCCCCGCCATCGGGCAGGTCATCACGGTCGACCGAGGTGATGACGATGTGTTCCAGCCCCATCTTGGCGGCGGCCACGGCGACGTGCTCCGGCTCAAGCGGGTCGACCGCGCGGGGCATCCCGGTCTTGACGTTGCAGAACGCGCAGGCCCGCGTGCAGATGTCGCCCAGGATCATCACCGTGGCGTGCTTCTTGGTCCAGCATTCGCCGATGTTCGGGCAGGCCGCTTCCTCGCACACCGTGTGCAGTTTCAGGTCGCGCATCAGCTGGCGGGTTTCGCCGTAACCCTTGCTGGTCGGGGCCTTGACCCGGATCCAGTCCGGCTTGCGCTGGCGTTCGGGCTTCGGAGCGGAGGCGATATCGTTCATCCCGGCCAGATAGGCGTATGCGCGCCCCCTTGCCAGAGGCAATTTCCTTCCCCATGTGGCTTGGCATGAGCGACCCCTTCTCCCCCGAACTCGGCCGGCTCATTGCCGGTTACCGCCGCTTTCGCGAAAATGGCTGGTCATCCAACCGTGAGCGTTGGTCCAGCCTGAGCGAGGGACAACAGCCCCAGGTGATGGTGATCGCCTGTTCCGACAGCCGGGTCGATCCCTCGCAGATCTTCGATGTCGATCCGGGTGAAATCTTCGTGGTGCGCAATGTCGCCGCGATGGTCCCGCCGTTCGAAACCACCCCCGGCTACCACGGGGTGTCGGCCGCGCTGGAATTTGCGGTGCAGTTCCTCAAGGTCAAGGAAATCGTGGTCATGGGCCACGGCATGTGCGGCGGCTGCCGCGCGGCGCTGACCCAGGAAATGCGCGGGTTCGAACCCGGCCAGGGCGGCTTCGTGGCCGACTGGATCGCCCTGCTGGACGACGCCCGCGAGCAAGTGGCCAGCACCCACGGCACCCACGGCCGCCCGGCCGAACGCGCGATGGAACAGGCCGGGGTCAAGGTCAGCCTGAACAACCTGCGCACCTTCCCCTGCATCCGTTCCAAGGAACGCAGCGGCGAATTGAAGCTGACCGGCGCCTTCTTCGCGATCAGCGACGGCGTGCTGCACATGCTGGACGAGGGTGACGGGCACTTCCGCCCGGTCGCCTGACCCGGCCTAAAGCCCCTTTTGCCGGTTGGCGGCATGGACGGCCCACAGCCGGGCCAGCGGTGCTCCGCCGCCGGTAACCCTGGCAAAGCTGGCCTGGGCTTCGGCAAATCTGCCCAGATCGAACTGCGCGATGCCAAGCCGCGTGTTGACCAGGTCTGCATTCGCGTCGGGCCGCGCCTGGGCAATGCGGTAGAGCTCCTCCGCCAGGTCCGGCCGGCCATAGGATAGCGCCAGGCTGCCGGCGCTGACGATGGTCGCCGTGCGCGCGCTGGCCTTGCGCGCATCGCGGTTCGCCAGTTCGAGTGCATTGCTCGCTTGATCCTTGGCCAGTTGCTGCCGGGCCCACTGCTGGGCGGAACTGACGAGTGGATCGGTGGCCTTGAGCAAGCCCGCGGCAGTCCCGGTCTGGACCGCGCCGAGCAGTTCCTGCGGCAACGCGGCAGCCGTGTAGACCCGGACCGATTCCAGGTAGTCCCGCGCTTCCCAGAAACCTGCGGTGCGATCAGCCAGTCTGGCAAGATCGACCATCACCTGCCGATCCGCGCCTTCAGCCTCGAGGCTGATGCGCAGTACGGCCACTGCCGCGGCCCAGTTCTTCCGGTTTGGCTCAAGCCGTGCCGCTTCCGCGCCGAAGTAGGAAGCGAGCAACGAATCGTGGATCTTGTACGACTGGGCCAGGCCCCGCCGCATGGCCTGCAATGACAGCGACTTGCCCTGGGCCTTGGCCCGTTCGCTGTAGAACAGAAGGACCTTCAAGCCTTCGAGCACATTCTTGTCAGGGGACTCCGTGAAATAGGATTCCGCCAGATAGAAATCGATGTCGTTCTCGAAAAAGCCGGCGCCCATCAGCTCCTTGAACCTGACCCGTGCCGACAGCAGATCCTTGTTGTCATAATCAATCTGGCCAAGAGCGAAGTTGAACCTTGGCCGCTTGTCCGGCGCGACCAGTCCCGATGCCAGCGCCAATTCCAGACCGCGGCGCAAAAGGCCGTTGTCACGCGTAAAGCCGCCGAATTCGATCACCATGTTTCCGGCAAAGAAGCGATCATCGTTGCTGACCGCGCTTGACTGGAGGTTCTCGATCGCCGCGCGCTCCGCGCTGAGCAGCCCGAGCAGTTCCGCCCGCTTGGCTTCAAACCTGGCCGCTTCCGGGCTTCCAGGCTTAAGCGGCGCAGCGGCGGTCTTTTGCTGGAACAGAACATCCAGTTCCGCCTTGCGGGCCTGCACTTCGGAACGCTTCCTGGCCTCATTCCAGGCAGACTGCGCGCTGCGGGCGAACGGCAGGAACTCACGCGAAGGCACGATTTTCGGGGACGATGCTGCCGCTTGATTGGCCCGCGCCTCGACATGGCATGTCAGTACCAGCGCCGCACCAAGCGATGCCGCAATCGAACGTCTGAACCGCAGCATCGTTAAACCTTTCCGGTATCCCGTAGTGACGAAACACGAAAATCATAGGGGTCACAATGCCTTGGCCAGACGTAACAGGAAAGGGCGGAGGTTGCCCCCCGCCCTTCTCTGGTCTCCAAAAGGCTGAACGGCTGATCAGCCGCCCTTGGCCTTGATCCCGGCCTGCACGGCCCAGACCTGCGCCACCGGCGCACGCGGGCCGGTGACCTTGCCAAAGCTCGCCGCCGCATCGGCGTACTTGCCCTGATCGTACTGGGCGATACCCATGCGGGTATAGACCAGGCCCTGATCCACGCCCGGCTTGTCAGCCGCCAGCTTGTAGAACTCCTCGGCCTTGGCCGGTTCGCCATAGGACAGGAACGAGTCGCCCGCGCCGACGATGGTCGCCGGCTTGGCGGTCGGCAGGCGCGCGTCGCGGTCATAGCCGCCCAGCAGGTTCTGCGCCGTGTCGGTCTTGATCCGGGCATTGGCCTGGGTGATCGCATCGGCGACCGAGATGTCGGTCTTGGTCAGCTTGCCAGCGGCAACCCCGGCGTCGATCGTCTTGAGCACTTCCTTGGGCAGGCCCAGGTTGGTGCCGATCTGGAGCATTTCCATGTAGTCCGAGCCATTGGAATAGCTGCCGGTGCGGTCGGCCAGGCGGGCGATGTCGAGCAGGACGTACTTGTCGTACCGCCCGGCGCGGCGCAGCGCGGCCAGGGTATCACCCCAGTTTTCGGTGTTCGGCTGGGCCTTGACCAATTCGCTGCCGAAGTAGCCGACATTGCTCACGTCCATCACGTCATTGGCGACCTTGAGCCCACGCTGCAGCGCCGGGATCGAGGCCGGACGGCCCTCGGTCTTGGCAAGTTCGTTGGCATCGCGCAGGACCTTCATCCCGCCCGGGCCGTCGTTCTGCGCAAAATAGGTTTCCGCGTGATAACGGTCCGCCTCACCATCGTGATAGCCGCCCGCGGTAGCCGCCGCCAGCGCGGTGCGCGCCGCCATGTAGTCCTTGGCGCCATAGGCGAACTTGCCGACGTAGTAGTTGAACAGCGCCACCTTGTCCGCCGGGACCAGGCCGCTCTGCAGTTCCAGTTCCAGGCCCTTGCGCTGAAGCGCCTGGCTGTTGGCGAACAGGCCCATGTCGAGCCCGATCGAGCCGGCCTGATACTTGTCATCATTGTTGGCGATCTTGGCAATCGCGCCGTCCAGAGCGGCGGAATCGGCCTGCATCAGCGCGAGCAGTTCGACCTGCTTGGCGTCATAGACCTTCTGCGCATCTGCCTGGGCACGGCGCGTGGTGGCGGCAACCAGCGCCTGTTCGGCAGCCTTCATTTCGGCCTGCTTGGCCAGCACGTCCGGACGCTTCTTTGTGTTCTGCCACTGGATCAGCACCGCGTTCGAGGCGGCCTGGAATTCCTTGGACAGCTTAAGCTTCAGCGGCGGGGGCGCCTTCTGCTTCTCGGCGGCCATGGCCGGCGCGGCGACCAGTCCGGCCCCTGCGACAGTGGCGAGTGCGAGTGCGATGCCCAGCGCCGGGCGCGAAAGAAACGAGGCGCGGATCATGAACCTTCTTCTCCTAAGCAACCGGCGTGGCGGACCTGATTCCGCCTTGCGCCGGGGCAAAACTTCCAACCCTGCCATTGGCGCGAAATCGCCGGTTTGGCAACTGGTGCGCTATCTGCATCGCCGCTGTTGAACCTTGATTGAACGCAACTTGCCGCATCCATTCAGCAAGGGTGCCAAGAGTGTGGAAAAATGCGCCCTTGCCGGGCCTTGTTGTGGCTATCCGGCGGCTCTTGGCCTAGTGCCGGAAGTAGCCATATTCCCGTCAACAACCGATCGAATTCCTGCGTGAGCGAAGAGCTGAACACCCCCGAATCCCAGGGCCCGATGGGCGAGTTCCAGCGCGTCGACATCGTCGACGAGATGAAGACGAGCTACCTCGACTACGCGATGAGCGTGATCGTCTCGCGCGCGCTGCCCGATGTGCGCGACGGGTTGAAGCCGGTGCACCGCCGTATCCTGTTCGCCAGTCAGGAAGGCGGGATGGTTGCGGGCCGCCCCTATCGCAAGTCGGCCAAGATCGTCGGCGACGTGATGGGCAACTATCACCCCCACGGCGACAGCGCGATCTACGACGCCTTGGCGCGCATGACCCAGGACTGGTCGATGCGCCTGCCGCTGATTGACGGCCAGGGCAACTTCGGCTCGATGGACCCCGATCCGCCGGCGTCGATGCGCTATACCGAAGCGCGCCTGGCCCGGGTCGCCAACTCGCTGCTCGACGATCTCGACAAGGATACCGTCGATTTCACCGACAACTACGACGGTTCGCGCCAGGAACCGACCGTGCTGCCGGCGCGTTTTCCCAACCTGCTGGTCAACGGCGCGGGCGGGATCGCGGTGGGCATGGCCACCAACATACCGCCGCACAACCTGGGCGAAGTGATCGACGGCTGCCTGGCCTACATGGACAACCCGGCGATCACTTCGGAAGAGCTGATCCAGTACGTTCCGGGGCCTGATTTCCCCACTGCCCCGCTGATTCTGGGCACCCACGGCGCGCGCTCGGCCTATCTGACCGGGCGGGGCAGCGTGATTATGCGTTGCCGCCACGAGATCGAGGAAGGCCGGGGCGACCGCCGCTCGATCGTGCTGACCAGCATCCCCTACCAAGTTGGCAAGTCGAACCTGGTCGAGAAGATCGCCGAAGCCGCCAAGGACAAGCGGATCGAAGGTATTTCCGACATCCGCGACGAATCCAGCCGGCTTGGCGTGCGTGTGGTGATCGACCTCAAGCGCGACGCCACGCCCGAAGTCGTGCTCAACCAGCTGTGGCGCAACACGCCGGCGCAATCGAACTTTGCCGCGAACATGCTGGCGATCCGGGGCGGCCGCCCCGAGACCATGACGCTGCGCGACATCATCAGCGCGTTCATCACCTTCCGCGAGGAAGTGATCACCCGCCGCACCAAGTTCGAGCTGAACAAGGCGCGCGATCGCGCCCATATCCTGCTTGGCCTGGTGGTCGCGGTCACCAATCTTGACGAGGTGGTGCGGATCATCCGCGGCTCGCCCAACCCGGCTGCCGCGCGCGAGGCGCTGCTGACCCGCGAATGGCCGATCGGCGAGATCGCCCCCTACATCAAGCTGGTCGAGGCGATCGAACCCAGCGCCGAGGAAACGGGCGGAACCTATCGCCTGTCCGAAGTGCAGGTGAAGGCGATCCTCGACCTGCGCCTGCACCGCCTGACCGCGCTGGGCCGCGACGAGATTGGCGACGAGCTCAAGGAACTGGCCGCCGCGATTGAGGAATACCTCTCGATCCTGGCCTCGCGCGCCAAACTCTACGGCGTGATGCGCGATGAACTGACCCAGATCCGCGAGGCCTATGCCACCCCGCGCCTGTCGCAGATCACCGCCGCCGCCGACGGGATCGACGATGAAGACCTGATCGAGCGCGACGACATGGTCGTCACCGTCACGATGGACGGCTATATCAAGCGCACGCCGCTTTCGACCTTCCGCGCCCAGGCACGCGGCGGCAAGGGCCGCGCCGGCATGGCGACCAAGGACGAGGATGCGGTGACGACGATGTTCGTCACCAGCACCCACAACCCGGTGCTGTTCTTCTCGACCGCCGGCAAGGTCTACCGCCTCAAGGTGTGGAAGCTGCCAGAAGGCGGCCCGGCCACGCGCGGCCGGCCGATCGTCAACCTGCTGCCCGCGCTTGACCAGGGCGAGACGATCCAGACCGTGCTGCCTCTGCCCGAGGACGAGGCCGAATGGGGCAACCTGTCGGTCGTGTTTGCTACGGCCAAGGGCAACGTCCGCCGCAACGCGATGGATGCCTTCGCCAACATTCCCAGCAACGGCAAGTTCGCGATGCGGTTTGACGAGGATTCGGACGACCGTCTGATCGGCGTTGCCTTGCTCGAAGCCAGCGACGACGTGCTGCTCGCCACCCGCAGCGGCAAGGCGATCCGCTTTGCCGGTGATGAAGTGCGCGAATTCACCAGCCGGACCTCGACCGGCGTGCGCGGCATGACGCTGAAGGGCGATGACGAGGTGATCAGCCTGTCGATCCTGCACCGCGTCGGCACCACCAGCGAGGAGCGCGAGGACTACGTCAAGTTCGCGCCGTGGAAGGGCGACAAGGACGGCGAACCGGCGATGAGCGCGGAACGCTATGCCGAATTGCAGGCGCGCGAACAGTTCATCCTGACGGTCTGCGCCAATGGCTATGGCAAGCTCAGTTCGGCTTACGAATACCGCCGCACCGGACGCGGCGGCCAGGGCATCACCAATATCGACAATATCGCCCGCAACGGCCCCGTTGTCGCCAGCTTCCCGGCCGTGCAGGCCGATCAGCTGATGCTGGTGACCGACCAGGCCAAGCTGATCCGCCTGCCGCTCGCCTCGCTGCGGGTGATCGGGCGCGGCAGCGCCGGGGTGCGCCTGTTCAACGTGGCTGATGACGAACACGTCGTCAGTGCCGTGCGCCTGGCCGAGGATGAAGGTGGCGACGAAGACGCCGGCGATCAGGTCGGCGGTGAAGCGCCTGAAGCCAGCGACAGCGAGGCGTGATGGCGCTGCGGGTCGAACCTTCGGGCGGGGCGTGCGGGGCACGCGTCACCGGGGTCGACCTGAAACAGCCGCTGGATGCGCAAACGGTCGCCGCGCTGCGCGCCGCCTGGCTGGAACACCACGTCCTCGCCTTTCCCGACCAGGGACTGGACGATGACGGGCTGGAACGCGTCACGCGCCATTTCGGCGGCTTCGGGGATGATCCGTTTTTCGCTCCGATCCCGGGCCGCCGGCACATCGCCGCAATCCGGCGCGAGACGGACGAGCAATCGCCGCTGTTTGCCGAAAACTGGCACGCCGACTGGAGCTTCCAGGCCCGTCCACCAGCGGGCACCTGCCTCAACGCGGTGGAGATTCCGCCCTGCGGTGGCGATACCCTGTTCGCCAACCAGCATCTGGCTTGGGAAGCCCTGCCGCCCGCGCGGCAGGCGCTCTACGCCGATCTGATCGCGGTCCATTCTGCCCGCCTGCCCTATGCCCCCGATGGCACCTATGGCGCGAGGGACAAGGGCCGCAGCATGGACATCCGGCCGAGCGAGGCGGCACTGGCGACGCAAACCCATCCCCTGGTTCCGGCCCATCCCGAAACGGGGCGGCGCGGGTTCTATTCGACGCTGGGCTATATCATCGGGATCGAAGGCATGCCGCAGGACCAGGCCGTGGCCCTGCTCATGGAACTGCAGCAATGGCAGGGTGACGATCGCTTCGTCTTTGCCCAGAAGTGGGAGCCGGGCATGCTGGTGATGTGGGACAACCGCTCGGTCCTGCACCGCGCGACCGGCGGCTACGAAGGCCACCGGCGCGAGCTGCACCGCACCACTATTGCCGCGTGGGACGGCGCCTGAGCTCGCCAATCACCCCGGTGCAGATCAGGAACTGCCCGAAATAGTAGAGCGGCCAGATCAGCAGGCCCGGCAGCGCACTGGTCGCCAGCGGACCAAGCCGGGCAAAGATCAACAGGTCCGACACCGCGAACAGCACTGCGCCGATCCCCACCTGGTAGCGCGGGAAACTGCTGGTCCAGGCCATCGCGGTCATTGCCGAGAGGCCCAGCGAATAGAACAGGATGCCCGGCGCGGCGGCTCGGTCGGCCGGCAGCAACCAGGCAATCAGCGGGATCAGAACCAGCATGGCCAGCGCCGCCAGCTTCTGGCTGGCACTGGTTTCGGCGCGGCGGTGCCGCCAATACAGGTGGATTGCCACCAGGTGCCCGATCAGGAAGGCCACGGCGCCAAGTTCCAGCGATAGTTCGATCAGCACATCGCCCAGCGCGCCCAGCGCCATGACTGTGCCGATCTGCCGAGAATCCGCGCCGTGATGGCGGACCAGTGCATAGACCGCGAGCAGGGCCACCCCTGCCCCTTTCCACGCCATCTGGTACACCCCCGGCAAGTGCCCGTCCTTGACGAACCAGAAGCTGATCCCGGCAATCAGGCTGGCCAGCAGCCAGGGCCGCTTTTCGATCAAGGCACGCTTGGGCATGGTCTGTTTCCCCCTGGCCCCATGCTTGGCGTTGGAAATTGCCGGGCGCAAGAGCTAGGAGCAGGCGCATGACTTATGACGTTCATATCATCGGCGGCGGCATGGCCGGCAGCGAAGCCGCCTGGCAGCTCGCCCGGCGCGGCCTGCGCGTGCGCCTGTCTGAAATGCGCGGCGGGGGAGACAGCACCCCGGCCCATCAGGGAACCGGCCTCGCCGAACTGGTCTGCTCCAATTCGTTCCGCTCCGACGATCACGAAAAGAACGCGGTCGGCCTGCTGCACCAGGAAATGCGCGAGCTCGATTCGCTGCTGATGTCCGCCGCGGCCAAGGCGCAGGTCCCGGCCGGTTCGGCCCTGGCAGTGGACCGCGACGTGTTTTCGGCAGAAGTGGAAGCCGCGCTGGCCGCCCAGCCGACGCTGACCGTGGTGCGCGAGCGGATCGACCGCCTGCCCGAAGCCGGCCTGACCATCGTCGCCACCGGCCCGCTGACCGCCGCCACATTGGCCAGCAGCATCGGCGCGGCAACCGGGGCCGACAGCCTGGCCTTCTTCGATGCGATTGCCCCCATCGTCTACCACGACACGGTGAACATGGACGTGTGCTGGATGGCCAGCCGCTGGGACAAGGGCGAAACCCGCGACTACATCAACTGCCCGATGAACCGCGAGCAGTACCTGGCGTTCCATGCCGGGCTGCTGGGTGGCGAGAAGACCGAATTCCGCGAATGGGAGGCGAATACCCCCTATTTCGATGGCTGCATGCCGATCGAGGTCATGGCCGAACGCGGGATCGACACCTTGCGCTTCGGGCCGATGAAGCCGGTCGGGCTCGACAATCCGCACGATGCCACGCCCGAATTTCCCAAGGGCCGCTGGCCCTATGCCGTGGTCCAGCTGCGCCAGGACAACAAGCTGGGCACGCTGTGGAACATGGTGGGCTTCCAGACCAAGCTGAAGCACGCCGAACAGGTCCGCCTGTTCCGCACTATCCCCGGCCTTGAAAATGCCGAGTTCGCGCGGCTCGGCGGACTGCACCGCAACACCTTCCTCAATTCACCCGAACTGCTGGACCGTCAACTGCGCCTGAAAAGCGCGCCGCACATCCGCTTTGCCGGGCAGATCACCGGCTGCGAAGGCTATGTCGAGAGCGGCGCCGTGGGGCTGCTCGCCGGGCTGATGACGGCGGCGCAGCTGGGCGGCAGGGACTGGACGCCCCCGCCCCGCACCACGGCCCTTGGCGCGCTGCTTTCGCACATCACCGGTGATGCCGAAGCCGATAGCTATCAGCCGATGAACGTCAACTTCGGCCTGTTTCCGCCGGTCGATCCGTCGGTCAAGAAGAAGCAGCGCAAGGAAGCCTACACCGCCCGCGCCAAGGCTGATCTGGCGGAGTGGCTACCGCTGGCTTAGCAGCGGCAGGCTGGCTTTTTCGCCGCCTTGGGCTTGGTCGTGGCGAATTCGGGGCGGGTGAGCTGCCCGTCCCCATTGGCATCCGCGCCCTTGAACCGGTTCGAGGTGGCGACAGCCCATTCCTCGAAGCTGAGCAGGTTGTTGTGATCGGTATCGAGCTTGCGGAACGCCGCGACGCGCGGGGCCAGCGCCTCGTTGCGGTTGATCAGGTTGTCGCGGTTGCGATCAAGCCGGTTGAAGCGCTTTTCCTCGCGCGTGGCCTCGTCCGCTTCGGGCAAGGCGCCGCCCATCAGCCCATCGCCATTCTCGGTCGGGATCGCGTCGGCTTCGCCCAGCGGGGCCGTCTCCACCGGGACCGGCGGGGGCGGCGCATCGGCCTCGGTCGCGGCGCGGCCCTGCCACCAGAACAGGCCGGCGGCGGCCAGCAACAACGCCGAAATCGCGCCCACAAGCGTGCGGTTCATGCCCTGCCCTTCATTTGCGGCCCCACGGCCTAGAATCCCGTCACGCCAAGCCGGATCGCGGCCAGCAGGCTGCCCGGCCCGGTCACCAGTGGCCGTGCCCCGCGATGCCGCCGGGCCAGTCCGTGCAGCACGGCGAGCGGCCGCAAGTCACTCGCCAGGCGCGCCCGCTGCCAATCCTCTGCGGTAATAATTTCAAGCACCTGTGCGCGCTCCTGCGGCAATCCGATCCGGCTGGCCAGATCGGCCAGCGCCCATTGCCGCCCTGCCCGCCGCGCCTCATCGTCCGCGCCGCGAAGCAGGCCTGCCAGAGCCGCCATGGCTGCCGAACGGCCATCGGCAAACGCGCTGATCGCCGCCGCATCGAGCGGATCGGCCAGCAGCAGCGCTTCCCACCCATCGACCAGCGCGGCAAGGTCGCCATCCTGCCCCTGGAGCGGCGCCAGCGCGGCAAGAATCGGCTCGCCCTTTGGCGCGGTTGTCGCGCCGCCCGGCGCAAGCCGTTCGCGCCACCAGGCCAGGCGCAGTTGCGCCAACATCGGCTCGCGTGCACCGCGCACGATACCGGCGAGCTTTGCGTCCAGCGCGAACACCCCCAGGAACAACGCCCGACTTGTTTGCGGAGCATAGGCCAGCGCAAGTCTTTGTTCGGGGGGCAAACTGTCAAGAAGCGGGGAATCGGCCATGGTTCGCCTCCTGACTACAGCCAACGAGGCCGCGCCGCAAAGCCTTGGCGACACGCGGGCGCCCTGACCATCGCAACAACTCGTTAACCACGTTGCTTGAAGGTCCGCACACCACAATCGCTTATCGCAGTCTCGATACCAAGGATTTCGGGTGCACCATGTTCGCTTCGATTCGGAAAAAACTCAACGAGTTGCGGTGTGACACCAGCGGTAACGCAACCATGCTGATGGCGCTGGGCCTGCCCGTCCTGATCGGCGGCTCGGGCCTCGCGGTCGATACCGCGCAGTGGTACATGTGGAAGAACGAATTGCAGTTCGCGGTTGACCAGGCCGCGCTGGCCGGGGCCTGGGCCCGCACCAGTGCCGACACGGCGGTTCAGGATACCTACAAGACCCGCGCGGCGCAGGAATATGCGGTCAACCTTTCGATGGTTGGCGACTTTGATTCCTTCAACAGCGCCGAAGATGTCACCCTGGCCAAATACGGCAACTCGTCGGTCGACAACAGCGTGGTCGTGCACGCCTCGGCGAGCAAGCCGCTACCGTTCTCGAACTTCTTTACCGGCGGCCAAGCCACGGTCACTGTCAGCGCCCAGGCCAAGTACACCTCGGGCGTGGCGTTCAACGCCTGCATGCTGGCGGTCCATCCCACGGCGGATTCGGCCTTCAAGTTCGGCGGCAGCGTCGGCGGTTCATCGACCTGCGGCGCGGGTTCGCTGTCGAACGATCCCAACGCGGCGATGAAGGAAGTCGGCAACACCTCGGTTCCGCTGGGCAAGCTGATCGCGACGGGCGGGATCGACCCCGGGTTTGCCAACAACGGCACGATCTATGAGGACCAGGCGGGCCTGCTCGATCCTTATGCCAGCCTCGATACGCCCAGTTCATCGGGCAGCACGGCCCGGGAATATAATTGCACCCCCGCCTCGTCAGCCGCCACCCAGGCGGACGTGACCGTGCGGACGGTGGTTGAATATGCCTATTACACGAAGAACGGGAACTCCTTCACGCTTAACAGCAATTATAACGGAACCTATAAGAAGTCGAAGAGTGACAACCAGCCTGGCGTGACCACGCAGGATCAGATCGTTACTTCAACCCTGGCCTACACCGATGGTCCGCACACCAGCGATTACGTGAAGTATGGCAGCGGCCAGACGACGATCTATGAAAAGACGACGACGACCAAGTACTACAGCTACTCGGACATCAGGACGATCCCGGCTAACGATGGTATCGCCCGCCCGCAGCCGGGGATCTATACCGATATCTCGATCGCCTGTCCGACGATCTTCCAGGCCGGGATCTACTTCATCAGCGGGTCGATCGACTTCGGGCAGAATCTGCCGGTTACCGCCGCCGGCACGCTGTTCGTGATGACCGGCAACAGCGGCACGATCAAGATCAACTCGAATTCGAACCTGAACCTCAAGGGTATCACCAGCACCACGCTGACCACCACTTATGGGTATGACAGCGCCCAGGCCGCGAAGATGGCGGGGATGCTGTTCTGGGACAAGAATTCCACCGCATCGTTCGACATGGAAGGCAATGCCACGGTCAAGATCGACGGCACGATGTACATGCCCAACCGCGATGCAACCTTCAACGGCAACGTCAATGCCGCCACTGGCGGCTGCATGATGGTCGCCTCGCGTACGCTGACTATCAACGGCAACTTCAACATCACCAATTTCTGTACGCCTTCGGGGGCGAGCTCGATGGCAATCGGCGGCGGCACTGCGTCGGTCAAGCTGGTGGGATGACGATGATCATGCGCCTGCTCCGGCATCTGCGCCGCGACCAACGCGGTACCATGGCGATCGAAACCGCGCTGGTTGCGCCGGTCCTGCTCGCGCTCAGCATGGGCGGTTACGAGGCAAGCCGGATCTTCGCCCGGCAGACCGAATTGCAGACCGCCGTGGCCGAAGCCGGCGACGTGGCAATCGCGATCAAGGTGGATACGTCGCTGGAACGGTCCAAGCTGCGCGACCGGATCAAGGCCTCGACCGGCCTGACGGATGCCGAGGTGACGATCGCCAATTCCTATCGCTGCGGAGCCGATTCAAGCACGGTCACCTCGTCGACGTCGTGCAGCGGGTCGCAGGTCATCACCACTTATCTCGAGATCCACGTCACCGACACGTTGAACCCGATGTGGTCGCAGCTGGGCTTTGGCGATGAGGTGAACTTCAACGTCCGCCGACTGGTGTTGGTCGCATGATCCGCCTGGCCAGCCGTTTGCGCGGACTGCGGCGCGACCAGACCGCCTCGTCCGCGATCGAATTCGGGCTGATCGCCCCGCTGTTCCTTGCCCTGTTCCTGGGTGTGCTGCAGATCGGGATCGGGATGCAGAACTATAACGCGATGCGCTCGATTTCGGCCGATGTGGCGCGCTTTACCGCGATTACCTATCAACAGGGCACCAAGCCCACAGACACGGCGATCGAAAGCTACGCGCTCGATGTGGCTGAAGCGCCGCCCTATGGGCTGCGCAGCGGCAAGCTGACGATCGAGGCCGACACGGTCGCGTCCACCCAGTTCACCGGGGCCAAGGAAATCACGCTCACGATTGAGTATAACGTGCCCAGTTTCCTCGGTTTCGTCGGCATTTCGGAAATACCGCTGACCTATACGCGGCCGATCTTCGTAATGCCGTGATCATTGGCGCAGGCGCGTCGCGGCGGCACGGTGAAGAAATTAACCTTCGCCGTTTATCAAGCGCTTACGCCTGCGATCTAATGAGAAGATCGCAGGATTGTCTTGAACGAGCGCTAGATACATGGTCGCAGAACCTGAAATCGCCAAAAATCAACGCGGTGTCGGCCTGCTGACGCGGCTGGCGCGCGATCGTTCGGGCAACACCCTGGCGATGATCGCGGCTGGCATCTTTCCCCTGCTGGCGATGGTCGGCGGCGGGGTCGACATGGGGCGCAGCTACCTTGCGCAGAGCCGCTTGCAGCAGGCCTGCGACAGCGCCGTGCTGGCGGCGCGCAAGAAGCTCGGCTCGACCGTGGTGGTCGACGGGAAGGTCCCGGGCGATGTCGTGACGGTCGGCAACCGATTCTTCTCGATGAACTTTACCGATGGTTCCTATGGCACCTCCGATCGTTCGTTCGAAATGACGCTGGAGCAGGACTTCGCAATTACCGGCACGGCCCATGTGACCGTACCGACCACGATCATGACCCTGTTCGGGTTCGACGACGTCAGCATCGATGTCGAATGCGGCGCAAAGCTCAACTTCTCCAACACGGACATCATGTTCGTGCTCGATACCACGGGTTCGATGGCGCAGAAGGCCACCCCATCCGATCCCGACACCAAGATCCAGTCGCTGCGCAACGTGGTGAAGAACTTCCACGCCCAGATCGAAGGCAGCAAGAGCCCGGGCACCCGCGTGCGCTATGGCTTCGTGCCCTATTCCACCAACGTCAACGTTGGCTACCTGCTCAAGTCCGACTGGGTGGTCGACAACTGGTCCTATCACGGGCGCGAAGCCAAATCGACCGGCAAGCAGTATCCGATCGACCAGTACGAAACGACCTACACGTACATCAGCGGCTCGTGGACATCGATACCCAGCTACGAAACCAGCGGGGCCTGCCCTCCCTATGCGGTGACCTGGACCTCGCTCGCTTCCGGCACGAATGCCGATGGCAGCACCTATGGTACCACCCAGGTCGATGGCGATGATCCCTGGTGCAATATCAGTTCGGACGGTGCGTCCAAGACGGTGACGGGCAACCGGTTCAACAAATACACCTATTCCTGGGTGACCAAGAAAACCGGCACCGTGATGTACGATGAGTACAAGTGGCAGTACAAACCGGTCAGTATCAACCTGGCCTTCGTGAAGGGCGCGACCGGCAACGACGTGCTGAAGCCCGGTTCGATCGATGTGCAGATGTATGGCTACCCCTCGCCCTCGCCGGCGAACCTGACTGCCTGGTTCAAGGGTTGCATCGAAGAGCGCGACACTTACGAAATCGACGATTACGACAACGTCGATCTCTCCAAGGCGCTCGACCTCGACATCGATCTGGTGCCGACCAAGGCCAATCCCAAGACCCAGTGGCGGCCGATGCTTCACGAAATCTCGTTCGAACCGGAAATCTGGTGGGACGGCACGGGCACGTTCAAGAAATCCGGCGCGCTGAGCAGCAGCGATTACCTGATGGCCGCCTGGGCCGGACTGTCGGCCTGCCCTTCGCCCGCGCGCAAGCTGGGTGAAATGGATAACTCGGCTGTCGCGGCCTATGTCGACAGCCTGGTCGCCGAAGGCAGCACCTATCACGACATCGGCATGATCTGGGGCGGCCGCCTGCTTTCGCCGACCGGGATCTTCTCGGGCGAGAATGCGGATTCCGGCGGCAAGACGACCAGTCGGCACATGATCTTCCTGACTGACGGTGAAACCGCGCCGCTCGATCTGTCCTATGGCACTTACGGGATCGAACCGCTCGACAGCCGCCGGTGGGACCCCGGCAATCCCAAGCTCGGCCTGACCTTGACCGATGTGGTGGAACGGCGCTTCGGCATTGCCTGCAATGAAGTGAAAAAGCGCAACATCACCGTCTGGGTGATCGGCTTCGGGGTATCGCTCAACCCGGTGATGACCGATTGCGCCGGGCCAGGACACTATTTCGAGGCAGCTGACTCGTCCGAATTGAACGATGTCTTCAACCGGATCGCCGCGCAACTGGGCGACCTGCGGATTTCGAAATGATCGCGCCCGCACCACAGCCCCTGCGGCGCGATGCGGAGGGCGCGACCGTTCTGGAGTTCGCGCTTATCACGCCGCCGTTCCTGGTGATGATGATGGGGCTGTTTGACCTGGCGCACAACCAGTACACCAGCGAAATGCTCAATGGCGCGATCCAGAAGGCGGCGCGCGACTCCACCATCGAAGCCGCGTCCGCCACGCAGACCAGCATCGATGCACGGGTGACCAAGGCGGTCCAGGCGGTTGCCCCGAACGCCACGATGCAGTTCGATCGCAAGGCCTACAGCGACTTCACCCGCGTCAATCGCAGCGAAGACTATAACGATGTCGACGGCAACGGCGTCTGCGACAAGGGCGAACCGTTCGAGGATGTGAACGGCAACGGGCAGTGGGACACGGACACCGGCACGGCCGGGTTCGGCGGTGCGCGCGATGCCGTGCTCTACACCGTGACAGTCACTTACCGGCGGGCCTTTCCGATCTACGCCCTGATGCCCGGGCAGTCGGAAGACATGACCTTGCGGGCCACCACGGTCCTGCGCAACCAGCCATACGGGGCCGCGCGCGGGACCTCCGCCCCGGAAACGGGAAACTGCGCATGAACCTGACCACCCTGCTTCGCCGCCTCCGCCGCGCCAGGTCCGGTGTGGCCATGACCGAATTCGCGCTGGGCGCCCCGATCCTGCTGACCGCCGGGTTGTGGGGCGCGGAAATGGCGAACTATGCCCTGATCAACATGAAGGTCAGCCAGCTGGCCGAACACATTGCGGACAACGGCTCACGGATCGGCGATTCCGGCACGCTGCAGAACCGCAAGATCTACGAATCCGACATCAACGACATCATGTACGGCGCCCAGATGCAGGCCGGCGGCGGCATGGACCTGTTCGAGAACGGACGGGTGTTCGTTTCCAGCGTGGAAGTGGATGCGGACGGCAACCAATATATCCACTGGCAGCGCTGCCGCGGGACGAAGAACGTGCCCTCGGGCTATGGCGCGGCCGGCAGCAAGCTGGGCACGGTCGGCATCGGCCCGGCCGGACAGGAAGTGTTCGCCCAGCCCGACGATGCGGTGATCTTCGTCGAGATCAATTACACCTATCAGCCGCTCGTTTCGGAAAAATTCCTGGGCGACCGGACCATCCAGGCCATCGCCTCGTTCACTGTCCGCGATGACCGCGACCTGACGCAGATCTACCAGCGCGACAGCGGCGATCCCGATGACATCCAGACCTGCTCGGAATTCCGTGGCAAGATGGGCATCGCGACCGACGGCAGCTTCACATCATAAGACCGCCGCGGGGCCTGCGCTGCCGGCGCAGGCCCCTGCCCGGCAGGATCAGCGATAGCAGACCTTGCGCACCGCAGCGGCGATCCGCCCGGCATCGATCAGCGCGGCCTTTTCCAGGTTCGCGGCATAGGGCAGCGGCACGTCTTCATCACAGACGCGCAGCACCGGCGCGTCGAGGTGATCGAAGCCTTCTTCCATGCAGATCGCCATGATCTCGGACGAGATCGAGCACTGCGGCCAGCCTTCCTCGGCCACGACCAGGCGGTTGGTCTTGGCCAGCGAGGTCAGCACCGCCTCGCGGTCAAGCGGGCGCAGCGTGCGCAGGTCGAGCACTTCGGCATTGATCCCTTCGTCCGCCAGCACGTCCGCCGCTTCGAGCGCCAGGCCGACGCCGATCGAATAGGACACGATCGTCACGTCCTTGCCCTCGCGCATGATCCGCGCCTTGCCAATCGGCAGGACATGATCGTCCAGTTCCGGCAATTCGAAACTGCGGCCATAGATCAGCTCGTTTTCCAGGAAGACCACCGGGTCATCGCTGCGGATCGCGGCCTTGAGCAGGCCCTTGGCGTCAGCCGCGTCATAGGGCGCGATCACCACCAGGCCGGGGACGTTGGCGTACCACGGGCCATAGTTCTGGCTGTGCTGCGCGCCGACGCGGCTGGCCGCGCCGTTGGGGCCGCGAAACACCACCGGGCAGCGCATCTGCCCGCCGGACATGTAATTGGTCTTGGCGGCGGAATTGATGATGTGGTCAATCGCCTGCATGGCGAAGTTGAAGGTCATGAATTCCACGACCGGGCGCAGGCCGCCCATCGCCGCGCCGGTACCGATCCCGGCAAAGCCATATTCGGTGATCGGGGTATCGATCACGCGCTTCGGTCCGAACTCTTCCAGCAGGCCCTGGGTGACCTTGTAGGCGCCCTGGTACTGGGCCACTTCCTCGCCCATCACGAAGACGCGGGGATCGCGGCGCATTTCCTCGGCCATGGCGTCGCGCAGCGCTTCGCGCACGGTGGAGGTCTTCATGTTGGTGCCCGCAGGCAGCGCGGGATCGGCCTTGCGCGGCGCAGCGGCCGGACGCTCCGGCGCCGCGCTCGCAGGCGCAGCTTCAACCTTGGCCAGAGGCGCAACGGCCGGAGCGGGCGCGGCCGCCCCACCCTCGCCGCCGATCACCGCGATGACCGTGCCGACTTTGACCCCTTCGGTCCCTTCGGGAACCAGGATCGCGCCGATCACGCCTTCATCCACGGCTTCGAATTCCATCGTCGCCTTGTCGGTCTCGATCTCGGCCAGGATGTCGCCGCTCTTGACCTCGTCGCCTTCCTTGACCAGCCACTTGGCCAGGGTCCCTTCCTCCATGGTCGGGGACAGGGCCGGCATTTTCAGTTCGATACCCATCAGTAGCTCTCCACCAGGACGTCGGTGTAGAGATCGTGCATGCCTGGCTCCGGTGAATTTTCCGCGAAATCAGCGCTTTCCGCCACGATGGCGCGAATCCGCTTGTCGATGTCCTTGAGCTTGTCCTCGGCCACGCCGCGCGCCGCCAGTTCGGCCTTGGCAGCGTCGATCGGGTCGTGCTTCTCGCGCATTTCCTGCACTTCCTCGCGCGTGCGGTACTTGGCCGGGTCCGACATCGAATGGCCGCGATAGCGGTAGGTCTGCAGTTCCATCAGCACCGGGCCATTGCCCGCGCGGACATAGTCCAGTGCCACGTTGGCGGCGGCGCGCACTTCCAGCACGTCCATGCCGTTCACGCTCATGCCCGGGATGCGGAAAGCGGTCCCGCGGCGGTAGAAATGGGTTTCGGCGCTGCCCCGGGTCACCGCGGTGCCCATGGCATAGCCGTTGTTCTCGACCACGAAGACCACCGGCAGCTGCCACAGCGCCGCCATGTTGAAAGCTTCGTAGACCTGCCCCTGGTTGGCCGCGCCATCGCCGAAATAGGCCATGCAGACGCCGCCGTCCTCGTTGTACTTGTGGGCAAAGGCCAGCCCCGCCCCCAGCGGCACCTGCGCGCCGACGATGCCGTGCCCGCCGTAGAATTTATGCTCGGTGCTGAACATGTGCATCGAACCGCCCTTGCCGCGCGAAATGCCCGCGCCGCGTCCGGTCAACTCGGCCATGATCACCTTGGGATCGATACCATAGGCCAGCATGTGGCCATGGTCGCGGTAGCCGGTGATGACGCTGTCCTTGCCCGGCGCCAGCGCCGATTGCAGGCCCACCGCCACGGCTTCCTGGCCAATGTACAGGTGGCAGAAGCCGCCGATCAGCCCCAGTCCGTAAAGCTGCCCGGCCTTTTCCTCGAACCGGCGGATCAGCACCATCTGTTCGTAGAAGCGGAGCAGTTCATCATCGCTCGCAGCATAGCGCTTGTCGGCCTCGAAGGCGTCTTGCAGGCTGCGAAGCGCGAAGTTTTCGTCGCCGACGGCGGCCTTGGCGGGCGCCTTGCGGCTCGAAGCGGACTTGGCCAATTGCATCTCCCTGGGGACTGGATTGCTCTTTGCGGCCTATACGGCGAAGGCGCCGTAAGGGAAACAGTCCCATACGTATTTTGTGATCGAATTGGCGAACAATTGTTGCCGCTCAATTGCCGAGCAGCATCACCATCTCGTCAGGGTGGACCACGTTCAGATCCTTGCGCAGCAGTTCGCCGGCAATATCGGGATCGACCCCGCGCGGATCGAGCAGCGCAACGCGGTTCTTCAGATCATCACGCTCAAGCGCGAGCTGCTGAAGTTCCTTCTGGCGCGATTCAAGCAGGCGGTTGTTTTCGCTCCACGCCAACAGGCCGCTAGGCCCGAACACGGCCATACCCGCCATCAGCAACAAGGCCGACAGGGCAAACGCCTGGGTAACGCGTTCCCGCTGGATTCGTGGTTCGTGTTTGCCGCCCCGCATGACGCCTTAGAATCACAAGTGAATCCGGCAGGCAAGCACTATTTGGTAACCACGTTGCAGATTTGTTGCGGCGCACTCACGCCTGGTATCGGCCGGGGGGCCAAACCGATTGAATTGTCGGCAAAATGGTGCGCCCGACGGGATTCGAACCCATGGCCCCCAGATTAGGAATCTGGTGCTCTATCCTGCTGAGCTACGGGCGCCCAACTGCGCCTCTACGGCGCGGGGCGCGCAGTGGCAAGCCGGGGCGATTCAGTTGAGCTTGTCCGGCGGGGCGACCGGGAGCGGCAGGGGCAGCACCGGCACACCCTCCTCAAGCAGTTCCCTGGCCTCCTGCAAGGTGGCCTGGCCGTGGACCGTTTCGTGCTCGCGCTCGCCGTAATGCATCTCGCGGCTGACGTCGGCAAAGCGGTCCCCGACCCAGCGCGACTGCTTGAGCGCCTCGGCCTGGACCTGGGCCAGCTTGCCCAGCATTTCCACCGCTTCGGGCGGCAGCTTGCCCGCCGCCATCGGCTGGACCGGCTCCGCCCGCTGGTTGCCCTTGCGCGGCACGGCGGGCGCCATCGGCGCCTTGATCACTTGGGCACTGCCGCAATGCGGGCAGCACACCAGCCCGCGTTGCTGCTGACCGGAAAAATCCTCGGAACTGGCGAACCAGCCTTCGAACCGATGCCCCAAAGGCTCGCACTGCAAGTCGAATACGATCATGGCGCGCGCTATCTGGGGATTTCGCGCTTGTTGGCAAGACTGGGCAGCTGCGAGCGCACTTCAGCAATGCGCGCCGGATCCAGTTCGGCAAAGCCCAGCCCGGCCTGCTCCCCGCCCATATCGAGCAACACGTCGCCCCACGGATCGATCACCAGGCTGTGGCCATAGGTTTCGCGCCCGTCGGCATGCTTGCCGACCTGCGCCGCGCAGACGACATAGGCGCTCGCCTCGATTGCCCGCGCGCGTTGCAGCACGTGCCAGTGGGCCGCGCCGGTCGGCACGGTAAAGGCGGCGGGGATCGAGATCACATCGCACCTGGCCCGCCCCAGCGCCTCGAACAGCGCGGGGAAACGCAGGTCATAGCAGATCGCCAGGCCCAGGCGGCCGACCGGGGTTTCTACCGTCACCACTTCCTCGCCCGGGGCATAGGCATTGGATTCGCGCCAGCTTTCGCCAGTGGCCAGGTCCACGTCGAACATATGGATCTTGTCATAGCGAGCGGCGATATTACCGCTGGAATCGACGACCAGGCAGCGATTTGCCCAGCGCCCGTCGTCGCGCAGTACCGGAATGCTGCCCAGTACCACCCAGATGCCGGCGCGCGCGGCGGCATCGCGCACTTGCGCCAGCACCACGTTCTGCCCCTCGGGCACGACATGGGCGCTGGCCCGCCTGCGGTCGCGGTCAACCAGTCCGGCCATCTCGGGCGTGAACAGCATTTGCGCCCCGCCCATGGCCGCTCCGCCCACCGCCCCGACAATCGCGCGGGCATTGTCCCCGGGCTCGATCCCCGAGGTCATCTGGAACAGGGCAATACGTGCCATCGCCTGCTAAAGCCCCAACAGTGGATCGAGCTTGCCGGCCGCATCCAGCGCGTGAAGATCGTCGCAGCCACCCACGGCCAGATCGTCGATCAGGATCTGCGGCACGGTCATCGCGCCGGGCACGCGGTCCTGCATTTCGGCCTTCTTCGGCCCGCCCAGGGTGATGTCATATTCATCGTACTTCACGCCCTTGGCGTCGAGCAGGGCCTTGGCCCGCACGCAATAGGGGCAGCCCCACTTGGTATAGATTTCGACCTTCGGCGCGCTCATGCAAATTCCTTTCGGGCAGGTCCCCACCCCCTTGAAACGATCCCGGGCTATCATATCTCTGCCGTGGTGTCATGGTCCCGAGCGGGCATGTCACCACAGTGGGAACGCCGGTTGCGGGTTCCCGTCAGACGTCAATTTCGCTCAAATACGAGGATTTTGCCATGAACCGTTTCGATTTTACCCCCTATCGCCGCACCATGGTTGGCTTCGACCGGCTGTTCGACCTGCTGGAGAACCACAACCGCCTGAACAGCGGCGACAATTACCCCCCCTTCAACATCGAGCGGCGCGGCGACGAAGCCTATCGCATCACCTTGGCGGTGGCCGGGTTCAAGCCCGCCGATATCGAGATCACCGCCCAGCAGAACCTGCTGGTGGTCCAGGGCAAGAAGGGTGATGAAGCGCCTGCCGGCCAGTATCTGCATGTCGGCATCGCCCAGCGCGGGTTCGAACGCCGCTTCGAGCTGGCCGACTATGTCCGGGTCGATAACGCCAACCTGGAAGACGGGCTGCTCAGCATCGACCTGGTGCGCGAAGTGCCCGAGGCGATGAAGCCCAAGAAGATCCCGGTCGGCACGCAGAAGTCGCTGACCGTGGTGGCATCCGACCAGGACACCAGCGCAGCGGCCTGAGCGCCGTTCATCCATGCCTTGAGATAATTCGGGGGTGAGGCCCAAGGGCCCCACCCCCACGGTGTTTGCACACCGCCTCGTCGGCGGATTGATCGTCCGGGTCGCAGAAGACGATCAGCGCTCGACAAGCACGTTGGACAGCATCACTGCCGCCCGAAACTCCAGTCCCGATTGCCTTGCCAATCGGGAAACAACCCGCAACGGGTTCGGTTACGATCACGTAACCGCAAATTGCGTCCAGCCCCTCATGGTCCGCGAGAGCAACACCCACGCCGAGACAGGGGCTGCCATCGCTGCAACAATCGCCATCTCGACCCGGACGTTCGCCTTGATGCGAATCGCTTTCAGTAACGCGTCGCTATTGGATTGCAGGCCCGGATGGCAAGCCAATCTTGCCAAATATGTGCAGATTTCGCCGCACATAGTCCTTTCGGACAAGCCAACCCAACCCGCAAACGTTTACACCAGGCGCGATTGCTGAACCGCCGCAGCGATGAAGCCAGAAAACAGCGGGTGCGGTTCGAACGGCCGGCTTTTCAGCTCGGGGTGGAACTGCACCCCGACGAACCACGGATGGTCCGGCCGCTCAACGATTTCGGGCAGCAGGCCATCGGGCGACATGCCGGAAAACACCAGCCCGCCAGCCTCAAGCCGCTCGCGATAGGCGCCGTTGACCTCGTAGCGATGGCGATGCCGCTCGCTGATCGTGGTCGCGCCGCCATAGATCGCCGAAACGTGGCTGTTGGCCGACAGTCGGGCTTCATAGGCGCCAAGCCGCATGGTGCCGCCAAGGTCGGTATCGGCCCCGCGCGTTTGCAAACCTTCGGGGCTCATCCATTCGGTGATGATGCCGACCACCGGCTCGTTCGTCGCGCCGAATTCGGTCGAGCTGGCCGCGGCGATCCCGGCAGTGTTGCGCGCACCTTCGATGCAGGCCATCTGCATGCCCAGGCAAATGCCCAGGAACGGCACCTTGCGTTCACGCGCAAAGCGCACGCTGGCGATCTTGCCTTCGGTCCCGCGCACGCCGAAGCCGCCGGGCACCAGGATGCCGTGCAGCGGCTCAAGCCGGCTGACGATCTCGCTGTCGTCTTCCTCGAACAGTTCGGCATCGATCCAGCGGATGTTGACCTTGACCCGGTTGGCCATGCCGCCATGGACCAGGGCTTCGTTCAGGCTCTTGTAGGCATCGGGCAGGCCGACATACTTGCCGACCACGCCAATGTTCACTTCGCCTTCCGGATGCTGGTAGCGATCGACGATGTCGGCCCAGCCAGTCAGGTCCGGCTTGGGCGCTGTCAGGCCGAAGTGGTGCAGCACTTCGTCGTCCAGCCCTTCGGTGTGATACTGCAGCGGCACGGCATAGATGCTGCTGGCATCCAGCGCCGGGATCACCGCTTCGCGCCGCACGTTGCAGAACAGCGCGATCTTGGCGCGCTCGTTCGCGGGCAGCGGGTGTTCGCAGCGGCACAGCAGGATATCCGGCTGGATCCCCAGGCTGGTCAGTTCACGCACCGAATGCTGGGTCGGCTTGGTCTTGAGCTCGCCCGCCGCCGAGACATAGGGCACCAGCGTGACGTGGACCGAGCAGCTGCGCTCGCGCCCCAGCTCGTTGCGCAGCTGGCGCAGCGCTTCGATGAACGGCAGGCCTTCGATGTCACCCACCGTGCCGCCGATTTCGCACAGCACGAAATCGAGATCCTCGGTATCGGCCTTGGCGAATTCCTTGATCGCATCAGTGACGTGCGGGATGACCTGCACCGTCGCACCCAGATAATCGCCGCGGCGTTCCTTGGCGATGATGTCGCGGTAAATCCGGCCCGAGGTGATGTTGTCCGCCTGCCGCGCCGAAACGCCGGTGAAGCGTTCGTAGTGGCCCAGGTCGAGGTCGGTCTCGGCCCCGTCGTCGGTGACGTAGACTTCACCGTGCTGATACGGGCTCATCGTGCCCGGATCGACGTTGAGATAGGGATCGAACTTGCGAATCCGGACCTTGTAGCCGCGCGCTTGCAGCAGCGCTGCAAGGCTTGCCGCCATGAGACCTTTGCCGAGCGAGGAGACCACGCCGCCGGTGATGAAAATGAACCGCGCCATGGGAGTCGCGCCTTAATCGGTTAAACGGGATTCGGGCAAGCGCTGCCTGCCGCAATCCACAGTTGGAACGTGCTGCAATGCGCCGCGACCGCGCGGAGCCAGGGCGGCCCCACGCGGCAATCGCGGCAATTGCGCTGCTTACTGCTTGGTCGCGCCGCCCAGCGGGTCGACCGGCGCGGCGGGCGCCGCAGCCGGCGCTTCAGCAGGGACCGCCGGCGCCGAGGCCGGGACCTGGGTGCGCTGCAGGCTGGTATCGATCGAGCGGCCCGAGGTGGTCCGCACCGCGAGCACCGCCAGGACGATGCTGAGCACGACGAACACCGTGGCCAGGATCGCGGTCGAGCGGGTGAGGAAATCGGCCGCGCCGCGCGCCGACATCAGCCCGGTGGGGCTGCCGCCAACGCCGAGACCGCCGCCTTCCGACTTCTGCATCAGGATGACGGTCACCAGCAGGGCGGCGACGATCGCCTGGACGACAGTGATGAAAATGAACAGCGACATGGCCTATCCGCATGAAACGAGAATTGCCGCGCATCTAGGCGCGGTTGGCGGCAAGCGCAAGGTTTGCCGCCCGAAACCCGCGATCAATCGACCGCCGGGCCTGCCGCCGCGACGATCTGGAGGAAGCTGTCCGCCGTCAGGCTGGCCCCGCCGACCAGCGCGCCGCCAACATCCGGCACGCCCAGCAGTTCCACCGCGTTGCCCGCGTTGACCGAACCACCGTAGAGGATCCGAACCGCCGCGCCCGCATCGCCATAGATTTCGACCAGCTTGGCGCGGATCGCGGCATGCATCGCCGCGACATCCCCGACCGAGGGGACCCGCCCCGTGCCGATCGCCCAGACCGGCTCGTAAGCCACGGTAACCCGCGCCGCATCGCCCTCGCCGAGCGGGAGCGAGCCGGCGAGCTGGCCGGTGACGACCGCTTCGGCCTGGCCGGCATCGCGCTCGCCCTCGGTTTCACCGACGCAGACGATCACGTCCAGCCCGGCGGCCAGGGCCGCATCGGCCTTGTCCTTGACCACGGCGTCGGTTTCGCCGTGCATCGCACGGCGTTCGCTGTGCCCCAGAATGGTGAAGGTCGCCCCCGCGTCCTTCAGCATCGGCGCCGAAATTTCGCCGGTGAAGGCGCCGCTCGGCTTGGCGTGGCAATCCTGCCCGCCCACGAACAGTGCCTGGGCGGCTTCGGCCATGGCATGAACCAGCGTGAACGGCGGCGCGATGCCCACGCGCACGCCGGGGTGGCGCTGGGCCCCGCGGTCAATCGCCCGGGCTTCGGTCATGGCGGCGCGCAGGCCGTTCATTTTCCAGTTTCCGACGATGTAGGGTCGGTGCGGCATGTTTTCCCCTGTCTGCTTTGGCTGAATGCGGACATCGCGTCCGTCGAATCCTGATTGCGCCTAGGCCACGGCGGCACGGCTTGTCAAAGCCCGGCATTAACCTTTGCGACAAGCCGTGGGTAGGCGCAGCAGCGCCATTGCGGGATGCCGAATTGCCGCCTAAAGCCGCGCGATGCGCCCGCAATCCGCGGGCGATCCTGTTTGGCGAAGGTGCAATGCTGCAGTTTTTCCGCAATTTCTTTCAGTCCAAGCTGGGCGTGATCGTGACGCTCAGCTTTGTCGGCCTGATGGCGCTGGCCTTTGCCGGGGGCGACATCGCCTCGAGCGGGGCGTTCGGCGGCGTTGCCGGGGGTGACCGGGTGGCCAAGGTCGGCAGCGACCGGGTCGATACATCGGAACTGGAACGCGCGGCGACCCGCATGGTCGAACAATTGCGCCAGGAAGATCCCAAGCTGACGATGAAGGACTTCCTCTCGCGCGGCGGGCTCGACCGGGTGCTGGGCCAGCTGGTCGACCTGGCGGCGCTGCGCAATTTCGGGGAAAACCACGGCATCTTCATCGGCGACCGGCTGATCGACAGTGAAATCGCCAAGATTCCCGATGTGAAGGGCCTCGACGGCAAGTTCAACGACCAGGCCTATCGCGGCTTCCTCGCCCAGCGCGGCCTGAGCGATACGCAGTTCCGCGATCAGATCGCCGCCTCGCTGATGGCGCGCCAACTGCTGACCAGCGCCGAACTGGGCGTGGCAGTGCCAACCGGCCTCAGCCAGCGCTATGCCGGGATCGTGCTGGAACGCCGCAGCGGGCAGATCGCCCTGCTCCCCTCCACCGCATTCGCGCCCAAGGCTGCGCCGAGCGACGCCGATCTCACCGCGTGGTACAAGGCCAACCAGGCCAGCTACGAACGCCCCGAACGCCGCGTGATCCGCTATGCGACCTTCACCGATGCGGTAATCAAGGGCCTGGCCGCACCGACCGAGGCCGAAATCGCCGCGCGCTACAATGCCAACAAGGCGCAGTACGCCGCCAGCGAGGCCCGCAAGTTCAGTCAGCTGATCCTGCCGACCGAAGCGGCCGCCAAGGTGGTGGCCGCCGAAGTGGCCGGGGGCAAGACGCTGGAAGCCTCTGCCGGCGCCAAGGGGTTGAGCGTTGCGACGCTTGACCAGCAGAGCCGCGAGCAGCTCTCGGGGCTGACGTCGGCAGCTATTGCCGATGCCGCGTTCAAGGCCGGCAAAGGTGCGCTGGTCGGTCCGCTCAAGGCGCCGCTCGGCTGGGTGGTGCTGCGGGTCGATGCGATTGAAGGCAAGGCTGGCAAGTCGCTTGACCTGGCCCGCGCTGAAATCGTCACCGCGCTGGCTACCGAAAAGCGCCGCGCCGCACTGACCGACTATTCGGCGCGGATCGAGGATGAATTCGACAATGGCGCGACCCTGGCCGACGTGACCAAGGAACTGGGCCTGACCCTGACCGAAACCGCACCGCTGACCGCCGATGGGCAGGTGTTCGGCAAGCCGGGCGAAACGGCCCCGCCGGTCCTCGCCCGCGTGGTCCAGACCGCCTTCACCATGGAAAGCGAAGGCCAGCCGCAGCTGGCCGAAGTGGAAGCGGGCAAGACCTTCGTGGTGTTCGACGTCGGCCAGATCATGGCCCCTGCCGCGCCCCCGCTGGCCGAAATCAAGGCCCAGGTGCAGACCGATTACATGCTGGCCAAGGGCGCCGAGGGCGCGCGCGAGGCGGCGAAGAAGATCGAGGCTGCGCTGAAGAAGGGCAGCGACATGCAGGCCGCCGTGGCCGCGCTGGGCCTGGCCCTGCCCGCGGTAGAAAAGATCGACCTTCCGCGCCAGGAGGTCCAGGCAATGGGTGAACGGGCCCCGCCGCCGGTGGCGATGATGTTCGCCGTGCCCAAGGGCGCGATCAAGCTGATGGCTGCCCCGCAGCGGCGCGGCTGGTACGTGGTCAAGGTGACTGACGTGATCCCGGGACAGATCGCCCCCAACGATCCGCGCATTGCCGAGGTCAAGGGCTCGTTCACCGGCATCCTTGGCCAGGAATACTACCAGCAGCTGATCGCCGCGATGCGCAAGGACGTGGGCGTGAAGCGCAACGACAAGGCGATCAAGGCGGTCGAAACGCGCCTGCGCGGCGGCAACTGATCCGATGATCGGCGCGGGACTTGAAAACGGCGAAGCGGCACGCGCGGCCCTGATCCAGGGCCGCCCGGGCATCGTCTGGCGACGGCTGATCGCGGACACGGAAACCCCGGTCGGCGCGGCACTCAAGCTGATTGAGCCAGGTCGCGGCGACTTCCTGCTCGAATCGGTCGAGGGCGGCGAAGTGCGTGGGCGCTACAGTCTGCTTGGCCTCGATCCCGATCTGGTGTTCCGCGCCACCGGCCCGGCGGCCGAGATCAACCGCGCCTGGCGCCACGACAAGCACGCCTTCGCCCCCCTGCCCGGCGGCAGCCTGGCCGAACTGCGCGCGCTGGTCGAAGCCTGCAAGATCGATGTCCCCGCTGCCCTGCCTCCGGTGCTGGCCTGCCTGGTCGGCTACTTCGGCTACGAAACCTATGGCCTGGTCGAAAAGCTGCCCCGCCCGCCGCAGAGCGCGTTGGAACTGCCCGACATGCTGTTCGTCCGTCCGACGCTGATCCTGGTGTTCGATCGGCTGAGCGACGAGCTGTACTGCGTCGCCCCGCTATGGCCGGGCGAAGGCAGTGCCGACCAGGCGCTGGCCGCTGCCGGCGACCGGATCGACTCCGCGCTGCGCCGGCTGGCCGCACCAGCCAGTGAGCCCGCACTGGACGCCAGCCTGCCCGAGCCGGTGCTGACCCCCACCCTGCCCGCCGGCGCCTATGGCCAGATGGTCGGCAAGGCCAAGGACTACATCGAGGCGGGCGATATCTTCCAGGTGGTGCTGGCCCAGCGCTTCACCTGCCCGTTCCCGCTGCCGCCGCTGGCGCTGTACCGGGCGCTGCGCCGGGTGAACCCCTCGCCATTCCTCTATTTCCTCGATTTCCCGGGCTTTGCCCTGACCGGGTCCAGCCCGGAAATCCTGGTCCGGGTGCGCGATGGGGAAGTGACGATCCGCCCGATTGCCGGCACCCGTCCGCGCGGCAAGACTGCCGACGAGGACCGCGCCAACGAGATCAGCCTGCTGGCCGATCCCAAGGAACGCGCCGAACACCTGATGCTGCTCGATCTGGGCCGCAACGATGTGGGCCGCGTGGCGCAGGCCGGCACGGTCAAGGTCACCGAAAGCTACACGATCGAGCGCTACAGCCATGTGATGCACATCGTCAGCAACGTGGTCGGCCAGCTTGATGCCGCGCACCACGACGCGATCGACGCGGTCTTCGCCGGCTTCCCCGCGGGCACCGTCAGCGGCGCCCCCAAGGTCCGCGCCTGCGAGATCATTGCCGAGCTGGAGCCCGAAACGCGCGGAGCCTATGCCGGCGGGGTCGGCTATTTCGCGCCGGACGGTAACCTCGACAGCTGCATTGTGCTGCGCACCGGGGTGGTCAAGGACGGCATGTTGCATGTCCAGGCCGGCGCGGGCATCGTCGCCGATAGCGACCCGGCCTATGAACAACGCGAATGCGAGGCCAAGGCCGGAGCGCTGATCGCGGCGGCCCGCGAAGCGGTCCGCGTGGCCGGACTGGCCGGGTTCGGACAATAGGGAGCAGCTCGATGGCAGACAGGCAACTCGCGCTGGTAACGGGATGTTCGACCGGCGTAGGGCTGCACGCTGCCGTGCGGCTGGCCGAAGCCGGCTGGCAGGTCGTCGCCACGATGCGCGACACCGGCAAGAGCGCGGCCCTGCTCGAGGAAGCCGCGAAGCTGGGCGTTTCAGTTGAGATTCTGCCGCTCGACGTGACCAAGCAGGCCTCGATCAACGGCGCGGTCGCCGATGTACTGACGCGGCACGGTCGGATCGACATCCTGGTCAACAATGCCGGGGCCGGATTCCTCGGCAGTGTCGAAAACACCAGCGATGCCGACCTGCGCCGGACGATGGAAGTGAACTTCTTCGGCGTGTGGAACATGACCCGCGCCGTGATCCCGCACATGCGGGAACGCGGCAGCGGGCGGATCATTTCGGTCACCAGCGTCGGCGGCCTGCTCGGCCAGCCGTTTAACGAATCCTATTGCGCGGCCAAGTTCGCGGTCGAAGGGATGATGGAAGGATTTGCCCCGCTCGCCCGCCAGATGGGGATCAAGGTCAGCCTGGTCGAACCCGGCCCGATCAACACCGAATTCGTTGCTTCCGTTCGCAGCACTTCCGCCGAGGCCATCGCTGGAATGACCGAGCCCTATGCGTCGATGGTGGCCAATTACCTGGGCGCCACGGGCAATGTCTTTGCCACCTATGGCCAGAGCGGTGATGACATCGCCCGCATCATCGCGGACCTGGCCCGCCAGGACAATCCGCCGTTCCGCACCATCACGTCCGATTTCGCCAAGGCAATGGTCAAACCCAAGGTGGTCGATGAAACCGGCAACAACGTGATCGACCTGTTCGCCGCCCGCCTGTCTCCCAAGGCCTGAAGGAAGGAAACAATGCGCAACCTGCTGCTTGCCCCGCTGCTCGCCCTGTCGGCCCTGCTCTCCGTACCGGCTCATGCCGAGGACTGGTCGAAACAGGCCAGCGAACGCGATGTGATCCTGCGCGATTTCCGGTTTGGCACGGGCGAGACGATGGACATCTCGATCCACGTCACCACGCTGGGCACGCCTCACCGCAACGCCAAGGGCGAAATCGACAATGCGGTGATGGTGCTGCACGGCACCGGCGGCAGCGGCAAGCAGTTCTACCGCCCGCAATTCGCGGACGAGTTGTATGCACCGGGCCAGCCCTTCGACCTGGCCAAGACCTATGTAATCCTGCCTGACAACATCGGGCACGGCCAATCGAGCAAGCCCAGCGACGGCATGCGGATGAAGTTCCCGCGCTATGACTATGACGATATGGTCACCGCGCAATACCGGATGCTGACCGAAGGGCTGGGCGTGAAGCGGCTCAAGCTGATCCTCGGCACCTCGATGGGCTGCATGCACGCGTTCGTGTGGGGCACCACTCGCCCCGGCTTTGCGGAACGGCTGGCCCCCTTCGCCTGCAACGCGGGCGCGATTGCCGGGCGCAACCGGATGTGGCGCAAGATGTCGATCGACGCAATCGAGGCCGATCCGGCCTGGAATGGCGGCAACTATACCAGCCAGCCCGAACTGGGCCTGCGCACCGCCCGCTACCTGTCGATGATTGCCGGGGCCAACCCGGTGGCGCTGCAGGTGCAGTATCCCACGCGCGACAAGGCCGAAGCGTACCTCGCGGAGAGCTACGCCGCCCGCGCCGCCAATGATCTCGACGCCAACGACCAGATCTACCAGCTCGATTCCTCGCGCAATTACAATCCCGAACCGCTGCTGGAAAAGGTCACCGTGCCTGTGCTGTGGATCAATTCGGGCGACGATTTCATCAACCCACCCGAGCTTGGCCTGGCGCAGAAGATGGTCAAGCGCATGCCCAAGGCGCGGTTCATCCTGATCCCGGCCAGCCCTGAAACCAAGGGCCACGGCACCCACACCTGGGCGAAGTTCTGGAAGCGCGATCTGGTGAAACTGCTGGCGAAATGACCCCGCTGGGCCTAGAGGGCGCGCCATGATCCTTGTCATCGACAATTACGACAGCTTCACCTGGAACCTGGTCCATTACCTGATGGAACTGGGCGCCGAAGTGGAAGTGGTGCGCAACGATGCCATGACCGCCGCCCAGGCGCTGGCCACCGGGGCGCAGGGCTTCCTGCTCTCGCCCGGTCCCTGCACGCCGAACGAGGCCGGGATCAGCCTGGACCTGGTCGGGGCCTGCGCCGATGCGGCCAAGCCCTTGCTGGGTGTGTGCCTGGGTCATCAGTCGATCGGGCAGTATTTCGGCGGCAAGGTGGTGCGCGGCGGGCTGATGCACGGCAAGGTATCGCCCGTCAGCCACGATGGCACAGGCCTGTTCAAGGGACTACCCAGCCCGTTCATTGCGACGCGCTATCACTCGCTGATCGTTACAGATATTCCGGACTGCCTGGTGGTCAACGCCACCAGCGATGACGAACATGTCATGGGCTTCCGCCACGCGCACCTGCCGATCCACGGCGTGCAGTTCCACCCGGAAAGCATCGCCACCGAACACGGTCACGCCATGCTGGCCAACTTCCTCGACATCTGCGGGATCAAGGCCCGCGAACTGGCGTGACCCTGGACGAAGCCGAAGCGCTGTTCGGCCGGATGCTCGACGGCGAACTGGCGGACGATGCCATCGCCGCCACGCTGGTTGACCTGGCCGAGCGCGGTGAAACCGCTGCCGAAGTGGCCGGGGCCGTGCGGGCGATGCGTGCCCGGATGAAGCCCGTCGCCGCCCCGCCCGGCGCGATCGACGTTTGCGGCACGGGCGGCGACGGGCAGCACAGCCTGAACGTCTCGACCGCCGTCGCGTTGGTGGTTGCCGCCTGCGACGTACCGGTGGCCAAGCATGGCAACCGCGCGGCCAGCAGCAAGGCGGGGGGCGCCGATACGCTCGAAGCGCTGGGCCTTAACCTGGCCCGCGCATCGGAGATGGCCGAAGCAACGCTGGCCGATCTTGGCATCGCCTTCCTGTTCGCGCAGGCGCATCACCCCGCGCTCGCCCGGATCGCGCCGATCCGCAAGGCACTGGGCCGCCGCACGATCTTCAACCTGCTTGGGCCGCTGGCCAATCCGGCCGGAGTCACTCGCCAACTGGTCGGCGTGTCGCACCCCGGCCTGATCGCGCTGTACCGCGACGCGATGAATCTGCTCGGCTCGGAAGCCGCACTGATCGTCTCGGGCGAAGAGGGTCTGGACGAGTTGTCCATCGCCGGGACCAGCTATGTCGCCGCGATTGGCCTGCCAGGGTTTCTGACCGAGATTCGCCCCGAGGATGCAGGGCTGCCCTCGCACCCCCTGGAGGAACTGCGTGGCGGCGATGCCGCGTTCAACGCCGATGCCCTGCGCCGCCTGCTCATGGGCGAACGCAGCGCCTACCGCGATGCAGTGCTGCTCAACAGCGCGGCGGCGCTACTCGTCGCGGGCCAGGTCGATGACTGGCTCGAAGGGGTGGAGGAAGCCGCCGAAGCGCTCGACAAGGGGCTGGCCAAGGCGCTGCTGGACTGCTGGATCGAGACTGTGAAATGACCGACAAACTTGCCGAAATCTGCGCCACCAAGCGCGAGGAAGTGGCCGAGCGCAAGCCGCTTGCCAGCCTCGCCGAACTCGACGCCCGCGCGGCCGCACAGACGGCCTCGCGCGGTTTCCGCCGCGCACTGGAATCCAAGGCCGCCAATGGCTTTGGCCTGATCGCCGAAATCAAGAAGGCCAGCCCCAGCAAGGGCTTGATCCGCCCCGATTTCCACCCGGCCGACCACGCCCGGGCCTATCAGGCTGGCGGCGCGGCCTGCCTTTCGGTGCTGACCGATGCGCCTTATTTCCAGGGGCACGAGGACTATCTGGTCGAGGCCCGCGCTGCCTGTGATCTGCCTGTTCTGCGCAAGGACTTCATGGTCGATCCCTGGCAGGTAGCCGAAGCCCGGGCAATTGGCGCCGACGCGATCCTGATCATCGTCGCCGCGCTGGATGACGGGGCCATGGCCGAGATCGAGGCCGCCGCGCTCGAACGCGGGATGGACGTGCTGGTCGAAGTCCACAACGAAGCCGAGATGGAGCGCGCCGCCCGGCTGCGCAGTCGCCTCATCGGGGTCAACAACCGCGACCTGAAGCGCTTCGTCACCGACATCGCCAACACCGAACGGCTCGTTCCAATGGCGCCCGAAGGCACGCTGCTGGTCAGCGAAAGCGGGATCAACAGCCATGCCGACCTGCTCCGGCTTGAAGCCCACGGGGTGCGCTGCTTCCTGGTCGGCGAGAGCCTGATGCGCCAGGCCGATGTGACGGCTGCCACCCAAGCCCTGCTGCACGGCTGAACCAGACAATGAGCGGCCTCACCCACCTCGACGAACAGGGCAAGGCGCGGATGGTCGACGTCGGCGGCAAGGCGGAAACGCAGCGCGTCGCCGTCGCCTCCGGCCGAATCACCATGTCGCCCGCCGCGCTCGCCGCGATCCGCGATGGCACGGTGCCCAAGGGCGACGTCCTGGCTACGGCGCGGATCGCCGGGATCATGGCCGCGAAGAAGACCGCCGAGCTGATCCCGCTGTGCCACCCGCTCGCACTCGATGCGGTAACGGTCGATTTCGCGCTGGAGGCGGACAGCCTGCGCGCCACCGCCAGCGCCAGCCTGACCGGGCGAACCGGGGTGGAAATGGAAGCTATGACCGCCGTCTCAGTCGCGTTGCTGACCGTCTATGATATGGCCAAGGCGGTCGACAAGGGCATGATCATCGGCGAAGTCCACTTGATCGAGAAGCGCGGCGGCAAATCCGGCCACTGGCGAGCGGCGGACTGATGGCCGCGCCGCTGCCGCTGGATCAAGCGCAGGCGCGGCTGCTGGCCCTGGCATCGCCGCTTACGATTGAGCGGATCCCGGCTGGAGAAGCGCTGGGCCGCTACCTCGCAGAACCGCTGCTTGCCCGGCGCACCCAGCCATCGGCAGACCTCTCGGCCATGGACGGCTACGCCTTGCGCGCGGCAGACTTACCCGGCCCCTGGCAGATTATCGGCGAAAGCGCGGCGGGCCATCCCTTTGGCGGCACGGTTGGCGCCGGGCAGGCGGTGCGGATTTCAACCGGGGCGCTGCTCCCCACCGGGTCGGACATGGTGCTGTTGCAGGAAGACACGGCACGCGATGGCACTGCCCTTGCCCTCACCGGCACGCCGCCGCAGCCCCATGACCGCCACATTCGCCGCTGCGGCAACGATTTTGCGGTTGGAAGCGAATTGCTCCCCGCCGGCACACCGCTCGGGGCAGCCCAGATCGGGCTGGCGCTCGCCGCCGGACAGCGGCTCGTCGCGGTGCGGCGCAGGCCCCGGCTGGCGGTGATCGACAGCGGCGATGAACTCGCCCCCGATCCAGAAGCCTGCGCCCTGCACCAGGTTCCGGCCAGCAACGCCGCCATGCTGGCCGCCATGGCGGCGCCCTATGCCCACGAAGTGCGGTGCCTTGGCCCGGTGGCAGACGATCTGGCCGCGCTGACCAGAGCCCTCGATTCGGCAGGCGACGCGGACGTCATCGTCACCAGCGGTGGCGCGTCGGTCGGCGATCATGACCTGATCCAGCCCGCGCTGGAGCGCTGGGGCGCGCAGATCGATTTCTGGAAAGTCGCGATCAAGCCGGGCAAGCCACTGCTGATCGCCCGGCGTGGTACACAACTGGTGGTCGGCCTCCCCGGCAATCCGGTATCGAGCCATGTTACCGCCTACCTGTTCCTGCTCCCGCTGCTCCGCGCTCTGGGCGGCAGCGCGCAGCCGCTTCCCCGCCCGTTCATGGTCCCCACCTCCGAGGCACTGCGTGCCGGTGGCGATCGGCGCGAATTCCTGCGCGGCTGGTGGGACGGCGCTGCGGTGACCACGCAGATCAACCAGGACAGCGGCGCACTCGCCGCGCTCGCCCGCAGCAACGTCCTGATCGAACGCCCACCCCTTGCCCCCGCCACCGCAGAAGGAACACCTGTTCCGGTCTATCTGCTCGAAAATGGCGGAATTGCTTGACGAGATTCGAATCGTTGCCTAATTGTTCCACATTCGTTCACTGAACGATGCGGGAACGTCGCCGTGATGCCCCCGCTTCGTTCCAACGGAGTATGGCCCGCATGCTGACCCGCAAGCAGCACGAGTTGATCCGCTTCATCCAGACCCGGCTCGAAGAATCGGGCGTCAGCCCTTCGTTCGAGGAGATGAAGGAAGCGCTGGATCTCAAGTCCAAGTCGGGCGTGCATCGCCTTATCTCGGCGCTGGAGGAACGCGGGTTCATCCGCCGCCTGCCCAACCGCGCCCGCGCGCTGGAAGTGCTGCGCCAGCCTGAAGACGTCGGGACCAAGGCCCCTGCCCGCGCGGCCAATACCAACAGCGCCGCCGCCGCCGTGGTCCGCCCGCCCGAGGTGAAGCCTGCCCCGGCCAACGACGTTATCGAGATCCCGCTGCACGGCCGCATCGCCGCCGGCGTCCCGATCGAGGCTCTGGAAACCTCGGCCACGCTGCCCGTCCCCGCCGCGTTGCTGGGTGCTGGGGAACATTACGCGCTGGAAGTGTCCGGGGATTCGATGATCGAAGCCGGCATTCTCGATGGCGATTATGCCTTGATCCGCCGCACCGACAGCGCCCGGGATGGCGAAATCGTGGTCGCCCTGGTCCGGGGCGAAGAAGCGACGCTCAAGTACCTGCGGCGCGAGAATGGCCGGGTGCGGCTCGATCCCGCCAATGCAGCTTACGAGGCGCAGATCTACGATCCGCGTGAAGTGGTGGTCCAGGGCAAGCTCGCCGGGCTGCTGCGCCGCTATCACTGATCGGCTGATTGCCCGGCGCCAGCGGCGTCCGGCAGGTGCGGAATTCAGGGGGCGCCCGTGGCCGTTGCCGCGGGCGTTCCAGCATTTGGCTCTGCACTTTCGGGTCTGTGGCGGGCTGGTCTGCGATCGGGCGGCGGGTTCCACCAACCGTGCTGGCCCTGGCCCTGCGCCACGCTGCGCACTTCTCCATCCGTCAGATCGATGGCCAGCCCCCCGCTCTGCGACAGGAACCGGCGGTCGGCCTTGAGCCAGCGCGGGCGGCAGGAGCGCGGCAGGTAGCGCTCGGAGATCACCACGTCCGCGCGTTCGCAGGCTGCGGCCAGAGCGCGCTCGGCGGTCAGATCATCGCCGCGTGATAGTAGCAGTTGCCAGTCACGCCCGCCCCGGTTGAGGCGGATTGCACAGAAGTCAGCATTGCAGCGCGCCCCGGGCCAGTCTTCAAGGGCGCGGACATCGCCGCTCATTCCCGCCAGTTCAGTCAGGTTTTCGAGCGCATAGCCGCCCCGTCCCGGGCGCAGCACCAGCAATTCGCTGGCCTCTCCCGTGATGCCGACATGGCGGCCATCGCCAGACACCAGCAGGTCTGGCGGACGCAGCGTTACCAGCAGGAGCACGCCCAGCGCCGCCGGAACCAGGCCCAGCATTCGCACCCGGCCACTCCACAGTGCCAGCCACAGCCCGCCGGCCACGAATAGCAGGAACGCCCCCTCGCCCATGGCCGGCATGCTGCTGACCGCACCAGGCATGGCCGCCGTCCAGTGCGCCAGCGCCAGCAGCAGCTCCAGCGACTTGCCGGTCAGCCACCAGACCGGCGCGCCTGCACCAATGGTATCGAACAGCAGCGCCAGCGCGATCAGCGGCATCGATGCCAGCGTGGTCAGCGGGATGGCGATGACATTGGCCAGCGCGCCGTAAACCCCGGCCTGGTGAAAGTGGAACAGTCCGATCGGCATCAGTGCCAGTTCGATCACCACCCCGGTCAGCAGCAACATCGCCACATGGCGCAGCTGCCGCGCCCACCACGGCTCCTCGCGCGGGGCGAGGAAGGCGCGCACCGGCGCGGCGCCGTGCAACGCGACAATAGCGATAACGGCCGAGAAGCTCATCTGGAAACTTGGCCCAACCAGTGCTTCGGGCCAGAACACCAGCACCAGAAAGGCCCCCACCGCGACCAAGCGCAAGGACAGGGGCTCCCGCCCAAGCACCAGGGCCAGCAGCACCAGCACCGCGCCGATGCACGAGCGCACCGTCGGCACCTCTGCCCCGGTCAGCAGGGTATAGCCGATCCCGGCCGCCGCCCCGGTCGCTGCGGCAAGCAGTGGTACCCGCACGCGCAGCGCCAGCCATGGCCAGGCGGCGAACAGTCGTCCGGCCAGGAAATAGATCGCCGCGATCACCGCGCTGACATGCAGCCCGCTGATCGACAGCAGGTGAGTCAGCCCCGAATTGCGCATCGCCTCCTCGTCAGCCGGGGCAATCGCGCCCCGGTCGCCGCTGGCAAAGGCCGCGGCCAGCGCGCCGGGCGAGCCATCAAGCCGTTCGCGCACATGGCGCGACAGCGCACGCTGCGCCCGGCCGAGCCCTGTCCCGCTGTCACCCGGAGCCAGGATCGCGACCTTGCCCACCACGCTGCCAGTTGCCGCGATTCCCGCGAACCATGCAGTGCGGGCAAAGTCATAGCCGCCTGGCAGCATCGGCGAGGCTGGCGGCATCAGCCGCGCACGCAGCTGCACCCGGGCCCCCTCGGTCAGCCCGATCAGATCACTGTCGGCATCGAGATTGACCCGCACCTTGATCGCCCGGCCGGTCCCTGGCTCACGCGTGGCAAGCAGCATTCGCACGCGGTGCTCGGCTGGTTGATCAGCACGGTCCAACACCTTGCCGACCAGGGTAACCACCATCGGCCGCTCGATCGCTCGGGTTCCGACCAGCGCCGACTTGGCCCAGACCAGGGCGCAGCCCATGGCCATTGCCAAGGCCATCGCCGCAAGTGCCTGGCGCGCAAAGGGAAAGCGCCCATCCTCGCGCAACATGAGCAACGACGCGCTGCCCAAGGCAGCCAATCCGCACAGCAGCGCAAGCCACTGCGCCGCGCTGTCCAGGGCGAACCACGCCGCGATCCCGACGGCAAAGGCCACCACCAGCCAAGGCGCGCGGTCAAACCCGGCCCTCGCAAGGAATTGTTCAAGGTGCGCAAGGCCGCTTGCCAAGTTCGCGCGCATGCGCCAATGGCCATGTTGCAGTGCAGCGCCCGTCGGCGCAGGACTGTCCATGGGCACGGGCGGGATCGCATCGCTGGCCATGGACACACAACAACAGGATGGATCGGGTAATGGCAAGTGGCGGCGTGACAGGCGGAGCAGCGGCAAGCGGCCGCGACGTCGTGACTCGCTTTGCCCCCTCGCCCACCGGCTACCTGCACATCGGCGGCGCACGAACCGCACTTTTCAACTGGCTTTATGCCCGCCACCACGGCGGCAAGTACCTGCTGCGGATCGAGGATACCGACCGCGCCCGTTCCACCGAACCGGCAATCGAAGCGATCTTCGACGGCTTGGAATGGCTGGGTCTGGCTGGCGATGAACCCGCAACCTTCCAGTTCGCCCGGTCGGATCGCCATGCCGAGGTGGCGCAGGCGCTGCTCGACGCAGGCCATGCCTATCGCTGCTATCTGACGCCCGAGGAACTCCAGGCGCGGCGCGAAGCCGCCCAGGCTGAACGCCGCACCTTCCGCATCGACAGCGAATGGCGCGATGTCGATCCCGCCACCTGGCCGGCGGACAAGCCTTATGTCGTGCGGATAAAGGCCCCGCGCGAGGGCGAGACGACGATCGATGACCAGGTGCAGGGCACGGTCACCGTCAGCAACGCCGAACTCGACGATTTCGTGCTGCTGCGTTCGGACGGCACCCCCACCTACATGCTGGCCGTGGTGGTCGATGATCACGACATGGGCGTGACCCATGTGATCCGCGGTGACGACCATCTCAACAACGCGTTCCGCCAACTGGTGATCATCCGCGCAATGCACGCGGTGGAGGGCGGCTGGCCTGATCCGATCTACGCTCACGTTCCGCTGATTCACGGCCACGACGGCGCCAAGTTGTCGAAGCGCCACGGCGCGCTGGGCGTCGATGCCTATCGCGACGAACTGGGTATTCTGCCCGAAGCGATGTTCAACTATTTGCTGCGCCTCGGCTGGGGCCACGGCGACGACGAGCTTATCGACCGTCAACAGGCGACCGAATGGTTCGACATCGCCCATGTCGGCAAGAGCCCGTCGCGGTTTGACCTGGCCAAGCTGCAGAACCTCAACGGGCATTACCTGCGCGAGGCGGACGACGCGCGGCTGGCCGATCTGGTTGCCCCGCGCATGGCGGGCGAGGTCGATCTGGCGCTGCTGACCCAGGCGATGCCGGTGCTGAAAGTCCGAGCCAAGGACCTGAACGAGCTGGCCGCCGGAGCCGCCTTCCTGTTCGCCCAGCGCCCGCTGGTGCTGGAACCCAAGGCCGAGGCCCTGCTGACCGACGACGCGCGCGGCCTGCTGGCGCAGGTTCACGCCCGCTTCGACGCGGAAAACGGCTGGACAAGCGAAGGGCTGGAAGTAAGCCTGAAAGCAATGGCGGAAGAGCTCGGACTCGGGCTTGGCAAGCTTGCGCAACCCCTTAGGGCGGCGCTAACGGGGCAGACAACTTCCCCGGGTATTTTCGATGTGCTGGTTCTGCTGGGGCGGGACGAAAGCCTGGCGCGGATTGCCGCGCAGGCCCGGTCCGCCTGAAGCGCGATCCGTTTGTTAGGAGTAGATAGGGTGGGCAATCAGGTGAAGGTGAACACCGGCAACGGTGAGTTCGAATACCCCGTGCTTTCGGGCAGCGTCGGTCCGGACGTGATCGACATCCGCAAGCTCTATGGCCAGACCGGCATGTTTACCTATGACCCGGGCTTCACCAGCACGGCCAGCTGCGAAAGCGCGCTGACTTATATCGATGGTGATGAAGGCGTCCTGCTGCACCGCGGCTATCCGATCGGTCAGCTGGCCGAACAGTCAAGCTTCATGGAAGTCAGCTACCTGCTGCTCAACGGCGAACTGCCGAGCAAGACCGAGCTCGACAACTTCACCCGCACGATCAGCCGCCACACCATGGTGCACGAGCAGCTGACCAGCTTCTACAAGGGCTTCCGCCGCGATGCGCACCCGATGGCGATCATGTGCGGCGTGGTCGGTGCGCTTTCGGCCTTCTACCATGACAGCACCGATATTTCGGATCCGGTCCAGCGGCGCATCGCCAGCCACCGCCTGATCGCGAAGATGCCGACGATCGCAGCGATGGCCTACAAGTATTCGGTTGGTCAGCCGTTCATCTATCCGGACAACAAGCTGTCCTACACCGGCAACTTCCTGAAGATGACCTTCGGCGTTCCGGCCGAGGAATACGAAGTCATTCCGGCCGTCGAAAGCGCGATGGACAAGATCTTCATCCTGCATGCCGACCACGAACAGAACGCCTCGACCAGCACCGTGCGTCTTGCTGGCTCGTCGGGCGCCAATCCGTTCGCCTGCATCGCGGCGGGGATCGCCTGCCTGTGGGGTCCGGCGCATGGCGGCGCGAACGAAGCCGCGCTCAACATGCTCAAGGAAATTGGCACCCCCGACAAGATCCAGCACTACATCGAGCGCGCCAAGGACAAGAACGATCCGTTCCGCCTGATGGGCTTCGGCCACCGCGTCTACAAGAACTACGACCCGCGCGCGACCGTGATGCAGCAGACCGTGCGCGAAGTGTTCGACGCGCTGAAGGTCAACGACCCGCTGTTCGAAACCGCGCTGCGGCTTGAGGAAATCGCGCTCAGCGATCCTTACTTCATCGAAAAGAAGCTGTTCCCCAACGTCGACTTCTATTCGGGGATCATCCTGTCGGCGATCGGTTTCCCGACCGACATGTTCACCGTGCTGTTCGCTCTCGCCCGCACCGTTGGCTGGGTCGCGCAGTGGAACGAAATGATCAGCGACCCCGGCCAGAAGATCGGTCGTCCGCGCCAGCTCTACACCGGGCCGACCCAGCGCGATTATCTTGCCATCGACAAGCGCTGAGCTTTGACCGATGCTGTCCCCGGCGGGTGCCCAGACAGAGGCGACCCGCCGGGAGACACGGTAAATGGCTGCAATCCGTCTGTTGTTAAGCGTGATCGCCGTACTGGCGATTGCCATGGGCCTGCTGTGGGTGGGCCAGGGCCTGGGCCTGATCATGTGGCCCAGTTCCAGTTTCATGCTGGCCGACCGCCAATGGGCGGTGAACGGTTCAATCCTCGCCGGGCTGGGCGCTGTCGGTCTGTGGCTGCTGCGCCGTCGTCGGGCGTGAGGCCAGCAGATCGGCCGGCACGCCGAGGATAAAGCGCGCACCCTGTCCGGGAGCGCTTTCCACGCTCAGGTCACCGCCCATCGCCCGTGCCAGCCGGCGCGAGATGTAAAGGCCGAGGCCCGATCCGCCATCCTCGCCGCTGCGGCCCAGTCGTTCGAACTTCTCGAACACCTTGCCCTGCTGATCCTGTGACAGGCCAGGCCCTTGATCGGCCACGATCAGGCGTGCCCGTGTGCCGGCATCTTCCAGCCTGATCCACACCTGCGAATTGTCCGGGGCATAGCGGATCGCATTGCCGACCAGGTTAAGCAGCACCTGCAGCACGCGGCGGAATTCCGCGATGGCAGGCAAATGCTCGCCCTGCTTGGGCGCATCGATCACGATCCCGCGCTCCTGCGCCCTCACCCCCAGGATCCCCGCGGCGCGGCGCGCCACGTCGGCCAGGTCGATGCGGTCGGGCGCGGTGTTGAAATCGTCGGATTCGACCACTTCAAGGTCAGCCAGGTCCTCGACCAGCGAAAGGAGGTGCTGCCCCGCCGCAGCAATATCGGCGGCGTACTGGCTATATTCGTCGGCCAGCGGCCCGGCGAGGCGCGTGCGGATCGTCTCCGCATTGGCAATGATCCGCGCGATCGGCTGGCGCAGCACCGGAGCAATGTCGCGCCCAACCAGGCCGGGGCCGTTCTGCGGCATGACATTGGCGGGCAATACTGCGCTGGGGGCCACCAGTGTCTCGGCCAGCGGCGTCTCAGCGGTCAGACACAATTCGAACCCGGCCGGTTCCGCGCCGGGGCTGGCCTGCGGAAACAGGCTGGCGCGCCAGCTGCGCTCCGATCCGGGAATGGCAATCACGGCGCCGTCCAGCAGCCGCCAATGCAGCGGCTGGCGGTGCACGTTGCCTTCAATCGTGACGAAATCGGTCCAGGGCAGCCCCGGGCCGGCACGCATCCGCTCGGCGAGGTCGACAAGGTCCGCCGCACCGGCCTCTGCGGCAAGAACGCCTTGTCCGGCATCGAGCCGGGCCGTGAATTCGGCCACGGTGCGATCGATTGCGGCGCGCCGTTCAGCCGTGGCGGCCATGTCCTCAGGCGGCAAGGGCACAGCCTGCCAACTGCGCAGGGCAATCTGGCACACACCATCGGCCTGCGGCTCGATCTCGACCCAGGCGGTGACCTGGTTCTGCCCATCGGTAGCACGCATCACCCGGGCCAGCTTCAGGCCATAAGCGCGCGCCTTGCGCACCTGCTCGAGCAGCGCCGGGATCGCCACGGTGCCTGGCAGCTCCCCGCCACAGCGCAAGTGCAGGCCGGCCAGCGGCTCGTCCGCGCTGACCAGGCGGTCGGCGGCGTCAACGGTGGCGCGGGCCAGAGGGACGGCCTGGGCTGTCATGGTTCAGCCGCCGAACACCACGGCGGAACTGGCCAGCAAGGCCGCCGCGCGGTCCGATCCGAGCGATTCGAACCCGTCGGGCAGCGCCACTTCGGGATGCAGCGAAACAAATTGCTCCTCGACCGCGGCGGGCTTGAGCCCGGATGCCCGCAGCGCCAACGCCAGACGCGCCAGTTGCCCTTCGTTCGTGGCCAGCACCGCCAGGTCACGGTCCTGGCCAGAGGCAATCGACAGGGCGGACAGGAACAAGGCCACCCCGGCATGGCTGATCGACAGCGCGGCCGTGGCCCCCGCCCCCATCCCCGTGATGATCCTGGCCATCAGCCCAAGCCGCCCGCGCGCTTCGTCATAGTCGGCGCGCAAGCTGGCCTCGGCTGCCGCGGCCAGATCGTCGCGCCCACCGGAAACTGCGTGCAAGGTGTGAATCGCGACATGGAACAGGTCACCCGGCAGTTCGGCCAGGGATAGCTGCATGCGGCGCTGGGCCTGCGCGAAGCGGGCCTGCGCGGCAAGCACGGACATTGCGCCGCCCGCCATGGCTGTATCCGGCGAAGCGATCAGTGCCTGCAGCAGCGGGGAAAGCACCGGATCGAGGCTGAGCCGGGCCTCGAGCCGTTCGGTCAGCTGCCATTCCAGTGCCAGGGCATGAACATGCGACAGGAACTGGGAATGCGTGACGAAAGCAGCAGTAATGGCCTGGCGCTGCTCGGCCGGATGCCGGCCATCGCCTTCAAGCCCGCTCGCAACCGCGAGCGCATCCAGCAACTGGCGCGCCAGATCATCCATCATCCCCCGAACCCGGGCGACGATTTCATCGCTGAACAACGAATGGTCATCATTGTTCAACAAGTGCCGCAGGATGGGCGCAACCGTGCCAAGCAGGGCATCGGCATGGGCCAAGTCTTCCCGCAAGGCGGTTTCCACGGGAACAGCGTTCATGAACTGGGCAGCGTTGTGGTTCATGCATGCTGCCATAGCCTCGCTTGGTTAAGCTCACGTTAGCTCAGAATCTCCGCGCGGGATGAGGATTCCTGCCAGCGCAAGGCCAATCGCCAGGGCGCGAACCGCTTCATCACCCAACCCCGAGATGGTCGCTCCGGCCAGCAAGACAGCCAGCAATGCGCGATCGTCGAGCCACGCCCCCCAGCGCATGCCCAGCGTGCGCGGGAGAATGCGCAGCAGCGCCACTAGCATGATACCCGGAAAATAGCGCACGTACTGTGGCACCATCGCCGGCAAGTCCGACCCCCAGGCGATCAGGGCCACCACGATCCCGTCCAGCAACCAGCCATAGGCTGCGTCGCTGCTCAGCGCTCGCGAGGCTTCGGCCCGCTGGTCGTCCTCGATCCGGGCCAGCAGAATCGCAGCATGCCTCAGGATCCAGCCCAGTGCGCAGGCCCCTAGTCCCAGCGGGACCAGGCCGAACCACCCCGCACCCAGCCCCAGCAACGCCAGCAGCGCCGCGCCGATCGCCAGCATCCCGGCCCCGCTACCTGCATGGAGCAACGCCGGGCCAAACCGCCGCACGCTGGCCAGCGCCAGCCAGCGCGATGGCCCCAGCGGGCGGTCCTGGTGGGTACGCAGACGGATCCATAGCGGCTCCAGCGCCAGCGCGTCAGCCTCTTGCCGAACTAGCGACCAGATCGGCCCGCGCTGGCCGGCGCCCGGGATCGGCCGCTGCGGCACCCCAGCCTGGAGCGCAATCCGCTGCAGCGCCGAAATCGCGTTGCAGTCAGCTGGCAACTCGGCCAGTCGCTCCACCAGTCGGCCCGGAATGCGCATCGCGCCGGCGCTGGCATGGTTGAGGTCGATCCGTTCGAACCCGGCATCCAGCCCCTGTTCAACCGGCTGCACCAGCACCCCTTGCCCTCGCCCCAGCAAGGTGGCCAGTTCTGCGCCCGGGGCCAACAGGCCATCGTCCAGCGCAATCACCTCGTCAGCGGCGGTCACCAGTCCCGACAGCGCGCGCGGCGCGGAAATCACGTGAAAACTTGCTCCGGCCTTTTCCACCAGGTGCTGCAATTCGACCAGTTCCGGGCTGATGCCGCTGCCCAGGCAGACCACCCGTTCGCATTCCAGCGCCAGCACCAGGCGCAATTGCTGGCGCAGCACGCTCGCTCCGCCGACGCGCAGCATCGCGCGCGGGGTATTGCCCGCGGGAACCGGTTCAATCGTGGATAACAGGGCGACCCGCAGCGTCTTGCTCCGCGCATGGGGATTGGGACGCAGGGTTTAGAGCTTCGGCTGGCCGCTGCCAAGCCATCACGAGTCTAGGCCGCGGCGAACTCGTCCAGAAAGGCCTTGATCCGGCGCAGCACGGCAGGATCGCCGGGCGCTCCGTCCAGCGCCTCGTCGGCCAGATCCATCAGCGGTTCGGCGTGAAAGCTGGCCGCCAGCCCCTTCAGGCGCAGCGCAGCCATCTGCCAGTTGGCATCGCAGCGCGAGCGCCGCAACAGGTCCAACTGGCGCGCGGCGCTTTCCGTGAAAGCCAGGCGCAGTTCGGCAAACAGTGCGGAATCCTCACCTGCTGCCGCCGCAAGGGTCGCGTCCAGTGCTCCTGCTTCGTAAGCCATTTCTCCCGATTAGTGCGATTTGGTTAAAGTGGGGTTTATCCACAGCGGGCCGCCGTGTTATCCCTGCGCGATGACCAGGGGATCACGGATTGTCGCCATCGATGCATCTGCCGAACAGGCCGCAGCAATCGAACCGCCTGCCAGCCTGGAAACGCCCCTCAAACTTGAGGAAGTGTGGGAGGACGCCGCGCCTGCCCTGGCCCGCCCATGGCGCCTGATCGCAGCAGCGTGCCTGGCAGTTGGCGCTGTGATCGGCTGGACCGTGCTGTTCGTCATGGTCAATCTGGAAGCCATGGCCGCAGGCGGTTCACCCGCGCAGTGGGCGGCGTGGATCGGTGACTATTGCGGCCCGGTGCTGCTGGTCGGCGTGGCCTGGCTGCTGGCGATGCGCAGCAGCCGGCGCGAAGCGCTGCGTTTTGGCGAAACGGCCCGGTTGCTCAGCGACGAATCCACCCGGCTTGAAACCCGCCTGATCACCGTGAACCAGGAATTGAGCCTGGCGCGCGAATTCATTTCCGCCCAGGCCCGCGATCTTGAGGCGTTGGGCCGGATCGCGGCCGAGCGGCTGGGCGAGAATGCCGACCGGCTCGCCGACCTGGTCCGCGACAACGGCCTGCGGATCGACGCGATCGGCGATGTCAGCAGCGCGGCGCTGGAAAACATGGAAAAGCTGCGCGGGCAGCTGCCGGTGATCGCCAGTTCCGCCAAGGACGTCACCAACAACATCGCTGCCGCCGGTCGCACCGCCCATGGCCAGCTTGAGGACATGATCGCCGGGTTCAACAAGCTCAACGATTTCGGCCAGGCGAGCGAACGGCAGGTGCTCTCGCTCAAGGCACTGGTCGAAAACACCCTTTCGGAATTCATCCGCCAAACTGACCAGCTCGATACCATCACCGGCCAGCGCTTCGCCGCGTTGGGCCAGCAGAGCGAGGAATTCCGCACTCGCCTGGATGGGCACGAAGTGGAAGCGCTGGCCGCAGTCCGCAGCCGCGCCAGTGCCATGGCGACCGAACTGGAACGCGCGCGCGAACTGCTCGACACGCAGGAAGCCGAAAGCCTCACCTCGCTGCGTGCGCGGCTCAGCGCGGTGCGCGATGAAGGGGCTGTGATCGGGCGTTCGCTGCGCGAGGCGGAAGCGACCGCTTTGGAAAGCTGGCGGGACGCGATTGTCCGGCTGGAAGAACAGCTGCGCGAAGCCATCGCCAAGATCGCCGATGTCGATGCCAAGGCGCTGGAAACCGCGCGCAGCCGACTGAGCGAACTCGCCAGGGAAGCGGAAGATGCCGACTCCCGCATGGCCGAGCGCGACCGTCTGTTCGCCGAAGAAATCGAACGTCGGCGCGACGAAATTGCCGCCCAGGGCGAAGCCTTCAGCGAGCGCCTGAACGCGCAGCTCGCCCAGCTTGACGCTGCCATTGCCGAACGCCGGGCCGAGCAGGATAACCACGGCCGCAAGATGGCGGAGCATGGCGAGGCGATTGCCGCGCAGCTTGGCGACTTTGCCGCGCGAATGGGCGAGGCCGCCGATCACGCGCGTGACGTCGAACAAGGCACCGCGAGCAGCCTTGCCCGCCTGACCGAGAACCTGACGCTGAGCCGCGCGGCGCTGGCCGGGACGGATACCGCAGTCAAACAACTGACCGACAACAGCGTGCGGCTGCTCGAACTGATCCAGGCCAGCGTACAGCACAGCAGCAACGATCTGCCTCAGGCCATGCAGCACAGCGAAGCTCGCCTGCGTGAGATCGAGGAGCGCGCCGCCGCCCTCAAGAGCCTGCTTGTCGAAGCCGAAGGCCAGGGCAGCGCCCTCACCGGTCACATCCAGCAAGGTCAGGCCATGCTGGCCGGCGCGCTGGGCGAGATCGAGATGCTGCATGGACGGATCGGTGGCCATGTCAGCGAACATGGCGAAGAGCTGACCCGGCTGTCCCGCTCCCTCGAACAGATCCGCAGCGAAAGCGAGGCCCTGTCCGGTCACGCGCAAGGTGAACTCAAGGTCTCGATCGAAGCATTGAACGCCGCCGCCAGCTCGGCCGTTGCCGAGATCGGCGAAATGAGTGCCGCCTCGATCAAGTCGCTGGCCGAACGGCTGGGCGAAGACAGCGCCCAGGCAATCGAGCAGGCGATGCGCAGCCGCGCCGCCGAAGTGGCCGGGCAACTTGAACTTGCCGCGGAACAGGCCGCCGGGGTCAGCCGCGAGGCGGCTATCCAGCTGCGCGACCAACTGGCCAAGGTCAACGAACTGGCGGGGCATCTCGAACGCCGGGTCGCCCATGCCCGCAGCCGCGCCGAGGAGCAGGTCGACAACGACTTTGCCCGCCGGGTGGCGCTGATCACCGAATCACTCAATTCGAACGCCATCGACATCGCCAGGGCGATGGACGTCGATGTCTCAGACAGCGCCTGGGCGGCTTACCTGCGCGGGGATCGCGGCGTATTCACGCGCCGTGCGGTCAAGCTGCTCGACACGCCCGAGGCCAAGTCGGTCACCCGCCTCTACGAACACGATCACGATTTCCGCGAACATGTCAGCCGCTACATCCACGATTTCGAAGCCATGTTGCGGCAGCTCCTGTCCACGCGGGATGGCCATGCGCTGGGGGTCACCCTGCTGTCCTCCGACATGGGCAAGCTCTACGTCGCGCTGGCCCAGGCAATCGAGCGGCTCCGCAAGTAGCGCAGTCTATTGGCCGATCAGGCCCGGGAACCAGCGGGTAATGTCGAGGTCTTCGATGCTGATCCAGCCATTGGTGTAATTGGCGTAATAGAGCGCGAAGAACACCAGCCCCAGCACCGAGGCGCGCCGAGCAATCTTGCGCGGATCGAAATGCGCGGGGGCGCTCTGCGCCTGGCCGGGCACCTTCGGCAAGCCGGCCTCATCGTGGGTGCGCACGCCGAACGGCAGCATGAAGATCGCCGCCATCACCCAGAACAGCGCATAGATCGCAATCATCGACGTCAGCTTCATCGCCTCAGGCCTCCGGCAGGATAACGCGCACCTGGGGCTTCTTGCCGGACCAGCGCGTTGCGGCGCGGCGGGCGGCAAGCCGCGCCACTTCGGTAATGGCATCGCGGTCATGCCGCTGCCCGCCCTTGAGCTTTGTCAGGGCCACGGCCACATCCTCGCGCGCTTCCGCGACGAATTCGTCATAGTCCTCGTCCAGCGGCAGGCCGATGCCTTCAACATGAACACGGCCCTTGCCGTCGAGCACCACGATCACCAGTCCGTTGTAAGCGAGGCGGCGGCGCATCACCATAGCCTCGCCATCGGCGGGAACGATCAGGTCGCCGTCCAGCACCAGGCGGCCAGCGCGCACCTCGCCGAACTTGCCGGGCTTACCAGGGGCAAGCCGGACCAGATCGCCGTTCTGCTGGACCACCGTCTGCCTGATCCCGCAAGACTTGCCGAGCCGGGCCTGCTCCTTCATGTGCCGCACTTCACCGTGCACTGGCATCAGTATCTGCGGCCTCAGCCAGCCATAGAGCGCTTCTAGTTCTGGCCGGCCGGGGTGGCCCGAAACGTGGATTTCGGCCTGGCGGTCGGTCACGATCACGACGTCACGTGCCGCCAGGCGGTTCTGGATCCGGCCGATCGCCAATTCGTTGCCGGGGATCTGACGGCTGGAAAACAGCACAACGTCGCCCGCTTCCAGCCCGATCTGGTGGCTGTCCTCGGCAATCCGCGCCAGCGCGGCGCGTGGCTCGCCCTGCCCGCCAGTCGCCACGATCAGGACTTCGCCGCGCGGCAGGTTCATTGCCGTGTCGAAATCGACCGTTTGCGGAAAGTGCTTGAGATAGCCCGACGCCTGCCCGGCGCGGATGATCCGGTCGAGCGAGCGTCCGGCCACGCACAACCGCCGGTTCGCCGCCTCGGCCACTTCGGCCAGCGTCTGCAACCTGGCGACATTCGAGGCGAAAGTGGTCACCAGCACGCGGCGGCCCTGGTGACGGCGCACTTCATCCAGCAGCGCCTGCCGCACTGCGCCTTCGGACCCGGAGGCGGAAGGATTGAACACGTTGGTCGAATCGCAGACCAGCGCCAGCACGCCTTCGTCGCCAATTTGGGTCAGCTGCGCCGGGGTTGCAGGCGTACCGATCAGCGGCTCATCATCCAGCTTCCAGTCGCCGGTATGGAAAATCCGCCCCTGCGGCGTTTCGATCACCAGCGCGTTACCTTCGGCGATCGAATGGGCCAGCGGGACGTAGCGGATGCCGAAGGGGCCCAACTGGAACGGATCGAGGTGGTCGATCACCTTGAGTTCAACGTCGCCGGCAATGCCCGCTTCGGCCAGTTTTTCGTTGACCAGGCGAGCGGTGAACGGCGTGGCATAGAGCGGCACGCCCAGTTCCTTGGCGAAATAGGGCACCGCGCCGATGTGATCCTCGTGCCCGTGGGTCAGGACGATACCAACGAGGTCCTTGCGGCGCTCCTCGATGAATTCAAGATCGGCAAAGACCAGTTCGACGCCGGGATATTCGGTCCCGCTGAAGGTCATCCCCAGATCGACCATCAGCCACTTGCCCTCGCAGCCATAGAGATTGACGTTCATGCCAATCTCGCCCGAGCCGCCGAGCGCGCAAAACAGGAGTTCCTTGCCGGGTCTGGTCATCACGCGGCCCTGCTGGCCTTTTCCGCCAGGATCGCCATGCCTTCCAGCGTCAGGTCGGGATCGACCGCGTCGAACAGGCTGGTGTGCTTCTGAAACAGGATGGCGAGCCCCCCGGTGGCGATCACCTTGGCCGGGCGGGCAATTTCCGCGCGCATCCGGGCGATCAGCCCTTCCATCATCGCAACATAGCCCCAGAACACCCCGATCAGCATCTGGTCCTCGGTGTTGCGGCCGATCACGCTGTCATTGCGCGGACTTTCGATGGCGATGCGCGGCAGCTTGGCGGTGTTGCCAACCAGCGCGTCGAGCGACAGGTTGATCCCCGGGGCGATCGAGCCGCCCTTGTAGGCGCCATTGAAGTCGATCACGTCAAAGGTGGTGGCCGTGCCGAAATCGACCACGATCAGATCGCCCGGATACTTCGCATGGGCGGCAATCGCATTGACTGCCCGGTCAGCACCTAGCGAGCGCGGTTCGTCCACGTCGATCTCCATGCCGTAGTCGACCGGCGCGATCCCGGCGACCAGCGCGGGGACCTTGAAATACTTGTCGGCCAGCACCTGCAGGTTGTGCAGCGCGCGCGGCACGACGGTGGAAATGATGATCTGGGTGATCGCACTGCGCTCCACCCCCTCGATTTCAAGGAGCTGCATCAGCCACACGGCATATTCGTCGCCGGTGCGGCGCGGATCGGTCGCGATGCGCCAGCGCGCCTTGATCGTGCGGCCTTCGAACAGCGCGAAGACGACATTGGTGTTCCCGACATCGACGGCGAGCAGCATGGTATGATCCTCAATTGCCAGGGGCGAGGCGAACCTCGCCAGCGTGGATGACACGCGTCGTGCCGTCAGCCAAGCGCAGTTGCAAGGCCCCATCTGCGGCCAGCCCCGCGAAAGTGCCGCGCAAGGGCTCCTCACCCGGTTCGCCGACCAGCAAGGGCGTGCCCTCGGCATGGCCCGCGGCCATCCAGCGGCGGACCAGCGGCTCCAGCCCGAAGGTGCGCCAGCGTTCAACTTCCCGGGCGAAGTTACGGGCCAGCGCTTCGGCAAACAGGTCACGGTCTGGCGCCGGGCCGAAGGTAGACAGCGCGATCGTCTCCCTGCCAGCCACCGTGGGGGCCTGAGCCAGGTTGACGCCAATGCCGACGATGATCCCCTGCCCCGCCCCTTCGAGCAGGATGCCGCACAGCTTGGCGCCGCCAATAAGCACGTCGTTCGGCCATTTCAGCACGGCCCGGTGTGGCGGCGGAATCACCGACGAGACTGTTTCGAAGACCGCCAGGCCAGCGACCAACGCCAGAGTACCGGGCAGCGGATCGCCCGGGCGGCGCTCGATCCAGGTCGAACCCATGAAATTGCCCAGGCCGTCAAACCAAGCCCGCCCCTGGCGGCCGCGCCCGGCAGTCTGGCGGTCGGCAACCAGCCAAACGCCCTCGCGCAGGGCCTCACCCGCCGCCACGCGGCAGGCAAGGTCGGCATTGGTTGAGCCGGTTTCGGCGACCGTGTGGATCAAGCGGCGTGGAACAACGCCGCGGCAGCAGCAGCGGCCAGGCCACCCAGGCACTTGGTCAGCAGATACCCGGCGGGCGAGATGAACAGCGCCGATGCGGCGAGCAGCGCCTGGTGAATCCAGTCGCTGTACCCCACAGCCTTCATCGCCGGTTCGTCGAAGTACATCAACTTGACCACCTTGAGGTAGTAGAAGGCGCCGATCACGCTGGCGGCAATCCCGATCACGGCGAGCGGCAGCAGCCCGGCTTCGACCGCGGCCTGGAACACCACGAACTTGCCCCAGAAGCCGAACAGCGGCGGAATGCCCGCCAGGCTGAACATCACCATGGCAAGACACGCCGCGAGCACCTTGCGATGGCTCGACAGGCCGGCCATGTCGGCAATCTGTTCAACGGGGTTGCCGTTCTCGTCCTTGAGCATCAACACGGCAACGAAGCCGCCGATGGTCATCGCGACGTAGATCGCCAGGTAAACCAGCATGCCCGCAGCCCCCGCGGGCGTAGCCGCAGCAAGACCGATCAGCAGGAAGCCGACGTTGTTGATCGACGAATAGGCCAGCAGGCGCTTGATATTCTGCTGCCCGATGGCCCCCAGCGCACCGACCACGATCGACGCCAGCGCGGCAAAGATCACGATCTGCTGCCAGGCCGAAACCTGGCTGCCGAACGCTTCGAGCGCGACCCGCATGGTCAGCGCAAGGGCCGCAACCTTGGGCGCCGACGCGAAGAAGGTGGTGACCGGGGTGGGCGCGCCTTCATAAACGTCAGGCGTCCACATGTGGAACGGCACGGCGCTGATCTTGAAGGCAAGGCCGGCCAGCACAAAAGTCACGCCGAACAGCGCGCCGGTGGATACCCCGCCCTGCAGCGCGGCCGAAATGCCTGCGAAGCTGGTGGTCCCAGTGAAGCCATAAGTCAGGCTCATCCCGAACAGCAGGATCCCGCTGGCAAGCGCGCCGAGCACGAAGTACTTGAGCCCCGCTTCGGCCGAACGGTCATCGTCCTTGAGGAAAGCGGCCAGCACATAGGCGGCGAGCGAGTTGAGCTCGAGCCCGATGTACAGAGTCAACAGGTTCGTTGCCGAAACCATGATCCCCATGCCGGCCGTCGCGAACAGCACCAGCACCGGGTATTCCGGGCGGTAGCCGCGCACACGCTCGAAGAAAGCAGGCGCGACCAGCAGCGAAGCGCCAGCGGCAGCATAGATCAGCAGCTTGGCATAAGAAGCGAAGGCATCAGCCGTGAAAAGGCCGTAGAAGGCCAGCGTTTCGGCTCCGCGCGCGCCGCCGAACGCCCAGGGCGCAACGATCGCCGCAGCCACGGCCAGGGTGGCAACTGCAAGCCAGGTGATCGCGCGGGCATCCCGCGCAGTCTTGGCCCAGGCCGAGCCGAGCAGTAGGACCAGGCCCGCAACGCTCAACAGTTCTTCAGGCGCAACCAGGCGCAGTGACTGGGACCAGTCCATTAGTGCGCCCCCCCATGCTGCGCAGGTTCGTGGTGTTCACCGGCCGCCTTCGGCTTGCCGGCAGTGAGCTTCGCATCGCCTTCCGGGCGTGCCTGCGACAGCCGGGCGTCAAGCGCGGCAATGTCCTGGCGCATCGGGGCAAGGAAGCTTTCGGGATAAACGCCCATCCACAGCACGGCGGCGGCAATGGGCGCAAGCATCACCAGCTCACGCGCCGACAGGTCGGGCATGGCGGCGGCATCGGCGTTCTTCTGTTCACCAAAGGCGATGCGCCGATAGAGGTAAAGCATGTAACCCGCCCCCAGGATCACTCCGCTCCCGGCAACGAAAGCCACCCAGCTTGAAGTCTGGTAGATCCCCGCCAGAGCGAGGAATTCGCCCACGAAGCCGCTGGTCGCCGGCAAGCCGACCGAGGCCATGGTGAACAGCATGAAGAGCAGGGCATACTTGGGCATGTTGATCGACAGCCCGCCGTAGCGATCGATCTCACGGGTGTGCAGGCGATCGTAGATCACGCCAACGCACAGGAACAGTGCGCCCGAAACCAGGCCGTGGCTAAGCATAACGATCATCGCGCCTTCCAGCCCCTGGACGTTGAAAGCGAACAGCCCGACCGTGACAATCGCCATATGCGCGACCGACGAATAGGCGATCAGCTTCTTCATGTCGCTTTGCACCAGGGCGATCAACGAAGTGACCACCACCGCGATCATCGACAGCGCGAAGACCAGCCAGGCAAAATGCGCACTAGCCTCGGGGAACATCGGCAGGCTGAAGCGAATGAAGCCATAGCCGCCCATCTTCAGCAGCACGCCGGCCAGGATCACCGAACCGGCGGTCGGGGCCTGTACGTGCGCGTCCGGCAGCCAGGTGTGAACCGGCCACATCGGCATCTTCACCGCAAAGCTGGCGAAGAAGGCCAGCCACAGCCACTTCTGCGCCTCGACCGGGAAGTTGTATTCCATCAGCGTCGGAATGTCGGTCGTGCCGGCTTCGTTCACCATCCACAGCATGGCGATCAGCATCAGCACCGAACCCAGCAGGGTGTAGAGGAAGAACTTGTAGCTGGCGTAGATCCGATCCGCACCGCCCCAGATGCCGATGATCAGGTACATCGGGATCAGCCCGGCTTCGAACATGATGTAGAACAGGTACAGGTCCTGCGCCGCAAACACGCCGATCATCAGCGCTTCCATCAGCAGGAAGGCCGCCATGTATTCGCCCACGCGCTTCTCGATCGAAGCACTGGCAAGGATGCAGATCGGCATCAGGAACACCGACAGCTCGATCAGCATCAGGGCGATGCCATCGATCCCGAGTTTCCACGAGAAGCCCGCGAACAGGGCCGCGTTTTCCTGGAATTGCCAGCGCGCGCCGCCGACATCGAACTGGCTCCACAGAACCAGGCCAAGCGCAAGGTCGATCAGGGTCGCCACCAGCGCAACGGTCCGCGCGGTGCGGCCATCGACCAGCAGACAGGCCACCGCACCCAGCAGCGGCACGGCCAGCATCAGCGAAAGGATGTGATTCAACATATCAGTGCACCATCACCCAGCTGATTGCCGCCGTCAGGCCCAGCAGCATGACCAGGGCATAGGAATAGAGGTAACCCGACTGGACCTTCTTTGCGGCGCGGCTGCCCTGCGCGACCACCCAAGCCGCGCCGTTGGGACCGAACCGGTCAATCAGGCCGATGTCGCCCAGCTTCCAGAACTTGTCCCCCAGCCAGAAGGCGGGACGGACGAACAGGAAGTTGTACAGCTCGTCGAAGTACCACTTGTTAAAGACGAACTGGTGGACCACGCCGAGCTGCTCGACAAAGGCGGCAGGCAGCTTCGGATTGCGGATATAGGCGAACCAGGCGGTGACGAAGCCCAGGGCCATCACCACGAAGGGCGCCCACTTCACCCAGATCGGCACGCCGTGCATGTGGTGGATCAGCTCTTCGCTGAACGCCACGCTGCCCTGCCAGAAGTGCCCGGCCCCTTCGCTGATGAACGAATGGTGGAACACGTAACCGGCGAAGATCGCGCCCAGGGTCAGCACGCTCAGCGGGACCAGCATGTTGATCGGGCTTTCATGCGGGTGATAGCCTGCCGTGCCGTCATCATCATGGGCATGGCCATGATCGTCGTGCCCGTGAGCGTGATCACCGTGACCGTGCGCGTCATGGACAGCGTGCTGGATATGCTCGCTCATCGCCCAGCGCGGCTTGCCGTAGAAGGTCAGGAAGACCAGGCGCCACGAGTAGAAACTGGTCAGCAATGCCGCCAGGATCCCCATCCAGAACCCGAAACGACCGCTGTCGCTGGCCGAGGCATAGGCCGCCTCGAGGATCGAGTCCTTCGAATAGAAGCCCGCGAAACCGAACACGTCGACGATGCCCAGCCCCGTGATCGCCAGGGTACCGGCAAGCATCGCGTAGTAAGTCAGCGGGATGTGCTTACGCAGGCCGCCGTAATAACGCATGTCCTGTTCGTGGTGCATGGCGTGGATCACCGAGCCCGCGCCCAGGAACAGCAGCGCCTTGAAGAAGGCGTGGGTGAACAGGTGGAACATCGCCGCACCCGGCGCACCGACGCCCGCAGCGACGAACATGTAGCCCAGCTGCGAACAGGTCGAATAGGCGATGACGCGCTTGATGTCCCACTGCGTGGTGCCAATCGTCGCCGCGAAGAACAGTGTCGCCGCGCCGACATAGGTGACGACCTGCATCGCGGTTTCGCTGGTCTGGAACATCGGCGACAGGCGGCAAACCATGAACACGCCTGCGGTCACCATGGTCGCGGCGTGGATCAGCGCCGACACCGGGGTCGGGCCTTCCATCGCGTCGGGCAGCCAGGTGTGCAGGCCAAGCTGCGCCGACTTGCCCATCGCGCCGATGAACAGCAGGATGCACAGGATCGTCATCGTATCCCACTGCGTGCCGAGGAAATGGATGGTCGACCCAGCCATCGACGGCGCGCGCACCAGAATTTCCGGGATCGAAACGGTGTTGAACACCAGGAAAGTGCCGAAGATCCCCAGCATGAAGCCAAGATCACCGACGCGGTTGACCACGAAAGCTTTGATCGCCGCAGCGCTGGCCGAAGGCTTCTTGAACCAGAAGCCGATCAGCAGGTAAGAGGCCAAGCCCACCCCTTCCCAGCCAAAGAACATCTGGACCAGGTTGTCGGCGGTCACCAGCATCAGCATGGCGAAAGTGAACAGGCTGAGATAGGCAAAGAACCGCGACTGATCCGGGTCTTCGGCCATGTAACCCCAGCTGTAGAGGTGAACCAGCGCCGAGACGGTGGTGATCACCACCAGCATGATCGCGGTCAGCGTGTCGACACGCAGCGCCCAGTCAAAGGTCAGGCTGCCCGAGCGGACCCATTGCAGCACCTGCACGACCTGCGGTTCGGCATGACCGGACACGAAGCTGATGAAGATCGGCCACGACAGCGCGCAGCTGATGAACAGCCCGGCGGTGGTCACCGACTTGGCCAGAGTGTTGCCCAGCGCGCGATTACCCAGCCCGGCGATGACCGAGGCGAGCAGCGGCAGGAAAACGATGAGGAGGATCGGATTCACGAGTCTCTTACCCCTTCATCTGGTTGACGTCGTCGACGGCGATGGTGCCGCGATCACGGAAGTAGATCACCAGAATCGCGAGGCCGACAGCCGCTTCACCGGCCGCCACGGTCAGCACGAACATGGCGAAGATCTGCCCCGTCAGGTCGTGCAGAAAGCTGCTGAAAGCGACCAAGTTGATGTTCACCGCGAGCAAGATCAGTTCGATTGCCATCAGAATGATGATGACGTTCTTGCGGTTGAGGAAGATCCCCAGCACGCCCAGCACGAACAGGACCGAGCTGACGATGACGTAATGTTCGATGCCGATCATCAGAGCTGGACCCCCTTGCCCACTTCCGGCTTGACGTTGACCGTCGCTTCATCAGGACGGCGCGCGATCTGCTTGGCCACGTCCTGGCCGCGCACCCCGCCGCGCTGGCGGTGGGTCAGCACAATCGCGCCGACCATGGCGACCAGCAGGACGATACCTGCCGCTTCGAACAGGAACAGGTACTTGCTGTAGAGCAGCGCCCCGATCGCTTCGATGTTGCTCGCACCAGGCGCTGGCGCGGCAGAGCCATCGGCAGTACCGAGCTCAAGCGCGCCGGTGCGATAGGCGCCGACGCCGATTACCAGTTCACCCAGGATCACCAGCGCGAGCAGCATGCCCAGCGGGAAATTGCGGATGAAGCCGGCCCGCAGCGTCGCGAAATCGATGTCGAGCATCATCACGACGAACAGGAACAGCACCGCGACCGCGCCGACATAGACGATGACCAGCAGCATCGCGATGAATTCGGCGCCGCACAGCACCATCAGGCCGGCAGCGTTGAAGAAAGCCACGATCAGCCACAGCACCGAATGGACCGGATTGCGCGACAGGATCGTGAAGGCCCCGGCGGCAATCGTCAGGGCGGCGAACAGATAGAAGGCGATGACCTGGATCATGATAGCGCGCGCCCCCTAGCGATACGGCGCATCGGCTTCAAGGTTCGCGGCAATCGCCCGCTCCCACTTGTCCCCGTTCGCCAGCAACTTGGCCTTGTCGTACAGCAGTTCTTCGCGCGTTTCGGTCGCGTATTCGAAGTTCGGCCCTTCGACGATGGCATCGACCGGGCAGGCTTCCTGGCAGAAGCCGCAGAAGATGCACTTGGTCATGTCGATATCGTAGCGCGTGGTGCGGCGGCTGCCGTCATCGCGCGGTTCGGCTTCGATAGTGATCGCCTGCGCCGGGCAGGTCGCCTCGCACAGCTTGCAGGCAATGCAGCGTTCCTCGCCGTTGGGATAACGGCGCAGCGCGTGCTCACCGCGGAAGCGGGGCGAAAGCGGGCTCTTCTCGAAGGGATAGTTGATCGTCGCCTTGGGCTTGAAGAAATACTTCAAGGTCAGCCAATGCGCTTTCACGAACTCCCACAGGGTGAAGCTCTTGATGAATTGGGCCGCGCTCATGCGGAATGCCCCCCAAAGTGACCCGTAGCCATCAGGTAGCCGCTCACCACGACGACGAACAGCAGCGAAACCGGCAGGAACACCTTCCAGCCAAGGCGCATCAACTGGTCATAGCGATACCGCGGGACGGTCGCCTTCACCCAGCTAAACACGAAGAAGAAGAAGAAGATCTTGATGAACAGCCACAGCCAGCCCGGGATCAGGTAGAGCACCGGCAGGTCGAGCGGCGGCAGCCAGCCACCCCAGAACAGCGTCGCGTTGAGCGCGCACATCAGCAGGACGTTGGCATATTCGCCCAGCCAGTAGAGCGCGAAGCTCATCGAGCTGTATTCGGTCTGGTAACCCGCGACGAGTTCGCTTTCCGCCTCGGTCAGGTCGAACGGCGCGCGCTGGGTTTCGGCCATGCCCGAAATCAGGAACATCACCCACATCGGGAACAGCAACGGATTGAACACGAAACCGTTGAACAGGCCGAGCACGTGGCCCTTCTGCGCCAGGACGATGCCGTTCATGTTGAACGTGCCGGCCCACAGCACCACGCAGATCAGGATGAAGCCGATCGAGACTTCATACGAGATCATCTGCGCCGAGGCGCGCATTGCCGAGAAGAACGGATACTTCGAATTCGACGACCAGCCTGCGATCACCGTGCCGTAGACCCCCAGCGACGAGATCGCGAGGACGTAGAGCAGGCCGACGTTGATATCGGCCAGGATCGCGCCCGAATTGAACGGGATCACCGCCCAGGCCATCAACGCGACGGTAAAGGTGATGATCGGCGCGAGCAGGAACAGCGCCTTGTTCGAGGCGCTGGGAATGATGGTTTCCTGCAGGAACACCTTCAGCCCGTCCGCGAACGACTGGAGCAGGCCAAGCGGGCCGACCACGTTGGGCCCGCGCCGCAGCGCCATCGCCGCCCAGATCTTGCGATCGACATAGATGATCATCGCCACCGCCAGCATCAGCGGCAGGGCAATCAACAGGATGCCGGCAATGGTCGAGGTGAACCACGCCCATTCATAGGTCATCCCGAGGGTCTGGAAGAACTCGGTCATTCCGCCGCCTCCGCAAAGGTTTCACCGTGCAGCAGTTCGGCCGAACAGCGCTGCATCGTCTCGCTGGCGCGGGCGATCGGGTTGGTGAGGTAGAAGTCCTTGACAGGGTAGCCCTCGATCACGCCTTCCGCCTTGGCCTTCCCGCCCTTGGGCAGCGCGCCGTAATCGGCCAGCCCTTCCCGGCCGAGCGCCGGGACGGCAGCCGCCATCGCCGCGCGCAGCTGGTCGAAGCTGTCGAAGCCCACCGACACGCCCAGCGCATCGGCCAGCGCGCGCAGGATCGTCCAGTCCTCGCGCGCATCGCCGGGCGCGAAGACCGCCTTGTCGGCCAGCTGGACCCGGCCTTCGGTGTTGACGAAGGTGCCCGGCTTTTCGCTGAACGCCGCACCGGGCAGGATCACGTCAGCCGCATGGGCGCCCTTGTCGCCGTGGTGGCCGATATAGACCACCGTCGAGCCAGCGAACTTGGTGTAGTCCACTTCGTCGGCGCCAAGCGAAAGCACCAGCTTGGGCGCGGCCGCGACCAGGTCGGCAATCCCGCCAGCCTGGAAATAGCCCAGCATCAGCCCGCCCATCCGCGCAGCCGAGAAATGCAGCACGTTGAAGCCGTTCCAGCCATCGCGGACCAGGTTGAACTTGTCCGACAGGCCGAGACAGGCCGCCAGCGCGCCCTTGCCGAGTGCGGCCCCGCCAGCAATCAGCGCCGGGCGCTGGGCCGCCTCGAAAGCGGCCTCCGCGTCCTTGGGCAGCTTGTTCAGCACGGCGAGGTCATTGCCGAGGTTGGTGACCGGATAGGTCGCATCCCATTCGGGGCCGACCACGAACACCTTCGCGCCGTGCTTCGCCGCCTTGCGCAGGCGGGCGTTGAGCAGCGGGGCTTCCCAGCGCACGTGGCTGCCGACGATCAGGATCGCATCGGCAGTTTCGATGCCCGCCAGGGTCGAATTGAAGTTGACCGCCGCGAGGTTCGAGCAGTCGTAGGCGAGACCCGTCTGCCGCCCTTCGAGCAGCGAGGAACCGAGCGCCCCGGCCAGTGCCTTGGCGGCAAACATGGTTTCGCAATCGACCATGTCGCCCGCGATCACCGCGACCGACTTGCCCGGATTGACGCTGGCGACTGCGGCAAAAGCCTCGTCCCAGCTGGCCGGAACCAGCTTGCCGTCGCGGCGGACATAGGGCCGGTCGAGCCGGCGCTTGGTCAGCCCGTCAACCTGGAAGCGGCCCTTGTCGCTCAGCCACTCCTCGTTCACGTCATCGTTGACGCGCGGCAGGATGCGCAGCACTTCGCGGCCCCGGCTGTCGAGGCGCACGTTCGCCCCGATCGCGTCAGACACGTCGATCGACAGGGTCTTCTTCAGTTCCCACGGCCGCGCTTCGAACGCGTAGGGCCCGCTGGTCAGCGCGCCGACCGGGCACAGGTCGATCACGTTGGCCGACAGCTCGTGCTTGGCGGCCTTTTCCAGGTAGGTCGTGATCTGCATGTTCTCGCCGCGATAGAGCGCGCCGATCTCATCGACCCCGGCGATCTCCTCGCTGAAACGCACGCAGCGGGTGCACTGGATGCACCGCGTCATCGTGGTCTTGATCAGCGGCCCCATGTACTTTTCAGTCACGGCGCGCTTGTGCTCGTGGAACCGGCTGGAACCACGGCCATAGGCGACCGACTGGTCCTGCAGGTCGCATTCGCCGCCCTGGTCGCAGATCGGGCAGTCGAGCGGGTGGTTGATGAGGAGGAACTCCATCACCCCTTCGCGCGCCTTCTTGACCATCGGGCTGTCGGTCTTGATCACCTGGCCTTCGCTGGCCGGCAGCGCGCACGACGCCTGCGGCTTCGGCGGCCCGGGGGCGACCTCGACCAGGCACATGCGGCAGTTGCCCGCGATGGACAGCCGCTCGTGATAGCAGAAGCGCGGGATTTCCTTGCCCGCCAGCTCGCAGGCCTGCAGGACGGTCGCGCCCTGCGGGACTTCAAGCTCAACGCCGTCGACGGTAACCTTGGGCATTACTCAGCCGCCTCCCGAACGTTTTCAGCGATCCGCTTTTCCAGCTCGGGGCGGAAATGGCGGATCAGGCCCTGGATCGGCCAGGCGGCCGCATCGCCCAGGGCGCAGATGGTGTGGCCTTCGACCTGCTTGGTCACGTCCCACAGCATGTCGATTTCAGCCACGTCGGCATCGCCGGTGCGCAGGCGTTCCATCACCCGCCACATCCAGCCCGTGCCTTCGCGGCAGGGGGTGCACTGGCCGCAGCTTTCGTGCTTGTAAAAGTAGGACAGCCGGCTGATCGCGCGGACGATGTCGGTGCTCTTGTCCATGACGATCACGGCGGCGGTGCCCAGGCCCGAGCCGACCGCGCGCAGGCCGTCGAAGTCCATCGGCGCGTCCCAGATTTCCGCTGCCGGAACCAGCGGAACCGACGAACCGCCGGGGATCACCGCCAGCAGGTTGTCACGCCCGCCGCGAATGCCGCCGCAATGCTTCTCGATCAGCTCGCTGAACGGGATGCTCATCGCTTCCTCGACCACGCAGGGCTTGTTCACGTGCCCGCTGATCTGGAACAGCTTGGTGCCCTTGTTGTTCTCGCGCCCGAAGCTGGAGAACCAGGCCGCGCCGCGCCGCAGGATCGTGGGAGCAACCGCGATCGATTCGACGTTGTTGACCGTGGTCGGGCAGCCATAGAGCCCCGCGCCGGCCGGGAACGGCGGCTTGAGGCGGGGCTGGCCCTTCTTGCCCTCGATGCTTTCGATCATCGCGGTTTCTTCGCCGCAGATGTAGGCGCCCGCGCCGCGGTGGACGAAGACGTCGAAATCGTAGCCGCTTTTCGCCGCGTTCTTGCCCAGCAGGCCCGCGTCATAGGCTTCCTGCACGGCGGCCATCAGCGTTTCGGCCTCGCGGATGTATTCGCCGCGAATGTAGATGTAGGCAGCCCGCGCGCGCATCGCGAAGCCGGCAACCAGTGCGCCTTCGATCAGCTTGTGCGGATCGTGGCGGATGATTTCACGGTCCTTGCACGAACCCGGTTCGGATTCGTCAGCGTTGATCACCAGGAAGCTCGGACGACCGTCCTTCGATTCCTTGGGCATGAAGGACCACTTCATGCCGGTCGGGAAACCGGCGCCGCCGCGCCCGCGCAGGCCCGAAGCCTTGATTTCCTCGATGATCTTGTCCTGGCCCAGCGCCAGCAGGGCCTTGGTGTTGTCCCAATCGCCGCGCGCCTGGGCGGCCTTCAGGTTCCACGGCTGGTAGCCGTAGAGATTGGTGAAGATGCGGTCCTTGTCAGCGAGCGACATGGCTTACCACTCCTTCCGGTAGTCGTGGTTGGCATCGACCATCGCCGTCAGCGTGCTGGGTCCGCCCAGCGGTTCGACGGTGTGGCGACCCGGTTCCTGCGTTCCGGCCTTGGGCGTCTGGCCGGCGGCCAGCGCATCGAGCACTGCGTCGAGCCGCTCGGGGGTCAGGTCTTCGTAATTGTCGTCGTTGATCTGGACCATCGGCGCCGAGGCGCAGTTGCCCATGCATTCGACTTCGGTCAGCGTCCACAGGCCATCGTCGGTGGTGTGGCCCTTGTGCATCCCGCGCTGCTTGCAGGCGGCCAGGATGTCGTCGCTGCCGCGCAGCATGCACGGGGTGGTGCCGCAGACCTGGACGTGGAACCGGCCCACCGGCACCAGGTTGTACATGGTGTAGAACGAGGCGACCTCGACCACGCGGATGATCGGCATGTCGAGATACTTGGCGACATATTCCATCACCGGGATCGGCAGCCAGCCCTGTGTGTTCGTTTCCTCACCCACCTGGCGCTGGGCGAAGTCGAGCAGGGCCATGACGGCGCTGCGCTGGCGCCCGGCGGGATAGCGCGCGATCGCGGCCTTGGCCTTGGCGTCCCAGGCGGCGTTGAAGGCGAAATTGCCCCAGCGCGCGCGCAGTTCAGGCGTATCGGGTTCGAGATGACGGTCAGCCATTAGCGGATGAACTCCACGCGAGAGCACTTGTCGCCCTCGAACGAGTAGACGGCGATCACGTCGAACGGCTCAACCAGTTCCGAACCATCGGAAGCCGGGCCGCGCGTGACGTGTTCGCGCATGAGGACATAGGTGCCGATCGCCTGCGCCTCGACGATTTCGGCATGGTTCTGCGGCCACTTGGCAAAGGCGGCGGCGAGGCCCGAACGGGTCCCTTCCTTGCCTTCGCGCACCACCGCACCGCGATAGTTGGCTTCGCAGGCATCGTCGGTCATGTACGAGACGTAGGTATCGACGTCCTGCGCATTGTAGGCCGCGATCATCGCCTTGGCGGTATCGAGGTTGCTCAACGGTCGCACTCCCCGAACACCACGTCGATCGCGCCGAGAATGGCGGTCGCGTCGGGCAGCATGTGGCCCTTGCACATGAAGTCCATCGCCTGAAGATGGCTGAAGGCGGTCGGGCGGATCTTGCAGCGGTACGGCTTGTTGCTGCCGTCCGAGACGAGATAGACGCCGAATTCGCCCTTGGGGCTTTCGGTGGCGACATAGACTTCGCCGGCCGGGACGTGGAAGCCTTCGGTGTAGAGCTTGAAGTGGTGGATCAGGCTTTCCATCGACTGCTTCATTTCCGCGCGCTTGGGCGGCGAAACCTTGCGGTCGTCGGAATTGACCGGGCCGGCGGGCATGTCGCGCAGGCACTGCTGCATGATCCGGGCCGACTGGCGCACTTCCTCGACGCGGACCATGAAGCGGTCATAGCAGTCCGAGTTGGTGCCGACCGGGATTTCGAAGTCCATGCGGTCGTACACATCATAGGGCTGGCTCTTGCGCAGGTCCCACGGAATGCCGGCGGCGCGGATCATCGGGCCGGAGAAGCCCCAGGCCAGCGCGTCTTCCTTGCTAACCTTGGCGATGTCGACATTGCGCTGCTTGAAGATGCGGTTGTCGATCACGAGGCTCATCGCGTCCTCGAACAGGGTCGGCATGCGCTTGTCCAGCCACACCGCCATGTCGTCGAGCAGCGCCTGCGGCACGTCCTGGTGGACGCCGCCCGGGCGGAACCAGGCGCTGTGCATGCGCGCGCCGGACGCGCGTTCGAAGAAGTTGAGGCAATCCTCGCGGATTTCGAACAGCCACAGGTTCGGCGTCATCGCACCGACGTCCATCACGTGCGACCCCATGTTGAGCATGTGGTTGCAGATGCGGGTCAGTTCCGCGAACAGCACGCGCAGGTATTGCCCGCGCAGCGGCACTTCGACGTTGAGCAGCTTTTCGACCGCCAGGACGTAGCTGTGCTCCATCCCCAGCGGCGAGCAATAGTCGAGCCGGTCGAAATAAGGCAGCGCCTGGAGGTAGGTCTTGTTTTCGATCAGCTTTTCGGTGCCGCGATGCAGCAGCCCGACGTGCGGATCGACGCGTTCGATGATCTCGCCGTCGAGTTCCAGCACCATGCGCAGCACGCCGTGCGCCGCCGGGTGCTGCGGACCGAAGTTGATCGTGTAGTTGGTGATGACTTCATCGCCGGTGGTCGGCGATTCCTCGAGGGTGAAGCTCATGCCTTCTTCTCCTCGGCTTTTTCATCGCCCGGCAGCACGTAGTCCGCGCCTTCCCACGGGCTCATGAAGTCGAACTGGCGCAGGTCCTGGGCCAGCTTGACCGGTTCATAGACCACGCGCTTGTCTTCTTCGGAATAACGCAGCTCGACATAGCCGGTCAGCGGGAAATCCTTGCGGAAGGGGTGCCCCTCGAAGCCGTAGTCGGTCAGGATCCGGCGCAGGTCGGTGTTGCCTTCGAAGATCACGCCGTACATGTCGAACACTTCGCGCTCGAGCCAGCCAGCGACCGGCCAGATCGTGGTCACGGTCGGCACCGGGGTATCCTCGGCAGCCGTGGTCTTGACGATCAGGCGGTGGTTCCTGGTCACCGACAGCAGGCAGTAGACCACTTCAAAGCGTTCAGCCCGGCCCGGATAGTCCGCGCCGGCGATTTCCACCAGCTGCTGGTATTCGTGCTCGTCGCGCAGCTGCCGCAGCGCATTGGCGACCTCGGCGCGGGCGACGGTGATCACGACTTCGCCGTGTTCTTCCTTGCCCGCGACAACCTTGGCGCCGAGCGCCTTGGTCAGCGCGTCAAGCACGCCTTCGTTCGAGGCGAAGCGCGGGGCGGAATGGAGAACCTTGCTCATCGCCTGCCCCTCAACGCTCGATCGTGCCGATGCGGCGGATTTTCCGCTGCAACTGCATCACGCCGTACAGCAGCGCTTCGGCGGTCGGCGGGCAGCCCGGGACATAGATGTCCACCGGCACGATCCGGTCGCAGCCGCGCACCACGGAATAGCTGTAGTGATAGTAGCCGCCGCCATTGGCGCAGCTGCCCATCGAGATGACGTACTTCGGCTCCGACATCTGGTCGTAGACCTTGCGCAGCGCCGGGGCCATCTTGTTGCACAGCGTGCCGGCCACGATCATCACGTCCGACTGGCGCGGCGAAGCGCGCGGGGCGACGCCAAAGCGTTCCATGTCATAGCGCGGCATGTTGACGTGGATCATCTCGACCGCACAGCAGGCGAGGCCGAAGGTCATCCACCACAGCGAGCCGGTACGGGCCCATTGGAACAGGTCCTCGGTGCTGGTGACAAGGAAACCCTTGTCATGCACTTCCGAATTGAGGTCATTGAAAAAGCCCTGGTCAGGCGGGATCACCGCCTGGCCACTCGAAAGGGGCTGACCCGCAGAGTTGACGAGCGTGCTCATTCCCAATCCAGAGCTCCCTTTTTCCACGCATAGGCGAAGGCGATCACCAGTTCGCCCAGGAAGACCATCATCGTCAGCCACCCGGCCCAGCCCGTTTCGCCCAGGCTGACCGCCCAGGGAAACAGGAACGCGGCTTCAAGGTCGAACACGATGAACAGGATCGCGACCAGGTAGAAGCGCACGTCAAACTGGCTGCGCGGATCCTCGAACGCGGGAAAGCCGCATTCATATTCGCTGTTCTTGTCGACGCTGGGCTGGTGCGAGCCGGTCAGGCGCGAAACGCCCATCGGCAGGAACACGAACAGCGCCGACAGGGCGAAGGCGATCCCCAGGAAGATCAGGATCGGCAGGTATTGCGAGAGATCGACCACAAACAGTGCCTTTCTGGGGCCTGAATCGGCCTTGCCAAGGAATGAGCGCGCCCTAGTCCCCACTGGCCGGACGCGCAAGTGGGGCTAGGGCCAAATCCGGGTGAAATATACGCTTCGCTTACAAGATCGCACACAACACGGCCGGGACCTGACGGCCCCGGCCCTGCTGCCAGCACCCCGGTGCCCCTACTTCTTGAGTTCGCGCGCCAGGGTTGCGTGGGTCTGTTTGCCGTAGGGCGGCTTGAAACCCGACAGCTTGCCCACGTCCAGCCCGGCCTGGCGATAGACCGCGCGGGCATGGCTGAAGGTCTTGAACCCGTCGAAGCCGTGGTAATTGCCCATCCCCGAAGGACCGACCCCGCCGAACGGCAAGTCTTCCATCGCGTTGTGGAACAGCACGTCGTTGACCGTGACCCCGCCCGAGATCGTGCGATTGAGCACCTTTTGCTCCTCGGCCTTGTCCTGCCCGAAGTAATAGAGCCCGAGCGGCCGGTCGTGCGCGTTCACATAGTCGATCGCCTGGTCGATGCTGTCATAGGTCATCACCGGCAGAATCGGGCCGAAGATTTCCTCCTGCATGACCTTCATGTCGTCGGTCACGCCGCGGACGATGGTCAGCGGCATCTTGTTGCCGTTGCTCGACTTGAAGTCCTCGCCCGCCGGGTTGACCTCGATCAGTTCGGCCCCCTTCTCGCGCGCGTCGGCCAGGTAGCCTTGCAGCCGCTCGAAATTGCGGCCGTTGACGACCGAGGTGTAATCGTCGTTCGCCAGCAGGCTGGGATACATCGCCGCAACGCCCTGGCGGACGCTGTCGATCACTTCGCCTTCCTGCTCCTTGGCCACCAGCAGGTAATCGGGCGCAAGGCAGATCTGTCCGGCATTCATCATCTTGCCCATGGCGATGCGCTCGCCCGCCTGGCCCTTATTGGCGCTGCGGCCAATGAAGGTGGGCGATTTGCCGCCCAGTTCCAGCGTCACCGGCACCAGGTTTTCAGCCGCCGCGCGCATGATGTGTTTGCCGACGCTGGTCGCCCCGGTGAAGATCAGGTGATCGAAGGCCAGCTTGCTGAACGCCGTGCCGACTTCGACCCCGCCGGTGAACACCGCCATTTCGCTCTCGTCGAAATACTGCGGGACCACTTCGGCGAACAGGTCGGCGACGCGTTCGGTAAACTCGCTCGGCTTGATCATCGCGCGGTTACCGGCGGCGAGGATGCCCGCCATCGGCACCATCACCATGCCTACGGGGAAATTCCACGGCGCGATCACCCCGACCACGCCTTTGGGCTGGTACATCACCTTGGCGCTGGCCCCGATCAGGCCCAGCGGGAACATGGGCCTCCGCTTGTCATCGCGCGACCAGGCCTCGAAATGCTTGCGCGCATGTTTGAGCGCACTGACCGACGGCATGACGTCGCTCATCAGCGTCTGTTCGATGCTGCGGTGGCCGAAATCGGCACTGACCGCCTTGGCGAAGGCATCCTTGTGATCAACGAGCAGCGCAATCGCGCGGTCGATCCGGTCGCGCCGGACGGACATCGGTTCCGGCAGGGCGGCGGTAAAGGCGGCACGCTGCTTGGCCAGCACGGGCTGCAGGCGGGCAATTTCAGTGTCGGACACGGGTCCCCTCCGTTGCAATTTGCCACTGTTGTTCCGCAAGTCGCCTCGCTTGGCAAGCACGGCCGCCGCGCATCTGCGCGATTGCCAATGATGCAGTGCAACATTATGCCACGCGAGACTCAAGGCTCTGCTGATAGAAAGGCGCACCCATGGCCACCTTTTCCGCCAACGATCCCGTCGTGATCCTGTCCTATGCCCGCACCCCGATGGGCGGCATGCAGGGCGAACTGTCCGAAGTTCCCGCCCCGGAACTGGGCGCCATCGCGGTCAAGGGCGCGGTTGAGCGCGCGGGCGTCGATGGCGCGGCGATCGAGCGTATCTACATGGGCTGCGTGCTCTCGGCTGGCCTGGGCCAGGCCCCGGCGCGCCAGGCGGCACTGAAGGCCGGCCTGCCCCAGTCGGTCGAGGCGACCACGGTCAACAAGATGTGCGGCTCGGGCATGCAGGCCCTCATCATGGGTGCCGAAGCGCTGGCTTCGGGCAGCATCGACTATGCCATTGCCGGCGGCATGGAATCGATGACCAATGCCCCCTACATTCTCAAGAAGCACCGGTCGGGCGCGCGGATCGGCCATGACATGGCCTATGACCACATGTTCCTCGATGGTCTCGAAGACGCCTACGAACCGGGCCGGGCGATGGGCAGCTTCGCGCAGGTGACGGCTGACGAATACCAGCTGACCCGCGAAGCGCAGGACGAATTCGCGATTGCCTCGCTGACCCGGTCGCAGGCGGCGACCAAGGACGGCAAGTTCGCGCGCGAGATCGTGCCGGTGACGATCAAGACCCGCGCCGGCGAAGTGGTGGTGACCGAGGACGAGCAGCCCAAGAAGGGCCGTCCAGACAAGATCCCCGCGCTCAAGCCCGCTTTTGCCAAGGACGGCACGATCACCGCGGCCAACGCCTCGTCGATCTCGGACGGCGCTGCGGCGCTGGTGATCTCGCGCGAAAGCGTGGCCAAGGCCAATGGCCAGGCCCCGGTCGCCCGGATCATCGCCATGGCCGCCCATGCGCACGAACCGGCCAAGTTCACCACCGCCCCGGTCGCCGCGATCCAGAAGGTGCTGGACAAGGCCGGCTGGACCGCCGCTGATGTCGACCTGTTCGAAGTGAACGAGGCTTTCGCCTGCGTCACCATGTTCGCGATGCAGGACCTGGGCATCCCGCATGACAAGGTCAACGTCCACGGCGGCGCGACCGCGCTGGGCCATCCGATCGGTGCGTCGGGCGCGCGGATCATCGCCACGCTGATTTCGGCGCTGCAGACCTACGGCAAGACCAAGGGCGTCGCCGCGCTGTGCATCGGCGGCGGCGAGGCGACTGCGGTCGCGCTCGAACTGGCCTGAGCACCGGCGCGCGGTCAGACGCGCGACACATTGCGACAGAAATGACCCGGAACTGACCAGTCGGTTCCGGGTCGCTTCATTTTCAGGGGGTTATCCAGCCTCTGTCACCCGAATGGCGGGTGGCAGCACCACGCACGAAGGAGGCTCCCCATGAACCGCAAGCTGCTCGGCATTCTGATCGTTGCCGGACTCGCCCTGCCCGGCGTTGCCCAGGCCCACACCACCCGCGCCGAACTGCACCGCGACCGGGTGGCGGTGAAGCACGAGCGCCATCAGTTGCACCGCGCCGCGGCCCACCACAACTGGCAGCGCGCCAAGGTGGAACGCCGCGACTTGGCCCGCGCCAAGCATGAACTGCGCGAAGACCGCCGCGACTTCCGTCGCCATCGCTGAAGCACTGGCCGGGCGGGCCTAGGGCTCGCCCGCGCCCCACAGGCGGCTTTGCTCGACATAGCCCTTGCGCTCGCCCACGGTGAACGCGCACCAGCCATTGGCGCAGTCCCCCAGCAGGCCGGTTACGCCCGGGGCAAGCCGCCACAGCAGCTTGGCCCCCGGCTCGCCGCTTTCGCGCATGTCGGCCGGTTCCTTGCCGATCACATGGCCCCCGCGCCGCCGGGTCAGGAAGCGCGAATGGACCCAGCCCTGCGCCCCGTCCGGATCGCGCACGAAGCGCCAGGCTTCCTTGATGCGCAGCACTTTCAGCGGCAGGTTCGGGCGGTGATAGACCCAGTTGATCTGGTATTCCTCGCCGGGGCCGACCCGCATGTTCAGCTCGTCCGGGCGGATCGAGGCCCAGTAGGGCACCTTGGGATCATCGGCGGCGCTGGCCGGTGCCGCCATGACCAGGCAGGACAGGGCCAGCGCGGCCCCTTTCAGGACAGTGCGGTAACGAAACATCATGAGTCGCTGATAGGCCGCCCAGCGCCTGCCATTCAAGCCGCTTGACCCGTGCCCCCGCAAAGTCCTAGCGGATAAACCGATGACCGTCGTCACCGATACCCCCCTGGCCCGCCGCGTTCACGGCAAGCCCCGCGTCGTGGTGACGCGCCACCTGATGCCCTCGGTCGAGGCGCGGCTGGCCGAACTGTTCGACGTGGTGCTCAACGCTGGCGACCTGCCACTGACCCGCGCCGAGCTGATCGCCGCGATGCGCGGGGCCGATGTGCTGGTGCCGACCGTGACCGACCGGATCGACGCCGAAATGATCGCCGAAGCCGGGGACCGGCTGGGCCTGATCGCCAATTTCGGCGCCGGGATCGAACATATCGACCTGGCCGCCGCCCGCGCCCGCAAGATCATCGTCACCAACACCCCCGGCGTGTTCACCGACGATACCGCCGACCTGACCATGATGCTGATCCTGTCAGTCCCGCGCCGACTAGGCGAAGGCAGCCGCCTGGTCCGCGATGGCCAGTGGACCGGCTGGGCCCCTTCGACGCTGCTGGGGCGCTGCATCGGCGGCAAGCGGCTGGGGATCGTCGGCATGGGCCGGATCGGCCAGGCCGTGGCCCACCGCGCCCGCGCCTTCGGCATGGAAGTGGTCTATCACAACCGACACCGCCTGCCCGCCAGCATCGAGACGATGCTGGGCGCCCGCTATGAGGCGGACCTCGACCGCCTGCTTGCCGAAGCCGACGTGCTGACCCTGCACTGCCCCGCCGGCCCCGGCACGCACCACCTGCTCAACGCCGCGCGGCTCTCCGCGATGAAGCCGGGCGCCTACCTGATCAACACCGCGCGCGGCGACCTGATCGACGAGGAAGCGCTGGTCGAGGCACTGCGCAGCGGCCACCTTGGCGGGGCGGGGCTCGATGTCTACGCGCGCGAACCCAAGGTCGATCCGCGCCTGATCGCCCTGCCCAATGTCATTACCCTGCCCCACCTGGGCAGCGCCACGGTGGAAGGGCGCGAACACGCCGGGGAAAAGGTGATCGCCAACATCCGGTTCTGGATGGACGGCCACCGCCCGCCCGATCAGGTGCTGGAAGGCTGGGCATAACCGTCCCACGGCGCAACATCCTGTCGCCTGCGCCTTGCCAGCGATGCAATCGTTGCCCTAAGCCCCCCGGCACGGGAATCGGCGCCTTCCAGGCGTGGGGAGAATAATCGCGATGCGCACCTTTTCAGCCTTGGCCCTGACCGCTGCCGCAGCGGCAACGCCCGTTGCCGCTTTCGCCCAGGATGCCGCGGTGGACGTGGCCGATACCGGCGACACCGCCTGGATCCTCATTTCATCGGCGCTGGTGCTGATGATGACCATGCCAGGCCTGACCCTGTTCTATGGCGGTCTGGTCCGGGCCAAGAATTTCCTCGCCGTGCTGGTCCAGGTCGGCGCGATCGCCGCAGTCGCTTCGTTGCTGTGGGTGATCTGCGGCTACACCATGGCGTTCGGCCACGTCACCAACGGCTGGCTGGGCGCGGGCAACGCGTGGATGCTGATTGACCTTGGCAACGTGCGCGAAGGGCTGACCATCCCCGAAAGCAGCTTCGCGCTGTTCCAGATGACCTTTGCCGCGATCACCCCGGCGCTGATGGCCGGGGCCTGGGTCGACCGGGCGCGGTTTGGCTGGGTGGTCGGTTTTGCGGCGCTGTGGGGCCTGCTGGTCTATGCTCCGGTCGCGCACTGGGTGTGGGGCGGCGGCTGGCTGTCGAACGCAATGGGCACGCTGGATTTCGCCGGCGGGATCGTGGTCCACACCACCGCCGGGGTTTCGGCGCTGGTCGTCGCCGCCCTGCTGGGCAAGCGCCAGGGCTTTCCGCGCACGCTGATGCTGCCGCATGCCCCCTCGCTGACCATGGCCGGCGCGGCGCTGCTGTGGGTCGGCTGGTTCGGCTTCAACGGCGGTTCGGCGCTCGCCGCCAACGACGATGCGGCCAGTGCGATCATCAATACCCATGTCGGGGCCTGCACCGCGGCGCTGGTCTGGCTGCTGATCGAACGCTTCACCGTGGGCAAGCCGACCAGCGTCGGCTTTGCCACCGGCGCGGTTGCGGGTCTGGCCACGGTCACCCCGGCGGCCGGGTTCATTTCACCGGGCGGGGCGATCCTGATGGGGGTGGCTGCCGCCTCGGTCTGCTATCCGATGATCCAGGTGGTCAAGGCGCGGCTCAAGATTGACGATTCGCTCGACGTGTTCGCCGTCCACGGGGTCGGCGGGATGATCGGTTCGATCCTGCTGGCCGTGTTCATGGCACCCGGCTTCGGCGGCACCGGCTATGCCGAAGGCAAGACCATGGTGTCGCAGCTGGCGGCGCAGTTTGTTGGCGTGGGCGTGGTGGCAATCTGGTCGGCGGTGGCCAGCGCACTGATCGCGGTGCTGGTCAGCCTGATCATGCCGATGCGGGTCAGCGAGGACGACGAGCGCGAGGGGCTGGACCTGGCCAGCCACGGCGAACGGGCCTGGGAATTTGACTAAGCCGGACCTGGCCGGGGGCACACTGCCCTTTGCCTATCCGGGCTTCGTCCCCACCCTGGGCGGGGTCCTGCGCCGCAGTTTCACGATCCGTGGCCGGGCGCGCCGCACCGATGTGGTGATCTATGCCGTGACCGCGCTGTGGCTGGTGCCGCTGGCGCTGTCACTGGGCGAAGCCGTGGCCGGGCGCGATCTGCCCCGGCAGGCCGACCTGGCGATCGGCGCCCTACTCACCCTTCCCTTCCTCACTCTGCTGGCGCGGCGCTGCCATGACAGCGGACGCAGCGGCGCGCTGGCCTGGCTGGCGCTGCCGGGACTGGCCCTGCCGTTGGTGCGCGGGATTGCCGGTGTGCTTGGCGGGATCGAGGCGAACCTGTCGCTCGATCCCCTGCTCTGGCCGCTCGACTGGCTGGCGATCCTCACCAACCTTGCGGTCGTGGCGCTATGCCTGCTGCCGGGCAGCGCCGGGTCCAACGCCCATGGCGAAGACCCGCGCGCCGCTGGCTGACCGCGCTCAGTCGCCGGTCAGGATCCGGTCGATCAGCTGCTTCACCGTGGGGGTGAAGTTGTTCGAATAGAACGGGTCGGTCTTGAAGTTGAACGCGGCGTGGCCGGCAAACATCAGGTTCTGGTCGATCGGCCCGCCGTGGGCGATCTCCTGCAGGGTCTTCTGGATGCAGAAGCTGCGCGGATCAGCCAGATAGCCCGTGGTGTAATCGTCGTGGTCCTTCCACGCCGAGAACCCGCAGTGCGACAGGCAGCCCATGCAGTCCTTCTGGTCCTTCTGGATCACCGCGCGCTCATCCTCGCTGACGAAGATGATCGTGTCGTCGGGGGTGCGCAGCCCTTCCTTGAAACCGGCTGCCACCCAGGCGCGGGCGCGTTCCAGATCGGCCGGGGCCACCCAGTAGTTCTTGTTGCCCACCCCGACATCAAGCCGCGCGGTGTGTTCGCCCGCCTCGACCTTGGAATAGGGGATCTGGCGTTCCGAGCGCGCTTCAAGGTTGCGCAGGAACGGATTGCGCACTGCCGAGCTGTAGAAGCCGGTGGGCGAAAAACGGTGCAGCAGCACGTCGCCCGGCTCCAGCGTGCGCAGGTGGTCCTTCCACGCCAGCGGGATCGGGCTTTCCTGCGTCAGCAACGGGCGGGTGCCAAACTGGAACACGATCTGGCCCAGTTCCGGGTTGTCGATCCAGTCGTTCCAGTCACGCAGGAACCACACACCGCCGGCCATCACGATCGGCACGCTGTCCGCAATGCCTTCGGCGCGCATCGTGTCGCGCAGCGCCTTGACGCGCGGATAGGGATCCTGCGGCTGGCGCGGATCTTCGGCGTTGGACAGGCCGTTGTGGCCGCCGGCCAGCCACGGATCTTCATAGACCACGGCGGCCATCAGGTCCGCGACCTTGTGATAGGCGCGCTTCCACAGCGCGCGGAACGCGCGGGCAGAACTGATGATCGGCAGGTAGTGGACGTTGAACCGCGCCGCGATTTCCGACAGCTTGTAGGGCATGCCCGCGCCGCAGGTCACCCCGGTGACCAGTCCCTGGGTGCGTTCCAGCACCCCTTCCAGGATCTGCTGCGCGCCGCCCATTTCCCACAGCACGTTAATGTTGATCGCGCCCTTGCCGCCCGCAATCTCATGCGCGCGCTGGACCTGTTCCACCCCACCCCGGATCCCGAACTGGACCAGCTGTTCGTGGCGTTCCTTGCGGGTCAGGCCGTCATAGATCTGGGGAACAATCTTGCCATCGGGGTCATAGCTGTCGGCATTGACCGCGCTGACCGTCCCGATGCCCCCGGCCGCTGCCCACGCGCCCGAGCTGGCATGGTTCGAAACCGCCACGCCCTTGCCACCTTCGACCAACGGCCACACTTCGCGCCCGCCGTAAAGGATCGGCTTCAACCCCTTGAAACTCATTACGTCCCCGTCTTTCCCTTGGCTGTGTTGCACGGCTTGATCGCAGCAGGATCGGGCCGGTCGCCCGAAGCCTCGAACTGCGCATAATAGCCCTTGAGTTCCGGCTTACGGACAAATTCGACCAAGCGAAAGCCCACTGCCTGAAATTCGCAGAATAGCAGCTCCGGCGGCATGCCGTGCTGGTCGGTCGGCCGGTCGGCATCGACCACGATCACCTGCCCGCCGGGGCGCAGCGCCGGGCGCAGCCGCCACAGGAAGGCATAGGGTTCGCCGACCTCGTGGTACATGTGGACCAGGAAGATGCGGTCGAACGAATTGTCCGGCAGGCGCGGATCGTCGGGCGTGCCGGTCTTGATCGAGACGTTGTCGAGCCGCTCGCGCACCACCCGCTCGCCCAGGCGCTTGATCGCGCCGGGGTCGATGTCCTCGGCCAGGACGCGGCCTTTTGCGCCGACCCGTTCGGCCAGACGCACGGTGTAATAGCCTTCGCCCGCGCCGATGTCGGCCACGGTGGTGCCTTCACCAATCCGGGCAAGGTCCATCACCACTTCGGCTTCGCCCAGGTTGTCGCGCTGGTCCTCGCTGGCGGCTTCCTTGCCGCCAAGTGCGGAGACGGAGCGCCAGGCGCGGGGAAACTCGCGCGCGGTGGCCGGGCGGTCAGCGTCGGGATCGCTAGCGGCGGTGCAGCCCGCCAGCGTCAGCAAGGTCAGCAATGCGGCGGCCAGTGGCCTCAATCGACATCCTCCACCTGCACCTTTTCACCCGTCACGCGCTGGGCCAGCGCGGCGGCCATGAAAGGATCCAGGGCCCCGTCTAGCACATCATCGGGCGAGGTCGAAGTGGCGCCGGTGCGCAGGTCCTTGACCAGCTGATAGGGCTGCAACACGTAGGAGCGGATCTGGTGACCCCAGCCAATCTCGGTCTTGGACTGGTATTCACCGCTGGCTTCCGCCTCGCGCTTGGCCAGTTCAGCCTCGTACAGGCGTGCCTTCAGCATGTTCATCGCGGTGGCGCGGTTCTTGTGCTGGCTGCGGTCGTTCTGACTGGCAACGATGATCCCGCTGGGCACGTGGGTGATGCGCACCGCCGAATCGGTGGTGTTGACGTGCTGCCCGCCCGCGCCCGAGGCACGGTACGTGTCGATCTTGAGGTCGGCCGGGTTGATCTCGATGTCGATGTCATCGTCGATCACCGGATAGACCCAGACCGAGCTGAAGCTGGTGTGGCGCCGGGCCGAACTGTCATAGGGACTGATCCGGACCAGGCGGTGGACGCCGCTTTCGGTCTTGGCATAGCCATAAGCGTTTTCGCCCTTGATCATCAGCGTCGCGCTCTTGATCCCGGCCTGTTCGCCCGCATGGTAGTCGACCAGTTCAACCTTGTAGCCGTGGCGTTCCGCCCAGCGGGTGTACATCCGCTGGAGCATTTCGGCCCAGTCCTGGCTTTCGGTGCCGCCCGCGCCCGCGTGAACTTCAAGGTAGGCGTCGTTGGCGTCGGCCTCGCCGGCCAGCAGCGCCTGGACCTTGTCGGCATCGGCGCGATCGGCCAGCGCGGCGAGCGCGGCCAGACCTTCGTTCACCGTGTCCTCATCGTCTTCCATTTCGCCCAGTTCGACGTATTCGACGGCGTCGGCCATTTCCTTGGCGATGCCCTGGACCGTGCCCACCGCTGCTTCGAGGCGGCGGCGTTCGCGCATCACGGCTTCGGCTTCCTTGGGATTGTCCCACAGCTTGGGGTCCTCGACCCGCGCGTTGAGTTCGTCGAGCCGGCGCAGCGCGCGGTCCCAGTCAAGGAACTTGCGCACCAGCGCCAGCGCGGCTTCGATCCGGTCGATATGGGCCTGCCCTTCGGCACGCATGGAAATCACTCCGCAAATTCGGGAGAGAGCGCCCTAGCCGGATCGCGCGCAAAGTAAAGGGGGCGTCCCCGCGTCAGGCGGGCTTGCGGCGCAGCGCGCGACGCAGCGGCAGCACGGCAAAGGCGCCTGCCATCAGCCCCAGCATGCCCGGCTCGGGCACGGGGGTCGGCCCGCCCCCGCCGCCGAACGTGGGCAGGTTCCAGCCCCCGCTGAACAGCAGACTGAAGAACCCGGTGCCCGTCCCGCTGGTCAGGTCGGTCGACATCACGCCGATATTGCCGGTCCCCAGCGAACCATCGGCGTTCTGCCTTAGCTGGAACAGGATGGGATCGGCTCCGGCATAAGTGGTGCAGGCTGCGCCGCCGGTACACCCGACATATTGCGTGGTTGCCGCATTGTAGATGTAGCCCGGCCCGGCATAGGCCCCCGATGCGAAATCGCCCGCACCCACGATCGAATAGCTGTCGGCGTTGTAATCGTAGACGATCGTCATGCGGGTATTGGTCGGCTGCCCGGAATTGAGCGCGGGATTGATTGCCCCGGTAATGTCCGCCGCGGTCGAATTGCCGACCCCGCCAGGCGTGGTACCCCCGTTGTAAAACGGTGAACTGACGCCGATCCGGTAAATTCCATCCGCCGCGAGTTGCCCCTGATAGACCCCGCTATCGTAAAAGGCGCGGGTCGGGACCGTGGCGTTGAAGCTGATCGAGACCTGATCGCCAGTCTTGTAGGGAAAGTCCGGCAGCGGCCCGGTGTAGCGCGTCAGCGAGCCATCGGGCTGGCGGATCATGATCGTGTCCGCGGCGCTTTGCGTGACCGTGCCGGTATAGGTCAGAGTGATCGTTTTCGAAATCGGCGCGGTCTGCGCGCTGGCGGCAAGCGGCGCCAGGACGAGTGCGGCAGTAATGGCGATGCGACCTAGCATGTCAGCCCCCTGTGGTTGGAGGGCAGACCCTGCTCCTGACCTAACTTATTGCAAGGCCTTGATTTAAACTGTCATGCAACGGGACAGTTTCAGCCCTTGGGCCGCGCCTTCAGCGCCCGCACCGCGGTCAGCGACTGCTTGACGTGATCCTTGTAGTCCATGTTGGTGTAGGTCAGCTTGATCCGCCCGTCCCGGCCGATGACATAGCTGGTGCGCGAGGTCATCGGCAGCAGCGCGCCGTCGGGCTTCTTCAGTTGCACCTGGTAGGCCTGGATGATCGCCGGAGTGGCAATCGCCACCGGGAACTTGTCGCGGCAATGCTCGGTCGAGAACTTCTTCTGGGTTTCCAGATCGTCCGCCGACAGGCCGATCACCGTTGCCCCGGCCTTCTGGAAATCGTCCATCGCCTCGGCAAAGGCGTGCGCTTCGAGGGTGCAGCCCTGGGTAAAGCTCTTGGGATAGAAATAGAGCACCACCGGCCCCTTGCGCAGCGCGGCGGTGAGGTTGAAGCCGAACGCCTTGCCCGCCAGCGCTCCCTGGGTGGCAAAGCCGGGGGCCTTGGCGCCGACCGGCAATTCAGCCGTAGCGGCGGCGGGAACGATCAGGGCGGCAGCGGCGGCAAGCGCGAGGGGCAGGATGCGAGTCATTCGCAAGAAATGCGCCGCTCCGCCGCGCTTGTCCAGAGCTTCCTACTGGTTGAGGATCGAAGGATCGGCCGCGATCGGCGGCGGAGAGGCCCCACCCTCGCCCGCGCTTTCGCCACCGGCTTCATCCGCCTTGGCCTTGGCCGCGCTGCCGCGGCGCAGCGCCGCGATCAACTGGTCGCGCTGCGAGGCAAGCTCATCCTGGCGGGTGGTGCGCTTGGCCTCACTGTCCTGCTTGAACGCTTCCCAGATGAGCGAGCTTTTCGCCTCAGCCCCCGGCGTGCCGCCGAACACGCGCTTGCCGGTGACCCGGTCAACCTTGACCATGTGGATCCCCTGCGGCGCAACGAACGGCACGCTGCTCCAGCGATTGCGGGTCTGCTGGACCAGTTGCTTGAAGATCGGCGCGGCGAAAGTACCGCCCTGGGCATAGCCGCCCAACGAACGCGGCTGATCATAGCCGAGATAGACCGCGCCGACGATGTCCTGCGATCCGCCCGCGAACCACACGTTGGTCGGGCCGGATGTGGTGCCGGTCTTGCCGAACAGCGGCAGGCCCAGGTCCGACAGCACCACCGCCGTACCACGCGTGACCACGCCTTCCAGCATGTGCACCACCTGGTAAGCGGTACGCGGATCCATCACCTGCTTGCCCCGCGTGCCCATGCGCGGCATCGGCTTGCCGTCCCATTCCGCCATGTTGCAGGTGGTGCAACGCCGCGTATCGGCGCGCCAGATCACCTTGCCCGAACGGTCCTGGACATAGTCGATCATGCTGGGTTCGTATTGCACCCCGTTGTTGGCCAGCGCGGCATAGGCGTTGGTCATCTGGAGCACCGTGGTTTCACCGGCGCCCAGCGCGAACGACAGGTAGGGCGGATATTTGCCAATCCCGACCCGGCCGATCGTATCAACCACGTGGTCCATGCCGGTATCGTTGGCGATCCGCACGGTCATCAGGTTGCGCGACTGTTCCAGCCCCCAGCGCATCGTGTGGGTGCCGCCTCCGGCGCGGTTGTCGAAGTTCTTGAAGCACTTCTGGCCGAGCGAGGCGCCCTGATAGACGCAGAAGGTGCCGTCCAGCACTTCGCTCGACGGGGTCATGCCGTAATCAAGTGCGGTGCCATAGACGAACGGCTTGATCGTCGATCCGGGCTGGCGCATCGCCTGGGTGGCGCGGTTGAAGCTGCCCAGCCCGGCGTCGAACCCGCCCTGCATCGCCAGCACCCGGCCCGAGCGTGGATCCTGCACCGCCATGCCGCCCGACACTTCGGGAATGACCTTGACCACCCAGGCGTTGCCCTGCGGCGCGGCGGCCGTCAGGTCGCCCGGCTTGATCGCGTCGGGCAGGCCGACCAACGGCGCGGTCTTGCCATCGGCAAAACCGATCGTTGCCTGACTGCCGCTGCGCGCGACGACCATGCCGATCCGCCAGTCCTGGTAATCGATCGACTTGTTGAGCGTGACCAGCTGGCTTTGCCAGTTGTCCTTGTCGAGATCGACGTGGGCCACCGGGCCGTGCCAGCCCCGCCCGCCGCCATAGCGCATCAACCCGGTGCGCAGCGCGTCCTGCGCCGCCTTCTGCAGCTGCGGATCGAGCGAGGTGCGCACCCACAACCCGCCGGCATAGACGCTGTTCGGGCCGTCTTCGGCATTTTCGCCGTACTTGTCGATCAGGCGCCGGCGCACTTCCTCGACGAAATAGCCGACCGAGGGATCATAGGCATCGGCATGGCGTGGCTGGAGGCCCAGCGGCTGGGACTTGGCCTGGGCGGCAGTCGCGACGTCGAGGTAGCCGTTCTTGACCATCTGCTCGAGCACCCAGTTGCGCCGTTCCAGCGCCTGCTCGGCATACTTGGCACGGCCATAGGTTTCGGGCGCCTTGGGCAGGATCGCCAGGAACGCCGCCTCGTGCAGTTGCAGTTCGGCGACGTCCTTGTTGAAATAGGCGCGCGCGGCGGCCTGGACGCCGAAGCTTTGCCGGCCGAGCGGGATTTCGTTGAGATAGAGTTCGAGGATCTGCTGCTTGTTCAGCACGCTTTCGATACGCCGCGCCAGGATCATTTCCTTGAGCTTGCGGGTGACCGAATATTCGTTGCCGATCAGTATGTTCTTGGCGACCTGCTGGGTAATGGTCGACCCGCCGCGGGCGCGGTTGCCCGAACCCAGCTTGGCCACATAGTCGACCACTGCCCCGGCGAGGCCCGTGTAATCGACCCCGCCATGGGTCCAGAAGGTCTTGTCCTCGGCCGAAAGGTAGGCGTTGATCAGCGGTTTGGGCAAATCGACGAAGCGCAGCTGCACCCGCCGTTCGCGGGCATAGGAATAGACGATCTCGCCGTTCACGCCGCGCACCATGGTCGGCAACGGCGGCTGGTAGGTCAGCAGGCTGTCGGCCGAGGGCAGGTTGCGCGTGACCGTGGCCCACAGCAGCAAGTTGAAGGCGACCAGCGCGGCCAAGGCGTACCCGGCGATGCGGAACAACTGGCTGGTGCGCCATTTTTCGCGCGACCAATCGCCCAGCGGGTGTTCGCGCAGCCAGGTCAGCAGGCCGCGCGCTTCGCGGCGGATGCGCAGGTGGACGGATTCTGGCGCGTCGGGATCGGTCATCTCGGGCCGGGCACTAGCATGGGAAAGAGAGCGTTCCTAGCCACCTGCGCCGCCTTGAGACTGGCGCGCGAAATAGGCCCGCACCGCCTTGCCGACGATCCCGGCGAATGTGGCGCGCCCTTCGGCCGAGGACAGGCGGGCCGCATCCTCCGGGTTGTTGATGTAGCCGCTTTCGAACAGGATCGAGGGCAGGTCGGGCGCTTTCAGCACGGCGAAGGCGGCCGATTGCTCGGAGCGTTCGCGGAACGGCAGGCGGCCCTGCCCTTCGCGCAGGATCAGGCGGGCGAATTCCTCCGAGCGGGCCTGCGTCTCGCGCTGCGACAGGTCGACCAGGATCGCGCTGACCGCCTCGCTCTGCTCCTTGATCCGTACCCCGTTGATCTCGTCCGCCGCGTTTTCGCGCGCGGCGATCTTTTCGGCCGCTTCGTTGCTGCCCTTGGCCGACAGGGTATAGACCGTGGCGCCGCTCGCGCCATTCGCGCTTTCGGTGCTGTCGGCATGGATCGAAATGAACAGGTCCGCCCCCAGGCGGCGGGCAATGGCGCTGCGTTCGGGCAGAACCAGGTAAGTGTCGTCATCGCGGGTCAGCGCCACGCGGATCCCGCCCCCGGCCAGCAATTCGTCGCGCAGCGCCTTGGCCAGCGCCAGGGTCAGGTCCTTTTCGCGGATCTGGCCAGTGCCCGCGCCGGGATCCTTGCCGCCGTGCCCGGCATCGATCACCACCAGCGGCCGGCCAGCATCGAGCGGTCCCTCGATCCGGGGCAGGCCGAGCGAGCGCTCGCCCTGCGGCAGGTCGACCCTGACGACATAGTCATAGCCGCGCCCGGGTGCGCCAAACATGCGGTCTGCCGCGACCATCGCCGCGAACACCCCCAGCGGGGCAAGAAACAGAACCAGGATCAGCAGGGCGCGACGCATCTGCGCGCCTGACTATAAGTGACCGCGCCAATGCGCAATTGTTTCGCTAAGGTTACCCATCGGGTTCTTACCAACTTGCCGCCAGCGCCAAGCGGTGCTAGCACTTGAGATCACCGGGGCAACCACGCCCGCCAGCACTGTTGCAGGCGGGCCAGAACAAACCTCCGGGGGAGAATTCCGGGCAGCTTCGCCCGGGGTCACACAGGTTGATGCTGGAATGAAGAGTTTTTCGCCGTCCCGTTTGCCGCTGCCCCACGGGCTTGCGGCAATGCAGGCTGCGTCCGCGCGTTCGGTTTCGCCGCGCCTTTTCATCCTTGCAGACACGCACCACGCCGCCGGCGCGAAGGATCGCCCCGGCTTTTTAGATACCTCCGCTCGCGGTGCCGGACCCGTTCCGGCCGCGCGCGGTCGTTCCGCACAGATCCGCGCCAGCCTGGCTGGTCGCCCCCTCTCGCAGGCGGCACCCCGGCGGCGCGCACGGAGAATACTTAATGACCCAGCGCATGCTAATCGATGCGCGCCACCAGGAAGAAACCCGGGTGGCGGTGCTCAAGGGCAACCGGATTGAAGAATTCGACTTTGAATCCGCTGAACACAAGCAGATCAAAGGCAACATCTATCTCGCCAAGGTAACCCGCGTCGAACCGTCGCTGCAGGCGGCCTTCGTCGACTTTGGCGGCAATCGCCACGGCTTCCTGGCATTCAGCGAAATCCACCCCGACTACTACCAGATCCCCAAGGAAGACCGCGAGGCACTGCTCGCCGAAGAAGCCGCCCACGCCGAGGAAGAGGCCGCGCTGCGCGCCATCGCCGAGGGTGAGGAAGACTTCGTCGGCGACGACGAGTTGGGCGAAACCCTGGCCGATGAACTGGCTGGCACCAGCCACGATCACCACGACAACGAATTCGGCGGCGTGACCGAAGTCGACACCGCCGAAAAGGACGAGGTCGCCACGATCGAGGACGGCCACGTCGAGGACGCGTTCGACCACGAGGGCGAGGAAGCCGCCGAAAGCGAAGCCGGCGAAGATCGCCGCGGGCGCCGCGGGCGCCGCCGTCAGGGCGGCAACAAGGGCCACGCCAAGGAAGCCGACGAGCTGCGCGCCAAGCGCATGGCGCTGCGTCGCCGCTACAAGATCCAGGACGTGATCCAGCGCCGTCAGGTGCTGCTAGTCCAGGTGGTCAAGGAAGAACGCGGCAACAAGGGCGCGGCGCTGACCACCTACCTCAGCCTCGCGGGCCGCTACTGCGTGCTGATGCCGAACTCCAGCCACGGCGGCGGCATCAGCCGCAAGATCAGCTCGGCCTCGGACCGCAAGCGCCTCAAGTCGATCATCTCGGAAATGGACCTGCCCAAGTCGATGGGCTGCATCGTCCGCACCGCCGGCCTGTCGCGCACCAAGACCGAGATCAAGCGCGACTTCGACTACCTGGCCCGCCTGTGGGACGAGATCCGCGAAAACACGCTGAAGTCGGTTGCCCCGGCGCTGATCCATTCGGACAGCGACCTGATCAAGCGCGCGATCCGCGACATCTACAACCGCGACATCGAGGAAGTGGTGGTCGAGGGCGAGCACGGCTACCGCGCCGCGCGCGACTTCATGAAGCTGCTGATGCCCAGCCACGCCAAGCGGGTGAAGCAGTATGCCGACCCGGTGCCGCTGTTCCAGCGCTATGGCGCCGAGGATCAGCTCACCGCGATGTACGACCCGGTCGTCCAGCTGAAGAGCGGCGGCTACATCGTCATCAACCCGACCGAAGCACTGGTTTCGATCGACATCAACTCGGGCCGTTCGACCAAGGAACACGGGATCGAGGCGACCGCGCTCAACACCAACCTGGAAGCCGCGCGCGAAATCGCCCGGCAGCTGCGCCTGCGCGACATGGCGGGCCTGGTGGTGATCGACTTCATCGACATGGAGTACAACTCCAACGTCCGTAAGGTCGAAAAGGCGATGAAGGACGCGCTCAAGAACGACCGCGCCCGCATCCAGGTCGGCCGGATCAGCTCGTTCGGGCTGATGGAGATGAGCCGCCAGCGCCTGCGCACCGGCGTGCTGGAAGCGACCACGCGCGGCTGCCCGCACTGCGACGGCACCGGCCTGGTTCGCACCGCATCCAGCGCCGGCCTGTCCGCGCTGCGCCTGATCGAGGACGAAGCTGCCAAGGGCAAGGGCTCGATCATCTCGCTCTATGCCAGCACCGAAGCGGCAGTCTACCTGCTCAACGCCAAGCGCGCCGATCTGTCCGAGATCGAGGAACGCTATGGCGTGCGCGTCGAAGTGCTGCCCGAGGGCGAGAACGAAGGCGCCAAGATGCGCGTCGGCTCGTCCGGTCCGCGCCCCGAATTCGTCCCCCGCTTCGAACCCATCGCCATCGAGGAAGATGACGACGAGGTGATCGAGGAAGAGGAAGAGTTCGAAGCCGAAGAACGCGCCGAAGACGACGATGCGCGCGGCAAGCGCCGCCGCAAGCGCCGCCGCCGGGGTGGACGCGATCGCGACGAGCGTGAAGATCGCGGCGAAGCCAGCGACGAAGCCGGCGAAGGCGAAGGCGAAAGTGACGACGCCGATGAAGACGGCGGCGAAGCTTCGGGCGATGAACGTGGCGAGGATGGCGAAGCACCGCGCAAGCGTCGCCGCCGTGGTCGCCGCCGGCGTGGTGGCCGTGGTCGCGGCGAAGGCGAAGGCACCGAGGGCGGCGACGAAGCCGCTGCGGACGGCGCCGACGAGGTAGCGGCTGAAGCCGCCGAAGCCACGGTCGAGGCCGAAGTCGCCGCTGAAGCGCCGGTGACCGAGGAAGCCCCGGCCAAGCCGAAGCGCACCCGCAAGAAGAAGGTCGAGACCGAAGCCGAAGTGCCCGCCGAAGCCGTGGTCGAAGCCGAAGCACCGGCTGAAGCTGCCGCCGAGGAAGCCCCGGCCAAGCCGAAGCGCACCCGCAAGAAGAAGGCTGAAGCCGAATCCCCCGCCGAAACAGCGGTCGAAGCCGAAGCACCGGTCGAGGCTGCCGCCGAGGAAGCTCCGGCCAAGCCCAAGCGGACCCGCAAGAAGAAGGTCGAAGCCGAAGCTCCGGCTGAAGTGCCTGCCGCCGAGGAAGCCCCGGCCGAAGCACCCGCCGCTGCCGAAGCCGAGGCACCTGCCAAAGCCGAATCCGCTGAAGCTCCGGCTGCGGAAGAAGAACCTGCCGCGCCGCGCCGCGGCTGGTGGCAGCGCACCTTCGGCGAATAAGCGCCTGCTGAATGCCTGAACCCGTCGCCGGTCCGGAGCTGCGCCCCGCGCATCACCGGCCCGGCGGCGGGTTTCGCAATCCGCCGGGCAGCCCGCGCCGCCGCGCGACCTTGCGCGATTACCTCAAGTTCCTGCTGTGGGACATGCGCGTGGCGCGCTTGCCCGCCCTGCCCCCCGACCTCGCCCTGCCCGGCACGCCGGACCTGGCCGCCCTGCCCGAAAACGCGGTGTGCTGGCTGGGCCATGCCTGCTTCGCGCTGCGCATCGGCGGCAAGCTGGTGCTGACCGATCCCTATCTCAGCCGCACGGCAGGTCCATTCGGGCTGGGGCCAAAGCGCTTCCTGCCCGCTGCCGTGTCGGCGGCGCAGCTGCCCCGGCTCGACGCGATCGTCATCAGCCACAACCATTACGACCACATCGACCTCGCTGCGCTGCGAGCCTATCGCTGGCGGGCAGAAACTCCGGTGGTCTGTCCGCTGGGGGTCGGCGCTCTGCTGCGCCGGCAGGGCTATCAAACGGTGATCGAGCTCGACTGGTGGCAGGCCTGGACGCTGGACGGCCTGACCGTCACCGCGCTACCGGCCGTGCACTTTTCCGGGCGCGGGCCGTTCGACCGGGACAAGACGCTGTGGGCCAGCATTGCGCTGGCCAGCAGCGAACGGAAGGTCTGGTTCGGCGGCGACACCGGCTATGGCGAAGTGTTCCGCGAGATCGGCCAGCGCGCCGGGCCGTTCGACCTCGCCCTGATCGGGATCGGCGCCTACGAACCGCGCGTGATCATGGAGGCAAGCCACGCCACCCCCGAGGAAGCGATCGCCATCGCCCGCGACATCGGCGCGGCTCGGACCATCGGCATGCATTGGGGCAGCATCATGCTGACCCCGGAAGACCCGTTCGAAGCCCCCGAACGCTTCCGCCGCGCCGCGCTGGAACAGCAGTATGGCGAAAGCAACGCCTGGATCCTGAAAGTGGGCGAGACCCGCACTTTCTAACAATCGGTAAGATTGCTGCTTGCCGAATCCGCCTTGGCCCGCCAAATTGCTGCCCAAAGCAGATACGGGAGAGCACGATGCAGGACTTCACGGGCCAGGTGGCCTTCATCACCGGCGGCGCTTCGGGCGCGGGGCTGGGCCAGGCCAAGGTGTTCGGCCGCGCCGGGTGCAAGGTGGTGATCGCGGATATCCGCCAGGATGCGGTGGACCAAGCGCTGGCCACACTGCGCGGCGAAGGAATCGAATGCCACGGCATCCAGCTCGATATTACCGACCGCGCCGCCTATGCCGCCGCCGCGGACGAGGTGGAGCACGTGTTCGGCCAGGCCCCGACGCTGCTGTTCAACACCGCCGGGGTCAACAATTTCGGACCGATCGAAAAGACCACCTATGGCGATTTCGACTGGCTGATCGGGGTCAACCTGGGCGGCGTGGTCAACGGCATGGTGACCTTCGTGCCGCGCATGATCGCCAGCGGCAAGCCGTGCCACGTGGTCACCGTGGCCTCGCTTGGCGGGTTCACCGGCTCAGCGCTGGCCGGGCCCTATTCGGCGGCCAAGGCGGCGGTCATCAACCTGATGGAAGGCTATGCCCAGGGGCTTGAAAAGTACGACATCGGCGTATCGGTGGTGTGCCCCGCCAACATCAAGTCGAACATTGCCGAAGCCACGCTGACCCGCAGCGCCCAGTATGGCGACAGCGGCTATGTCGAAGGGCCGGAGGCGATCGCCTCGCTCCATTCGATCTACCAGCACGGGATGGAACCCGAAGTGCTGGCCGCGCACATCATGCAGGGGATCCGCGACAAGGCGCTCTACATCATCCCCTATCCCGAAACGAAGGACATGCTGGCGGCGCACTTCGCCCGGATCGTCGATGCGATCCCGGCGCTGGAAACCGATCCCGATGGGGCGAAGCAGCGCACCGATGCGTTGATGGCATGGGCGCAGGGCGGCGCGAAGGTGTTTACGCCGGGGGCATAGCCCTACCGCTCCAGCGCGCATCCGTCCGGCTTGTCGGGCAGCACTTTTGCCGCCCACAGGACGCAGGCAGCCCGGTCACGATCGGCCAGATAGGTCGCGAGTTCGTGGCTCGGCTGGCTGAATTCGAGCGACTGGAACAGTGTGCTGGTCGCGCCCTTGCCGAAAGCAGCCGTGGTCCGCGCAATGAAATCCCGATTGCCGCCAAGCCGGGTATCTCCGCCCAGCGTATCGGGCAGGTTCAGGCCCTTGCCGTGCTTGGTAACCGCAGGATCGCGCGGGTTCCATGCGACGTAGAGCCGGGATAGGGCCGTGAACCGGGCCGGATCCAGCGGTTCGCGCCCGATCCCCAACTGCCCGCCACCGACCGCCGGGGCAAAGGCCGCAATCCGCACGTCCGACAGGTTCGCCGGGACTGGCGGCGGCTTCCTGCCGCCGGAACAGCGCATCGCCGCCCAGCCCTTGGCCGGTTCCGTTACCGCATCGAGGGCCGCAGCCCCGCCCAGGCTATGCCCGACAATGCTGACTTCGGTTCCTTGCCGGAACCGCGCCAGCAGGTCACGCAGGCCGCATTGCGCCATCCGCTCGGCATTGCCGCGCGCACGAGGGAACAGTCCGACCGGATAGGGGACCTTGCCCCCGGCACGGTGCAGCGCATCCCAATAGACTTCGACGTAGCGCTGTTCCGGGACGGCCCCCTGTTCGCCCAGCCACTGCCGCGTCGCGGCGAATTTGCCCCGGAAGCTGCCGAAGCTGTTGTTGAACCCCTTGATCAGCACGACGACCCGGCCTTGCGGCGCTATCCGCCGCGCTGCTTCGGCCAGGATTGCCTCACGGTCATAGGGTTGGCGTGCCTTGGCCAGCCCCTTGGCCAGGCCGAAGTGGCGCTGTTTGTCGAGATCGGCGGGCAGCAGCGCCAGGGCTGCCGGATCGGCGTCCAGCGGCCAGGGGTCGCCATTCTCGTCGAACACGATCCGCACCACCCCCGGCGGCGGGGGCTCGGTGTAGTCGCGCGCGGGCAGGCTGTGAAAGGCGACACAGCCGGACAGAACAAGCAGCAACGCCAGCGCGGAAAACAAACGTAAGATTGGCGGCATCACCCCGCCTTAACCGCCTCGCCCCATTCCATCCACCCGGCAAAGCGCGGCATTTTCGGGGCATAGCGCTGGCCCAGCACGTTCATGGCAAAGCCCTGCTGCGCAATCGCGCTGCTGACCGGGCGGGTCAGGTGGCAACCGCCGGCCAGCTTCTTCCAGACCGGTTCGATCCGGTTCTGCCACTTCTGCACCCCGGCATCGTGTGCGCGGCCGTGTTCGGCATAGAGCAGCCGCCCGCCCGGCTTCAGGATCCGGCGGAGTTCACGCACCGTTTGCATCTGGTCGCAGACCGAACAGAGCGTGAAAGTGCAGACCACCGTGTCGAAACTTTCATCCTCGAACGGAATCGCCTCGCCAAAGCCCTGGCGGATGTCAGCCTGCCAGCCCGAGTTCGCCACCGCCTCGCGCGTGTAGTCCAGCCCTTTGGTCGATGGGTCCATACCTGAAAACGAGGTCACTTTCCCATGGTCATAGAGCGGCTGGTTGATCCCGCCGCCACAGCCGATCTCGAACACCTTGCCACTGGCCAGCGGCACTACCTTTTCGCGCATCTTCATGATCGTCGGCGATGAACAGGCGCACTGAATGAAGCGCGGCACCACGTGTTCATCATACCATTTGGCAAAACCCATGCCGATCCCCTTCCCTGCCCCGTGTTTGCGCGCCATGATGCCACAAAACACAACGGGGGAAAGGGGATCATGCAAGTCTATCGCACGCCAGAGGAACGCTTTGCCGCCCTGCCCGACTTTCCCTTTGCGCCGCATTACCTGACGCTGCGCGACGGGCTGCGGGTCCACTACCTCGACGAAGGACCGCGCGGCGGCCCGGTGGTGTTCCTACTGCATGGTGAACCGACCTGGTGCTACCTGTTCCGCCACATGATCCCGCTGCTGGTGACGCAGGGATTCCGGGTCGTCGCACCGGATCTGATCGGCTTCGGCAAGAGCGACAAGGTGCTGGCGCGCGGGGCCTATTCCTATGCCGGACAGGTCGCGTGGATGCGCGAATGGATCGAGGCACTGGACCTTCGCGGCATGACGCTGGGTTGCCAGGACTGGGGCAGCCTGATCGGCCTGCGGCTGGCGGCGGAAATGCCCGAGCGGTTCCACGGCGTCGCCTTGTCAAACGGCGGGCTGCCCGATGGCCAGGAGCCGCCGCGCGCCTTTGCCATCTGGCGCGCCTTTTCGCGCTACAGCCCGGTCTTCCCGATCGGCGGGATTGTGAAACGCGGGACCAAGCGGGCGCTCTCGCCGCTCGAAGTGGCCGCCTATGACGCACCCTTCCCGACCCGCGCCAGCAAGGTCGCCACGCGGGTCTATCCCGGCCTGGTGCCGTTTGCCGGCAACCCCGCCGTGCCTGACCAGCTGCGCGCCTGGGAGGTGTTCCGGCGCTGGGACAAGCCGTTCCTGTGCTGCTTTGCCGATGGCGATCCGATCACCCGCGGCGGCGATGCCATGTGGCTGGAGCGAGTGCCCGGAACACGCGGCATGGCGCATCGCACCCTGCACGGCGGCCACTTCATCCAGGAGGATGACCCCGCCGGTTTCGCCGCGGCAATTGCCGAGGTGGTGCTCACCCGACCGGGCTGAAGCTCGGAGCGAAACCGAAATTAGTTAACAAGTTATTGTCGTCATTCGGCTTCTCGGTTAGTCCTGACGGACGAGACGCGAATCCCATGGCGACCATTCCAACCGATCACGAACCCCTGCCCCAACTCACGACCAAGCAGCGTGAGGTGATGGCGCTTGTCGCCGACAATCGCACCAGCAAGGAAATCGCAGGCCTGCTCGGCATCTCGGAATCGGCGGTAAACCAGCGGATCGAGATGATCCGCACCCGGCTGGGCGGGATTCCACGCGGTGAACTGGCCCGGCTCTATCGCCAGGAATTTGCCCGAAACCGCGCGATTTCCGCCACTTTCCCACCAAACTGGCAGAAAATTCAGGTTCCGGAACCGGGCGCCGCCGGGCAGGAAAGCGTCACGGAAAGTATCTCCGAGCTTGAGGTGGTCGGGTCGCAAACAGGATCGCCCGGGAGCGGAGATGGGTCGCAGCTTTCCTCACCCTCGTTCCTCCCGGGTGGGCCGAAATGGCTCACCCGGGAGCATCCTGTGATGGCCCTGCTGCGCGCCGCCGCGATCGCTTCCATCGTCGTTGCCGGCATGGCCATTGCCGCCGAAGTGACCCAGCTGGTCAGCTAAGGCCGATTTCACGCAACTGCCCGCTTGCCCCGCCGCGCTGAATCGGTAAGGAGAGCCGCAAAGGGCGGTACGCCGCATCAGCGAACAGGGACGATCATGGCCAGTTTCTCTCTTCCCGCAAACAGCAAGATCAACGGCAAGGGTCGGCATCACGCCGTGGCCGAAGCCGCGCGGGTGAAGAAGTTCACCGTCTATCGTTATGACCCGGACAGCGGCGAGAACCCCCGCTATGACACGTTTGAGATCGATCTCGACAATTGCGGGCCGATGGTGCTCGACGCGCTCATCAAGGTGAAGTCGGAAATGGACCCGACGCTGACCTTCCGCCGCTCGTGCCGCGAAGGGATTTGCGGGTCCTGCGCGATGAACATGAACGGTCGCAACGGCCTTGCCTGCACCACCGCGATCGAAGACCTGAAGGGCGATGTGCGGATCACCCCGCTGCCGCACATGGAAGTGATCAAGGACCTGGTGCCCGATTTCACCCACTTCTACGCCCAGTACGCCTCGATCCGTCCCTGGCTGCAGACCGTCAGCACCACCCCCTCGGGCAAGGAACGGCTGCAGAGCCCCGAACAGCGCGAAAAGCTGGACGGGCTGTACGAATGCATCCTGTGCGCCTGCTGCTCGACCTCGTGCCCGAGCTACTGGTGGAACAGTGACAAGTTCCTGGGCCCGGCGATCCTGCTCCAGGCCTATCGCTGGCTGGCCGACAGCCGCGATGAAATGACCGGTGAGCGCCTGGACGAGCTGGAAGATCCCTTCCGCCTCTATCGCTGCCACACGATCATGAACTGCGCCAACGTCTGCCCCAAGGGCCTGTCGCCGGCGCGCGCGATCGCTGAGATCAAGAAGATGCAGGCCGAACGGCACGTCTAAGTGGAAGACGGACCGAAGATCCGCCACGTTCCCGATCCGGACAATCCGGGCTGGCATACCTGGAACCTGGCGGACAACACGCGCTTCAATGCCCAGACCATGGGGCACATGCTGGTGCGCAAGGACAGCGACACGCTGTGCCGGGTCCGCATGTTCCCCGAACGGCGCCACACCAACCTGCTGGACATGGTCCACGGCGCCATCACCCTGGCGCTGATGGATGTGGCCCTGTTCGCGTCGATGCGCATCCTGCTCGGCGGTGACGCCGGCGGATCGGTGACGCTGGAACTGTCCAGCCAGTTCATCGGCGCCGGGCGCCCCGGCGTGCCGCTGGATGCGCTGGTCGAAGTGATGCGCGAGACGAAGCGACTGGTGTTCCTGCGCGGCACCGTGGTCCAGGGCGAGAACGATGAACACCTGGTGGCATCGTTCTCGGGGATCGTGCGTAAACCTTCGGGCAAATGACCCGGATCATCGCCCGCTACGATGAACTGGTCGCGGCCGGCGAACTGCGGCCCGATCCGGAACAGCGCGCAGCAGCGGCCAAACTCGATCACTTGCAGCACCAGTTGCAGACGGCGCCTTCAGGCGGCCTGCTCGGCAAGCTGTTTGGCCGCAAGGCGCCCGCACCGCCGCGCGGGCTTTATCTGTGGGGCGGGGTCGGCCGCGGCAAGTCGATGCTGATGGACCTGTTCCACGATTGCCTGACCATCCCCGAAAAGCGCCGCGTGCACTTCCATGCCTTCATGCTGGAGGTCCACGCCCGCCTGCGCGACGCGCGCAAGAGCGAGAGCGGCGATCCCATCCCCCCCGTGGCAGCGGCCATCGCCGATGGCCTGCGGGTGCTGGCCTTCGACGAGATGGTGGTCAATAATTCCGCCGACGCGATGATCATGAGCCGGCTGTTCACCGCGCTGATCGAACGCCACGGCATGGTGATCGTCACCACCAGCAATCGCGCCCCGTCCGAACTCTACAAGGACGGCCTCAACCGCGAGCATTTCCTGCCGTTCATCGCCCTGATCGAGCGCGAGCTTGACGTGCTGGCGCTGAACGGCCCGGTCGATTACCGGCTTGAACGGCTGGCGGGGATGGCCACCTGGCACACCCCGCTGGGCGATGCAGCGACCGCACAGGTGCGCGAAGCCTTTTTCCGCCTGACCGACTATCCGCCCGAGGACAGCGCGCACGTTCCCTCGGCTGAACTCGATGTCGGCGGCGGACGCATGCTGCGCGTGCCCAAGTGCCTCAAAGGCGTCGCGGTGTTCAGCTTCAAGAAGCTGTGCGGCGAAGCCCGCGGCGCGCCGGATTACCTGGCCATCGCGCAGACCTATCACACCGTGATCCTGGTCGGCATTCCGCGCATGGGCCCGGAAAACCGCAACGAGGCAGCGCGCTTCGTGACGCTGATCGACGCGCTGTACGAACACAAGGTCAAGCTGCTGGCCACCGCCGATGCCGAACCCGAGGAGCTCTATGCCGCCGGTGACGGACGGTTCGAATTCGACCGTACGATCAGCCGGCTGATGGAAATGCAGAGCGCGGACTACCTCGCCGCAGGCCACGGCGAGGAATAGCCCCCTTCGTCTTCAGATCTCAAGCCGCGCGGTGATCCGGATGTCTCTCCCGGCCAGCGGGGCGTAATCCTTGAGGAACGAGGCGTGGCGCCGCGCCGTCACATCGAACAGGTTGTTGGCGCTCAGCACGAAGCTCAGCGGGCGCTCCTTGCCCCAGGGCCGGAAGGCGACCTGGGCGTTGACCATCGTATAGCCAGGCGTTGCCGTTTCGAACGCGGCGACGCGGTTCTGGCCCGTCACTCGCTCCACTTCGGCCCGCAGGTCCCACTTGGGCGAATGGGCGGATAGTCCGCCCAGCACTCGCAGCGGCGGAATGCGCGGCGCCGGCCCCGCCCCGGTGATGGTCGCGTGGACATAGTCGGCCAGGGCATCCGCCTTGATCGTCCAGATCCCCGGCCGCACCAGGGTCACATCAAGCTGGGCCTCGAAGCCATAGAGCCGGGCGTTTGCCTGGCTGATCCGGTATTCGGGCAGACCATCGACGATCGCGCCGCTGCGCGCCTCGTAGATGAAGTTGTCGAACCACGAATGGTAGGCGCTCAGTTCCAGATCAAAGACATCGCCGCTGCCACGCACCACCAGTTCCGCGCTCTTGGCACGTTCCATCCGCAGCAGCGGATTGCCGACCTCATAGGATTCGGTGCCGTGGTGCGGACCATTGGCGAACAGTTCCTCGGCCGAAGGGGCGCGTTCCGCCTGCGACAGGTTGATCCCGACCTTCCAGCCCGGCGCCACGTCCATCGCCCCGCCGAAGGAGGCCGACAGCGCATCGAAGCTGCGCTGGCCGTTGAAGAATTGCGGCTGGGCGGCGTCAGGCTTCGCCGTCTGGCGGGTTTGCTCGTAACGCAGGCCCGCCTCAAGCTTGACCAGCCCAAGTTCAAGCTGCTGGACAGTGAAGAACCCGATCTGGCTGGTCGCATTGCGCGGCAGATAGGCCTCGTCACCGATGACATTGAAATCGCGCAGCACGAATTGCACGCCGCTGCCGCCCTTCCACCCGCCATTCGCCGCCTGCGTCAGTTCAAGGCGGCCTTCCTGCCCGGTGCTGAGGAAGCGGGTGCCGATCACCCCGGACGGTTCGATTTCGGCATGGGTGTAATCGCCATAGGCATAGCGCACCGCGATCTTGTCGAGCCAGTCACCGCCGGTGATGACTTCCGCTCGCGCATCAAGCCGGTCCTGCTTAAGATGCAGCACCGGCTCTTCCTGCTCGTGCCCATCCTGCGTGGCCAGGCGCGGCGGCACGCCGTAGCGGCTGTCGAAATGGCTATAGGCCACCCCGATGCTGCCGCCGTCGTTAAGATAGGCAAGACCGGTGCCCGCCGACCAGGTCCGCACCGCGCTGTTGGGCAAACGGTCCTTGACTGCCGCGTTGCCGGCAAAGTCGATCTCCGGATCATGCGGCAGCAGGCTGGTTGCCAGTGCTTCGGCGCGCAGGGCCGGGGGCAGCGCATAGCCGCCAATGCGCAGGTCGTGTGTGCGGGCATAGGAGCCATCGGCGTGGAGCACCCAGCCCCCACCCAGCCCGACATCGGCCGAACCTGCCAGCGAACGTTCGTCGGCAGCGGAACCGTAACTGGCCAGCGCGGCGAGGTGGATCGGCTCGTCTGGCACTTCCACCGGGATCCGGTGGTCAATCACGTTGACCACCCCTCCGATCGCCGCCGAACCATATTGCAGCGACTGCGGCCCGCGCAGAACTTCGATCTTGTGCGCCAGCAACGGGTTCACCGCAGGGGCATGATCGGCCGAGGTGTTCGAGACGTCGATCGAGCCGATGCCGTTGGTCAGCAGGCGCACGCGCTCGCCCTGAAGGCCGCGCAGCACCGGACGGGAAGCGCCAGGCCCGAACGAGGTGGCCGTCACCCCGGGGGTGCGCGCCAGGGTGTCGCCGATGCTGGTGCGCAGCGCGCCAGTGAGTTCCTCACCGCTGAGCACGGCCACGCCGGACAGCACATCCTTGCGCGATACCTGCACCGCGCCGGTGACCACGATGTCCCGCTCATCATGGGTGTGAAAGGCATCGTCCTGCGCGCCCTGCGCCGCGGCCGGAGCCGCCACGGCGATCAGGGCAAGGACGGAAGAAACGGAAATGAAGGTACGCATTACGACTCCGCGTTGGTCTAACGAGGCGCCGCTTAGCACTGCGCGCTTTATGTTACAACATTACATTGAACTGGCGATTGCCACTGGTCGCACCTCTTGAACCGGTCGGCACACACCCCATCTGACCGGCATACCGGCGTCAACATCCCGCCGAGGTGGAACCCAGACATGATTGAAGTACGCCCCTTTGCCGGGCTGGGCCATGCGCAGCATGGCTGGCTCGATGCCACCCACCATTTCAGCTTTGCCGATTACCACGATCCCACGCGGACGCACTGGGGGCAGCTGCGGGTGTGGAACGATGACAGTATCGCCCCGCAGACCGGCTTTCCGCCCCACGGCCACCGCGACATGGAAATCGTCACCTTCGTGCGCAGCGGGGCGATCTCGCACCGTGACAGCCTGGGGAACGCGGGCCGAACCGCGGCCGGCGATGTCCAGGTGATGAGCGCCGGGAGCGGCATCCAGCATTCCGAATACAACCTGGAAGCCGAAGTCACCACGCTGTTCCAGATCTGGATCATGCCGGATGCGCCAGGCGGCAAACCCGCCTGGGGGCAGCGCGAATTCCCGCGTGCCGACCGATCCGGACAATGGACCGTGGTGGCGAGCGGCCAGCCAGACGCCGACAAGGCCCTGCCGATCCGCGCCGACGCCAGGGTCCTGGCCGCAACCATCGCTGCGGGAGGGCAGATTCGCTACGCCGCCGATCCCCGGCGTCACCTCTACCTGGTGGCTGCCACAGGCCGGATCCGGGTCAATGGCGTTGAGGCCCATGCCCGAGACGGGGTCGCCATAACTGGCGAGGCCGAAGTGTTGGTCGAAGCCGTTGAGGCCAGCGAAGTGGTGATGGTCGACACGCGCTGAACCCGGATCGGGAACCAGCGCCAGGCCCAGATGCGCGAAGGGCTCGCCTCACGGCGAGCCCTTCAAAACCATAAGCTGTTGACCGAATCAAATGGTTAACATTCGATTCGCGCTGCTCAGTGATGTCAATGAGGCAGCCCAGATTCCCGAGGCTATCTCATTGCAATCAACGGAAAAGATAGTCCCAAACGATCGAGAACATACAAAGCTCCTCCGACAGACCCGGAGCCCTGTATCTAGTGCAAACAGCTATGGTTAACAAGAATTAAATATTAACGGTTAACCGGCCCGCTGTGCCAAGGTGGGACGTATCCAGCAGTTCCATCAGGTCGTCGAGGCGCATCGGCCGTCCGATGTGATAGCCCTGTGCCAGGTCGCAGTTCATTTCACGCAGCGCGCCTAGCGTCACGATGTCCTCGATCCCTTCGGCAACCACTTCCTGCCCCAGCGCATGGGCCAGGCTGATCACGCTTTCGACGATCAGCCGTTCACGCGGATCGGTGGTAATCGCCTGGATGAAGCGCCGGTCGAGCTTGATCTCGTCGCTGGGAATCTCGGCCAGGTAGGCCAGACTGGCCTGGCCCGTGCCGAAATCGTCGATCGACAGGCGGAACCCCATGGTCCGCAGCGCCGCCAGGTTGCGCTTGGCCTGTTCGCGGTTGGTCATGCTGAAGGTCTCGGTCACTTCGAAAGTGATCAGCCCGCAGTCTTCCAGCTTCTGCTCGCGCACGATGTCGGCCACGCGGTGGACCAGCGCCGGGTGATCGACCATCCGGGCCGACAGGTTGACGCTGATCTGGAACGGCCCGGCAATCGCGTTGAGATCGCGCAGCATGCCGATCGACTTTTCCAGCACCCAGTATGTGATCGCCTCGATCCGGCCCGCCCGTTCGGCCTGCAGGATGAAGGCATCGGGCGGAATCGCGCCGCGCTGCGGATCGTTCCACCGGATCAGCGCTTCGGCGCCGGACAAGCGATTACTGCGGAAATCGTACTGCGGTTGCAGCGCCAGCCAGATATCGCCGTTGCGCAGCCCTTCGTCGATGCGCGCGTGGAGCGACAGTTCCCAGGACGATTCGGCCAAGCGGCGCTCGCCGAACTCTTCGTACAGCTTGCCCTTGCCTTGCGCTTCCTGCGCGCTGGCAAGCGCAGACTTGATCCGGCTCATCGGCTTGGAATGGGTGTTACGGTCGATCCCGAAATGGACCGTCGTGTCGAGCACGTGGCCATCGATCACGATCGGCGACGAGAACAGCGCGCGCAACCCTTCGAGATGTTCAATCAGGGATTCAAGCGTCTGCGAATCTTCCAGCCACACGAACAACCCGTTGTCGTTATCGAACACCGCGCGGTCGCCGCCAACGAACGACAGCCGACGGGCAATGTGCCGCGCGCAGGCGCCATGCAGCTCGCGCGGAAGGCTGGCCAGCATCTGTTCGTACTGGTTGATCGAAACCGCGATCACGTCCTTCGACTGGGCCACGCCCAGCTCGGCCATGGCCGCGATGTTCGGCAGACCCGAGGCGCTGCTGGTCTGCTGGACCCGGTTGCGCCATTTCTGCGAACTGCGCAGCGGCGCATAGAGCACCAGTGCAAACAGGCTTGGCCCCATGCTGGAGATGATGTTGGCCTCGCGCAGCACGCCCGGCACCACGAACAGCGTCGCAACCAGCCCGCCATAGACGGCCAGCTTGATCCGTAGTTTCCCAAAGCGGCTGCCGATCAGCACAAGCGCCGCGAACAAGACCAGTAGCGGCACCCAACCGATGTTATAGGGCGTGCCCTGGCGCAGGCCGTGATAGCCGGCAATATCGACCAGCGCGGCCGGAACCTCGGCATGGCCGAAATAGCCCAGGACCGTTTCCTGTTCCGGGCTCGTGCTGGTGACGAACACCCGCTTGCCGGCGATGACGCTGGCTGGCACCCGCCCGGCAAGGATGTCGCCGCCGGCAATTACGCGCACGGAATCCGGATCGAAGCGGAAGTCGGGATAGATGACCGCGGCCGGATCGATGCCCAGCCCTTCGGCGGAAACCGATTCAACCCGCTGCTGACCAAGCAGGCCGGCGGCTTGGGCACTTTCGGCAAAACCCAGAAAGTTCACGTTCCAGTTCGAAACCGCCACGGGCACGCCAGGCGGCACACTGATCCGGTCTGCCAGGAATTCGGAACGGTTGTAGCGCGGGACCGGCAGGCTGCGATGAACCAGCACGATCTTGCCGCCGCCCTGGGCAAGCGCCGCCTGCAATGCCTGCATTCCGGCTGGATTTTCATCATCGTTGCGCGGCGAATCGAAGTATATCCGCAGCGCGCCCGCACCCCGCAACCGGTTCAGCAGGTCGGCCTGGGACTGCAGCGACGCCGTGGCAGCTGCCCCCGCGCCCTTGTGTCCACCACGGTCGAGCGACACCAGCACAGTGTTGGTAGCGGTCGCGCGCTCACGATTCTTGAACCACACATTCCAGTAGACATGGTCCAGCGCCTGCAAGGATTGCGTCAGCACGCCAAGCAGGACGATGACCAATGTCATCAACAGGGGTGATTTCAATTTTGCGCGCATTAACCCGTCAATGCTGTCGTTTACCGAACAGCCCTAACACCGGGTTGGTTAAGGATGACTAAAGCAAACCACAGTGCCCGGGTGAAACCCCGCAGAACTGCGCGAGTCACGCAAGGTCAAGCCACCTTGCCATTTGTTCTCAGGAAATTCCCATGCGATCCAGAGACTTATCCAGCATGAGCAGCTGCCACAAAAGGCGCGAATGATCCGCGCGGCCGGCGATGTGCAGTTCGGCCATGCGCCCCAGCGCCGCGCTGTCAAACCAGCCCGTCCGGGCCAGCGCGGTGCTGGACCCGATGCCGCGCGCCGCCTCGGCCAGCGGGCCGCGGAACCAATGCGCGATCGGCGTGACGAAGCCCTGCTTCTGGCGGAACAATATGTCGTCCGGCAGATAGCGGCGCATGGTCTTCTTCAGCAGCCACTTCCCCTCGCCCCGGCGCAGGCGCAGGCCTTCAGGCAGCGCAGCGGCGAATTCGACCAGGCGGTGATCCAGCAAGGGCTCGCGCGCTTCCAGGCTGACCGCCATGCTGGTCCGGTCAACTTTGGTCAGGATGTCGCCCGGCAGCCAGAACTTGATGTCCGCGTATTGCGCACGGTCCAGCCCCGAACGCGCGGGTGCTGCGCGCATCAGGGCCTCGAACGGTTGCTCGGCCCGATAATCCCCCCGCAGTGCCTTGAACTCGGCGGTATATAGGGTGTCGCGCAGTTCCGGCGGCAAGACCCCGATCGCGCGGGCGTAACCCTGCTCGCTGGTCCCGGCCAGCGCCAGCAGCGTGGTCTTGGCGCGCAGCGGGCGCGGCGCCCAGTCCGCCTTGGGATAGATCGACCCCAGCGTGCCCAGCAGCGGGCCGCGCAGCGCCTGCGGCAGCAGCGAGCGGACGCGGTCCTCGCCATGCTGGAAACGGTGGCGGCGGTATCCGGCAAAGGCTTCGTCCGCCCCGTCGCCTGACAGGGCGACGGTCACTGTCTCGCGCGCCAGCTGGCAGACCCGCCAGGTTGGCAGCGCCGAGGCATCCGCGAAAGGTTCATCGAACATCGCGGCGAGCGTGTCGACATGTTCGAAATCGTCCGGCGAAACGGTGCGCGCGCGGTGATCGGTGGCGAACCGGCGGGCAACCTGTTCGGCATAGCTGGTTTCATCAAGCGCGCCGACATCGAAGCCGATCGAACAGGTCTTGACCGGATTGCCGCTGGCTTCGGCCATCAGCGCGACCACGCTGGAACTGTCGACCCCGCCTGACAGGAAAGCCCCCAGCGGCACGTCGGACACCATCCGCGAGGTCACCGCCTGACGCAGCAGGTGCAGCAGTTCCGCTTCCAGATCGGCCGCCCGCCCGCGTCGGCGTTCGGCAAAGGACAGGTCCCACCACTGCACCGGACGCGGCAAGGGCGCGCCGTGGCGCAGCAGCAGCGAATGACCCGCCGGCAGCTTGTGCACGCCCTGCAGGATCGAGCGATGGTCAGGCACATAGCCCCAGGCGAGGTAATCCTCGACCGCCAGCGGATCAACTTCGCGGCGCAGCAGCGGATGGGCCAGCAGGCCCTTCAACTCGGACGCGAAAGCCAGGCTGCCATCGCTGAGCGGGGCATAGAACAGCGGCTTCACCCCCATCCGGTCCCGCGCCAGGAACAGGGTGCGCTGCACGGTGTCATAGATCGCGAAAGCGAACATGCCGTGCAGGCGCGGCAGGCAATCCGGGCCCCAGCGCTGCCAGGCGGCCAGGATCACCTCGCTGTCGCCATCGGTGTGGAACTGCGCCCCGCCGCCGCGCAATTCCTCGCGCAGTTCGCGGTAGTTGTAGATCTCGCCGTTGAACACCAGCACCGCCCGGCCATCGCTGGACACCATCGGCTGCGGCGATCCGGCCACGTCGATGATCGAAAGGCGCAGATGCCCCAGGCCAACCCCCGGCGCAGTCCACACCCCCTGCCCGTCCGGGCCGCGATGCGCCATCACCGCGCACATCCGGTCGATCCGCGCCGGATCAACCGGCTTGGGCGTGGTCAGATGGAAGATACCGGCAATACCGCACATGATCTTTCTGCGCCTAGCGAAGCTGCGCCATCCGGTCCATCCACGGCGCAAGGTCGCCCGTGGACAGCCGGAACGCGGCCAGCGCGCGGGCGGGATCGTGGCCCGGGCGCGCTTCGGCCGAAAGGATCAGCAGCATCGTCGCGCGCGGGCGGAGCAGCAGCCGATCGGTGATATTTTCCAGCTTGAGCCGGGCGTTGCTGCCGCCCAGCAAGTCGCCGCTGCGATACCAGGTCTGCGCCAGGCGCATGACCCGCCCCTGGGCGAGCAGGCGCTCGGTTCCGGCACCGCCAACTTGCGGGCCTTCGCCCTGCCAGGCCCAATCGCTGTCCGGGCGCAGCGCCCCTTCGCCAAAGCCACCGGCCTCCTTGCCTTCGGACTGGGCGGCATAGAGCGCCACGAACACGTCCACCTCGTTACCGGCGGCATCGGCATAGCGCCCGAGCAAGCGGTGATCCGCCCCGCTGGCGCGCGGTTCCCACCACACCTGCGGGCGATAGTCGATCCGCTGCCAGCCCGGCACGTCTGGCAGGTGGATCTGGCGCGGCAACGGCGCGCTGAGCGCATCGGCGGCTCGCGCCCAGGCCTGGCCGCCCAGCACCAGCGCGGCCGCGCCAACCAGCGCCAGTCCCACTGGCAGGCGCTGTGCCGCCAGCGTGGCGAGGCGCGGCGACGCCTCGATTTCGGCGGCGTCGATCATCGGATCGTCAATCGCCCGGTCGAAGAACCGCCATGACAGGCCCAGCACCAGGGCAATGACCACGGCAAAGAATATCCAGCCGTAGACGATGTGATCGATCCCGGCGGCCTTTTCCACGCCGACATATTGCGCGGCAAAGATCGTGCCCCAGGCGCGGATGCCATTGGCCAGGATCGGCGCGGCCAGGCACAGCGCCAAGAACGCGGCCCGCCGCCCCCAGCGCTTGAAGCAGACATTACCGACCAAGGCGCCCAGCGCGATCATGGCGATCAGGAACTTCACCCCGGAACAGGCCTCGGCCACTTCGAACAGGCCGGCGGGCGTGTCTATGAACACCCCGTCGATCTTGGCTGGCACACCGCTCAGGTGCACCAGCGCGATCGTGATCTTGGCAGTGATCATCTGCAGCAGCGGCACCAGTTCATCCCCGAACGGCACCAGGAAAGCCATATAGCAGAGCGGAAACAACAGCGCCGCGCCGACGCGCGGGCCCAGCAGCAACAGCAGGCTTGCCGGCAGCAGCGCGACCGCCCCGGCCTGGCGGAACAGGTCGAACCCGGCAAAGGTGCCCAGCACCCACAGCAGCGTGGCCCCTGCCACGGCGAGCAGCGCGGGCCACCAGGCGGTGGGAGTCAGCTTGCGCAATTCGGGCAGGCGCAGCCAGACCAGCCAGCCCAGGATCGCCGGAACCAGCAAGATGTGGTTGTAGGTCGAACTATCCCACCACTGCGCGAACATCTTGCCCCAGTCCTGCGCGAACAAGACTATCAGCAGCAGCCATGCACCGCCCAACGCGGCCAGCGCCTGGCGCCATGGTCCCACCGCCAGCGCAATCCGCGCGGCATCCCGAGGCAGGACCCCATCAGGCGGCATGACGCACACCGGCGGGATCGCGGCCCAGCAGCGCGGGCAGCGGTGCCAGGGTGGCCGCCCAGCTCATCTGGTCGACCACGAAGCGGCGCGCGTTTGCCCCCAGGCTCGCGGCGAGCGGGGCATCGCCGGACAGCCTGACCACGATTTCCGCCAGTGCGGCGTCATCGTCGCTGACCAGGAAGTCGCGGCCATCCTGCGCCGGAATGCCGGTTGCCGCGCCGCTCGACAGCACTACCGGCAGCCGCATCGCCATGGCTTCCAGCACCTTGTTCTGGATGCCGCGCGCGATGTCCAGCGGCAGCAGGGCGATGTCGGCCCCGGCCAGCCAGCAGCGAATGTCATCGACCGCCCCCCACACATGGACGCCGCCCTGGCCATGCAGCGCGGTCAGCGCCGGAACGGGATTGCGTCCGACGACATGGAACGTGGCGTCCGGCAAATGGCGACGCACTTCGGGCAGGATCGAGCCCGCCACCCGCAGCGCGGCCGCCACGTTAGGGGCATAGTCCATTTGCCCGGTAAAGATCAGGCGCGGCCCCGGCATGGCCAGCAGGCGCGGTTCCGGCACGGCTACGGCGGGATCGAAGGCTGCCGCATCGATTCCGTTGCGCAGGCCCAGCACGGTGCAGGCGGCGCGGTCCTCGGGCGCAAGGCGCGCCGCGAACAGCGCTGCCTCCTCGGGTGAGACCAGCAGGCTGAAATGGCTGCGCCGCGCCAGCCGGGCCTCCTCGGCGCGCAGCAGGCGCGCTTCGCGGGCGTGGATCCAGGCCATCGGCCAGGCGCTCTGCTCGGCATAGGCTTCGAACTTGGCGGAATCGACGTCGACGAAATCGAACACCACTCGTCCGGCAAAATCTGCCGGAATGTATTGTCCCATCTGGCTGGAGAAGGCGACGATCGTCTCGATCGGCCGCTTGGCCAGCACATGCCGGACATAGGCTGCCAGCGCCGGATGGTGGAACGCGGTCTGGCTGACCGGCCGGCCGGTCGCCAGCGCCTCCAGGCCGGCGCGCCACATCGGCTTGCTCCGGCGGGCCAGGCAGTGGCTTTGCGCCACTGCGGCCAGCTCCGCCTCGCAGGCAAAGTCCCGGGGGTCGTCAGCCAGGGTCGCGACATGGACCGGGGCCAGCGCGGTCACGGCCTTCAGCAAGTGGTGCGAGCGGATCTTGTCGCCGCGATCAGGCGGAAAGGGGATGCGATGCGCCAGGAACAGGATTTCGCCAGCACTCACGCCAGCCCCCGCGCAATCAGCGGGCCGATCAGGTTGGCCACTGGCAGCGGCAGGCGCTTCCACAGCTCGATCTTTGCCGAATGCTTCGCGCTGGTCGGATCGGCATCGCGCGCTTCGGCCCCCGGTGCGGTCCAGGCGGCATAGCCCAGCGGCTCAGGCTCGAACCCCCAGTTGCGCTTGAAGTCATAGGCGCCGCTGCCGGTCTTGGAGCGGCCGAAGTCGAACCGGTCGCACCCGCGCCGCCGGGCGTGGAGCATCAGCTCGTAATACATCCGGTCGTTGGCCCGCAGCCGCCGCGCATCATAAGTGCCCCCGCCCCAATAGGGCATCACCGCCCCGCCGTGATAAAGCGACAGGACCGAGGCGACGGGTGCATCCTGATGCCACACGGTCAGGATGTCAGCCTGATCGCCAAAGGCATCGAGGACTTCATCGAACAGCCGACGCGGAAACACCGGCGTGCCCAGATTGCGGACGCTTTCGGCGTAGATGGAGTAATGCGCGGCGCGGTCTGGAGCGGCGCTGCCGACAGTGACCATCAACTCGCTGGCCAGCCCCTTGCGCACTTCGGCGCGCTGCTTGCGCGGGATCGCGGTGAGCTGCGCCTCGTCGTCGGCGGCCAGCGGCGTGACGAAGCCGCAGTGCGAATCGAACCGCACCTTCCAGCCCGGCCGCCCTTCCGGCAGCGGGCCGCCGCGCAGTTCTATCGAGGGACAACAGGCCCGCAGCGCCAGTTCCTCGGCCGCGGCAAGCAGCGCCTCGACATCGCTGGCGCGGTCGGCCAGCACGCCGCCGCCCACTCCAAACCCGCTCGACACCAGCACCCGCCCGAACAGCGGCGAATGAACCTGGAGCAGCGGCAGGTAACCCGACACTTCGCCGCGCCGTTCGATCACCAGCGCCAGCGGGCGATTGCCGCTGCCACGGGCCACGGCGCACAGCCAGGCCGGGCGGTGAAACGGCGTGCCATCGGCATGTCCGGCCACGAAGCGCTCGATCCGCTGCGCCTCGTTCGGGTCGGTCAGGTCGATCGGATGCAGGACCTGCGCCTGCGGACGGAACGGCGCGTTCATGCCGCCAGCTCCGCCGCCTGCCGGGCTTCGCGCAGGGCGATCATGTCCATCCGGCCCCAGGCGAAATCGCCGATCAACTGTTCCAGCTTGTCGGCCATGACCGACAGGTTGGTATAGTGCCGCAGCTTCGAACGCATCGGAGCATGGGGCACGCGCGGCTGGTTCGGGTCGATTTCCCAGGGGTGGAAATAGAACACCGCCGGGCGCCTCTCCTGCCGGTTGACCTGGCGGATCGCCCAGCGCGAAAAGGCATAGGGCAGGACCCGGAAAAAGCCCCCGCCCCCGGCGGCCAGGCGCTTGCCCGCAAACAATGCGGTGGTGACCGGAATTTCCACCAGCCCCGACCAGGGCAGCGGCCGAAAGGCAAAGCGCGGCGCGTCGCGCCAGCCATAGTGATCGTGGACGATCGGCGCGACCGACGAGGAATATTCGAAGCCCTGTTCGTGCAAGGCCATATAGGCCCACGGGGTGCGATGATCGATCGAAAAGCTGGGCGCGCGGTAGCCGGTGATCCGCGTGCCCGCCGCATCTTCCAGCGCCTTGCGGCTGCGTTCCAGATCGCGGGCGAACAGCTGCTGGTCCATCGTGAACACGCGGGCATGGTCCCAGCCGTGGCTGGCCAGCTCGTGCCCTTCGGCGACGATCCGCCGCATCAGCGGCCCGTGCCGCCGGGCCACCCAGCCCAGCGTGAAGAAGGTGCCCTTCACCTCCAGCCGCGCGAACATGTCGAGGATCAGGTTGCAGTTGCGATCGACCCGGCAATCGAGCGAATCCCAGTCATCCTTGTCGATCACCCCTTCGAAGGCGCCGACCTGGAACCAGTCCTCGACATCGACCGACAGGCCGTTGACCACCGGGGAGTGCGACATTGCGACCTCGTCCTTCCCGCTGGATCAGGCAGCCGCGCGCTGGGCGTCGTCGCTTTCGATCCACTCGATCAGCATGGTCAGCGTCTGGCGGATGGTGACTTCCTGTTCGGTCATCTTAGCTTCGAGCGCGGCCATCTTGGCTTCCAGCGCGGCCATCGCGGCGCTGCCGGCCAGGTCTGCCACCGGCTCGGCGGGCGCATCACGTTCGTTCGCCAGTTCGATCACCGCCTGCTGCAGTTCGACAATCTGCGCATCGCGCTCGGCCAGCAGCGCCTGGAGCTGGGCCATGGCGACCACTTCGACCGCGGGCGCACTCGGCACGTCCGGTTCGGCCGCAGGCTGAGGCAACGGGGCGGCGGCCACCGGCGCGGGGGCCGGTTCGGCCTTGCGCTCGGGCCGCTTCAATTGCAGCGTGCCGTCCAGTTCCAGTTCTTCCAGCACCTGGCTCAGCATCGCCCCGTCGATCCGGCTGCGCTGCTCGACCGCGCCCAGCATCATCAGGCGGTTGCAGATCTGGTTGATCCGGCGCGGCACGCCGCCCGACACTTCGTAAAGTTCGGTGAACACGCGCTGGTCGAACTGCGGGTTTCCGGTCCACCCCACGCACTTCAGGCGGTGTTCGATGTAGGGCTGCACTTCGCCAAGATCCATCGCCTCAAGGTGGTGCGCCGCGATCACCCGCTGGCGCAGCTGTTCCAGCTGCGGATGATCCTGGATCATGTCGCGGAATTCCGGCTGGCCCAGCAGCAGGGTCTGCAGTAGCGGATGCGCGCCCAGCTGGAAGTTCGACAGCATGCGCAGTTCTTCCAGCGCATCGAAGCCCAGGTTCTGGCTCTCGTCGACCACCAGCAGGCAGCGGCGGCCCGCGCGGGCCTCGTCATGCAGGAAGGCTTCGATTGCCCCCAGCGCGCTGGCCTTGTCATGTCCATCGACGATCAGGCCGAATGCCTGGGCGACAACGTGGACCAGTTCCTCGGCGTCAAGCTTGCTGGTAACGATCTGCGCCGCGGTCAGCCGCGCCGGGTCGATCGTTGCCATCAGGTGCGCGACCAGGGTCGACTTGCCCGCGCCAACCTCGCCGGTAATCACCACGAAGCCTTCGCCCTGGGCCAGGCCGTAGGACAGGTAGGACAGCGCCTTGCGGTGCGTAAGGCTCTCGAAATAGAACGTCGGATCGGGAGTCAGCTGGAACGGCCGTCCGGTGAGCCCGTAGAAATCATTGAACATCAAGAATACTCCTTCAGGCTCAGAACGAATAGCGCACGCCGGCCATGGCCTGGGTCGACCAGATGTCGACCAGGTCCTCGCGGGTCACGCCGTCCAGGCCGACCGCGGCAGTGACCGACAGGTGATTGGTGATCGAACGGTAGTAGGCGGCCGTCGCCCCCACCCCGCGCTGGTCGCCAATCGCGGCGTCACCCGGCTGGTACCAGTTGGCATAGACATTGGTTGAGAAGCTTGAGCTGCGGTCGATCCGCCCGCTGAGATAGGCGGCGATCCAGTAGTTCTCGTCGATGATGCCATTGGCGGCGGCCAGCACCGTGCCCGGCGCGGCCAGGAACTTGCGCCGATCATAACCCAGCCCGACGCCGTACTGCAGGCGGTCGCCCGAACGGCTGTACGAGGCCATCACCCCGCGCGAACGGAATACCGAGCTGCGCACCGAGGACAATGCCGAACCCAGGCACGCGCTCTGCCCGCTACCGACCGATCCGGTCGCCGCGACGCAGGTGTTGAGATTGCCGTTGAACGGATTGCGCACCGCCTCGAACTGGGTCGGCATGCTGGCCAGCGCGTTGTTGAGCTGACCGCCGAACCCGGCAATCGTGTCATAGACAGACAGATTCAGGCTGGTGCGATTGTTGGGCGCATAGGCAAAGCTGCCGTAATAGGTGGTCGAGCCATAACGGCGGCCGACATGCGCCTCGAGCGCGGTGCGGCGACTGGGCCGCCACAGCACACCGGCATCCCAGATCAGCCCTTCGACATCATAGGCCATCTGGCGCGGCGCGGCCTTGTCGGTGACATAGCGGCCATCCTTGCCGATCACCGGATTGCCGGTCAGCGGATCGCGCACGGCATCGCGGCTCGACACCTGGACCTTTTCCCAGCCCACGCCGCCTACCAGCGACAGGTCGGATGTGACCGGCAGGGTCGCATCGGCCCGGGCGTGAAAATCCTCGACCCGCTGGTCAAGATTGGAAATATCCTCGCGGTTGTAGCCCGCGCCCACGCCCAGCCCCACCGGCAGCACATCGCCCGGCTTGACCCCGGCATGGAGCGAGGCGCTGTGCACCACGCTGTCGTCGAACAGGTCGATCTGCGGCTGGCCCGCGGCGACCGGGATGGCATTGGGGCTTTCAACCCGGTTGTAGCCCAGTCGGTAGGCACCGTTGATCGCCACGTCGCCCGCATGGGTGGTCAGCGTCGGCCCGGCGTAGACCGAATAGATCTGCGTGACCGAATCCCCGAAGGCGAGCCCGCCGCTCGACAGCGAACCGTTGTTTTCAACCGCATTGCGCGCGGCCATGGCCCCGGCGTCGATCCGCAGCGTGCCCGGAACCACGGCGGAACTGACCCGCGCAATCCCGCTGACCACGTTGCTGTCCTGGGCCTGGTTGCCCCAGCCGAAGCGCCGTTCATACCGCAGCGAGACCGACCCCTGGTTGTTGCGCCCGGCCAGCGCCGCATCAACGCCCGCCGCGACCACCGAATAGGTCAGCGTTTCCTTGCCCGGATGCAGTTCGGCGAAGACCACCTGCTGCGCCTCGATATAAGGCGAGATCTTGACCCGCGGCTTGCCCGAGCGGCGCGGCGCATCACCGTTATCGTCGCCATCGTCCGCCGCATCGGCGGCGGCACGGTCGCGCGAGCCGGCACCATAGCCCGCCCCGCCCCCGGTCATGTCGCCATAGGGCAGCGATTGCGCCTGGGCGAGCGTGGGGGCGGCGGCGGCCAGCGCCACAGCCAGCGAAAGCAGATTGCGCGAAAGGGGCGACTTCATGGTCAACCTCCGTATCCATAGTAGGAGCCAAAGCGGCGGCCGCTCGGGCTGAAGTGAACGGCATTGAGCAGCAACTGAATGTTCGGGCAGCCGGACAGCAGCGAAACCGCGTCCTCCAGCGAGCCCTGGCCGGTACGGTCACAGCGGGCGACGAGCACGGCCTGGCCAACATATTTGGCCAGTTCAGCCGCGGGCGAGGCCGCCAGCGCGGGCGGGGAATCGAAAATCACGATTCGGTTGGGCGCCCCCTGGACCAGCCGGTCGAGCACCGCGTGAGTGCGCGAGCTGGAGAGGTATTCGCTATCCGACGTGGTGGCGCTGCCAGCCGGGAGCACCCACAGCCCGGCAATGTCAGTGCCGATCACGCAATCGGCCACGTCGATTTCGGGATTGGCCAGCGCGTCCATCAGCCCCGGTCCGCCCGGCAGGCCCAGCATCGAGAGGACCGAAGGCTTGGCGAAGTCCGCGTCGACCAGCAGCACTTCGCTTTCCTTTTCGGCGGCAATCGCCAGCGCGAGGTTGACCGAGGTGAAGCTCTTGCCCTCACCCGGGTGGGGCGAGCAGATCAGGATGCGCTGGGCTTCCAGCCCCATGCCCTGCTGGCGCAGCTGCGAGCTGTTCAGCAAGAGCTGGCGCTTGACGATGCGGAACTCCTCAAGCAGCGCGGTTACGCTGCCTTCGGGCACGATCAGCCCCTGGTCGCGCAGGTGCTGGCGGCGCACGGGATGACGTTCCCCCTGGAACACCACCGGCTGGACCATTGGCACGGGAACCTGCGCGGCCACCGGGGCCGAAGCCGCCGCCGGCACGGGCGCGATCACTTCGGGTTCGACCACTTCCGGACGCGGCGCAGCGGCAGCGGGCGGCGGCGGGGCCGGCTCGGCGGTCGGGGCAACGGGCGTTGCCTCGGCGTCGACGATTTCCTCGCCCGCGCGGCGATAGCGGCGACGCTTGGCCACCGGCGGGACCAATTCCTCGGGAATCGGCGCAGGCGCCAGTTTCACCAGGTCGTAGTTACGCACCACCCGTTCGATCAAGGTCGACTTGGGTTCCGCCTGCGCGTTCTCGTCAGGGAGCGGGATCTTGCTGTGTTCGGTCATCTCCACCCCCTCAGGCCACGCGGGCCCGTTGGAAGAACTCGACCGCCAGCAGCAGGACGAACAAGCCGCCCAGGGCCGCCGACGAGGCGTAGAACATCTTGAGCCGCTTGCGGCTGAGCGCGCGGGCGCTTTCGGTCAGCGTCTGGCTGATCGCGCCCAGCACCGGCAGGCCCAGCGTACGCTCAAGCTTGGCTGTGGTGGCAAAGGTCGAACGCAGTTGGCCGACCGCGAAAGCCACGGCCACACCGGCACCTAGCCCCACCACCAGGACAGCGAACAGTAGCAACGGACGGTTGGGAGCGACCGGCGAGCGCGGCGTGGTCGGCGGATCGATCACCTGGAACTTGATCGCGCTGTGTTCGGTTTCGACCTGGCCGCGCAGACGCAGTTCCTCGCGGTCCTGCAGCAGCTTGTCGTACTGCTGCTTGAGCACGTCGTAATCGCGGTTGATGCGCTGCTGTTCGGCGGCCACTTCGGGGTTGCCGATCTGCTGCGAGGTGATCCGGGCAATGTCCGCCTGGACCGCCGCGCGCCGCGCGCTGAGTGCCTGGACGTTGGCCTGGCGTTCAGCCAGGATCGACTGGAGCGAGCTGTAGGCCGGGTTTGGCATCCCCGCCGCACCGCCCCCGCCTTCGGCGGCCGCCGCGCCGCGCAGGGCGTTGACCTGGTTCTTTGCCGCGATCACGTCGGGATGGTTTTCGGTCAGCCCGCGCGAGCGCATGGCGGACAGCTGGGCCTGGGCTTCGGCCAGGGCACCGCGCGCGCCGCCGATCTGCCCGGCGCTGCCGGCGATGGTCTTGGGCGTGCCGGCCAGCTGGCCGTTGATCGAGGCCAGCGCGCTTTGCGCGGCGGCCAGATCGGCATCGATCCCGCGCAGTTCGGCGCGGCTCGCTTCAAGCTTCTGCAGCACCGACATGCCGCCCTGAGCCAGGTCCGGGTTCTGCGCCTCGAAGGCCAGGCGCTTCTGTTCGGCCGCTTCCAGTTCCTTTTGCCGGTTAGCCAGCTGCTGGTTCATGAAGTCGAGCGACTGGCTCATCTCGCCGCGATTGCCGGCCAGGTTTTCCTCGCGGAAGATGTCGATCATCTTCTGGACGATGTCCTGGGCGATCTTGGCATTGGCCGCGTCGCTGTTGCCGCCGTCACCATAGGTGGCAGTGATCTCGAACAGGTTTTCCTGCTGGCTTTCGACCTTGATCTTCTTGCCCAGCCCCAGCACCGCGCCTTCCATCTGCTTGGGCGAAGTGATCTCCTCGCCGATGGAGGTGGCGCGGATGACCTTTTCAAGGTTCACCGCGCTGGTCAGGGTCTGCTGGACCCGGTCGATGTCGGCCTTGCGGTTGCCCTGGATGCCGATCTGCTGCGCCAGCACATCGTCCAGCTGGACGAAGATGCGCGCGCGCGATTCGTAGCTGTTGGGCACCATCGCCACCACCAGCCAGCCCAGCACGCTGACCGCCCAGGCCACGCCCAGCACGATCCAGCGGCGGTGCCAGACCGAATAGAGCGCCGAGCGCAATTCGTCGTAGATATTGTTCATCGCCTGCCCCGCGGCCCCTTCCTCAGAACGAGCTTTCGGGGATGATGATCACATCCCCCGGCATCAGCATGACGTTGGCCCGGCTTTCGCCCTTGCGCAGCAGGTCGCCCAGCCGCAGCGCGAATTCCTTTTGCCGCCCGGTTTCCTTGTCGAAGCGGATCAGCCGCGCCTTGTTGCCGGCGGCATATTCCGACAGCCCGCCGACCGCGATCATCGCGTCGAGCAGGGTCATGTTGGCGCGGTAGGGGATCGAGGCCGGCTTGCCCGTGGCGCCGACCACGCGGACCTGCTGGCTGAACGTGCCGGCGAACTTGTTGACGATCACCGAGACCAGCGGTTCCTGGATGTACTGCGACAGTTGCAGGGTGATGTCGTCGGCCAGCATCTTGGGGGTCTTGCCCACGGCCGGCATGTCGGTGATCAGCGGCGTGGTGATGCGCCCGTCGGGCCGGACCTGCACTTGCGCGCCGAGTTCCGGGTTGCGCCAGACGAAGATCGTCAGCTCGTCGAGCGGGCCGATGACGTATTCCTCGCCCGGGCCTTCCTGCATCGCCACGAAGCTGGCCGGCGGCAATTGCGGGCCGCTCGACACCCCGGCGCAGCCCGTCAGCGCAAGGCTGAGCAAGGCGCTGCCGGTCAGCAGGCGGGCGAAACGGTTGGTCGGCATTCGGCGTTCCCTTTCAGGCACCGGACGCTGCCCTGGGGACGCAAATCCCGCACGCAGGCCCGGCTATTCAGCCTGCGGTATCGGGAAAAAGGGTGAATATTGCGTTAGCCTTGACCGTATAATCCCTGACGCCTGCAGGGAATTTTGCCCACGGTCCCGAAACGGGACAGCGCGCGCGGCCAGTCTTACACCAGCATTTCCAACGCCGGGCCCTGCCCCAGGAACTGCGCCGGCGAAGCGCTGGCGCCGTATGCCCCGGCGCAGAATACCGCGACCAGATCGCCCACCTCTGCGCGCGGAAAGCCCGCCTTGTCGGCCAACCGGTCAAGCGGGGTGCACAGGCAGCCAACCACGCTGGCCTCCTCCTCCACCGGCGCGCCGAACCGCGTGGCGATGGCCACGGGGTAATTGCGCCGCACCACGGTGCCGAAATTGCCCGATGCGGCCAGCTGGTGGTGCAGTCCGCCATCGGTGACAAGGTAGGTTTCGCCGTGGCTGTCCTTGCGATCGACGATCCGGGTCAGATAAACCCCGGCCTCGCCCACCAGATAGCGGCCCAGCTCGATGCAGAACTGCGTTTCGGCCAGAGCGTCGGGCAGCCTGGCAAACTCGTCCGCCAGCCGCTGCCCGACCAGGGCCAGATCGACCGGCTCGTCCCCCGGAAAATAGGGAATGCCCAGCCCCCCGCCCAGATTGCAGTGTGGCAGCGGCGCGCCGCTCTGCGCCGCCAGATCGGCCGCCAGCGCCAGCGCCTGGGCCTGGGTATCGGCAATCGCCCCGGCGTCGAGCGCCTGGCTGCCGGCAAAGATGTGGAAACCCCGCCAGTCGGCCCCGCTGGCGATGAGCCGCCGGGCCAGCGCAGGCACGCGGTCCGCATCCACTCCAAACGGCTTGGCCCCGCCACCCATCTTCATCCCCGAGCCCTTGAGGTCGAACGATGGGTTGACCCGGATCGCCAGGCGCGGCGTCACGCCCAGCTGCCCGGCAATTGCCAGCGCCCGCTCGGCTTCGCCCTCGGATTCAAGGTTCAGGGTAACCCCGGCGGTGATCGCTGCTTCCAGTTCCCGGTCACGCTTGCCCGGACCCGCAAAGCTGACCCGCGCCGGATCAATCCCCGCCGCGCGGACCATGGCCAGTTCCCCGCCCGAGGCGATGTCGAACCCGTCGACCAGCCCCGCCATGACTTCCAGCAGCGGGCCATAGGGATTGGCCTTGACCGCATAGTGCAGCGCCAGCCGCGCGGGCATGGCCCGGCGCAGATCGGCAACGCGCTGTTCCAGCAGGGCCCGCGAATAGACGAACAGCGGAGTATCGCCCGCTTCGGCCACCAGGTTGGACACCTTGCGCCCGGCAATGGCCAGTTCGCTGTCAATCGCCGCATATCCGACGGGAATGGGGCCAAGCGGCTTCATCCGGCAAGCTCCTGGTAAAGCCCGGTCCGGTCGATCTTGCCGTTGGGCGAAATGGGCATGGCCGCGCGCCAGTGGATCTGCCGGGGCTGCATGAAGTTTGGAAGCTCTTTCCGCAAGATACGAGGTAATTCTTCCTCAACCTCTGAAGCACCGGGCGCAGCCCGAACGACCAGGTGCACTGCCTGTCCCAGCCGCGGATCGGGCAGGCCCAGCGCCACCGCTTCGGCCACCAGTCCGGTGGCGAGCGCGGCTTCCTCGATCTCTTGCGGGCTGATGCGATTGCCCGCGCTCTTGATCATCGCGTCGCGCCGTCCGACGAAATAGAGCAGCCCATCGCGATCGCGCCGCACCCGGTCGCCCGACCAGACCGCCATGCCGCCATAAATCGACCCTGCGGGCGCTGGCTTGAACCGCTCGGCGGTTCTTTCAGCATCTTGCCAATATCCCTGCGCAACCAACGGACCGCAATGGACAAGTTCGCCTTCCTCGTCATCGGCGGCGAGCGCACCGGCATCGTTGATCACCAGGATCTCGGCATGGGGAATGGCCTTGCCCATCGAGGTGGGGTGGCTGTCGATCAGCGCGGGATCAAGGAAGGTCGAGCGGAACGCCTCGGTCAGCCCGTACATCGCGAACAGCCGCGCCTGCGGGAACAGGCCGCGCAGCCGCTGGACCAGGTCCACGGTCAGCGCTCCGCCCGAATTGGTCAACCGCCGCAGCTTGACCGCGACTTCCGGCGGCCAGTCGAGTTCGGCCAGTTGCACCCACAGCGGCGGCACGCAGGCCAGCGTGGTGACGTCATGGCGGTCAATCGCCTTCACCACATCGCGCGGGGTCAGGTAATCGAGCGGCACCGCGCTGCCCCCGGCATACCAGTGCGACAGCAGCTGATTCTGGCCATAGTCGAACGACAGCGGCAGCACCGCCAGCGCCCTGTCATCGCTCTTGAGGCCCAGGTAGGTCGCCACGCTTTCCGCCCCCAGCCACATGTTGGCATGGCTCAGCATCACGCCCTTGGGCCGCCCGGTCGATCCGCTGGTATAAAGGATCGCGGCCAGCTCGTCCGGATCGGCGGCGGATGGCGGCAACGGCGTCGCCGCCGCCGCCGCTGCCATGGCCTCGCCCTCGCCCAGCGCGCGGCAGGCGGGCGGCACGTCGCTTGGCTCCAGCGAAGCGATCCGCGCCGGCGTGCCGATCAGCAGCCGCGCGCCGCTATCGGCCAGGATATGCGCCACCTGGGCGTGCTTCAGCAGCGGGTTTACCGGCACGTGGACCAGCCCGGCACGCGCCGCCGCCAGCGGCATCAGGCAGGTCAGCGCGCCCTTGGCCGCCCAGGTCGCCACCCGGTCTCCCGGAGCCAGCCCTTCGGCCCGCAGCCACCCCGCCATGATGGCGACACGATCCCTTAAGTCCTTGTAGCTATAGGTTCCCTCGCGCAGCACCAGCGCAGGGGCATTGTCCTCCCCCCGCAAGGCGAGATGGTCCAGCGGACGGATCGCGGAAGGGATGGAAACGGACAAGGCTCTGCGGTGCTCCGGTAGAAAGGGAATTCGTTCGCTTGATCAATGTCGTCTATCACGATGATCTTAAGGAAGTGCAAGACGATGCGGTGCTGGCAGGCTTGCTGGCAGCGCCGGCGGCGCGCGCGCCGTTCGACCGGCTGGCTTGGTGGCGGGGGTTGAACGAGGTCTGCGACATGTTCCCGCTGATCGCGGTTGCACGGGATGGCGATCAACGTGCCGTCATGCCGCTGCTGCGCCGGGCGCGGCAGGTTCATTGCCTGGCCAACTGGTACAATTTCCGGGTGGCGCCGCTGTTTACCCCGGGCGCCAACCGCGCGGCGCTGCTCGATGCGCTGGCCCAGGACTTGCCAGGACAGACCCCGCACCTGGTGCTGGCCCCCCTGCCCGACGAGCAGGACGAGGCGACCATGCTGGCCGCCGCGCTGCGCCGCGCTGGCTGGGTGACCTTCATGGAGCCATGCGACGTCAACCACGTGCTGCCAGTGGCCGGGCGCAGCTACGGCGAATACCTTGCCGCGCGCCCCGGCCCGGTGCGCACCACGTTGAAGCGCAAGGCAAACAAGGTTCAGGTCAGCATCGAAACCAGCTTTAATCCTGTCAGTTGGGCCGCTTACGAGGCGATCTACGCGCAAAGCTGGAAGGGCGAGGAAGGCAGCCCCGTTTTCCTGCGCCGCTTTGCCGAAGAGGAAGGCGCGGCGGGCAGGCTGCGGCTGGGGCTGGCGCGTGCCGCTGGCGAGCCGGTGGCCGCGCAGCTGTGGACGGTGGAGCATGGCACCGCCTTCATCCACAAGCTGGCCCATACCGAAGCGTCCAAACCGCTTTCGCCCGGAACCACGCTGACCGCCGCGCTGTTCGAACAGGTGATCGACCGTGACGGCGTGGACCTGGTCGATTTCGGCACCGGCAACGATCCCTACAAGCGCGACTGGATGGAGCAGGTCCGCCCGCGCTACCGGATCGAGGCGTTTCGCCCCCGCTGGCCCGGAACCTGGCCCGCGATCGCCAGAAAGGCGCTGCGCCGCCTTGTGCCGGGCGGCGCGCATGGCTAGAGCCCGCCGCGAAGGCCGCAGGGCCGCTATCCAGGGATCGAAAATGCGTTCGCAGACCGACCAGCAACTCCGCAAGATCCTGACCGACGTGCTCGGCCTCAAGCCCGGGCAGGCGGATCAGTTCGATGCCGACACCGGCCTGTTCGGCCACCTGCCGGAACTGGATTCCATGGCGGTGGCCGGTCTGCTGACCGAAATGGAAGACCGTCTGGATATCATCATCGAGGATGACGAAGTCGATGGCGAACTGCTGGAAACCTACGGCGCGCTGCTGACTTTTGCCGAGGCGAAACGCGGGGACGCGTGAAGCCGGCCGCCTACGCCTTTGCCCTGCCCCATTGCGGCGTGGCGCAGGAATATGCGCTGAGCTTTGTTGCCGGGCGCGCGTACCGGCTGCTGGTGATCCCGGCGCTGTTCGATGAAGGCCACAAGCTGCGCCGCCTGTGCGTGGACGTGATGCGCCGGCTCGACGCGTCAGGGGTCGACTCTTTCCTGCCGGACCTGCCCGGCACGGGCGAAAGCGAACAGGACCTGGCCGCCATCGCGCTGGAAGACTGGCAAGCGGCCATGTCGGCGGCCGCGAACAGTTTCAACGCCACCCATGTCCTTGCAGTGCGCGGCGGCGGGTTGCTGCTGCCCGAAGGGCTGCGCGGCTGGCATTACGGCGCGGTCAAGGGCGCCAGCCTGCTGCGCACCCTGCTGCGCGCCCGGACCCTCGCCGCGCGCGAGGCGGGCCGCGAGGAAAGCGCCGATATGCTGCTGGCCGAAGCCGAAGCGAGCGGGATCGAACTGGCAGGCTACCGCCTCTCCGCCGCGATGATTCGCGGCCTGCAAGGCGCCCTGCCCGCCCCGCGCCCCGGCGTGCAGGCGGTCGAGCAGGAACTGCTTGGCGGCAGCCCGCTGTGGCTGCGCGCAGAACCCGATGCCGACGCCGCCCAGGCCGATGCACTCGCCGCCGTGATTGCCATGGGGATCAAGGCATGACCCGGCGCCATTTCACCTTTGCCTGCGAGGGCGAAACGCTGGTCGGCTCGCTCGACCCGGCCCCGGCCACCACCGGGCTGCTGATCATCAGCGGCGGAAACGAGCAACGCAGCGGCCCCTGGGATAGACAGGCGCTGATCGCAGCCAAAGTCGCTGCCTCCGGCTTTCCCGTGCTGCGCTTCGACCGGCGCGGCGTGGGCGACAGCTCGGGCGAGAACGGCACCTTCCTGGCCAGCGCGCCGGATATTGCCGCCGCGCTGACGGCATTCCGCGCTCATGTTCCCACGCTGAAGCGCGTGGTCGCTTTCGGCAACTGCGACGCGGCCAGCGCGCTGATGCTGGCGGGCGGCGCGGGGATCGACGCCATGGTGCTGGCCAACCCCTGGACTTTCGAACCGGAGCCGGAAACTGAGCCCGAGGCGGAAGCAGCGCCCGAGCCGGAACCGACCCCGATGCCGCCATCGGTGCTGCGCCGCCACTACCTCAAGCGGCTGACCGATCCGCGCGCCGTGTGGCGGCTGCTGACCGGCAAGGTCGAGGTGCGCAAGATGGCCGCCTCGCTGGTCGATGCGGCCCGGCCGGATGCGCCGCCATCCTCGCTCGCGCAGCAGATGACCGAAGGACTGGCGCTGTTCGGCGGGCCGGTGACGATCCTGCTGGCGGAAAACGACCGCACCGCGCAGGCGTTCCTCGCCAACTGGGACAAGCACGATGCGCGGCTGCGCAAGTGCCCCGACGCCAGCCACAGCTTTGTCGAGCCGCAGGCCCGGATCTGGCTGCAGGGCCAGATCCTCGCCGCGCTGCGCGCGCAGGCTTAGCCCCGCGCGAGGAATTCCCGTTCAGCGACGAAGCGTTCGGCATCGAGCGCGGCCATGCAGCCAGTGCCCGCGGCCGTGACTGCCTGCCGGTAGGTGTGGTCCATCACGTCACCGCAGGCGAACACGCCGGGAATCGCGGTCTTGGGCGTGCCCGGCTGGACCACCAGGTAACCGCCCGCATCCACTTCCAGCTTGCCCTTGAACAAATCGGTCGACGGCGCGTGGCCGATTGCGACAAAGGCGCCGTCGGTCGGCTCGACCGAGGCTTCGCCCGTCACCGTGTCCTTCAGCGCTACGCCGCTCAGCATGCCGTTTTCCGCGGCAACGAAGTGATCGACCGCCTTGTTCCACAGCACCTTGATGTTCGGGTGCGCCAGCAGGCGCTCCTGCAGGATCTTTTCGCTGCGCAGCGAATCGCGGCGGTGGATCAGGGTCACGTCCTGCGAATGGTTGGTCAGGTAGAGCGCTTCTTCCACGGCGGTGTTGCCGCCGCCGATCACCACCACCTTCTTGCCGCGATAGAAGAACCCGTCGCAGGTGGCGCAGGCCGACACGCCCTTGCCCGACAGTTCCTGTTCGCCCGGCACGCCCAGCCACTTGGCCTGCGCGCCGGTGGCGATCACCAGCGTTTCGCCTTCATAGACATCGCCGCTGTCCCCCACCGCGCGAAACGGCGGACCGGACAGGTCGACCTCGGTGATCGTGTCCCACAGCATCCGCGTGCCGACATGTTCGGCCTGGGCCTGCATTTCCTGCATCAGCCAAGGCCCCTGGATCACGTCGCGGAAACCGGGATAATTCTCGACATCGGTGGTGATGGTCAGCTGGCCGCCAGGTTGCAGGCCCTGCACCACGATCGGCTGCAGCCCGGCGCGCGCGCCATAGATCGCGGCGGACAGACCGGCCGGGCCGGAACCGATGATCAGCATGCGGGTGGTGTGGGTGGTCATGCCTGGCAATCCTGCGTTCGAAAAGGGTCGCGGGCATCTAGGAACGCGGGCGGCCAAGCGCAAACCCCGCCTGCGTGCTTGCCCACAAGTTGACGCGCGAAATGGACTGGCGCAAACCGGCGTCATGACGATGCCCGGCCCCACTTCCAACAGCTTCATCTCGCAGCGCCTGCGCCTTCACTATGTCGATTGGGGCAATCCCGATGCGCCGCCGCTGATCCTGCAGCACGGCGGGCGCGATCATTGCCGCAGCTGGGACTGGGTGGCGCAGGAACTGGCGCGCGACTGGCACGTGATCGCCCCGGACCTGCGCGGCCACGGTGACAGCGCCTGGGCGCCCGACGGCAGTTACGAAATGAACGCCTTCGTCTATGACTTCGCCCAGCTGGTCCACACGCTGGGGTACGATCAGGTAACGATCGTCGCTCATTCGCTGGGCGGGAACATTTCAAGCCGGTTTAACGGGCTTTATCCCGAAAAGGTGAGAAAGTTCGTGAACATCGAGGGGCTTGGCCCTTCGCCCAAGGTCCGGGCCGAACGCGAGGCCGCCGGCTATTCCAACCGCTTCCGCGACTGGATCGAGAATCGCCGCAAGGCATCTGGCCGCGCCCCGCGCCGCTATCCCACGCTGGAAGCCGCCTATGCCCGCATGAAGGAGGAAAACAGCTTCCTGACCGACGAGCAGGCCCGCCACCTCACGATCCACGGCGCCAGCCGCAACGAGGACGGCACCTGGAGTTGGAAGTTCGACCCCTATCTCAACGTCTGGCCGTTCGAGGACGTGCGCGACGACCGCACGCACGAGTTGTGGGCGGCGATCACCTGCCCGATGCTGCTGCTTTACGGCAAGGACAGCTGGGCGAGCAGCCCGGCGCTCGACGGGCGGTTGGCATTGTTCAACAACGATCCGCAGGTAATCGAATTCGAAAACGCCGGCCACTGGCTGCACCATGACCAGTTCGACCGGTTCATGGCGGAAATCCGAGCTTTCCTTTAGGCGGTCAGGAAGCGCGCGCGCAGGGCATCGGCCCGCGCCGCATCCACGTCCAGCACTTCGGCCAGATAGGCCTCGACGCTGCCGTGCGTCTCGCGCAGCGAGGCAAAGGCCGTGTCGAGATAGGCCTCCTCGACCCCCATCAGCATGCGCAGCGCCGCATCGTCGATCGCGCCATACTTGGCGCGGATCTGTTCGGCCCCGGCGGCAATCCGCGCCTCGATGTTTCCGGCCACATTGGTCAGGACATAGTCGGCCATGATATCGTCCGGGTGGACGCCGAGAATGTGCTGCATCAGCGCCACGGCAAACCCGGTGCGGTCCTTGCCCGCCACGCAGTGGACCAGGCTGGTCCCGTCGCGCTGTTCCAGCGCGCGGAAATAGCGCTGCAACACCGGGATCAGGTTTGGGCGAAAGGCGATCCCGGCGTAAAGCCGCAGCATCGCCGCACGCGCTTCATCGGCCGTCGGGCTGCCGGACGCGGCCTCGACATGCAGGCCCGCCGTTTCCCCTTCATGGAACAGCACTTCGCCCGCAAAACCGGGATAGCGGCGGCACGGCTTGGCCTTGCGCTCGGTGATCCCGCGCAGGTCGATCACGGTACGGATGTGCAGCGGGCGTAGCTGATCCAGATCGGCATCGGTGGCATCGCCGTGCTGGGCCGAACGCCACAGCACGCCCTGCACCACCTGCCCGCCCCCGGCGACACGGTAGCCGCCATAGTCGCGGAAATTGTGGATGCCTTCGAGCGGGAGGATGCGATCTGCCTGGGTCATGCTCTGCGCTTGGCAGCACTGGGGCCGCGGTGCAATGGTGGACTTGTGTCCTACGGTGTCACAATCCGCTTTCCTTTGTGCCCCGGGACGCTAGGTTTCGATCGCAGATGGCCAGTCGCTGGCCACATCGGGAGAATGACATGAACCAGGCCCGCGCCACCACCAGTGAACGCGCGATCACCCTGCTGATCGTCCTGCTGTTCTTGGGCAATGCGCTCAACTATGTCGACCGCCAGGTGCTGGCGCTGCTCAAGCCGACGCTTGAAGCGGAGTTCGGCTGGACCGATCGCGACTATGCCCACCTCGGCTCCTCGTTCCAGGTTGCCGCCGCCGCCGCGCTGCTCGCGGTTGGCTGGTTCGTCGACCGGCTCGGGGTGCGCCTCGCCTATGCCATCGCGGTAACGGTGTGGAGCCTGGCCGGGGCGGCCCACGCGCTCGCCGCCACGGTGCAGCAATTCGTCGCCGCGCGCGTTGTCCTGGCGGTGGGCGAAACGGTCAGCACCCCGGCGGGGCTGAAGGCGGCAGCGATCTACCTGCCGCCCGAACGCCGCAACTTCGCCATCGGGGTGGTCAACACCGCCAGCAACATCGGCGCGATCATCACCCCCCTGCTGATCCCGCCATTTGCCGTGGCTTTCGGCTGGAAGGCTGCTTTCGTCGTGACCGGGGGCCTGGGCTTCCTGTGGCTGGCGGGCTGGTGGCTGGGCACCCGCAACCTGACCCCGGTGGGATCAGTGCCCGAACGCGCGCCGGTCAACTGGGGCGAACTGTTTGCCGACAAGCGCACCTGGGCGGTGATCGGGGCCAAGTTCCTGACCGACTGCGTGTGGTGGTTCGTGCTGTTCTGGATGCCGGACTTCTTCTCGCGGGTCTACGGCCTCAAGCAGGCGCAACTGGGCTGGCCGATCGCGATCATCTTCAGCCTGGCCGCGCTGGGTGCGATCACCTCGGGCGGGCTTTACCCGCTGCTCCAGGCGCGCGGCTGGTCGATGAACCGGGCGCGCAAGGGCTCGATGCTGCTCTATGCGCTGGTCGTGCTGGCCATGCCGCTGGCGCTGCTGGTGGAAAGCCACTGGGCCGCCGCCGTGCTGATCGGCCTGGGACTGTTCGCGCACCAGGGCTTTTCGACCAACATCTTCGGGATGACCGCCGATGTGGTGCCCGCCACCCGCATCGCCAGCGTGATCGCGATGGGGGCGGTCGCGGGCAACCTCGCCGGCATGGGGGTCATCGAGCTGGCCGGCTGGTCGCTCCAGAACGGGCACGGCTATGTCCCGATGTTCGCGATCTGCGGCGCGGCCTATCTTGCGGCGCTGGGCTTCATCCACCTGGTCCTGCCAAACCTCGACCGGGTCAAGGCCGCGCCGCACGGCTGATCCTGCGCCCTGCACAAGCCGGGCAAAAGAAAGGGGCCCTGCGGACACGATCCGCAGGGCCCCGTCAGTTTGGGTGGAAGGGTTTAGAAGCTGTAGCGTGCGCTCACGCCCCAGTAGCGGTCGGCATCGCGCGGGATCTGGTAGCGGTAGGACCCGCTGACCCCGCCGTTGACGATCGCGGCGGCGTAGCTCTTGTCGAACACGTTGCGGACCTGGGCGATGATCTTCCACTTGTCCGCCGGATCGACCAGCGCGACCGACAGGTTGACCAGGGCATAGCCCGGGATCGTGCCCAGCTGGCGCTGCACCGCGTCAGGCGCGAACAGCGACAGCTGCTTCGACTGGAAGTTCATCGAACCACCCAACGCGACGTCGGCAAAGCCGCCGGTGACAATGCGGTGATCGACCGAGAGCGAACCCTTCCAAGTGGGCGCAAAGCCCAGCTTGGTGCCCGACGGGATGATCGCCGTCGCCGCTGCGCCCGGCGCCACCTTGAAGGCATCGACATGGGCATCGGTCAGGGCAACGCCCCCGCTGATCGAGGTGTTCGGCCCAGCGCGCCAGTTCATGTCAAGTTCGACCCCGCGGGTCGAGATTTCACCCGCGTTGGTGAAGCGAGTCACCACCACGCCGGCTACGACATCCGGGTTGTTCGCCTGGAAGTTCTTGTACTTGGCGTAGAACCCCGCAAGGTTCAGCGTCAGGCGGCCACCGAACAGGGTGTTCTTCAGGCCCACTTCGAACGAGTCCGAGGTTTCCGGATCGATCACGTTGGTGCCGGTCGCGGTCAGGTTGAAGAACACGTTGTAGGCCGGGCCCTTGTATCCGCGCGCATAGCTGGCATAGCCCATGACGTCGTCACTCAGGTCATACTGCAGCGCGACCTTGCCCGACACGTTGTCGTTGCTGGTGCGCGAACGCCACGGGGTGCCGTTCGAACCAGCCACGGCCGCGCTGGCCGCCGCCGAAGCGGTCGACCCGCCCGCGATCAGCGAGAGGTAGCGGTCATAGACGCCCTGGTCGAAATTGGCCTGGATGCCGGGGCCCGTCAGCGGCGAAACGCGGCTGTGGAACACCGACAGCTTGTCGTGGGTGTAACGCAGGCCGCCGATCAGGCGGGCGCTTTCGCCCAGCTTCAGGGTTGCCTGGCCGAACAGCGCCAAGTTGTTGAACACCGAACCGAAAGTCGCGCTGCCATTGGGCGTGGTCGCCGCGAGGGCGTTGACGCTCCCGCACGGGATCAGCACGCCAGTCGGCGCGGTGGCCGTGGCGTTGCACTGCGTGACGTTACGGGTGAAGGTCCGCTCGCTGTCGGCGCGCGAATAGTAGGCGCCCAGCACATAGGACAGCGTCTGGTCGGCAGGCGAAGTCAGGCGCAGTTCCTGGCTGAAGGTGTTCGAGCTTTGCGGCCCGCTGTCATGCAGCTGGGCAAAGCCGACATAGGCCCGGTCGAGCCAGTCGCCGTCGCGGATTTCGGTGTTGTCCCAGCCGCGATAGGCGGTGATCGAGGTCAGGGTGTGGGTGCCCACTTCGAGGTCGATCTGACCCGAAACGCCCCAGCCCTTTTCCTTGGTCGCGGTGACCAGGTTCTGCGCGACCTGGCGGGTATCCGCGCCCTGCGGGGTCGGCAGCACGCCGAACGCCAGGCTGGTGGTGGCCGCGCCCGCGCCGGTCAGCGGACCGGTGGCGATGATGTCGGCGCAGCAATCGTCGTCGTTCTTGTAGTAATCGGCGGCGAGGTAGACGCGCAGCGCGTTGCTCGGCTCGTACAGGAACTGGCCGCGCACGCCCCAGTGCTTGTAACCGTTGACCCACTGGTTGGTGGTGGTGTTGCGGATGTTGCCGTCATAATTGCCGTAGAAGGCGGTCAGGCGGGCGGCGCTGTCCGGACCGACCGGCAGATTGACCGCGCCCTTCACGCGCACTTCATTGCGGTCGAAGTAGCTGGCTTCGAACGAGCCGCCCAGTTCCTGCTTGGGCATCTGGGTGGTGATGTTGATCACGCCGGCCGACGCGTTCTTGCCGAACAGCGTGCCCTGCGGGCCGCGCAGCACTTCGATCTGGGCGACGTCGACGAGGTCCGAGAAGGCTTCGCCCGAGCGGGCATAGACCACGCCGTCAACCACGGTCGAGACCGAGGGTTCGCCCGCGATCGAGAAAGTCGCGGTGCCGACGCCGCGCAGGAAGATGGTCTGGTTGAGCGTGGTGCCCGACTTCAGGAAGTTGAGCGAAGGCACCAGCTGGGCGGCGCTTTCGATGCCCGGGCGCGCGGTGTCGGCAAGGTCTTCGCCCGAGACGACCGAGACAGCGACGGGGACCGATTGCAGGCTTTCCGAGCGCTTCTGCGCGGTGACGACGATTTCACCGGGGTTGGCGGAATCGGCATCTTCGGCCTGCTGGGCGAAGGCCGGGCTGGCGGTCAGGGCCAGGGCCGCAACCGATGCATAAAGCAACGTTTTCATGGAGTTCCTCCCACTTTGGCCGGACCGAACGATGGGGTTCCGGCGGCTGCAAACCGCGGCTCGGGCCCGGATGCACTGCCCGGGACCCTGCCACTTGTGGTGCTTGAAATGCGTCGATTGGCCCGATATGTCAAGCGGTGTCACACTGCTTGACGCGCCTGGCGCACAAGTGCAGCAAGCCGGTGCAGAGGGAGAGCAAAAGACCGTGAAAACGGGGTTTAAGGCGCTTGAAGACGGGTTCGACCTGCTGTTCGCGGGCCGAGTCGTGCTGTCGCACCGCAAATCCTGTCCTGCGGTGGTCATGGCGATCGGCAATGCGACCGTCGAAATGGTCCGCGGCAACTTCCGGATCGAGGATGCCCCCCACGGCGAAGTCCAACCCGAAGGCTGGGACCTGGACGAGATCAGCGCGACCCTGCTGCATCAGGGCGTCCCCACCGCGCGCCTCACGCTCGACGGCAATTTGCTCACCGCGCAGGCGTTGCTGCCCGGCCATGACCGCCTTCACCTGCGCTTTCACGCCGAGCCCGAAGAGACGGTCTGGGGCGGCGGCGAGCAGATGAGCTACCTGGCGCTGAATGGCCGCGCCTTTCCGATGTGGACCAGCGAACCCGGCGTCGGGCGCGACAAGTCGACCGAGCTGACCCGGCGGATGGATGCCGATGGCATGGCCGGGGGCGATTACTGGAACACCAATTACCCGCAGCCGACCTTCCTCACCTCGCGCTGGCTGGCGGTCCATTGCCGGGCCGAGGCCTACAGCGTGATCGACTGCAGCGATCCGGCGTTCCACCGCGTCGAGGTCTGGGCTCCGGCCACTACGTTCGAGCTTTACGCCGCCGATGGCCCGCAGGACCTGGTCGGCCAGCTGGCCCGCCGGTTCGGCCAGCAGCCCCCCCTGCCCGACTGGGCGATTGGCGGGGCGATCGTCGGCCTGAAGGACGGCGCGCAGAGTTTCGAGCGGCTGGAGCGCTTCATCAAGGCCGGCGCCGCCGTTTCCGGCCTGTGGTGCGAGGACTGGGCCGGAATCCGCGAAACCAGCTTTGGCCGCCGCCTGTTCTGGGACTGGCGGCGCGACCGCCAGCGCTATCCGGACCTGCCCGAACGCATCGCCGCCCTGCAGGCGCGGGGGATCCGCTTCCTCGCCTATGCCAACCCCTACCTCGCGGTGGACGGCATCCTGTATGACGAGGCGCGCGAACAGGGGCACTTCTGCCTGCGCCAGGACAGCGACGAGGTTTACCTCGTCGATTTCGGCGAATTCGACTGCGGCGTGCTGGACTTTACGCGCGAGGAAACCCGCGCCTGGTTTGCCGAAAAGGTGCTGGGCCGCGAAATGCTCGACATCGGGATTTCCGGCTGGATGGCGGATTTCGGCGAATACCTGCCCACCGATGTGCGGCTGGCCGATGGCAGCGATCCGATGGAAACGCACAACCGCTGGCCGGTGCTGTGGGCCGAAGTCAACGCCCGCGCCGTCGCCAGCCGGGGCAAGACCGGCGATGCCGTGTTCTTCATGCGCGCCGGCTTTTCCGGGGTGCAGGCGCACTGCCCGCTGCTGTGGGCGGGGGACCAGTCGGTCGATTTCACCCGGCATGACGGGATCGGCACGGTGATTACCGCCGCACTGTCGGCGGGCCTCGTTGGCAATGCCTACAGCCATTCGGACTGCGGCGGCTATACCTCGCTCCACGGCAATGTGCGGACGGTGGAGCTGATGCAGCGCTGGTGCGAGCTGGCCGCCTTTGCCCCCGTCATGCGCAGCCATGAAGGCAACCGCCCGGACGACAACCTGCAATACGACAGCAGCGCCGAGCTGCTCGCCTGCTTTGCGCGGTGGAGCCGGGTCCATGCGCACCTTGCCCCCTATGTCCGCCACCTGTGCGATGAAGCGCAGGCGCTGGGCCTGCCCGCGCAGCGCCCGCTGTTCCTGCACTATGGCGAAGATACCGCGCTGTTTGCGGTGCAGGACCAATACCTTTACGGCGAAGACCTGCTGGTTGCTCCGGTGATCGAGGCGGGCGCGCGGGCGCGGCAGGTGATCCTTCCCGGGACAAGACCCTGGCGCCATTGCTTGACGGGCGAAGACTATGCCCCCGGCACCCACGAAGTTCCCGCCCCGATCGGCCAGCCGCCGGCGTTCTACCGCCCGGACAGCGCCTTTGCGCCGCTGTTCGCGGGCCTTGCGGGGGTATTGGGGGAATGAGCGAACGCGCTAACATCCGCGATGTGGCGGCCCGGGCCGGGGTGGCGGTGAAAACCGTCAGCCGCGTGCTGAACGGCCATCCCTATGTCAGCGCGGATACCCGCACGCGGGTGGAAGAAGCGATGCGCGCGCTGGATTTCCGGCCCAGCGTCGCGGCGCGGATCCTGTCGGGCGCGAAAAGCAACCAGATCGCGCTGATCTATGACAATCACAGCCCCTACTACATGTTCCAGATCCAGACCGGGTGCTGGGACTTTTGCCGCGCCAACGGCATCCGCCTGCTGGCCCAGCCGGTCGACGTGGCCGACCCGCAGGTGGGCGAACAGGTGCGCGGGCTGGTCACCGAAACCCATGTCGACGGGATCATCCTGTCCAGCCCGGTGACCGATTGCGACCCGGTGCTGCGCGCGCTGGAAGCGCTCGACATTCCCTTCGTGCGGATTTCCCCCGGCACCAACCACGCGCTGACCAGTTCGGTCTACATGGACGATGCCCAGGCGGCGGACGACATGACCACCCACCTGATCAACATGGGGCACCGCCGGATCGGCTTCATCAAGGGTCACCCCAACCACATGGCATCGGACGACCGCCTGTTCGGCTATCGCCGCGCGCTCGACCGGGCGGGGATTTCGTTTGAACCCTGCCTGGTCTGCGACGGAGAATTCGATTTCGATTCGGGCGTGCGCGGCGGGCGCATGCTGCTGGACCTGCCCGATCCGCCGACCGCGATCTTCGCCTCGAACGACGATATGGCCGCCGGCGTGCTGGCCGTGGCGCATGATCGCGGGGTCAATGTGCCGGGGCAGCTTTCCGTCACCGGGTTCGACGATACCACGCTGGCGCGCACCGTCTGGCCGCCGCTGACCACGATCCACCAGCCGATGGCCGAACTGGCCCGCACGGCCACCGAAATCCTTATCGCCGGGGGCGACATCACCCATCGCCGCCTTCCGCACCAACTGATCGAGCGCGCATCCGTCGCGCCGCCAACCAGGAACCTTGCATGAGCGAACTTCCCTTGCCCCCCGCGACGTGCAGCCTTGGCGCCAGCGGCATTGCCGTCTCCCCGATTGCCTGGGGGATGTGGCGGCTGGCCGAAAATGGCCGCAGTGCCGCCGATGCGGCGCGGCTGGTCCATGCCGCGCTCGATGCGGGGATCAACTTCCTTGATACGGCGGACATCTATGGCTTCGACGGCAGCGGCGGGTTCGGCGATGCCGAAGCCCTGCTGGGCGAAGTGCTCGCGGCCGAGCCCGCCCTGCGCGCGCGGATGGTGCTGGCGACCAAGGGCGGGATCATGCCCCCTCTGCCCTATGACCAGAGCGCGGATTACCTGCGCGGCGCGATCGACCGGTCGCTGGCCCGGCTGAAGACCGACGTGATCGACCTGTGGCAGGTCCACCGCCCGGACATCCTGGCCCATCCGCAGGAAGTGGCGCGTGTGCTGGACGATGCGGTAGCCGCGGGCAAGATCCGCACCCTGGGCGTCTCCAACTTCACCATCCACCAGACCGCCGCGCTCAACCAGTTTCTGGGCCACAAGCTGGTCTCGACCCAGCCGGAAATCAGCCCGCTGCGGATCACCTGCTTCGAAAACGGCGAGCTGGACCAGACGATGATGCTGGGGCTGACCCCGCTGGCATGGTCGCCGTTGGGCGGCGGGCGGCTCGCCAATCCCGAAAGCGCGCGCGATCAGGCGGTCGCCGCCGAGCTGGACCGGGTGGCCGAAGCGCAGGGCGTGTCGCGCACGGTCGCGGCCTATGCCTGGCTGATGGCCCACCCGGCGGGGATCATTCCGATCATCGGTTCGCAGCAGGCGGACCGGATCGCGGAAGGAACGCAGGCATTGAAAGTCCGCTGGACCCGGCAGGACTGGTACGCCGTGCTGGTCGCGGCGCGGGGAGAACGGCTGCCCTAGGGCCAGCCGCCTGGAATGGAGCGAGCAGCGGACGGCGAGCCCCATGCGGTTTTGCCGGATGGACAGTGACGTCCGCCGCCAAGGTGAGGAAGCGAAACGATGACCGAGCAACAATGTGAAGTGGCCTGGTTCTCCGCCCTGTGCGACGACGACTATGAATTCCTGGGAGTGCCCGACCCCTACCTGAAATCGAGCTGGGAACACTGCCGCAACATCGTGCTGCGCGCCGAGGAAGGCGGGTTCGACAATATCCTGCTGCCTTCGGGGTACGAGCTGGGGCTGGACACCACCGCCTTTGCCGCCGCCGTTGCCACCCAGGTGCGGCGGATCAAGCTGCTGTGGGCGACCCGCATGGGCGAGGACTGGCCGCCGCAGCTGGCGCGGCGCATCGCCACGCTGGACCGCATCCTCGGCCCCAACGCGGCGGGCACCGGCGGGCGGCTCAACGTCAACATCATCTCGTCCGACATGCCGGGCGAGAAGATCGAGAGCGCACCCCGCTATGCCCGCGCGACCGAGATCATGAAGATCGTGCGCACGCTGCTGAACGGCGAGCATCTCGATTTCCAGGGCGAGTTCTTCAACCTGAAGCTCGATCCGGCGCGGATCACGACCATTTCGGGCAAGTGCCCGGCGTTCTACTTCGGCGGCTTGTCCCACGAGGCGCGCGAATGCGCCGCCGAAGCGGCCGACGTCTACCTGATGTGGCCCGACACGATGGACAAGGTGCGCGAAACCATCACCGACATGAAGGCCCGCGCCGCTGCCAAGGGCCGCAACCTCAAGTTCGGCTACCGCGCCCACGTGATCGTGCGCGAGACCGAGGACGAAGCGCGCGCCTATGCCGACCGGCTGCTGTCCAAGCTGGACGAGGACGCGGGCAAGGCGATCCGCGAAAAGTCGCTCGACGCCAAGAACTATGGCGTGCAGCGCCAGCAGGAACTGCGCAGCGCGGCGGGCGGCGACGGCTTTGTCGAAGACAACCTGTGGACCGGGATCGGCCGGGCGCGCTCGGGCTGCGGCGCGGCGATCGTCGGCACGCCCGATCAGGTGCTGGCCAAGCTGCGCGCCTATCAGGCTGAGGGGATCGAAGCGTTCATCCTGTCGGGCTATCCGCACATGCAGGAAGCCGACATGTTCGCCCGCCACGTCCTGCCCCACATCCAGCACGCCCCGCTGACGCTGTGATCCAGCCGCACCGGCAGGCCGCACCGCGCGGCCTGCCGGTGCTTGTCATCGCCGCGCGAAGCCCATATCCCGGTGCGGCGACACCGACGAGCGGGGGCTGGCCATGCAGGTACTGATTTGCGATGACCATCCGATCGTCGCGTCGGCCCTGGGCATGACGCTGGAAAGCGCCTTCGATGCCCAGGTCCACATCGCCCATTCCTGCGCCGCCGCGCTCACCGCCGCGCGCAGCATCGGCCAGGTCGACCTGCTGCTGCTTGACCTGCACATTCCGGGCGAAGACCCGCGCAGCAACCTGATTGCTGCACGAACCGCCTGCCCGCAGACGCCGGTGGTGGTCTTTTCCGGCAGCGAGGACCCGGAGCACCTGCGCATGGTACTGGAACTGGACGTGCGCGGCTTTCTGCCCAAATCGGCGCGGCCGGAAGTGCTGGAAGCGGCACTGCGGCTGGTGCTGGCGGGCGGTCGCTACCTACCCGAGGCGGTGCGCGACCTGGTGCTTGAAGGCAGCGGCGGCACGGCCGAAGCGGTCACGCCTGCCCCCGATGGCGCGCTGACCGAACGGCAGCGGGAGGTGCTGCACCTGCTGGCCAGTGGCTGCGCCAACAAGCAGATCGCCCGCGACCTGGGCATTTCCCCCAGCACCGCCAAGGCCCACGTCGCCCAGATCCTGACCGTGCTGGGCGCCGCCAACCGCACCGAAGCGGTGGCCCTGGCCCGCGGGCGCGGCCTGCTTTGAGCGGCGACGACCGCCTGATCCACCAGGAAGTGCGCGCGGCGGAATCGCGCGTGGAATTCGCGCTGGCCGGGCTGCTGACGCTGCTGGTCGGCGGGACGCTGGCCTATGTCCATTCGCTGTTCGCCCCGCTGGTCCCGCCGCGCGAATTGTGGACCTGGACCGGGGCGATGGCGGTGGTCACCGCGATCATGCTGATCGTCCCGCTGGCAGTCTACTTCCGCCAGCCCGACGCCGCGCAGATCGAACGGTTCTGGTCGCCGCTGGGCAAGGTGGTCGCGGTACTATTCGACCTGACCGTGGCGGCCAGCGTGTGGATGCTGCTGCCCTACGCCTCCGAACCGCTGCAACTGCTGATGGTGATCTTCTATTCGGCGGCGATCAGCGGCCAGGTGGTGGCGACCGCCGAATCCACCGGCACGATCGCCTTTGGCGTGATCGCCGTGTTCGGATCGGCGGCGCTGTTCTTTTTCCAGAGCGAGACGGTCTATGCCAATTCGCTGGCGATCTTCCTGCTGGCCTTCGGCGCGCTGATGATCGGCACCGGGTTGGTGCTCAAGCACGCGATCCGCACCGCCATCACCCAGCGCCTGCGCGCAGAGGCGATGTCGGCCGACCTGGCCGACGCCCTCGCCGCGACCCATGCCGAGCGCGATGCCCGCACCCGCTTCATCGCCGCCGCATCGCACGATCTGCGCCAGCCGCTGCAAGCGGCCATGCTGTTCTTCCGGCAGGTGCTGCGCGCCGCCGATCCCGAACGTCAGGCCCGCGCGGCGCAAGGGGTGGAGCGCGGGCTGGAAGAAGCGATGGTCCTGCTGGAAGGGATGGCCGAACACCTGCGGCTGGAAAGCGGCGCGATGCGCGCAGCGTGCGAGGCGGTGCCGCTGGCCACGATGGTGGCGGCGCTAGAGGCCGAACTGGCGCCGTCGGCCCGGCGCGCAGGGATCGACCTGCGCATGGCCCGCCCCGCGCGGGCGGCCTGGGCCGACCCGGCGCTGCTGACCCGGATCCTGCGCAATCTGGTGGCCAATGCGATCCTCCATTCAGGCGGGCGGCGCGTGCGGGTGCTGGTGCGCCAGCGCGAGCGGATCGAGATCATGGTGCTGGACGATGGTACCGGCATTCCCCCGGCCGAGGCCGAGGCGCTGTTCGTCGCCTATGCACAAGGTGCGGGATCGCGGCGGCTGGGTTATGGATCCGGCCTTGGGCTGGCGATTGCCCGCGAAATGGCGCAACTGATGGACGGCACATTGGCACTGGACCCGCGCTGGCAGCGCGGCTGCGCCTTTGTCGTCACCCTGCCGCCCGCGCCGCTGCCGCTGGCCGCCGCCCCGGCGCCAGATGTCGAGCCACTCCCCGCCATGCCGCTGGCGGGACGCCACATCCTGCTGGTCGAGGACCGCGCCGATACCCGCGAGGCGCTGGCCGGGCTGCTGCGCCTGCACGGCGCCGAGGTGCACGCCTGCGCCGCTTCCGCGCCAGTCGCCGCCGCGCTGGCCGCAGGGCTGCGCCCCTGGGCGGTGGTGACCGACTGGGACCTGGGCCGCGACGATAGCGGCGCACAGGTGCTGGCCATGGTCCGCGCCGCCGCGCCCGCCGCCCGCGCGATCGTGATCAGCGGCGATGCCACCAGCGAAACCGCCGCCCAGGTGGCCGCCGCCGGCGCGGTCCTGCTGCTCAAGCCGGTGCCCGAACCGGCCCTGCTGGCCGCCCTGGCCTAGGGCAAGGACCCTGGGCGGCGCGGACAAAGCCGATGTCTGCTGTTCGGCCCCTGCCGCGACCCCTACCGCCCCGTCACCCCGGGCTTGACCCGGGGGCCAGCTTCCTGTCCTGCCCCGCAAAGAATAGCTGGTCCCCGGGTCAAGCCCGGGGTGACGCCAAGGGGGGCAGGCGAAGCGTGCGAGTGCCAGTCCGTCGCCCCAAATTCCCGGTCGGAATTCGACCACGCCGCCTGGGGTCAGAACCCAAGGCCCGACGCTCAGTTCCCACCCGGCAAGACCAGTTCGCCGATCATCTGTTCCGCGGCGGGGCGCGCTTCGGGGAAGGTGGTGGAGACATCGCCGCGCTGCATCCGGGTGAACAGGCGCATCCGCCCCAGCGTTGCCGCGGTCTGGGCGGCATTGCTCATCGGATCGACCACTTCGGTCCACAGCCGGGCCAGCTGCGCCGCCGCATCGCCGCGCGCCCAGGCCCGGCCCGGCGCCACCAAGGGCCGCGCCGGGGTTACCAGAACCATCACCGAGTCCCGCCGCCGCACGGCGTTGCGTTCGTTGAAGGCATTACCCACCACCGGAATGTCGCCGAGCAGCGGCGTCTTGGAAAAGGTCTTGTCCTCGACCGCTTCGTTCAGGCCCGACAGCAGCAGGGTTTCGCCAAAGCCGATTTCGGCCGTGGCCACCACGCGTTGGCGGAAAGTGGTCAGCGCTTCGGCAAACGATCCGGCCGGATCGGCGGTCAGGAAACTGCGCCCGGCCTCGATCCGCACGCGGGTGCCGGTGGGGGTGATTTCCACCGGGGTCACTTTCAGGTCGATGCCGATATCGACCTGTTCCAGGCTGGTGGTGTTCACCCCGCCAACCGCCACGCGCAGCGTGCGCCCGACGAAGAATTCGCTCTGTTCACCGCGAAAGGCGGTCAGCTGCGGCCGGGCGACCACCGAATAGTATTGCCCACCCCGGTTGAACAGGTTGAGGTTGTAGTTGATCTGCGGGATCGAGATCGAGGCGGTCAGCACCCGCTGGTAGCCGTTGCCAACCTGGGTGCCGTTATCCTGCGTGATCGTCCGCGTGGCATTGCGCGATCCGCCATATTGCAGGCTGAGCCCGTCAAGCAGGTTGAAGCCCGAGCGATCGCGCTGGGTGTTCTGCGACAGGATGATCGCCACGTCGAGCGAGACCTGGTTGGGCGCGGCAACCGGCGCCAGATCGGCCGCACCGCCCGCCACCGGCAGGTCCAGCGCGGCGGTCTGCAACAGGGTTTCGACCCGCGCGGAGACCGCATCGGCCTGGGCGGGAAACTGCGCGGCGAAAACCGCCAAGCGCTGCCGCGCGAGGGCGCTTTCGCCATTGGCCGCAGCGGCCAGCGCGGCGAGGCGCAGGTTCTCGCCGTTCACGCCGGGCTGGATCGCAGCGGCGCGCCCCGCCGCCAGGCTGGCCAGCGCGGCATCGCCCGTCATATAGGCCGCCGCCGCCACTGCCGACAGCGTCGCCCCGTCCTGCGGGCGCAGCAGCGCCGCGCGCGAGAAGAAGGCCAGGGCTTCATCATACTTGCCCTGATCGAACGAGCCGCGCCCGGCCATGGCCACGGGCCAGTACTGGCCCGGTTCACTGCGCATGGCGATGTCATAGCCGGCCAGCGCCAGATCCAGCGCCTGCGAATCGCGCTGGGCCGACAATTGATAGGACAGCCCGAGCAACGCCTGGGCCGTGCCGTTGCGCGGCTGGCGCGAGGCCAGTTCCGCCAGCGACTGGATCGCCTGCGGCGCATCCCCGGCTCGCAGCGCCGCGACGCCTTGTTCCAGCAGCCGTTCGGCCGCAACCTGCGACAGGTCGGCGGCGGCCTCGGCCTTGCTGCGCCGGGCCGCTTCGGCCGCCTGGGGCATGGCCAGCGCCAGCACCAGGGCGGCGGCCAGCGCGGGGCGAACAGTGATCGGGCGCGAAACTGGGGGCATGGGTCAATTCTCCGGTGGGATCGGGCCGATGCAGCGATCGGCGGTGCCAAAGGCGTCAATGCGATAGGTCTGCGCGGCCTGCGGGCATTCTGTCGGCAGGAACCCCGCTGCGGTCGGGCGGCCGCTGGGGCTGAGCGTGGGACCGCAGATGTCCCGCCCCGCGCGCTGCAGCAGCCGTTCGTGGCTGGCGGTGGGACAGACGGGGGGCACGCTGCTGGCGACCTTGCGCGAGGCAGCCCGCGCGGCCATCCACGGCGGCGATACGGCCAGCACCAAAACCGGGGCCAGGGCCAGGACCGGCAGGGCAAGCATGCCTCGCGGCATGGTCAATTCCCCTCGATCTTTCCGCCGCTGACCCGGACGCTGGCGGGGGCGTCCTCGCGCAGCGCGCTGCCCTTGATCGGCACATCCTTGTTGGCCTTCACGGCGATCTTCTGGCCATCAAGGTCGATCAGCGGGGCCTTCAGGCTGATCTTCTGCCCCGCCGAAAACGTCACTTCGTCCGCGATCAGGGTAAGACGGGCAAAGCGCAGCACGGCATCCTTGCCCACCAGCGACAGGCCGCGCGCGCGATCGGCCCCGGTGCGCAGGTGCAACTCGTCAACCCCGCGCTCGCCGCCAATGGTGGTGACCGCGCCCTGCTGGACCACCAGCGCGTCCAGCGCGGCGACCCGCGCGGACAGCTTATCGACCCGGGCCTGAAGCGCGTGCAAGTCGGCGGCGGCATCGGCCTGGGCCTGGGCCGCCCCCTGACCGAAAGCCAGCGACAGTCCGCCAAGGGCAGCTCCCAGGGCCAGCGCGCGGGCAAGCGTGGTGCGGATCATGGTGCGGGGCTCCTCAGCTAAGCTCAGCGCAGGGTGAACGGCAGCGATTCGGTGTAGAGCGCGTGGCCCATGCGTCCTTCCGGCGCGACCACCAGGGTGAAGCTCGCACCCGCGCAGGCGCCTTCCGAAACGCGCGGCACGGATAGCGAGACCCGCCCGGCCCCGGCGGCCGGGGCCAGCGTGCCCGCCCCCACGGCGAAGCACGATGCGGCTGCGGTGGGCCGGCCCTGCGCATCGCGCAGTTCCCAGCGCAGCGGACGGGCCGCGGTATCGCTGGGCGCCAGGTCGATATCGAACGCCAACGCTGCCGACGGGCCGGCGGGCCGCGGGGCGTCGAACCGGCCCACGCCCAGCTGTCCGGTTGCGGCCAGCGCCGTGGCCGGCGCGATCCGCGTGACGCCATAGGGCACGACCGACTGGACCCGCACGTCCAGCGCCTGGCTGCGCTGGGCGAAATTGGTGGCGATCACACGGTAATTGCGCACCCCCACCATCTGCGCGGCGAAATCCCGGTTGAGCGAGAACTTCGCCCGTTCGGGATCGAGCGAGGGCGATACCACCGCATCGGCTCCGGCCGTGGTGGAAAAGGCGATGCGCGGTGCTTCCTGCGCGGACTGGCCGACGATGTCGACCTGCTCATAATCCTGCCCGGTAACGGCGAACGAACCCGCCGTCAGGCAATCGCGCACCGCGCCGCGATCATCGGGCAGCATGATCTCCAGCCGCCGCCCATCGAGGCGGGCATCGCCGCCGCGCCCCATGATGCAGGCGGCGAGCGAGCGTCGCGCCTCATTGTCCGTAGCGTTGCCGCCGCCCGTCAAAGGCCCCGAATTCTGGACGAAACCCGTGGTGCCGCCGCCGCCGCAGGTCTGGGCCTGGGTGCAGCTCGGCCCGGAACGGACGATCGGGGGCGATTGCGGCGGCAGGGCGCCCCCGCTCGGCGTCGGTGCGCCTTGCGGCCGTTCGGTCGCAAGCGGGCCGTCATACTGGCGGAAGCTGCCCGGGTCCCATTTCAGGGTCTGGAAGCGGCTGGGCAGGATCGCGGTGACGCGGATCGTCTGATCGCCGATCCGCAAGGTGAAATCGCGCTGAGCCGTGGCCGCCGATGCGGGGTAGGCGTGCGACACCGCCAGCTGCAGCTTGACTGAACCGATCGCCCCGCAGCCCCGCCCGACATTGGCCGCGCCGCCATAGCTGCCGCGCCAGTTGACGGAGCCCCCATCGAAGCTGAAGTCGCGGGTCAGGTCGATGCCATGCCCCAGCACCTCGATCTCCACCGACGCGCCCGCTGCCACGCGCAGCGCGCGGTTATCCGCTGCGCGCAGCACGGTGGTCGAACAGCGGTCGACCAGGTTCTGGACCGGGGCAATGCGGATTTCCTGCCATTGGGCCAGCGCCGGGGCTGGCAGGGCAAGAACCGTGGCCAGCGCAGCCGCGCTGGCAGTGCGGGAAAGGGACCGGGGTGCGAACATGACAGGCTCCTCCTTCAGTCCTGCCAGTGTGCCGGATCGCCCCGGCAGGGCCATTGGCCTGATGGGCAAGGCGGTGGCCTAGGCCGTCTGGCCAATGGCGCGCGGCGGCGCCGGCAAGCTAGCCTGCATCGCAACGCCAACTGCCGGGATCATGCCATGACTGCCATTCGTTCGATGCGCGCGGGCCGCCACCTGCTGACGCTGGTGCTGCTGTCGGGCGCCGCGCCAGCGCTGGCGCAGACGGCGCCGACCTTTTCCTGCAACACCGGCAGGATGGATGACAGCCCGCAGCTGACCGCAGGCCACGAACCCCTGCCCCGGATCGTGCGCTGGGGCGTGTCGTCGGCCAGCGATCCGGCCGCGAGTGCAGCGCGCGAACCGCGCGAGGCCAGCGTGGTTGGCGGCGATGCCGCGCACGGCTGGCTGCGGATCGACCTGGCCTTCGACGCCGCCGTGCCGAGCGGGTGCCGACTCCCCCTGATTTTGACCGTGGCCGCCGACCAGGGCCTGCCCGGCGACCGCGCCGTGGCCAGCCAGCAGGCGCGCGTGTTTGACGGCATGACGGCCAGCGCCGGCCGGATCGATGTGATGGACCACCTCCAACAGGCGATGAGCGTGACCGGCCGGGGCACCGACACGGTGACCTGGCAGGTGCCGATCCGCGTGACCGAAGGCACAGCGCCCGGGCGCCACGCGATGAAGCTGGTGACCGGGCGCGACTATGCCGGCGGCCTGCCCTTCACGCTTGCGGTTCAGCCCCTGCCTGCCCCCGTCCTGGTCCCGCCCGGCGGCGATCTGCGCCACGGCGCGCCGGCAGTGATCCGCGCCGATGCGCCGCAGCGCCTGCTGCCCGGCGCGGCCGCCTTGCCGGTCAGCTTCCGGCTTTCCGCCAGCGCGCTGGGCAGCTGGCAGCAAAGCGGCAGCACGCCGCCGGCCGATCCTGCGGCCACCCTTGGCGGCTGGGACAACCGCTTTGCCACGCCCCGCGCCGAAGCCGTGCTGCTGCCGGGCGAAGTCGCCCAGCCCACGCCAGGCACGATCACCGTGGCCTGGGCCGGACGCAGCCAGGTCCTGCCGATCACGGTCAATCCCGCCGTGGTCTGCGATCCGGCCTTCACGCTGGCGGCCGTTCCGGGCGGCCTGCGCCTGACCATGTCCAACCGCAATCGCGGGACCTGCCCGGCCCATGTCGCCACCCCGCTGATGCCTGCGAAGGCGGTGCTGCAGCTTAGCCCCGCACGGGCCACGCTGACCGGCCCTGCCGCCGGATCGACCACCGGCGGCCTGCGCCCCGGCGCACCGGTTGCCCGACTTCCCGTCAGGCCGGGACCGCTGCCAATGCTGGCCGGCACGCGCGGCGACGGCGGCGCCTTGTTTACCATCAGCCGCCTGGCCTTCACCCAGTTGACCATCGGCAGCCGGTTCGAAATCGAGGTTCAGCCCGACACCCCAGCCGAGCAGGCCCCCAGGCGCCGCATCGCCATCACGCTCAGCGCGGCGGATATCGCGGCAATCACGGCTACTCCCCCCACCATTCCCTGACCCGACCCGGCGCGAACGGGTCTGCCGCGCCGAAACGACCGACGCGGGCCTCCGCCAACCAGCCAGGACTTGAAAATTACCAGTCAGGTCAAGCGGATGGTTGACATCAATTGGTTTGCAACTTTATCCCTACGTAAGCATGTCTTAACGCTTTACTGGGGACAGCAAGAAATGCTCTCGAGATGGCTTGGCATGATCTTCCTCTCGCTGTGCCTGTCCGGTTGCTGGATGTCGCGCGGCGATCTGCTGGCCGGCCAGACCCTCAGCGATTCAGGATTCGAGGGTGAGTATACTTACGCATTCAATGAACTGAATCCGACCCGGCGGGTTTCGATTACCCGCACGGGAACGGGTGTTCTTTCGGTCTACGAACACCCCGCCGTCAATTACGGCGCCACTACCAAGCGCATGCAGACCCTTGAACTGGGGCAAGGCTACTTCCTCGTGTCCGAGCCGATGAGCTACTCGGGCTATGCCATGGCATACGGGCTGGTCCGGCGCGGCGCGGATGGCAGTGTGGTGCGTTATCGCACCCTGTGCGAGGACTGGGTTGCCAGCATCCCCGGGGTCGGGCGGGATGGCACCGACCGCAAGGTCTGCGGCTTCCGCTCGTTTACCGCGCTGGAAGCAGCGGCGCTCAGCCTGATCCGGCGCGGCAGCCTGCAGCCAGAGACGATCTATCAGCCGGTGCCGCGCTGATGCGGCGGCCAATCGGCGCAATTTGCGGGAGACCCGGTTTGACAGCTTCGCGGGCAGTGCGTGCCATCACCGCCATGACCGGCCTCGCCAGCCTTGCGCTTGGCCAGCCGGCGTGGGCCCAGTCCTATGGGCCGGCGGGAACGCCGGTCGAGGTCTATCGCGGGCGGATGGACAACTGGACGCCGGTCTGGGTCGAACTGGCCGATCTTGGCAACGGCACCTATGTCCTGACCGCACTGGACGGCCTTGACGTTACCGACAACCCGCCGCTGACCTATGTCATGCGCAGCAACGGGCGGCGCGGCTCGTCCTGCGCGCTGACGGCCAGCGATGGCCTGCCGCTCAGCATTGCCGGGTGCCCCAGTGGCAAGCCGGCCAGCCTGCGGGCCAACCTGCGCGGGATCAAGGGCACGGTCCAATTCGTTCCGGTCGGCCTGGCCGGCGCGATGGGCTATGCCGGGCAAGCGGCAAGCGGCGGCTCCGCGGCGACCAATTCCTGCGCCCTGGCCACGCTGGACCGGGCCGATCTGTTCCCGGCTGGCGGAGTGGCTGGCGCGCTGGCCTCGACCCGCCAGGCCCTGGCCCAGCTGCCCCTGCGCCGGCAGACAAGCGCCGACCTCGCCGGCCTGCGGCGCGAACGCCTGCAGGCGATTGGCCGGCTGCAACCTTCGGCCTGGGAGATCGAGCGGCTCAACTACTTCGATTTCCGGATCAATCGCATGTTCGATTTCCGGTATCGCGCGCAGGTCATGCAGGAAAAGCAGCAGTTCCAGGCGCAGATGGCCAACCAGCCGGCGCGGATCCAGGCATCGAACCGGATCGCGCAGATCGATGCCGCCCTGGCCGCCGCCTATGATCCGCAGCAGGCGCGGCAACTGGCCGCCAGCCTGGCGGCGTTCCGCGACAGCGGCGTGCTGACCAGGCTGGACCAGGCGATCGCGGCCGAGCTGGACGGCGCCGGGCCGCTGCCGGTGCAGCGCGCCCTGCAGATCGAACGCGGCCTGGCCGAGCTGGACGGCTGCGCCGCTGCCCATGCTCCGGCGCAGCAGCCCGCGCTGGCCCGCGCCGCGCTGGGCCGCCAGTTCGAGCGGCTGGCGGCCACTTTCGAACAAGCCTTCACCGCCGAAATCGACAGCGGCCTGCGCAGCAGCGCGCTGCAAGGCCGACTGGCCGAATACGAATCCAGCCCCGGACTGACCGCCGCACTGGCGGCGGCGGGGCGGTCCGGCATCTGGGCCGCCAGCGAAGCACGAATCGCGGCTATCGCCAACCGCGAGGCGAACGCCCGCACCGCCGAAGCCCAGGCCGAGGCCCGCGCCCGCGAACGCGCGGCCCAGGCGGCCGTCGCGGCGGAAGCGGCCCGGCTGGCGGTCAGCCGGTCGGGCGCCAATCCCCCGACCGACGGCGATATCCTGAACGCCTATGTTGGCTATCTGGCCCGCATCTCGCAATCGACCACCGGCGCCGTCCGGCTGCAACAGGTCCCCGGTTCGCGCTTCGAGCTGAGCACGCGCGGCGCGATGGGCGGCCAATTGTGGCGCGTGCGCTTCGATGTGACCGGAAAAAGCTGCACCCGCCCGGCGGCGGGAACCTATGATTGCAGCTTCACGATCCGCAACAGCTTCTCCAACGCGCGGGACGGATCGTTCGAAGCCGGCATGATGGCATTTTCGGACGGGCTGATGGGGCTGATCTTTGGCCGGGACGCCGAAGGCCTGACCGGGCGGCTCCAATCGAACAACGTCAACCGCCTGCTGCTGACCGATCAGGTGCCGATGCGGGCGCGGTTCCGCTTCGCGAACGGGCAGTTCCAATCGCCGCAACTGTTCGAAAAGGTCTGGGACAACACCTTGATCCGAATGCCGGCGGGCAGGCGCTAGAAACCTATGGAGCAGACAGGGGGCATCATGACGGCATCACGAATGCGGCGCGCGGGCCAGGGGCTGCTGGCCATGGGGCTGGCCCTGGCGCTGGCGGGCTGCAACCTGCTTGGCGGGGGCGGGGAGCCTGATCGGCTGGCCAAATGGGTGCTGCCCAATGCAGTGCTGCTGGGCGATGCCACGGCCGATCCGGCGGCCGGCAACCAGATCCAGCAGAGCCCGGATGGCCGCGGCTACCTGATCGTTCCGCCGCCCGGATCCAAGGACGTGCCGTCGCGGATCTATTTCGTGCCCCTGGCCAAGATCGATCCCGAAATTGACAGCGCCGTGCGCAAGGCCGTGTTTCCGGGCGGGGTCGCCACGATCCGGACCGGCCGCAACATTGGCGACATGGCCGATAGCGGCACTCTCGAAAAGCTTGCCGAAACCGAACTGGACGCGCTCTATCTCGGCTTCACGATCGTCGACCAGTCAGCGCTGTGCGAGGGGCTGTCCAAGCCATGCGACGGCGTGGGCCGGATCATCCTGCTCGGCAAGCTCAAGGGGCGTTCGCTGCTGGGCCAGGACAGCCAGGTGCTGATGCTGGATGCGATGACCAGTGCAGCGCTGACCATCTTCGACAAGATTGGCGACAAGGCCGTCGAACGCTGCGGGTTCGACCCAGAAGGCGAGGCCCTGCCAAGGCACATCGCCGGGGCCTGCCGGACCATGCTCAAGCTGGAATGGGCCAAGGACAACGATTTCACGCTCGATTCCATCGGCAGCGCCTTGCCGCTCTCGCCAGAGGCCTTGAAGGTGCTGCTGGCGCAGTTGGCCAAGACCAGCTTCTACGAAAAGGGTGCACTCCAGGGACGTTTGGAGAAAGTGCAATGAACAAGCGCAACTGGCTGGCTGCCGCTGCCGCCCTGATCATGGTGGCATGCACTCCGGATCTCCAGAACCGGATCATCGTCCCTGCCCCGATCGAATTCGGCGCGGCGGCGCAGGGCGCGCAGCTGGCCGCGCTTCGCAAGGCCTATGTATCGGAAGACGGCACGCGGGCGCTGTTCTTCGTCGGAGATGGCGCCGCCATGTCGGTTCATCTGATCGACAAGGACGGCCTGATGGCGACCGACAAGATCCTCGCCCCGCGCAAGCAAGGCACCGCAGATCAGGCCGCGAACGACGCCGGCAATGCCGCCGCCGATGTCCTCGATCGGCTGTACCTGCCCGCTGGCGGCTTTGCCGTGATCCCGGCGCAGCAGGGGCAACTGGCCTATTACCGCCAGGGCAAGCTCAGCATGGTCAGCTACATCGCCGATCAGGGCGGCGCCTTGCAGTTCGGCGCGGCGATCGACACCGGGCTGCTGGCCAAGCTGATCGAGGCGGAGGGCGAATCCTCGGCCATCGACGTGCTGCCCGCGGTGTGGGACGGCATGGGCGAAAAGAACCTGCGGCTGGTGCTGTTCAAGGACGCGCCGGACGCGCTGGGCAAGATCCTGATCGAGAACACCCGCGCCCTGTTCCACGCCGTGGTCGAAGGGGATCAGGGCGGGCGCTGGACCGCAAGCGATCTGCCCGCGCCGACCAGCCTGGCCGATACCGCCGCAATCGAAGCGTTGCGCCAGAAGACCGCCGAAGCGGGCTGACGCACGGCGCCGGTCAATCGGCGGTATAGGTCCCCTTGCCGCAGGCCCGTGCCCCGCGCAGCGACGAAGTGCAGGTGTCGGCACGCCCGCCGCAGGCCGCATCGTAGCCATCCAGGCTGGTGGTGCAGATGCTCGCCTCGCCGCCACAGGCCACGTCATTTCCGTTCAGCGATGAGGTGCAGATCGAGGCGCGCCCGCCGCAGGCCACGTCTTTGCCGTTGAGCGACGAGGTGCAGATGCTCGCCTCGCCGCCGCAGGCCACATCGTTGCCGTGCAGCGATGACGTGCAGATCGAGGCACGCCCCCCGCAGGCCACCCGCCGCCCATCGAGCGAGGACGTGCAGATGCTGGCTTCGCCGCCGCAGGCCACATCGTTGCCGTGCAACGATGACGTGCAGATCGAAGCCCGCCCGCCGCAAGCCACCCGTCGCCCGTCGAGCGAGGACGAGCAGATCGTCGCTTCCGGCCCGCACCACACCTGCCGGCCATCGGCCGATGTCGTGCAGATGCTGCTGCCCGCACTATAGGCCGGTCTGGTTTCGAGCGGTTCCACTGGCGGCGAAGGCGGAGGCGGCGGGGGTGGTGGCAGCGTCGGCTCGGCCGCCGGCGCCGACGGTGCCGATGTCGGCTGCCGCGCGGGCGGCATGCGCACTTGCCCCTCGCCCAGCGGCCGGCACTGCCCGCTGGTGACGCGGACCGGGACGATGCCCCGCGACAGGTCCGGCATGCCGTCCGTCTCGGTCAGGCGCAGTTCGGCGGTTTGCGGATTGAACCCCAGTCCGCAGTACCACAGCGGCATGACCCCGGCCTGGTTGGGCTGGCCATTGGCGGCGTGGTACAGGCAGATGAACTTGTCGGTGCCCGATCCGATCGGCTGTTCGATCCCGCCGACCTTGAACGGAGCAGCGGTATACCCGCTATCGGTGCCAAGCGAATAGAACGAGGCCCCCTGGGGATCGAGCCGCAGGCGCAGGTATGCCGCGCCGCGAGGGCGCGGCTGGGTATTGAGCGTCAGTTGGCCGTTTTCGCGCCAGCCTTCGCCGGCCAGGGCGGTCTGTTCGGCCAGGTCGCAGACATATTCGCGCGCTTCACGTTTGCCGGTGCGAAACACCGGCCGCACCACATCCTCGCTCTGCCAGTAAGTGGCGTAGTTGGCCCTGGTGTCGAACCGCGCGGCGGCGGGACCAAGCGCCGCCAGCACGCCGCGCGGCGCGTTGCTGGGCTGTTCGGTCCACCAGGCCGCCAGCGCAGCGATCGCAACCAGCGCCCCGACCAGCCACGCCGGCTTGCGCCAGGCCGACATCAGCCGCCGGTCCGGCAGTTGTAGACCCGGCGTTCGCCCGGCGCGCTGGTGATCGCGCTGATCACCTGGCGCTGCCCATCGGCCAACTGGTCCAGAGCGGCCTGGTCCTGAACGCAGCCCTGGCGCATCACCCGCTCGCGAATCTGGCGCACTTCGCCCATCACCTCCGGATCAACCACCCAGCGTTCCTGCGTGTAGGTCCGGTTGGCCATGTCGAAGCTGCTGCGCACGACGGTGTTTTCGCCGTTCAGCACGGAAATGCGCTGCCAGCTGTTCGCCCCGGTCCTGGCGTACTGGGTACGGCCGTTGACGCAGCCCGCGCCGTCGATCGTCACCGGCACGACATCGCGCTCCATCGCGGTCTGCTGGCTCTGCCCCGGATCGAGCGTGCAACTGAGCGCGGTCTGCCCGCTGGCTGACGCCGCGGCCTGCCCGGCATCGACCACGCCCTGGCTGGCGCCGGAAGTCGGCGCAGGCTGGGCCGCGGGCGCAGACAGGGCATTGCCCGCTTCGGCCAGCGACGGCCGCGTAAAGAACGCGGCCACCGCCACCGCAGCGGCGATTCCGCCACCGATCAGCCACTTGCGCCCCAGTTCCTCGCGCCCGGCACTGCGATGGTTAAGGCCCAGCACCGCCGCGATCCCGCCCAGCAGCAGCAGCACCGCCGCCCCCGCCAGGTGATTTTCGCGCTGGGTCTGCACTTCCTCGGTCGCCCGCTGCTTCTGTTCGCCTTCCAGCCGCAGGCGTTCCAGTTCGAGCCGCGCCTTCTCGCGTTCGTGTTCCAGATCCTGCTTCAGCGTTTCGGTCGCGGCCATGCTGGCTCGCGCCGCCGCGGTGACGCATTCGTCGGCCTTGATCGTCGCGGTCACCCCGTTGCGCCGGGCGAAAGCGAGCAACTCGTTCGTCGTGATCGCGAAGGGAAAGGATTCGCCGCCCCGATTGTCCGCCGTCGCCGCCGTATTGATCCCGACCACGCGGCCGCAATCGTCGACCAGCGGCCCGCCGCTGGAGCCCTGGTTGATCTTCGCGGTGTGCAGGATGCTTTCGATGCCCTTGACCCGGTCCAGGTTCGAGAAGTTGCCCACCGCGCGCACCGGCTCGCGCGCTTCCAGCTCGTCCGCGCCGGTCGCCGCGTCAACGTTCGCCGGATAGCCCAGCGCGTTCACGTTGGAGCCGGCCGGAAGCAGTCCGCTGAAAATCGCGAGCGGCGCGATCGCTTCGCCCCGGAAGCGCAGCAGGGCCATGTCCTTGTCCTGGTCATAGGCCAGGATCTGGGCCTGGATCGGCTTGGCCGCGCGGGACGGCACAATCGCCACCAGCGCCCGGCCGGTGGTGTTGTAGGCGTTTGCGACCACGTGGGCGTTGGTCATGATCACGCCGGGCGCAATCGCAAAGCCGGTGCCCTTGGTCGTGCTCGATCCGTAATAGTCTTCACCGACCGACAGAACCCTGACAACGCCCGCCGCCGCGTCCTGCACCTCGTCGGCTGCGACGGAGTTGCCAGTCATGGCGACCATGACGCAGACGATGACCGCAATCAATCTCTGGAATTGCACGCTTCCCCCGCCTCGCAAGCTTGCTTCACCTTTGATAGAATTGAAGAAACTTTCGTAAAAGGTCAACGCCGCGCGCAGTATTGTTGACGCCATGGGCTCTGTTTGAATCGCGCATTCCGGATTGGACTTTCGCCGCCTGGCTATCGCCCTGCACCTGATCACGCCGCAGGGACGGCGACTGTTCGCCTACTAGGCAGACAGCCGGCGCGAAACCGGCGCAAGTCGATTCAGCCGATGTGCGATCGCCCCGCGTCAGAAGGGGTTCCCTCTACCCCCAGCGCGGCGGAAAAGGCGGCGACAAGCCGCGCTGCAACTGCGCCGCGCGTGCAGCCTCTCCGCTCAACGACGCCGACTTTCGAGTATCCCCCGGCGGAAAGTTCGAGGGCGAGTTTCACCATGCGGCCCTCGGCCAGTTCCGGCTGCATGGCTAGCTCCATCCCGAGCAATACGCTGTTCGTCGCCATGACCACCTGCTTGAGCACGGCACTGTATTCACAGGCAATGGCTGCGGCCGTCTCGGGCACCAGCGCGCGATGTTCTCCCAGCGCGGGAGAAGCCATGGAAAACGGCGCAAGGTCATCGGGAGCAAGCCCGGCCCGCCCCGCAAGCGGGTGCCCGGCCCGAACATAGTATCCCGCATGAATGCTGCGCAAAGGCTCGATCACGAATTTCCCGGCATCGCCGGCCTGCGACGTATCGGCGATGAAGAAATCAATTCGATCATCCAACAGCCGTTCGCCCAGGACATGCACCGGCTCGATATCCACGCGAACATCGATAGCGGGATCACCGGCAAGGACATCGGACAGCACCGGACCGAGCAGCGGAACCAGCATCGGGCCGATGCCGAACGCGATCCTGCCCGCCTCGCCGCGGGCAAGCAGCGCGGCTTCCTTTCGCAGGCCTGCTTCGAGGCGAAGCAATTCTTTGCCGTGTTCGAGAATCCGGCGCCCCTCGACCGTCGGCCGCACCCCGCCCGGAAGGCGATCGAACAATCGCAGGTCCAGCGACGCTTCAAGCCCCTGAATGCTGCGCGATAGCGCGGGCTGCGTGAAGTTGAGCCGCCGCGCGGCGCTGATGAAATTGCCTTCCTCGGCAAGAATGCAGGCATGGCGGATCTGGCGAATGTTCATGCCGAATATGATCATCATGCATCAAAACAGTCAATGCAATGCATTGGACTTATAGCGCTCCAATGCCGACACGATCCGCAAATGTCGCTGAAGGAGATGGGAATGAAGCCCGAGGCATGGATTTTCGTGTGCGCAGCCACGCTGTTCGCGATCAAGGTGGCGCAAGGCCGGCACCGAAATGTTCACCGCCTGCAGGACGGCTACATCATCACGGCTTCCTTCATCGGCGCGTTTGTCATGCGGCCGATCATGGCGTTTCTCACCGCACTGGTGATCGGCGCGCTCCTGCCGCAAGGTCGGGGGGCGCTGGCCAGCGTGCCCGCCTGGGCGGCGTTTCCGGTGCTGCTGATCACGGCGGAATTCGCCCAGTACTGGCTGCACCGCTGGGCCCACGATTCCAATCGCCATCCCATCCTTTACGGCATGCACCGCACGCATCATTCTGCCCCTTACGTCAACACGACGCTGCTCTATCGCTCGAACTTCTGCTGGGGCCTGATCCACCCCTACAGCTGGGTTTCGGCGCTGGCGCTCTATGCCGGCCAGACCGAGGCCGCCGTGCTGTTCTATCTCACGATCCTGCTGTGGAATGTGATTACCCACAGCGATTGGCGCTGGGACGATACGATCATCGCCCGGGTTCCAGGCGGGCTTCGCATCGTCCAGGCCTTCGAATTGCTGCTCGTCACCCCGCGAATTCACCACACGCACCACGGATACGGCAAGGACGGCAAGGCCTATCGCAACTTCAACACCATGCTGACCGTGTTCGACCGGCTCTTTGGCACGCTTCACGTTCCCGAAGGTCGGCCATGGCGTTATGGCCTGCCGGGCGGTGAACGCCATTGGCTCGGGCAAATACTGTTCCCGCTCGTGCCGCTGGGACCTGTCCGACGCCGGGATCGCCGCAACCGGGTGGTGCAGGATTAGCGCCCTGTCCGAGCAATCCCGGTCAGCCCGGCTCAGCCATGGCGCACCGCCCAAAAACCACGCGAATGGCTACGAGCCTCAAAAAGGAGGCTTACGCACTGAATTTATTGAGAGATTTGGTAGCGGAGGAGGGATCGCCGGAAGATCAGTAATTATTTGATTTTGATAGATTAAATTCGATACCCCCAATGCCATACCCCCAGTCATACCCCCATTTTTGTGCCCATTTTTCTTGGGTTCAGGTCCTCAAAGGCACAAGCAGAGCGTGTGCTGGTCGTCCACTTCGGTCCACTTTCCAGACTTTCAATTGCCGTTATATGTCGGTCACGTCAGCCCGCAGTACGACGGCCTTCGAGCAATGTCGGGCCGTCTGGCGTAGATCTTAAAGTGTCAGCTTACGCCGACAGCGGTTATTGCGAGCTCGTTGTTCGAGGACGTTAACATGATGGGATTGATATCGACTCATTTTTAAAAAAGTCCGACGCGGCTTCTGTTGTTCGAACCCGAGATCATGCGCCTGTTCAAGAAGCTGCGCAGTGAACTTTACCATGCAGAGGTCAACTCAACGGACCCGCTTCACCGGAGGCGGCAACCATGCCCCTTCCTGCACCGCTTGACGCGGGAGATAGAGGCGCAGGTTCATCGAGAACGCTCCGTTTGGCGCGGGGAGCCAGTTTGCTTCCCTGTCTCCGCCGGGCCTCTCGTTCTGGATATAGAGATCGAGCGAGCCGTCCGGATTGAAGGCCAGCTTGTCGCGATCGCCGATGGCAAAGCGGTTGATCGGATTGGCAACGAAGAACTGGTCCTCGCCATACATGGTGAGTGACCAGAACGCATCGGCTGGCGGGATCTCGTCCTTGGCGAAATGGAGCACATACTGCGACGCGCCCGTCAGCGGCACACCATCGCCATCGAGCCGCACCATCGGGTAGACCGCTTCCTCGGGTGGCAGCGCGCCGAGACCCGCAAAGGCGATGAAGGCACGCTGCAGATAGTCGTTGCCATAGACCCCGACAGCGCCGCCAAGCACGTTCCAGCCTGCCCTTGTCACGGGGACCGCCTTGCGTCGATCGGTAATCCGGCGCAGTCCATCCTGCGCTGCGCGGGCAAGGCCGCGCTGCATGGCCGGGTCGGTCTTCGCCAGATCGAAAGGCTTGCCTGGAACCAGGCCGAGCGCCTCCATGCGCAGCAGCATGCCATAGTCGCTGGCATGGGGCGGGTTTCGTTTCAGCAACTTGGCGAACAGGGCGAAGAACGCATCCGGTTTCATCTGCGCAACCTGCTCGACCGGCGGCAGCGGCGCGGCTACAGCTGCGGGCACGGCGGGCGGACCCGCTGCAACCGGCTTGTTCGAACCCGATAGCGGCGCAGCTGCAAAACCCTTCTGGATGGCGTGGACGTGATCATAGTCCGCCGGGCCATTGGTCTGTACCCGGCCGATGATCCAACCGCTCGCCGTCGGGCTGCGCACGATCCGCAGGGCAGCAGGCAGCTTCCCGTTCCAGTGCGGGCCGACGATCGCCACCTTGCCCCCTCCGCTGCCGGTCGTGCGGGTGCCGAGCGTGGCGAAGACATCGGTCCACATGTCCATCAGAGGCACGACGTGATAGCGCCCGCCCGTATCGGGCAGGGTCAGGATCAACGGCTGGTCGCTGACATCGTACCATAGCGTCGAATAGAGCGTATCGGCATTGGGCCGCACGACATCCTTGAAGCTGGCATCGGGATAGGTGCGCATGTGCGCGAAGCGGTTCATCGGTGCATAGGGCCGACCTGCTCCCCCCGGGCTGGTCGCCACGCGCCGCGTCACTTCCATCAGCACCAGCGGATAGGCGTAAACATAGGCGTCCAGCCCGATCGCGTAGGCTTCGTCCTCGCTCACCGGCCGTGCCCATGCACCGCGTCCCAGCAACATCGCGGCAAGCGCGATCATTGCAAGAATTCTTCTCATCATACCCTGCTCCTCGGCCCTTTTCTGCTGGCTAGCGGCTGCAAAGGTCAAAATCTGTCGCCCCGACGACAATCCATTGGGATGTGCCCGGAGGCGGCCTATAAACTCTCGAAAGGGGCACGGCAGCAGGGCGAAGATGGGCGGAAAGACAGGAACATGGTCTCACAAGGACCGCATGGAAGCGCTGCGCCAGTGTCGGCTGTTTGCCACCTGGCCGGACGAGCGGCTCGCCGATCTTGCCATGATCGCCTACGCCAAGTTCCATCCGCGAGGGGCTGAAATCTTCGCTCGTGACCCCGAACATCGGGAGGCGTTCGTGATTGCTGCGGGGGAAGTGGAGATCGGGCGCGAATCCGTCGATGGACGCCGATTTGTGCTGAGCGTGCAGGGACCGCACGAGATTCTCGCTGTCGTCAGGCTGCTTGCTGCCCCCCCGATCCACTATGTCTATCGGGCCTACGAGGATACCGTACTGCTCCATCTCCCGTGCGATGCGCTGACAGCCCTGCTCGACAGTGATCCCATACTGTGGCGCGATGTCGCTCTGCTGATGTGCGCCCGTCAGGGGGAAAGCCTGCGCCAGCTTGACGCAGTCAGGTTGGGCACGCTGGAACAGCAACTGGCGCGCACATTGATCGACCTGTCGCTCATCCACGGCATCGAACGTCCCGACGAGGTCGAACTCGGACTGCGGCTCCCTCAGGAACAGCTGGCGGCGATGCTTGGCATCTCCCGCCAGAGCGTAAACAAGCTGCTGCGCAAGTTGGAGGAAGAGGCGATCATTGCGCTAGACTACAATCGCATCACCATCCTCAGGCCAGCCGCTCTGGAAGCGCTGGCCCACCCGAAGGCGCCGAAATCACTCGCGGGTTTCGATTGCCGCTGAGCCGATGCTGGGGATCTCAATGAGCGGGTGATCGAGCTTGACGTTACGTACAAACCCACCGCCTGCTCGGGGCCAACCAGTTGGATGCCGGATATTGGTTACGAAATCGCCAGTCAACACGGTGTCAATGGACACCCAGTGTTACGAGGTGTCGCGCTGCATGAGAGGTATGATTTCACGGTTGGGGAGCATGCTCCCCACCCCTGAAATTTCTTCGACGAAGATTGGCGATCAGGCCTTGACGGGGTCCTCGAGGTCGCGCAGGCGGTAACTGCGACCTTTGATGTTGAGGACATGGGCGCGGTGGCGAAGCCGGTCGTGGATGGCGGTGGCGAGGACTTCGTCGCCGGCAAGCAGTTCGGTCCAGTCGCGGATGCTTTTGTTGGTGATGATCATGGCCCCGCTACCATAGCGATAGCTGACGAGGCGAAAGAACAGGCTGGCTTCCTCGCGGTTGAGCGGATCGTAGCCCATCTCGTCGATCAATAGCAGCGCGCTCGACATGTATTTGCGCATCTTGATGCGCGGCGGTGGCAACTGGGCGTCGTGGCGCAGCGCGGCCATGAGCTCGTCGAAGCGGTAGTATTGGACCGAGAAGCCAAGTTGGACCGCACGGATGCCCAGCGCGGCGAGCAAGTGCGACTTGCCCACGCCAGGCGCCCCCTGCAGCAGGACCACTTCGGCGTTGCGGATCTAGGTGCCAGTGGCGAGTGTGTCGATGCGTGAGCGCTCGATTACAAGCTGGAAGGCAAAATCGAAGTTTTCCAGCGTCTGCCCCGACGGCAGCTTCGAGTTCTTGAGCATGACCCGCACCCGACGCTCCTCGCGGCCAGCAAGTTCGGTCGTGAGGAGCCGGACGAGGAAGACGTGCGCACTGATCTCGTCACGCACCGCCTCGCCAATCATGTCATCGAGAGTGTCTGCGGCATGGCCACAGGCAAGCTGGCACAGCTTCTCGCGGGTGGCATCGATATCGAGCCTCATCCGGGGCGTGTTCATCGAGCCACCTCCGCGACGAGCGCATAGAGGTCGAAAGAGCGGTGCTGGACACCAGCGCTTGCAATCTCCTGCAGTTTGCGGCCCATCCGGCCCAGCGGCAGCGGCGCGAGTACCCGGGACGTGCTCGGACCCTCGAAATGGGCGGGGTCAATGACGACCAGCGCCTCGGTTCCACGCGGATGGTCGGCGACAACTTCGCAGTTCTTCAGGAACAGTACCCTGCCAGAGACCCCACGTCCCTCGACGTCCTGGCGGAAGAAGCGAAAGGGCACACTGTAATGGCGTCCCTCAAAAATCGCCAAGCAGTAATCTCAACCAGTCGCGCAACCGCACTCTGCGTATGCCCTTGCTTCAACAGCACACTCATCGCCGTCAATGTCTCGCCATCGAGACAACCCATCGTCCTCTCCCGGAAGACTACCCGCCGGGAAATCGATCAGGCCAAGGCGACAAATCGTAAAGGTAGATGTCGCCTTACGGCCCCCGTGACCCGTCCTTAAACAAGCTGATCGTAGCGGGTGGCGATAGCGCGGTTGATCTTCAAATGACCGAACATGCGCTCGATGCGGTGGCGCTGTTTGTAGAGCATTCGATTGTGCTCGATTTTTACTCGGCGTTTTGACCGGCCGGGTATGGCGGCTTCGATCTTTCTGTCGGCGAGGTCTGCCCGGATCGCGTCGGTGTCGTAATCATTGGCGGCGAGCAACGCGTTTGGTGCGCGCGCGGGCAGCTCGATCAAATCCTCATGAGCCTTACAATCAGCGGCTTCACCGACCGTTAGATGGAAGGCGGGCATCGTGACCAACAAGCGAGACACAGCCTGCTTAATCCTGACTGCAGATACCCGGTCTTCGAAAAGATACTCAATACAGCGCTCATTCGGGAACCAGACCTGAACCCTAGACTTTCGTAGGTGCTTAACCATTACGACTGCAGCAGTATCCGGTTAACCATCGGACAGGATCGATGGTGACCTCTTCCGGATTTTCACCACATTTTTTGTATAAAAGGTCATATCGGATTATTTTAACACCGAGAACGCCTGCATAAACTTAACCACGACACATCTCCATAAATCTCCCCAGAAATTCAATATTTGCATTTACATCCGAACTTAAATAGCCGCTTATCAAAAACCTTCTTGTCGATAAAAGCATCGCAATCCAGTGATATGGATTGCAGTATCTTGCCAGAATGTATCAAGCTAGGGGTTATTGGCAGGCGCCGATGAGGAAAGCGCGCGCTGCGCACAATTTCATCAACGCCTGCCACTGCCGTGCGACCGAAGGGCTGTTCCAGAGGCAGCCTTCCCCTGCTACTATAAACCGCAGATAAATCAAGCACAGTTCCATCAGTCTAGAACAAAAAAGTGCCGTCCAAAAAGGAGTGCTGCATTTTTTGACAGCACGGAGAAATGGCGACCTCCTTAACTAAGGCCTGTCCCGACGTTCCATCCCGATACCGACTTATCCAAGGACTGCTGCGAGAGCCTTATAGACACCCAGACCTGATCAAACTGAATATCTGGAAGCCACGTAGTGATGAGCGCCCCCATGCCGCCCAGAAGTAGGCATGTCAGGCGAATCGGCGAACCTGCATCTGTTTGCCTAAGCCTATGCAGACGCCGCGCTGAAACAATGCAAATGTAAACTACCATCCACGCCACTCTGGCAGCCTTATCAGCGAGCTCTAAGAGCCAGATCCGAAACTAAGTTGAGTGGTATCAGCGGCTTAGCTTGACAGCTTGCCCAGTCGTTGATTCAGGGGTTTCGCCAGAAGCTACCTTGCATACAACAATGCGGACAGATACCACTCGCGCTCTCCATGCGCGAAGCGAGTCGGCTTTGCCAACAGATTTGACCGATGCTGAGAGGGCCATTTTTCAGCCCCTTCTTCCTCCACCAGCGAGAACGCGCCGGCGACGGAAGTGGGAAATACGCCGGATTGCCGAGGCCATCTTCTATCTGCTCTGAGGTGGGCTGCCATGGCGAATGCTGCCGCCTTGCTTTCCTCCGGTCTCAACGGTGCGCCGTTGGTTATACCTCTGGCGCGATACGGGATTGTGGCAGGCCTTGAACCGTGGACTTCTCATGCTGGTCCGCGAAGCGCAGGGTCGCAAGGCCACGCCCAGCGCCGGTGTAATCGACAGCCAGAGCGTCAAAACCACGGCAAGTGGCGGCCCTCGGGGCTACGATGCCGGGAAGAAGATCAAAGGGCGCAAGCGCCACATCCTCACCGACACCGAAGGCAATCTGGTTCTCGCCGTTGTCCATACCGCCGACATTCAGGATCGCGAGGGAGCTCCAATTGCCTTGGGTGGCGTCATAAAGCGGTTTCTCTGGCTGAGGCACATATTCGCTGATGGTGGATATGCTGGCCAGAAGCTAAAAGATGCCCTGAAGCCTTTGGGCAGGTGGATGATCGCAATCATCAAGCGCTCCGACAAGGTCATGGGCTTCGAAGTCCTGCCCCGCCGGTGGGTGGTCGAAAGGAGAATTGCCTGGCTCAACCGAAATCGCCGACTTGCCAAGGACTTCGAGCAAACCATCGCATCCGCCACGGCTTGGCTCTTCGTAGCTACGGTCCAAGCCTTTGTTCGGTGTGCCGCAAGGCATTGTCTCTCAACGACTTAGTTTCGAACCCGACTCTTAGAGCCGATAATGGATTGCTGGTTAGAAGGGTCGCACTTGAGCCGTCGTGAAACCGTGTCGCTGTGCTAACAGACAATCCGAACTATCCAAACCGGGATGATCTGAAGAGTAACACAATACAGTTGGTCGGTCGCGTGATATCGGCGGGTTCAGAGGTTACCTGACGCGCCCAATTTTGCCATAACGTGACGCCAAAGCAAATGAAGTATAGGTTGAAGAGAATATTTTTTCCATTAATTTTCAATAGCGTAGGATTGACAGTTTATTTTTGAAAATCTTTAAGACATTCGGAAATTTTGATGAATAGATCTGTCTGTTAGCCTTCTCTATATATCTTACATTAGACTGACAATTGCAAAAAGAGGATACGTGGCCGTCGTAAGCGTCAACTTTACCATCAGCTAATGCTGTGTTCGAGTACGTCTTCGTTTAGTCTACGCTGGAAAGCTGGGGGCCTCGTCAGACGCAGTTGATCCTGCAGAACGCATTTTCGATGGTCTGTCGTCTGCGGTGATGATCGTCATGTATTATCTGCAAGCAGTCCCGTCCAACGGCGCTTACGATCGGTGATTGGACCGTGGAGATCAGCGCATCTTTTGATCAGCGCTCAACGGAGATAGGAAAGCCCAGAAACGCACACGGCACTCGAAGCAAAGAGCCTGTGCGAGGCTTCATCGGAAAGCTAGGGGCTACTCATAAACCGCCTAACACCAGTGCTGCATCAGCAACCCTCTGTACTTGCTAAGGCGGCCTTCAGCAAAGGTGTAATCGAGGAAATTGCGGATCACTTCGCAGTGGCGGCACTCGACAGCTGGGCCATCGTTAGCATGTTGCCCAGTTTGAGGCCCACTGCCATGTCTGGCAGGGGGAGACGGGAGACGTCCAGCCCAATTGTCTGCCCGGCCTGCTGCGCGAGGAAGCTGATCGGGAAGTGATTGACGCTGCGCTGGACCTCGACGCGGGCATAGCCGGCGGTTTCCAGCACCTTCGTCATCGTCTCGGGATTGTAGAGCTCGGGATGCTGGAGGCAGAAGGGCGGGAAGGTGCGCCCCATCACCGCGCGCAGCAGCGACTTCTCGTTGTGCGTCACAATCAGAATCCGCCCGCCCGGCTTCAGCTTGGCGCGGATCTGGCGCAGGATCGCCAGCGGCTCGATGATGTGATCGAGCACATGGATCATTACGGCAAGGCTGATCGTGCCATCGGGAACCCCGCCGAAATCATCCATCGCCGCGCTGATCGTGTGCGGCAGCGCACCGGCCGAGCGCGCCAGCACATCGTGCACAGCCCGGTTCGGCTCGAACAGCCAGGCGTGGCCGAACTTGCCCGAAGCGGCCGCAGAGGTGACGATGTGCCCGACATCCGGACCGATCTCGAGGTAATCGCCCGGCGCAACGCTGCGGGCCACCGCAGACCAGTATCCGCGCTGCGTTGCCTCGATGGCGGAGGAAGGCACGATATCCATGTTGGGCGCGAGATTGGCGTAGAGTTTGCCGAGCTGTTCGCCGGTGAAATAGCGCGGGCAATAGAGCAGGCCGCAGCCCGAGCACCGGGCGTAGGTGAAGAACATGCGCTCCTTGCGCAGCCCTTCCCAGAACGGCACTAGGCCATCGAGCCCGACATCCTCGCCGGCGGGCTTGCTACGCATTTCAGGGCTCGCCTGCGTGCTTCCGCAGCACGGGCAGGCCCGTTCAAGTAAGGCTGCCATCGATCATCAAGTCCCTGTATCAGAACGAAACGTTACGGCCTGGTGCCAGAAGTAGCTGCCAATCATCGTGACCATCGCAAAGCCGAACTGGGCAGGTATGGGATGGAGGCCCAGACCCTGGACCAGCAGTGGCAAGGCAATCAAGTTGGCCCCGAAGACGATGTAGGAATAGGAAGAGAAATAGGCGAACTCGCGCAGGATGTTCTTGCGCGTGCGGAACACCCCGATCTTGTAGGTGCTGAAGGCGAACACGACACAGACCAGCTGCGACAGGACGAGCGCCGCCATGTAGTTGCGCGCAAACCACGGCCAGATCCACAGGAGCGCCGGGAAGAACGACAGCCCGAACGCGGTGTTGGCCGCGCCGGCAAGGAGATAGCGCACCGGGCGCTCGCCCCGGCGCAGACTTTCGAGGACGCGGTCGATCAACGTCACGCGGTCATTCGTCCAGCAACGTGATGCGCATGTTCTCGCGCAGCACTTCGCGCGGAAGGAACGGCGAGAGATCTTCGAGCGGCGGGGAGGTCATCCGCCCGTCCGGATGGACCTTGGCCCCTAGCTTAGGCGCGAACGAGGCATTCTCGTCAATCATGACTTCGCAGATCGTGGCGCCGGGCGCTTCGATCGCGTCGCGCAACAAGCCAAGGTTCTCGTGCCCGTCGATCCGCCAGTAGCCGTAGCCGAAGGCCGCCGCCAGCTTGGAGAAATCCGGGAACGTCACGTTGCTCTTGGGTCCGCCACCCACTTCGACGCCGTTGAAGTAGTTGCGGTGGGTCTGGAAGATCGAGACGTAGCCGTTGTTGTTGAGCAGGATGATCTTCACCGGCATGCCATAGCCGACGATCGTCTGCAGCTCCTGCAGGTTCATCATGATGCTGCCATCGCCGGCCACGCAGATCACCCGGCGCGGATTGCCGAGCCCGACGCAGGCGCCGATCGCGGCCGGCAGATCATAGCCCATCGTGGCGCAGCCCGAATTGGTCCACAGCCGCAGGCCCTGCTTGATCTGCGCGGTCTGGAAGCCGACGACGCAGGCGCTGCCATTGCCGCAGACGACCACATCCTCCCCGTCGAGCACCTGGAACATCGCATCAAGCGCGACATAGGGATGACAGACGGCATTCTGGTTGTATTCGGGCAGGACGACCGGGAACCTGCGCCGCCGCTCAACCGCCCATTCCAGCCATTCGCGCTGCTCTTCGGTCGGGCCTTCGGGCGCGGCGGCGATAAGCGCAGGGATGAGATCCTTGAGATCGGCCACAACCGGCATGTCCGGCTTGACGTTAGGCTTCTGCAGTTCGAGCGGATCGATATCGACCCAGATCTTGTAGGCCTCGCGCGCGAAGCTGTCCCAGTTGTAACTGACCTGCCGGATATTGAGCCGACTGCCGAGCACGAGGAGGAAATCGGCGCTCTGGTTGACCATGTTGCCACCCCGGTCGCCGACCGTGCCGGGGCGGCCGCAATAAAGCGGGTGATCATCCCAGATCACGTCGTGCGCGTTCCACCCGGTGACGACCGGCACGCCGAGCTTTTGAACGAGTTCGATGAAGGCCGCATGCGCGCCGCTGAGCCGGACACCGCCGCCGGCAAAGACGACGGGTCGCTTGGACGTCTTCAGCTTCGCGATGATCGCCTCGGCTGCGGCGGCAAGGTCGATCCTCGTCCACGGCTCGTCGAGTTCGGCGGGATCGAAGCCGGGATCGAGCGTATCGGGATCGATCCGCGCGGCCTGCACATCGAGCGGAATGTCGAGCCACGTTGGCCCAGGGCGGCCCGAACGCGCGAGGTAGATCGCCTTTTCAAGGTGATAGCGGATGGTCTGCGGATCGGTGACCATCTCGGCATACTTGGTGATCGTCTGCACGATCGGGGCGATATCGAGTTCCTGATCGCCATACTGACGCAGCGGCAGCCCGGTGTGGCGCACCGTAGTCTCGTTCTTGACCTGTCCCGAAAGCACGAGGACGCCGACCGAATCCACGAAGGCGCCGTAGATGCCTGTGATGGCGTTGGTGCCGCCCGGCCCGGAAGTGACGTTGACGACCGGCAGCCGCCCGGTCAGCCGACCATAGGCCTCTGCCGCGATCGCGAGGGCCTGCTCGTGGTGGCAGAACGTGGTGCGGATCGCCTCGTGCGTGCCGATCGAATGGTTGAGGTGCATGGCCCCGCCACCGGTGAGCATGAACACGTCGCCAACCCCATGCGCAACCAGTTGCTGCGCCACCCAGTCAGAAAGTTTCACCTTGGTCATCGCGTCCATCCATTCCACGCTGCGGTGCGGCGAATTGCCTCGTCCAGATCAACGGTGAAAACCACGCCCAGTTCGCTGCGGATCCTTGCGGTCGAGGGCACATAGCGCCCCGGGTTCCAGCCATGATCCGGCTTGCCGAGAATCTCGAACCGGCCGCTGCCAAGCAGGGTCGCTGCGCGCTCGGCCAGTTCGCCAATCGAAACGGCCTCTTCCGAGCCCAGATTGTACGTCGCGCCGGCTGGGGCCCGCAGCAGCACGGCCCACATCCACGCCGCGAGGTCAGCCGTGTAGAGATAGGAGCGCACCGCCAGCCCGTCGCTGTTCACCGTGATGGTGCGCCCGACCATGGCATCGCGGATGAAATTGCCTGCCGCGAAGTGGATATCGAGCGCCAGCATCGGGCCGAGCAGCGCGAAGATGCGCGTCGTCACGATGTCGAGCCCGAACTGGCGGCGATAGATCGCGCACAGCATTTCCGCCGCGCGCTTGCCTTCGCCGTAGCTGGACCGGTGGGTCGAGAGGTCGGGACTGCCACGATAGTCCTCGTCGACATGGGTCAGGTCCCACGGCTGCCCGCCGTAGACCGCGCCGGAGGACATGAATAGCACGCGCCCAGCCCCCGCGGCCAGCGCGAAATCGAGCGTATTGCGCGTGCCGGCCACGATCGTATCGAACATGCGCAGCGGATCGCTCTCGTTGAGATCGGCACTGGCATCGGTCGCGCCGTGGATCACATGCGTGTAGCGCGCGCCATCGGGCTGCAGGGAGAGGACATCGCCGGCCACCAGCCGCAGCGCAGGCCACGCGGCGAGCGTGGGGGCCTTGGCGGCAAAGGCGGCGGGATCGCGGGTCAGCACCGCGACCTCAAGGCCCAGCCCATGCGCCACATCGGCCAGTCGCAGTGCTTCCAGCATCCAGCGCCCGATCAGGCCCGTGCCACCAGTGATGAACAGGCGCGCACCGCGTAGCGCGGGCCAGTCCGCCGCAAGGCTCTCAACCACGCAGCCGAGGTCTTCAGCGAGGATCGGATGCAGGCTCATGCCGCCGCCTGCGCCGCGCCGAACGAAAGCTGGGGCCGCTGTGTGCGATAGGTTAGCGTCGCTTCACGGATCGTATCGAGCGAGAGCAGCATCAGCACGGCGAGCAAGCCGATGGGGTGCGTGAACTGGCCGACGGCAATGCCGAACTGCGCCGTCACCGCCTTGCCGCTGAGCCATGCCGTCGCGTGGATCACCGGCAGCGTCGAAATCTGCCAATCGACGTTGAGCGCGTTGAGATAGATGATCGTGATCGAGCCAATGCGGGCAAAGCCGCGCCACGGCTCCATGAACACTAGGAACACGAGGAACATCTCGGTATAGCCGCCAGGCGAGCGGATCGTCAGCGAGATCAGCAGCGCGATGGCGGCCAGCCGCGTGATCGAGACGGCCTTGGGCTGGAGCCAGGCGAGGAGCAGAGCCGCGACGCCGGTCAACTGCGCCACCGCCATCGCCGTGGACAGGACGAAGCGGAAGGTCTCGTAGGTGTCGGAGCGGAAGTAGCGCAGTACCGGGAACCGGCCGCTGTCAATCACGCCGAACAGGCCGTTGAAGCTCGTCGAATAGTAGATCTCGCCAACGACATCGCCGCTCGTGAAAGTGATCCAGTTGGCCGTGTTGGCAAGCAGTTCGGCCACGCTGCCGCCGCCGACGAAGGCCCATGTCGCCAGATAGAGGAGCACGGTGGCAATCGCGGCGAGTTCGAGCTGCCGCCAATCGCGGCGGATCGCCCAGGCGAAGGTCGTCACCAGCATGTAGGGCTTGAAGTTGATCATCAGCGCGGCGGCGATGGCGCGGACCGGCCGCGAGGTGGCGAAGAAGCCGAACGCCACGACCATCGCGATGTAGCACATGATGAGCAGTTGCCCGCGTTCCAGCGCGTAGAGCGAGCGATAGCCGAACGCGAGGGCGAGCGTGCGCATGACCGCCGTGCGCGGGTCGTTGCGGCGCAGGGCCAGGTAGGAGACGGCGATGGCCGCGACATAGGACGCGAGGATCGTGACGATCGACAGCCAGTCGCAATCCCGCGCCGCGAACGAGGAGGTGACGTAGCACGACGAGATGCTGAACAGCCTCAGCAGCACGAACGAGAGGGGCGGATAGATCGAGCGCCAGACCGAATAGGCGCCCCGGTGATTGGCCCAGTAGGCGGTGTTGAACCAATCCATGAAGGTATCCTGCGGATCCCATATGAAGGGCTGGGGCAGGTATCCGGTCTCGAAGAAGCAGTGAACGACCGAGACGAACGAGGCGAGCACGAGCAGCAGCAGCGCAAGTTCGTGCAGCGTGGCGCGGAGGGCCAGCCGCAGGGTATCGAGCCGATCCGGTTCGGCTGCCTCAGTCATCTTCGGCTACGACGAACGGCTGGCGCACCGGCCTGGTGCGGCTCGGCGGAAAGTTCAGTCGCTCCTGCTCGATCACCAGCGGGACGCGCCGCGTCCGTTCGGCGATGATGCGCACCTGTTCGCCCAGGAGCCCGGTGAACAGGAAGCCGAAGCCGAACAGGCCGAACTGGCTGGCAAGGATGACCCACGGCCATGCGGCCCAGCCGGCAAAGGCTGCCGCCGCGCCGCAGATCGCCAGCGCGAAGCCGAGCGCCATAAAACCGAGCGACCACACGATGGGTCGGCGCAGCAGCGCCTTGGACGAGCCGGCAAGACCCGAGACCGCGAAATCGAGCAGCGCGAAGACGTCGTTCTTGGTCTGCCCGCCGCGCCGCTCCGGCCGGTCGTAAGGAACGAGGCCGATCGAATAGCCGCTTTCCACCAGCATGCCGCGGAAGAACGGTTCGGGCTCGTGCCAGCGGGCGAGCGTTTCGACCACGCGTCGGTCGTAGAGGCCGAAACCGGTGGCGCCGGGGATCACGGCATAGTCCGCATTACGCGCAAGGAAGCCGTAGCCGGCCTTGCGGGCTGCAGTGAGCACGGCCCCGGCTGCTTCCTCGCTGCGCCGCACGCCCAGCACGATCATGCGGCCTTCACGCCATTGGCGGATGAATTCGCCGAGCAGCGCGGGCGGGTCCTGGAAATCGGCGCACATGCCGATCACGGCAGCGCCTTCGGCCTGATAGATCGCGTGCGTGGGCGAACGCATCTGGCCGAAATTTCGCGTGTTGAAGATCGCCCGCACATTGCTGTCCGCATCGCAGATCTTGCGGACCAGCTCGCGGGTGCGGTCGCTCGAGCCATTGTCGATGAAGAGGATTTCCCACGAACGCGCGTGCTTCACGAGCTCGGCGCGGACTTCCTCGTAGATGCCCGGTACATTCTCTTCCTCGTTAAGGCAGGGGATCACGACCGAGACTTCTATATCGTTCATGCTGTGGCCCGCCTGCGTCAATCGGCCGGCGCACTTGGCGTGGGGCCAGTCTCGCGTGGTCCAGCGCCAGGATCGAACAGTCCCGTCGCCGGCGCATAGAATTCGACGAACACGATCAGCCCCGCGAGCAGCGCAAGAAGCGCCACCGCGGTGGTGTTGAAGTAACGGTCGGGATCGACATGGGGCACGTCGATAACCGAAAGCTGGGCGCGGTCCTGCGAGACGATTTCCTGCACCGCAATCTCTTCGGCGGCGCGCTGATAGACGTCGGAAACGCCCTGCGCGAAAGCAAAGTTGCGATAGAGCCGGGCGTAGGCGAGCGCCGTTTCCGAAATCGCACCGACGTTAGGGCTGGCCTGCCCATCTTTCGCGGTGGCCGCGCGGGCGATCTGCGCCTGAAGCGAGGCAACCTGCCCCGCCACGACGGCAAGACGCGGGTTGTCCGGCCCGGCAATGTCGCGCAGCGTGGAAAGCTCGACCTGCTTGGCCTGAAGCTGGCCCTCGAGCCCTGCCCGCACCGTCAACTGCTCACCGAGCTGGGCGGTGGGATCGGCAATGCGGTTGGCCTTTCGGAAGGCCTCGAGCTGGGTCTGCGCCTGCACCAGTCTTTCCTGTGAACTGTTGAGCCGGTCCTCGACGATGCGGCGCTTGCGCGAGACCTGCATGCGCACATAGGCGCCCATGCGGTCGCTCATCGCGGCGACATAGGCCTTGGTCAGATCAAGCGCCCAGTCCTGATCATAGGCCCGCGTCTCGAACTCGATGATGCCGCCGAGCAGCGAATGAATGTCGACCCGCTTTTCCAGCGCAACCAGCGCCGCGCGCTCGTCGGCATAAGGACGCCCCGGGCCGGCGAGCTTGAGGCGGGCGACCACGTCGCGGCCGACAGCATCGCTCTTGGCCAGCTGAAGCGTCACTTCGGTCGCGCTGCGATCGCCGAACAGCGAGGCAAGGTTCTGCAGCTGCGTTCCTGCACCCGACATGCTGAACAGCGAGGCCGCGTTGTTATCCCCTGGCACAACTTTCGCGCGGGCCATGAACGGTCGCGGGAAGAGGCAGAGCACGGCCAGAACCGCGCCCAGCACGCAGTACACATAGACCCGGATCCGGCGTTCGCGCAGCCGGCCGATGCGCTGCCAAGCCGTCACTTGGTGATCGCCACGATCGACGCACTCGCGAGCGCGCCCTGGAAACCGAAGTTGAGCAGATCCTTGAAGCGCGCCCAGAACGCGCCGCGTTGGGAATCGATCGGCACGAACACGAGATCGCCCGGCAGCGCCGCGGCCGAAAGCGTGCCCCGTCCGCTCAGCAACGTGCCGTTCGCGCGCACGATGAAGACGTGCCTGCGGTCGGCCAGCCGGTTGACCCCCCCGGCAAGCTTCACGTAATCACCCACCTTGGTGCCGGGATTGTAGCGAAAATCGGCCGAGCTGTTGACCATGCCGTAGACCCCGACCGCAAGCGAGCGGGTGGGGATCACGAGATTGTCGTTGTTCTCGACGACGAAGCTTCCCGGCAGGCTCTGGTCATTCGGCGCGACCGGCAGGACGAGACGCCCTTCGATCCGGCGGCCATTGAGTTGCTTTACCAGCGCATCGACGGCCGAAAGGCGGGCGCTGTGGTCCTTGTCCTGATTTTCGTAGCGCACTAGCGGCTGCGCTGTGAGCGAGACTTTCAGTTCGTCGACCGCCTTGGCGAAATTGTAGGCCTGCTGGCGGCGCAGGCTGTCGCGCACGAACACCGCGCCGAAGGGGTAGGCCTGTGGCGTAAGCCCGCCTGCCTTCGCGATCACTTCATCAAGCGTGGTGCCCGGCTGCACGAAGTAGCGGCCGGGGTTCTGCACCTCGCCGCCGATGGTGACGAGCGCGGGCAGTCGCTGCTGCGGCTGGGCGATGCCAACGGCAGAAAGGACGCGCAGCACAAGCCCGCGCCGCGCCGGCGTTGCCGCAGCAACCTCCGGTGTCAGTTCTTGCCAGCCCTGATCGCTCATCGGATCGAGCACATGGAGGCGACGAATGTCGGCAACGGTGTTGACCCCGCCGCCATAGACCAGCACGTCCTTGAGCGTATCACCGGCGCGAGCTTCGTAGATAGCCTCGTTGTTCACGCTGCCGATCGCCGCGATCTGCGCGCCGGCAGGCGCGATGAAGATCACGTCGCCGTTCTGCAGCACGGCATCGGCGGATTTGTCGCCCTTGAGCAGGAAATCGTAAAAATCGAAATCGGAGATGAGCTTGCCGCCGCGCCGGACCTGGATCGAGCGGAAGCTGCCCCCGGCCGCCGGACCGCCCGCGGCAAGCACCGCGTTCACCACCGTCGACAGGCTGCTGACAGTGTAGGAGCCGGGCACGGCAGCAAAGCCCGTCACGTAGACGGTAATGCCGTTGAGCCGGGTGACCCCGACCGTTGCGGTGAAATCCTTGTACTGGCGCGAGACCGCTCGGCCGATCACGGTCTGGAGATCGCGGTAGGGCACGCCCGCAACCTGGATCGCGCCGACTTCGGGGACGAAGATCCGCCCCTCGGTATCGACCTTGAGCCTGAGGTTGGTGGCCTGCACGTTGCCGGTCAGCCCGAGCCGGATCTCATCACCCGGATTGATGCGGTAATCGGGCGGCACCGAAACGACCGGGGGCGCGATGAAATCCCGCGCGCTGGGGGTGAGCAGATCGGACCCGAACCGGCGGACCGGCTTGCCCACGAGTTCGGAAACGAACGCCTCGAATTCCCCGGGCGGACCGGCAGGCTGGCGGCGCAGGCGCGCTAGTGGTTCATCCGTGGCCACGGGGCGCGGCTCGGCAGCAGCCTCGCCATCGGCGGGCAGCGTGAGCTGCGTCGGACGATAGTCCGGAATGGCGCTGCTCTGCACGCTGGGCGCGGGCTGCAGGCCGCGGTTCGTGGCGTTCTGGGCGGCGCTGGACTGCGACATGCCGGTCGAAACCTGACCGCTATAGGTCGAGGCGACCTGTCCGGGATCGACGACCTGCGCCACGCCCGGCATCGCCACCAGATCGCAGCACAGCGCAAGCAAAGCCAGTGTAGCGCAAGATCCAAGCTTGGAGATTTTCAACGGATTGCCCATCTATCAGCTGTGCACGGGTTCGCCTGATCAGGGATTCATCAGGCCATCACAGCATGGGCCCAAATGGCCCGCCACACAAAACTCCCTAGCATGCGGCGCCAAAGCTGCCGACATGGAGTATGTCCGGGCAGGCCCGAAGAGCGCTGCCCGTAGCCCGCCGAAGTCAGCGCCCGACGGCCGCCAGCTGCACGCGCGAGGCCTGCCGCTCTTCCATCATCTTGATCCGGGTGAGATCTTCTCCGGCGATCTGACTGTAGTATTCGTGCTTGTTGCGCAGCCACGTCAGCTCGAACTCGACCGCGGTGGCAATACCCAGCGAAAGCGACTCGCTTTCGGCGGCAGCGCCATCGAACACGACCTTGCGGGTCTCGAACCGGTCGAGCCGCACCGCGCGGAAACGCGCGAGCGCCGCCGCAGCTTCGGCCGCGACCGAGCCGCCGACGACGAGATCGAGATCATGCTCTGCACAAGCGGCTGCGACTTCGAGGACCGCAGTGGTGATCGCGGGATCGTTGATCGCACCACGTGGCATCCCGCGCGAAAGGGTGAAATCGACGCGGCCGAACACGATCCCGTCAATCCCGCCCTGCTTGGCAACCGGCACCATCCCGGCAAGATTCTCGAGCGTCGCCTGCGTCTCGAGGTTGACCAGGAATTCGGTTTCCTGCTCGTTCTTGCCGTAAACCTTGTTCTTGGCAACGACGAACTTGGACAAGGCGTAGGGCGTTTCCACCATCGGGGCGATAATGTAATTGGCTCCATAATTGCGGCATTGCAGCAAATCCGACACCGCTTCGCAGCCGCCGATCTTGATCGCAACCTTCAGATCGGCCCGGTGTGCAACCTCCAGCAGCCGAAGAAGTTCGTCCGCACGCGTGCCTTCGGCCTCAAACTCTGCCTTAACAGCAACAAAACCGCAATAATCGCGACCATGCTTCAACAGGTCAAGCATGTGGCGTTCAGCAATGTTCACAAAGACCTCCAGAAGGTCACGTCCGTCAACGTGGTGTAATTTCGGCGGTGGCCCTGGGTCATCGTCAGGCGGCCTTTGCGGTGATGTGTAGTGGCTGATTTTCCTCCTCGATCATGGATTGGTTGAGTTCGGCCATACCC
>NZ_JAYRKX010000030.1:0-8975 GCF_041905565.1 Novosphingobium sp. | reverse complement strand
TACCTTGAACGGGTGGTTGGGCCGGGGGAGCGGGCTGGTGTTGCAAGGACAGGCCGGATGGCCTGTCCGCACCGCCGTCAGGCGGAAGGGACTCCCTACAATTCCCCCGTCTTCATCGCGAAGATCGGCGTGTGCGGCTGGTGTGCGGCCATGCGGGTCAGCAGCAGGTCCAGCTCGGGCTCGGCAATGATGATCCCCTGGTGCGCCGGGCGGATGAAGCCAACTTCGATCATGTGGTGGTTGAAGGCGATCAGGTGATCGTAGAACCCGAACGCGTTGAGCAGCCCGACCGGTTTGGCGTGATAGCCCAGCTGCGCCCAGCTGACCGCCTCCCACAGCTCGTCCATCGTGCCGACCCCGCCGGGGATCGTGACGAACCCGTCGGACAGCCGGGTGAAGGCCGCCTTGCGTTCGTGCATGTCTTCCACCACCACCAGTTCGGTGCAGTCGTGGTTGGCCACTTCGGCGTTGCACAGCGCCTTGGGGATTACCCCGATCACTTCGCCGCCTTCGGCCAACGCGCCGCTGGCCACCGCGCCCATCAGGCCCAGCCGCCCGCCGCCATAGACCACGCCGATCCCGCGCCGGGCCAGCGTGCGGCCAACTTCGTCGGCCAATGCCATGTAGCGCGGATCGGCGGGGGTGGCGGAACCGCAATAGACGGCAAGGCGCTTCACTTCAGGTCCTCCAGCATCAGTTTGGCCGTGGCGTGGGCGCTGCCCAGCACGGCGGGAACGCCCGCCCCGGGGTGCGCCCCGGCGCCGACGAGATAGAAATTGGCGATTTTCGTATCGCGGTTGCGCGGGCGCAGCCAGGCGGTCTGGCTCAGCACCGGCTCAAGGCTGAAGGCGCTGCCGAGGTAAGCGTTGAAATCGAGCGCGAAATCGCGCGGGGCATAGTGGAACTTGGTGACGATCCGGTCGTGGATGTCGGGGATAAGCCGCCGCCCAACCTCGTCGATCACGCGCTTTTCCAGCATCGGGCCAACCGTGTCCCAGTCGATCGGCAGCTTGCCGAGGTGCGCCACCGGGATCATCGCGCGGAACGTGCTCTTGCCCGGGGGGGCCATCGACGGATCGGTGACGGTCGGGTGATCCAGCAGGATCAGATGGTCCTGCGGCAGTACGCCGTGTTCGAACACGTCATCGAGCAGCCCGGTATAGCGCGGGCCGAACAGCGCCATGTGGTGCGGGATGCCCGGCCAGCTGCCCTCCAGCCCGAAGTGGACCAGGAACATGCCAGGGCTGTAGCGCTTGCGGGCCAGGCTGCGCGCCATTTCCGCGCCGCGCTGGGTGCCGGCCAGCAGTTCGCGGTAGGTGTGCATGATGTCGGCATTGCTGGCGACAGCGTCGAAGCGCTCCTTCCACCCGCTCTGCGTTTCCACCTCGGTCGCGCGGTTGCCCAGGGTGTGGACGTGGACCACCGGATCGTGCAGCCGCACTGTGCCGCCGAGCCGGGCAAAGTGGCGGGCCATCGCCTCGGCCAGCTGGCCCGCGCCGCCGTTGGGCCACCAGACCCCGGTGTCCTGTTCCAGCTTGACCGCGAGCGCCTGGATCGCGCTGGCGGTCTGCGGATTGGCTCCGATCAGCAGCGCCTGGAAGGTCAGCGCCTGGCGCAGGTGTTCATCCTTTACCTGCGCGGCAGTGATCGACCACAGGCTGCGCCAGGTCTGCTGGCGCAGCAATGCGGGCAATGCCTTGGCCGCGGTGGCCAGGTCCGGGAAGGGCACGTTGCCCAGCCGGCGATAGCCTTCGGCCAGCGCGCCCGCGCTGTAGCGCAGGAAATCGTCCAGCCCGCCCAGGTCGCCCGGGGCAGCCTTGGCCACTTCGCGGGTCAGGCTGGCTTCGTCGCCGGTCAGGTCGAACTGGGTGCCATCGGGCCAGTTCAGCCGCCAGAACGGCGCGGTGGGCGTCAGCGAGATGTCATCGGCCATGTCGTGGCCGGATAGCGACCACAGCCCGCTCAGCGCGGCGGGATCGGTGATCAGGGTGGGGCCGGCATCGAAAGTGAAGCCTTCGCGCTGCCAGGCATAGGCGCGACCGCCAACCTTTTCGCGCGCTTCGACCAGCACGGTCTCGACGCCGCTGGCCTGCAGGCGGATCGCCAGGGCCAGGCCGCCAAAGCCCGCCCCGATCACGCAGGCGCGGCGCGGGTTCAGTGCGGGAACCCCAGTCATGCGGGCAGCTCCGCGATGCGGCAGTGGTCAGGGATCAGCGCGATCATTGCGGCCGGTTTAGGCGCGTCGGCGCGCCGCTGCAACTTTCCCGGGCCGCTCCGGAAAATTCAGGTGCGGGGCAAGGGTTTGCCTGCGGCGTCGAGCGCCGGGGCGGGATCGACCTCAGGTTCCGGGGCGGGCGGCAGGCCCTGGGCCGCCCGGGCATGGGCGACGAAATCCTTCGCCGCGGTTTCCATGTCGGCCAGCATCTGGGCTTCGATCTCGGGGCGCATCGGCTCGTTTTCCATGCGCACCCGGATCGGGGCCATGGCCTGGGCGGCGGCGTTCAGCTTCAGCAAGTGCGGCTTGGCCTTGGCCAGGCGGCCAAGCTCGGCCAGATCGGCCTGGGTCAACTCGCGCAGCGAGCGCGAGATCATCACGCGGTTGTCGGCCTGGACATCGGCGAGGGCGACGTCCTTTTCGCGCATGGCGGCGGTGACCGTGGCCCGGCCGTCATAGTTCTGCTCGACCTTGTGCATCAGCTTGCGCCCGATCGGCGAGCGGTAGAACACCGCCACGTCCTTTGCCTGCTGCGGGGTGAACTGCTGCTTCAATGCGGCCGCCAACTGGGGGCGGTACTTGGCCTGCACTTCCTGGCTGTGCTGGCGCAGGGTGGGCAGGATCGACTGGGTCAGCGCATCGGACAGGCCGGGATAATTGGCCTCGGCCTCGATCATTTCGGGGCTGGAGCGGGCCAGCTCGGTCGCGATGGTCCTCGCGACGATGCGGAACGCGGCCTCTTGGTCTAGCCCGCTTTCGATCGCGTCGAGCACGGCGAAATAGGGTGCGTCGGGGCTGGTGCCGGGTTGCGCCGGGACGGGCGCGGCGACGGCGGCCGGGGCAGGGTGCGGCACGGCGGCCAGCATCAGGGCAAGGGACAGGACCGGCAGCACGCGCATCGGCGGATTACTCGCATTGGGCGGCGCGAATGCCGCTTTCATGCCAGACACTTGGCAGAGCTGGCGGGGGGCTGGCAAGGGCGTTGCAATGGCCGGTGGGCTGCGCCATGCTGCCCGTCGCGATGCAGATCGAACCCGCCCGACCGGCCGATGCCCCGGCGCTTTGCGCGATCTATGCCCACCATGTGCTGCACGGCACCGCCAGTTTCGAATTCGACCCGCCGGATGCGGCGGAAATGGCGCGGCGCCTGGCGCGGGTCAGCGCTGCCGGCTGGCCCTGGCTGGTGGCGCGCGGGGTTGATGGGGCGGTGCTGGGCTATGCCTATGCCAGCCAGTTCCGCGACCGCGCGGCCTATCGCTTCTGCTGCGAAGACAGCATTTACATCCGCCACGACGCGCAGCGCCGGGGCCTGGGCAAGGCGCTGCTGACCGCGCTGCTCGGCGCCGCCGAGGCTTGCGGATTTCGCCAGATAATCGCGGTAATCGGCGGGGCGGAGCCTGCCTCCGCCGCGCTGCACGCCGCTTGCGGCTTTGTCGAAACCGGGCGGATGCGCAGCATCGGGCGCAAGCACGGGCAATGGCTCGACACGCTCTACATGCAGCGCGCCCTGGGCGCGGGCGATAGCGCGCCGCCAGCGGAGGAACCATGACTAGCCGCCTGATGCCAACCCGCGTCGGCGCCGTGCTGGCGCTGCTGATCGCGCTGGCCACTGCTGCGGTGCTGCTGGTCATGGGGCGGGTGCCGATCTGCACCTGCGGCACGGTCAAGCTGTGGTGGGGCGTGGTGGAAAGCGCCGAAAACAGCCAGCACCTGCTTGACTGGTACAGCTTCAGCCACGTGATCCACGGGCTACTGTTCTATTTCTTCGCCTGGTTGCTGTGGCAGCATAGGGGACTGCTGGGCGGCCGGGTGCAGCGCTGGGCACTGCCGATCGCGGTGGCCTTCGAAGGGTTCTGGGAACTGCTGGAAAACAGCCCGCTGATCATCGAGCGCTACCGCGCGGTCACGGTCAGCTATGGCTACGAAGGCGACAGCGTGATCAACTCGCTGGCGGACATCGGCTGCATGACGCTGGGCTTCTGGATCGCCAGCCGCCTGCCGTGGAAAGGCAGCGTGGCGCTGGCGGCGGCGTTCGAGCTGTTCACCCTGGCGATGATTCGCGACAACCTGGCGCTCAACATCCTGATGCTGACCTGGCCGGTCGAAGCAATCCGCCTCTGGCAGGGCGCGGCCTGACAGTTGTGTTAGGGTGCACACCCTAAATCGCGCTTGATTTGACCTTGATCCCGGTCAATGCTGCACTTGCGTTTCGAGTCGAAACTGAATGCAATGGCGAAATGCGCCGGGCATATGATGGAGAGTGAGGATGGCAACCGCAGCAGTTGAGGCACAGGCAACCCATGTCGACGTACTGATCGTCGGCGCAGGCATTTCGGGCATCGGCTCGGCCTATCACCTGCAGGAACAGTGCCCGGGCAAGAGCTATGTCATCCTCGAAATGAAGGACACCTTCGGGGGCACCTGGGAAACCCACAAGTATCCGGGCGTGCGTTCAGACTCCGACCTTTACACCTTCGGCTATCGCTTCAAGCCGTGGGTCGGCACGCCGATCGCCTCGGCCCAGGCGATCCTGGACTACATGGGCGAGGTGATCACCGAAAACGGGATCGACCAGCACATCCGCTATGGCACCCGGATCACCGCCTGCAACTGGGACAGCAAGACCAACCTGTGGACCGTGGAAGCGACGGCCAAGGGCGGGCAGAAGGTCACCTATACCTGCAACTTCCTGTGGATGTGCCAAGGCTATTACGATCATGAAAAGCCCTACATCCCGGAATGGCCGGGGATGGACAAGTACAAGGGCCAGCTGATCCACGCCCAGCTGTGGGATCCCAAGACCGACTACAAGGGCAAGCGCGTGCTGGTGATCGGCTCGGGCGCGACTGCCGCCACCGTGATCCCCGAATTCGCCAAGGACGCGGCGCACGTCACCATGCTGCAGCGTTCGCCGACCTACTTCTACTGCTCGGAAAACAAGAACGAGCTGGCCGACCGCCTGCGCGAGATCGGGATCGACGAGCCGACCATCCACCGCGTCGTCCGCGCCCAGATCATGCACGACCAGGACGTGCTGACCAAGCGCGCGATCGAGGAACCGGACGCCGTGTTCGAAGACCTCAAGGCGCTGATCCGCGCCTTCACCGGGGTCGAAGACTTCCCGTTCGAGCCGCACTTCACGCCCAAGTATCGCCCCTGGCAGCAGCGCCTGGCGTTCTGCCCGGAAGGCGACATCTTCCGCGCCGCCGTGGCGGGCAAGCTGACCGTGGTGACCGACACGCTTGAAACCTTCACCGAAAAGGGCGTGCGCACCGGCTCGGGCGAGGAGATCGAGGCGGACATCATCGTCGCGGCCACCGGCTTCAACCTGCTGATGATGGGCGGCATCCCGTTCAGCGTCGATGGCCAGCCGGTCGACTGGCACGAAACGGTCAACTACCGCGGGATGATGTTCACCGGCGTGCCCAACATGTGCTGGGTGATGGGCTACTTCCGCGCCAGCTGGACCCTGCGGGTCGACATGATGGGCGACTTCGTCTGCAATCTGCTCAACCACATGGACAAGATCGGCGCCAGGCGGATCGACGTGGCGCTGCGCGACGAGGACAAGGACATGCAACTGTCCGACTGGATCGAGGCTGAAAACTTCAACCCCGGCTACCTGATGCGCGGGCTCAAGCTGATGCCGCGCCGGGGGGACAAGCCCGAATGGCGCCACAACCAGGATTACTGGGCCGAACGCAACGAAATCCCCAACATCGACCTCAGCGGGGACGAATTCCTTTATGACGGCCAGCGCAGCAAGGCGCGGGCCAAGGTGGCCGAACCGGCCTGAGGGACTAGCGTTCGGTCATTGCTGACGACGGATAGGGCGCGAGCAAATCCTTTGCCCGCGCCCATTCGCCATGCAGCCACAGGTGCCAGGCGCGCGGATCGGGCGGCAGAATCACCGGCATCGCATCGCGCCCGGCGTGGCGATAGAGCGCATTCGGCTCGGTCATCAGCTGCGCGAAACTGGGCACCTCGCTGTCCTTCCACACCCCGGCCAGCGCGAACAGCGGTTGATCGGCGCAGGTGAACCAGTGCTGGCGGCGCTTGCCTCCGGAATCCTTGCCCTTGCCCCATTCCAGCAGCGCGGTCGCCGGAACCAGGCAGCGGAATTCGCTGTTGCGCAGGTTGCCGATCCAGAACGGGCTGTCGGGATTGCGCACGGTGAACACCGCGTTGCCGCGCTCGCCCACGGATGGCGGCGGCGGCACGCCCCATTGGCGCGGGACCATCCGGCGTGGCTGGCTGGCCCGGCGCGGCCCGGCCACGAATTCGCGCCCGGCGGTGATCACCGGCGCGAAGGCCCCCGGGGCGATGTGACCGCCAGCCCATGGATCCTGCCCGCCCTGCGCGGCGAACCGGGCGGCGATCTGCGCAGCGCTGGCATCAAGGCGGTAGATCGCGGGCATGGCCGGTCCATGCGGCATCGACCAGCCGCCCGGCAAGCGTTGCATTCATTCCGGCCTGCACTATCCTCGCGCCGAACCGAACACAGGGAGATCGATCGATGACGCATCGCTGGCTGCTTGCCGCCGCCGTGCTGGCCATGGCCGCGCCGGCCTGGGCCGAAACCGTCGTGATCCGCGCGGGCAGCGTGCTGCGCGACGCCGGGGGCGAACCGGGCGGTCCGGCCACCATCACCGTGGTCGATGGCAAGATCCAGTCAGTGGTCGATGGCGCGCCGCCCGCACCGGCCGGGGCCACGGTGATCGAACTGCCCGGCAAGACCGTGCTGCCCGGCCTGATCGACCTGCACGTCCACCTGTCGAGCGATCCGGGCGGCGATTTCCGCAACGAAGCGGTCGAGCCTGACGAATGGGGCGTGGTCGTGGGCACCCGCAACGCGCTCGCCACGCTGCGCGCAGGCTTCACCACCGTGCGCGAGGCGGGGTCGGGCCAATACGTGGGCTTTTCGCTGCGGCGGGGAACGGCCGAAGGGGTGATCCCGGGGCCGCGCATTGTTGCCGCCGGGCCGGCGCTGGCGATCGTCGGCGGGCACGGCGATACCACCGGCTTTCGCGAGGACGTCCACGCCGTGCTTGACCAGGGCTATACCTGCACCGGCGCGGTCGAATGCGCGGAAAAGGTCCGCAAGGCGAGCCGCGCCGGGGCCGACGTGATCAAGATCACCGCGACCGGCGGGGTCCTGTCGCAGCAGGGCCGCGGCCTTGGCGCGCATTTCAGCGATGACGAGATGAAGTCGATTGCCGACACGGCTCATTCGCTCGGGCTCAAGGTCATGGCCCACGCCCACGGTGCGCGCGGGATCGAAGCGGCGGCGGCGGCCGGGATCGACACTATCGATCACGGCACGTTCGCCGATGAGGCGGCGCTGAAAGTGATGAAGGCCAAGGGCACCTGGATGGTGCCGACGCTGATGGCGCTGGAAGGGGTGCGCGCGCGGCTGGGCAAGGGGATCTATACCCCGACCGTCGAAGTGAAGGCGCGCCAGGCGATCGAAACCGCCGGGCGGCAGGTTACCCGCTCGAAAGCGCTGGGCGTGCCGATTGCCTTCGGCACCGATGCCGGGGTGTTCGAACATGGCCGCAACGCCGGGGAATTCGCCCTGATGGTCAAGGCCGGGCTGACCAACCGCGAAGCGCTGGCGACTGCCACCACCAATGCCGCGCTGGCGCTGGGCATGGAGGGAGAGATCGGCAAGATCGCCCCCGGCTACAGCGCCGACCTGATCGCGGTCAGCGGCAACCCGCTGGCCGATGTCCGGGTGCTGGAAAAGGTCGACTGGGTGATGGCGCGCGGGCGGGTGGCGCCATGAGCGTGCATCCCGCCATCGCCCCGGGACAGGTCGCGGTAATTACCGGCGGGGCCAACGGGATCGGCCTGGCCGTTGCCCGCCGGCTGGTTGACCTGGGGCTGCGCGTGGCCCTGGCCGATTGCGACGCCGCGCAGCTCGCCGCGGCGGGTGAGGCGCTGGGCGGCAAGGCGCTGCTGGCCCAAACCGACGTGGCCAGCCGCGCCTCGGTCGCCGCGCTGGCGGCGCGGGTCGAGGCGGAGCTTGGCCCGGTTGCCGTGCTGATGAACAACGCCGCGATTGGCGGCGGCGGGGACATCCTGGCCGATCCAGCGGCATGGGACCGGCTGCTTGCGGTCAACCTGCACGGCGTGATCCACGGCCTGCAACAGTTCCTGCCCGGCATGATCGCCAGCGATCGGCCGGGTCTGGTGATCAACACCGGATCGAAGCAGGGCATCACCCAGCCGCCGGGCAACACCGCGTACAACGTGGCCAAGTCGGGGGTGAAGTCGGTCACCGAAGGACTGGCCCACACCCTGCGCGAACGGGTGGGCGACCGGATCACTGCCCACCTGCTGATCCCCGGCTTTACCTATACCGGAATGACGACCCGGCACTTCAAGGAGAAGCCGCCCGCCGCCTGGACGCCCGATCAGGTCGCCCAGACCATGCTGGACGGGATCGCCCGGCGCGACTTCTACCTGTGGTGCCTGGACAACGAGACCAGCTGGGAGGTCGACCGCCGCCGAGTGCTGTGGACCGCCCAGGACATCACCGAAGGCCGCCCGGCGCTGTCGCGCTGGCATCCCGACTGGAAGGACGTGTTCGCCGACTTCGCCAGCCGGGAGTGAACCCTAGGGTCAGGACTCATTAGCCGCACCTTCGAGGCGGCAGAATGGCTTCCATCTCGAACGAAAATTCCCTTGGAAAGGCAACCAGCCTTCCCGGCGGGAATTTCCGCCCGATATGTTCGCCATTCTGCCGCCTCGAAGGTGC
>NZ_JAYRKX010000016.1:0-87149 GCF_041905565.1 Novosphingobium sp. | reverse complement strand
CTTCGCGCGCGATCCGGCTCACTGGCAGGATCGATGGCGAAGATGATCGAAACCACCTCTTCCCATGATGCCTCGTCCTTTTCGGCATCCAGCAGGCGAAGATACGTGACAAGGTGGCGCTCATCATAAGCGCTCAATCGGTCTGACTGCGGTGGTTCATCGGCAAACTCAGGAGCCGACATGGGTCTCTCCTTGTAGCAAAACCTGTTTAGTGACTGCGCCCCTGCAACGCGCGCAGAGAAGCAGGGTGAACTTATCCCCAATCGGGCAGTGCGCTATCCCCAGCACGGGATAATGCCGAGCCCAGATTGCCGGGACAAAACATTCCCAGAGGCAATGATCTGCCTGTTGTAGTTCAGAAATTGTAAAATTGCTGCTGAGATTCGGTGAATGGCGGTGGGTTTGCGTTCAACGACCGCCAGGTTTTTCGAAAAATCGCACGGGATCGACGGCAAGTTCTTCTGCGAGTCGCTCAATCGTGTCGAGCGTCGGCGAATTGGCTGCGCGTTCGAGAAGGCCGACATAGTTTCGGTTGATTCCGGCACGATGCGCCAATTCCTCCTGCGAAAGCCCACTGGCGTGTCGCAATCGCCTTAAATTCGTCCCAAAAATCTCCCGAAGCCTCATGCTTCGTGGGTCGGCGTAACCCTAATATACTGCCACCCAATATACTAGGGATTCGTCATCGCCCGGTGTGACCCGGGCGATGACTTGGCCGATTCAATGGTCGTTGCGGCGGCTCGGGCGGTTCCAGACCAGATCGTGACTGCCGTCCTCGGCTTCGAACAGCTGGGCGAAAATGGGTGCCATGAAGCTGGGGTCGTCGAGCTTCACCGAAAGGTACGGACGGTCGTCCTGGGTGTGCTTTTTCCAGGCTGCGCCGATTTCGACTTCGCCGATGAGGACCTGGTGAGTGGGGGCATTGCCGCTGGTGTTTTCTTCCGCGACGATTCTGACTGATTTGGCCTGAAGGGCGAGAGTGACGATCTGGCCCCGGAGTTCGCCCGAAACCATCTTGAAGTTGCCGATCTTTGCCATGGGTATTCCTTTCCGTTGGACGGGACCGCGCCAGTGCGGCCTCGATGCGCGGATAAGGGTCAGCCAGTGGCAGGCGCCGCAGCGTCAGCCCGCAGCGTTAGCGAAGGACGGTGTGGCCGGGCTTTCTTGTCTCGCGAGGAACGGCGGAACGCCGGGGGAAGAAAGTTCGGCAAGCACCGTTGCGGCAAGCCTGCCAAGCGAAGCGTCTGGCTGACATGGGCGCGGATCGAAAGAGGCCGTACTGGTCGGTTCTGCCGGGAAGGACGCCAGATGCGGATCGCATGCACTGGCTCGGGTGAACGCAGGCCCTGAACCCTCGGTTCAAAATCGGTCAAGCAAAGGAAGCGACTGGACCGGCGGTATTGGCCCCTCACGCCATCACTCGGCCGACATGGATTGGCCTGTAGAGGCTTGCCCACCCACGGGACTGGCAAACTTTGAGGTGACGTGCGTATCGCAATCCGACATCGTCACGCTTCGCCATGCCGAGAGGGATGTCGCCATAGCAGCGATGGATCCAAGGATCGCCAGCAGCATGCTGTTGTCCGTTGCCAGTGATCCAAGCGCGTGCGCGGCCTGAAAGCCGGCGAATCCCGCGGGTATGGCAAAGAGGAGCGCGATCCCGGCACGGATCATGGGAGAGCGGACAAAGGCAATGAGGCTCTGTCCAATCAGAAGCGTAGCAATGCCTGCCGACAGTCCGCCCAGGATTGCTCCGAGATGACCAACATCATGGCGGAGCAGCAGGAAAGCACACGTGAGCCCGGCATAGACAGGCAGCGCGTAGCTGGCGAGGCGGAAGAGCAGCGCGAGCACATAAAGGCCAGCAACGGCCCCGAGGATGAGAAAAATGGTCATAAGCGTCCCTTGTCTGGACGCGCTCGCCACCACCTCCTCAGCGCAATCTGCGGTGCAAGAATAGCACGGCAGGGCACAGGCCGAAAAGGCGAAATGTGCCTGAGGTCAGCGGCTGAAGGGGTCATATTCGCGAACCACTTGTTCGGGGTCACCGTCAAATTCGTCAGCGGGGATGACGAAGTAGCCCTGATTGGTTTCGATGAGGACGATGACCGTCATCAGCGTCCGGGAGAGGTTCCAGCCAAGCGATTGTGCGGTTGCCAGTGGCATGTTGCGGCTCCTGCCTAGGAGCGGGACCACCCCGCTCGACAGTCGCCCCACAGGCCGGGGGCTGGCCGCAATCACCGCAGCAAAGCTGCGGCCGCACGCGCACGCGTAGCGGACCCTTCACGGGTTGATTGAAGGAGGACAGGCTTCGAGCCCAGGGATCAGCGGCTATTGCGAGCGAGTGGTTCTGCGACGGTTCGAGCTATGCCAATTGCGCCAGTCAGATTCCGGCGGTGACATATTCTTCAGGTGTCCGCCGTTGACGGCCAGTTGCTCAAGATTGGCAGGCATTACGCGGCCGACAATATCGATATGTGCGACCTCGGCGATCTGAAAAAGAGTTTACCTTGCGCTGTTCTGGCGCAGCACGCTGCCCCTCGGCCAAGGCGCCCGACTGCTAGCAGCGAGATGAGCCGTTTCACACCACACGTTAGGCGCAAGTTCGGGCGACATTGATCGACAATTTAGGTGCAAAAAGGCGGCTCAAAATTCACGAGCTACGACCGGCTTTCCCCACGACGCCCCAACCTGTAACAAAATTGGAGACAATATGGAGACAATGGGGGTCTCGGTGAGGCGTTGTCTCCAGAATTTCAAGGGTCGCCGGTCGGCGAAATCGTTGATTTTCTGGGAGAAAACTGGAGCGGGCGAAGGGATTCGAACCCTCGACCCCAACCTTGGCAAGGTTGTGCTCTACCCCTGAGCTACGCCCGCTCGAACGCCTGCAAACCGGTGCCTTTCGGCTGTGGTTCGGGGTGGAGGCGCGCCGTTAGCATCGCCCCATGGGCTTGCCAAGCGGAAAATTGGTTTTGATGGCAATCTGGGCCACCGCGCGGGTGACAAACACCGTTTATCCCTTCACAAAGCAGCAGGAAGTCCCACATTGGGGCCGCATTTCGCGCAACGATGGAGCAAGCGCCTTGGCAAGCATGGGCCTTAATATCGAAGAACAGAAGGCCGTGGACCGGTTCCGCAAGGCGGTGGTCGAACCGTCGATGGCGAATCTGGTGATTCTCGACTTCTGGGCCGAATGGTGCGGCCCCTGCAAGGCGCTGACCCCGGTGCTGGAAAAGGTCGCCGCCGAATATGCCGACAAGGGCGTGGTGCTGGCCGAGATCAACGTCGATGAGGAGCAGTTCATCGCCGCGCAGTTCCAGGTGCGCTCGATCCCCACGGTCTATGCCATGTTCCAGGGCCAGCCGGTGGCGGACCTGACCAATGCGCGCAGCGAATCGCAGCTGAAGGGCATTCTGGACCAGTTGCTGGCCAAGCTGCCGATCCATCCCGGCGAAGCGCCCAGCCAGGACATCGCCCCGCTGATCGCCATGGGCGAGGAAGTGCTGGCCAGCGGCGATGCCGAACGCGCCGCCGGGATCTTCGCCCAGATCGCCGAAATGGCGCCGCACGATGCTGCCGCGCAAAGCGGCCTGCTGCGCGCGCTGCTGGCATTGGGCGCGCTCGACCAAGTGGAAGCGGCGCTGGCCGCGGTCCCGGCCGAACTGGCCAATGACCCCGAAGTGGCCCGCGCCCGCACCGCGCTGGAGCTGGCCCGCAACAAGCCGGAAGACAGCGAGCTGGCCGCGCTGCGCGCTGCTGCCGAGGCCGATCCGGCTGACATGGCGGCGGGGCTGGCCTTTGCCGAGGCGGCCTTTGCCGCGGGCGAGCGCGATGCCGCCACCGACAAGCTGCTGGCGATGATCCAGGCCGATCGCGCCTGGAACGACGGCGCGGCCAAGGCCCGCCTGCTGCAGATCTTCGAAGCGGTCGGGCTGGAAGACCCGTGGGTTGCGGCGCAGCGGCGGCGCTTGTCGCTGGTGCTGTTCGGCTGACGGCGGAGGCGCGGCGGTGCGCGTATCGATCTTTCCCCTGCCCGGCGCGATCCTGTTTCCCGGGCTGCAACTGCCGCTGCACATCTTTGAGCCGCGTTACCGCGCGATGGTGACCGACGCCCTGGCGCGCGACCGGCGCATCGGCATGATCCAGCCCCAGCGCGCCGACGAAGGCGCGCCGCTGTTCCGGATCGGCTGCCTGGGCAAGATCGGCGAGGTCGAGGCGCTGGAGGACGGCCGCTTCAACCTGATGCTGGAAGGCGAATCGCGCTTTCGCGTGCTGCGCGAGCTGGATGTGGTCACCCCGTTCCGCCAGGTCGAGGCGGAACTGATCCCCGAGGAAATGCACGGCGCGCTATCCCCGATCGAACGCGCCCTGTTCGAGCGCGAGGCGCGGGCCTTTGCCGATGCGCAGGGCTATGCGGTGGACTGGGACGCGGTGACCCGCCTGGACGACGAATCGTTGATCAACGGGGTCAGCCAGATCGCGCCGTTCGACCTGGCCGCCAAGCAGGCGCTGGTCGAGGCCGACACCCTGGCGCAGCGCTGCGAATTGATGGTCCAGTTGATGCAGTTCTTCGGCCGCCGCGACCGCGACGATGGCCGGGTGACCCTTCAGTAACCTTCAGGTCAGCAGCACGGCCTTCACCCCGTCGATCACGTATTGCGCGGCCAGCGCGGCCAGCAGCACGCCGAGCAGGCGGGTAATCACCGCTTCGACCCGTGCGCCCAGCAGGCGCATCAGCGGCCCGGCCGCGGCCAGCGCCACGAAGGTCAGCACCAGCACCGCGCCCAGCGCGCCCAGCACCACCAGCGTTTCCGCCGTGCCGTGGGCCCGCGCGGTCAGCAGCATGATCGTGGCGATCGAGCCCGGCCCGGCGATCATCGGCATGGCCATGGGGAACACCGACACGTCCTCGACATGGTCCTCGCGGACCTTTTCGGCGCGTTCCTCGCGCCGCTGGGTACGCTTTTCGAACACCATGTCCATCGCGATCACGAACAGCATGATCCCGCCGGCGATGCGGAAGGAATTGAGCTCGATGTGCAGCGCGCCCAGCAGGTCTTCGCCGAACAGCGCGAAAGTGACCAGGATCAGCGCCGCAATCACGCTGGCGCGGGCCGCCATGGCCACGGCCACCCGCCCCGGCGCGCCTTTCACCAGCCCGGCATAGATCGGTGCGCAGCCGGGCGGGTCGATCACCACGAACAGGGTGACGAAAGCCGAGAGGAACAGGTCCAGCAAGCGTTCAGTTCCCCGCCGCGACCTGTTCCTGCAGCACCGTTTCGTGGGCCGTGCCGTTCCACAGCCGCACCGTGACCGTGCGGCCGCCATCGGGCGCGACGGCGGAACCGACGATCAGCGTCTGGTCGCGCGATATGCCCTGCTTGAAATCGACGCCTTCGGCCGGCGCGGTGATCGGCACCCCCGGCTTGCCGGCGCATTCGGCCACCTTGCTCTTGATCATCTCGGGCGCGAACAGCGGCACGCCCAGGCGGTCACCATGATCGAGGATCCATTTGTAGCCGCCGTCCATCCCGCGCGCCCAGACGGTGGTGAAATAGCCGGTCGAATCGCTGCGCTGCCAGGCGCCGTGGGTCACCGCGAGCGAACCGTCGCAGCTCGACCAGACAAGGTGCGGCTGCCACTTCACCGCGTGCTGCGGATCGGTCTTGCCCTTGAGGAATTCGAGCGCCTTGACCCGCTGCGGCACGAACATTTCCGCCTCGGGCGCGGCGGTGGCGCGGAACGCGGTCCACTGCCCCTTGTCCTGGGCCAGCTGGTTGAAGGCAATTTCCGCCGCGACCACCGCGCCGGGATTGGCCACCGGGCGCAGCGGCGGGCCCGCAGGGCGCGGCTGCCCGCCGCAAGCGGCGAGCGCGATGGACAGCGACAGGGCGAGCGTGACGGGCAGAAAGCGCTTCATAAGCCCAAGCTTAGAGCGCGTCGGCCTCCAGCGCCACCCCTGCGTTGCGGTGAGCGGCGACCAGCGCATTGCGCAGCAGCACGGCGATGGTCATCGGCCCGACCCCGCCCGGAACCGGGGTAACCGCGCCCGCGACCTGCATCGCCTCGGCATAGTCGACATCGCCGACCAGACGGCCCTTGGCCTTGCCTTCTTCCGGCGGCAGGCGGTTGATGCCGACGTCGATCACGGTCGCGCCGGGCTTGATCCAGTCGCCCTTGACCATTTCCGGGCGGCCCACGGCGGCCACGACGATGTCGGCGCGGCGGACCACTTCGGGCAGGTCCTTGGTGCGGCTGTGGGCAATGGTGACGGTGCAGTTTTCCGCCAGCAGCAGCTGCGCCATCGGCTTGCCGACCAGGATCGAGCGGCCGATCACCACGGCATTGAGGCCCGAAAGGCTCCCCAGCCGGTCCTTGAGCAGCATCAGCGAACCAAGCGGGGTGCAGGGCACCAGCCCCGGCAGGCCCAGGGCGAGGCGCCCGGTGCTGATCGGGGTCAGCCCGTCAACGTCCTTGTCCGGGCTGATCCGTTCGACCACGGCCTGTTCGTCAAGGTGCTTCGGCAAGGGCAACTGCACCAGGATGCCATCGACCATGGGATCGGCGTTCAACCGGTCGACCAGCGCGATCAGATCAGCCTGCGCGGTATCGGCAGGCAACTTGTGTTCGAAGCTGGACATGCCGCATTCGACGGTCTGCTTGGCCTTGCTGGCAACATAGACCTGGCTGGCCGGGTCTTCGCCCACCAGCACCACGGCCAGCCCCGCCTTGCGCCCGGCCGCCTGTTCAAAGGCGGCGGCATGCTGGGCAACGCGGGCGCGCAGGCTGGCGGCAAAGGCTTTCCCATCGATCACGGCGGCTTGGGTCATTGGTAGGCAAGGCTCCCGAGGTAACGGAGGACGATGATCACGATCTGCAGCACCACGATCAGCACCATGGGCGAAAAGTCGATCGCCCCGGTATGCGGCAGCATGCGCCGGATCGGACGCAAGATCGGCTCAAGAATGGCGTTGAGCGCCTGCCACAGCGCCCCGACAAAGGGGCTGTGCATGCTGACGACGTTGAAGGTGATCAGCAGGTAGAGCACGAATTGCACGATCACCACGGTGGTGATGAGATCCGTCAGCAGCATCAGGATCGGTATCAGGACTTGGCTGATCACGGGCGGGACCCTCTCCAGAAATGAACAGGCCCCGCTGATAGCCGAGGGGAGGCCCCTCGGGCAATCACTGGCTCTTGGGGCCGATTGTATGTGTTGCTTACTAAATTGGCAAGTGGCCTGTTGCGGACACTCAGCGCGACAGCAGGAACACCGCCAGCGCGCCGGCGACGATCCGGTACCAGGCGAACGGGGCGAAGCCCGCGCGGCTGACATAGGCGACGAACAGCTTGATCACCGCCAGCGCGACCACGAAGGCCACGAAGAAGCCGATCGCGATCTCGTCCCAGCCGACCGGGCCGGTCCCGGCCATCAGTTCGGCGCGCGAATCCCACAGTTCCAGCGTGGTCGCGCCCATCATGGTCGGGATCGCCAGGAAGAAGCTGAATTCGGCCGCCGTGCGCCGCTCGATCCCCATCGCCAGCGCGCCCATGATCGTCGCGCCCGAACGGCTGACACCCGGGATCATCGAAATGCACTGGAACAGTCCAACGCCCAGCGCCTGGCGCACCGGCAGCTGCGCTACGCCGCTGGCCGGACCGGGCTTGGCCACGCGTTCGATCGCGAGGATCGCGATCCCGCCCAGCACCAGCGCCCAGCCAACCACCAGCGGACTGCCCAGCATCATGCGGATCTGGTCCTTGAGCAGCAGCCCCAGCACGGCCGAGGGCAGGAAGCCCAGCAGGATGTTGCGCACGAACACCAGGCTCATGCTTTCCAGCCGCAGCAGGCCCATGCCGACCGCCCAGAAGGTGCGCCAATACTGCACCACCACCGCCAGGATCGCGCCCAGCTGGATCACCACGTTGAACACCGCCCAGGTCGCGGCATCATAGCCGAACAGTTCCGACGCCAGGATCAGGTGCCCGGTTGAGGACACCGGGATGAATTCGGTCAGCCCCTCGACAATGCCGAGCAGGATCGCGGTAATCGTGAGGTCCATCAGTTTTCCCCGGCGGCGGCCAGCGCCTTGTCATCGAATTGCAGCGCGGCGAGGCGCGCGTAGAGCCCGCCCTGCCCGGCCAGTTGATCGTGGGTGCCCTGCTCGACGATCCGGCCCTTGTCCATCACCACGATCCGGTCGGCGGCGCGCACCGTGGCGAGGCGGTGGGCGATCACCAAGGTGGTGCGGCTGGCCATCAGCCGGTCAAGCGCGTCCTGCACCAGCCGTTCGCTTTCGGCATCCAGCGCGCTGGTCGCCTCGTCGAGCAGCAGGATCGGCGCGTCGCGCAGCAGCGCGCGGGCAATCGCGATGCGCTGGCGCTGCCCGCCCGACAGGCGCGCCCCCCCTTCGCCCAGGAAGGTGTCCAGCCCTTCGGGCAACTCGCGCAGGAACTGTTCGGCATTGGCGGCGCGGGCCGCTTCCCAGATCTGTTCGTCGCTGGCGTTCCAGTTGCCATAGCGCAGGTTGTCGCGCGCATTGGCGGCAAACAGGGTGCCTTCCTGCGGGACCAGCGCCATGCGGCGGCGGACCTGCGCGGGATCGACCGCGGTCAGCGGCACGCCGTCCAGCTTGATGGTCCCGGCCTGCGGATCATAGAAGCGCTGCGCCAGCTGGAACAGCGTGCTCTTGCCCGCGCCCGACGGGCCAACGATCGCCACGGTTTCGCCCGGCTCGATCGTCAGCGAGAAATCGGCCAGCGCCGGCTGCTCAAGCCGGGTCGGATAACGGAACGAGACGCCTTCGAAAGCCAGCTTGCCGCGCGCCGGCTCGGGCAGGTCAAGCGGGCGGGCCGGCGGGGCGATCACGGGGCGTTCGTTCAGCAACTCGTTCAGGCGGCTGGCTGCCCCGGCACCGCGCAGCAGGTCGCCATAGACTTCGGTCAGCGCGCCGAACGCGCCGGCGACGATCCCGCCGGCCAGCACGAAGCCGGCGATGGTCCCGCCGCTGAGCGAGCCGTCGGCAACCTTCATCGCCCCTTCCCACATCAGCATCACGATCCCGCCCATCACCAGGATGATGACCACGCTGGTCATGATCGCGCGGGTGCGGATGCGGCGCTTGGCGGTGGCGAAAGTCTGCTCGACCACTTCGCCGAACACTTCGCGTTCGTGCTGTTCCTGGTTGAAGGCCTGGACCACGCGCATCGCGCCCAGCACTTCGGCCGTGCGCGCGCCGATATCCGCCACGCGGTCCTGGCTGGTGCGCGAGATGTTGCGCAGCCGCCGCCCGAACCAGGCGATCGGCACCACCACCAGCGGAATGCCCAGGATCAGCCCGGCGGTCAGCTTGGGGGCGAGGTAGAACAGGTAACCCACCCCGATGATCGCGGTCAGCATGTTGCGCAGGGCAACCGACACCGTGGTGCCGACCACCTGTTCGATGATCGCCGTGTCCGAGGTCATCCGCGAGGAGATTTCCTTGGGGCTGTTTTCCTCGAAGAAGCTCGGCGGCAGGCGCAGCAGGTTCGACTGCACCTTGTAGCGCAGGTCGCCCACCACCCGTTCGCCCAGCCAGCTGACGAAGTAGAACCGGATCGCGGTGGCAATCCCCAGCACCAGCACGATCATCAACAGGTAATGGAACACCGTGTCGATCGATTCCGGCGTGGCCTTGGCCCCGAAGGCGGTATCGACGATCGAACGGAAGCGGTCGGGGATCGAAATCGTTGCCGCCGAAGTGGTGCACAGCGCGGCAAAGGCGATGGCCACCTGCTTGGGATATTTCACCGTTTCGCGCCAGATCATCCCCAGCGGCCCCAGGCTGCGCGCGGGCGGCGACTCGGAACTGGCGGGTGATTCAGGCTGCGGCGACGCGGACACCGGCGTGGTTTCGGATTCCATGGCGCAGCGCCCTAGCACAGCAACACGGCGCCGTAAGGGACAAATGCACGCCATTGTGCGGTGCGGCAGCAAATATTGCATTGCACAATGAATCGAATGGCGGCACGGTGCCTGCTTCCGTCCGGCGGGGGGCCGGATCGCAGGAGGGTCCTGTCTTGCTTTACACCGCTTACGAATTGCAGCGCTCGTGGCTCAACGCCGCCAGCACCTGGGCATCGGTGACGGTCGAGATGCTGAACAACCCGGCCATGCCGTTCGGCTATACGGGGCTGGCCCCGGTGGTGTCCTCGGCGCTGGACGTGTTCGCACATGCAGCAGCGCCGCGCGGCAAGCCGCAGTTCGACATCGAGACGGTCGAGGTTGATGGCCGGACCTTCCCGGTGACCGAAGCGATCGTGATGCACAAGCCGTTCGGCAACCTGCTGCGCTTCACCCACCCCGGCCTGCCTGAAAATCCGCCGCGCCTGCTGATCGTCGCGCCGATGAGCGGCCACTTCGCCACCCTGCTGCGCGGCACCGTGGCCCGGATGATCGAGCGCTGCGAGGTTTACATCACCGACTGGGCCGATGCCCGCGACGTGCCGCTGAGCGCGGGCGAATTCGACCTCGATGACTACATCGACTACGTGATCGAATTCTTCGAGCATATCGGCCCCGGCGCCCACGCGCTGGCGGTGTGCCAGCCGTCGGTCCCGACCTTTGCCGCGACCGCGATCATGGCGGCCGACAAGAACCCCTGCCGCCCGGCATCGCTGACCATGATGGGCGGCCCGATCGACACCCGCGAAGCGCCGACCAGCGTCAACGACCTGGCAATGCAGCGCCCGATCGAATGGTTCCGCCACACGGTGATCGCCACCGTGCCGCTGCAATATCCGGGCGCGGGCCGCCGGGTCTATCCGGGCTTCATGCAGCTGGCCGGGTTCATGAGCATGAACCTGGGCAACCACATGCTGAGCCACTACCACATGTTCAAGCACCTGGTGGACGGCGATGGCGAAAGCGCGGACGCGACCAAGGCGTTCTACGACGAATACCGCGCGATCTGCGACCTCAACGCCGCCTACTACCTTCAGACGGTCGAGGAAGTGTTCCAGAAGCATTCGCTGCCCAACGGCACTTTCGTCCACCGCGGCAAGGTGGTGGACCTGGGCAAGATCACCGACACCGCGATCCTGGCGGTCGAGGGTGAGCGCGACGATATTTCCGGCATCGGCCAGACCAAGGCCAGCCTGCATCTGGCAACCGGCCTGGCCGAGGCGAAGAAGAAGTATCACCTGGCCCCGGAAGTCGGCCATTACGGCATCTTCAACGGCAGCAAGTGGCGCGAACAGATCGCCCCGGTGCTGGAAGAATGGATTGCCCGGCACGACCGCCCGGCGCTGAAGGTAGTCGCCTAAGCCTCGCTTGGCGGGGTGGGCAAGGCGCCCGCCTCGCCCGGCACGCGCATGAACACCCGGCGCAGCACGCGCCAGGCCAGGACCAGCAGCGCCGCCGCGCCCAGCGCGACGATCAGCGCGATGCCGGCGGCCAGCACCGGATAGGCATAGGCCAGGTACAGCAGCCCGCCGGTCGCCACGTCCTCGGCGGCGGACACCGCAACGTTGCTGAACGGTTCGGGGCTGGCGTTGACCACGGCCCGCGCGCTGGCCTTGCCGCCGTGGGCGAGGAGGCTGGCTCCGCCCCCCAGGATGAAGGCGACGGCCTGGGTGGCCGGATCGGCCGGATCGATCAGCGCCAGCGCCAGCAGCGCCCCGCCCAGCGGCCGGATCAGGGTGTGGACCGTGTCCCACACCGTATCGAGCCACATCACCTTGTCGGCCAGGAATTCAAGCGTAGCGGCCAGCCCCGCCGCGCCCAGCACCCACGGATTGGCCAGCACCTGCAAGGCCGCCAGATGCGCCGGAAGCGGCACCAGCCCGGATCGCATCGCGAGGCCCGTGGCCAGCACGCACAGATACAGCCGCCAGCCCGACAGCAGGCTGACCGACGCCGCGATCCCCAGAATTTCGATTATGCCGAGATGCCCGCCCATGCCAGCAGCTCCCCCGCGCGCCCGTTATGGCGCGAAGGATGGCCGCAAACACTTGGTTTGGCAAGGTTCAGGCGGTCAGGTCCGGATCGCCGGTCAGCACCGCATCCAGCTGCACCCCGGCGCTGTTCAGCAACATCGACACCTGGGTGTACTGCCCGACGGTATAGACCAGGTCGATCCGCCCTTCATCGCCCAGCGGCGCCAGCGCCCCCCAGGTTTCATCGGTGATGAAATGGCCGCGCACCAACTCGTCGCAGGCAATCAGGATCGCGGCGTCGATCGCGCTCCAGCCGGGGGCGGCGGCGCCCTGCTTGATCGCGGCAATCTCACCCGCGGTCAGCCCGGCGCGCTGGCCGATCACCACGTGCTGGGCCCATTCGTAGCCCGCCTTGCACAGGAACCCGGTGCGCAGGATCGCCAGTTCCCGGGTCCGCGCGGGCAGCGCATTGGCATCGGACAGGATGTAATTGCCCCAGGCCAGGAACGCCTTCAGCGCCGCCGGCTTGTGCGCCTGGGTGCGGAAGATGTTGTAGGCGCGGGCGAATTCGGGAAGCGCGGCCAGCGCTGCCTGCGCCTCCGGGGTCAGCTCCGCATCGGTCAGCGGGGCGATCCGGGGCGCAGGCAGCCGCATGTTACAGGACCTCGAACAGGCCGGCAGCGCCCATGCCGCCGCCGACGCACATGGTGACGACCACGTACTTCGACCCGCGCCGCTTGCCTTCCAGCAGCGCGTGCATGGTGCAGCGCGCGCCGGTCATGCCATAGGGGTGGCCGATCGAGATCGAGCCGCCGTTGACGTTCAGCCGGTCATCGGGAATGCCCAGCTTGTCGCGGCAGTAGAGCACCTGCACCGCGAAGGCCTCGTTCAGTTCCCACACCCCGACATCGTCCATGTGGACGCCGAACCGGCTGAGCAGCTTGGGCACGGCGAAGACCGGACCGATCCCCATTTCGTCTGGCTCGGTCCCCGCGACCGCCATGCCGACGTAACGGCCAAGCGGGGCCAGGCCCTTCTTCGCGGCCAGCGCGGCTTCCATCACCACCACGGCGGCCGAACCGTCCGAGAGCTGGCTGGCGTTGCCGGCGGTAACGATCCCATCGGGCAGCACCGGGCCAAGCGACTGGAGCCCTTCCAGCGTGGTTTCGGGACGGTTGCCCTCGTCCTTGGCCAGCGTCACTTCCTTCATCGAGGTTTCGCCGGTGGCCTTGTCGGTCACCGCCATGGTGGTGGTGCAGGAGACGATTTCATCGGCGAACTTGCCCGCGGCCTGCGCGGCGGCGGTGCGCTGCTGCGATTGCAGGGCATAGGCATCGCAGGCCTCGCGGCTGATGCCATAGCGCTTGCCGACGATTTCGGCGGTCTGCAGCATCGGCATGTAGATCGCGCCGTGCATCGCCATCAGGCTGGGATCGGGCTGGACGCGCATGTCCTTGGTCTGGACCAGGCTGATCGATTCCTGCCCGCCGGCGGCCACCACGTCCATCCGGTCCATCACCACCTGCTTCGACGCGGTGGCGATGCTCATCAGGCCGGACGAGCACTGGCGGTCCATCGACATGGCCGAGACGGTCACCGGCAGCCCGGCCTTGAGCGCGACCTGGCGGCCGATGTTGCCGCCCTGCGCGCCCTGCTGGAGCGCGCTGCCCCACAGTACGTCGTCCACTTCGCCCCCTTCGAGGCCGGCGCGGGCGATCGCTTCCTGAAGGCTGAGCGCGCCGAGCGAGGCGCCCGGCGTGGCGTTGAACGCGCCGCGATAGGCCCGGCCAATCGGCGTGCGGGCGGCGGAAACGATGACTGCGTCACGTGACATGGGGATTTCCTTGATGCTTGGGGTTCAAACGGTCCCTGGGGAGGAAGCGTTCAAACGAAGAACTGCATGATCCATTCGGCGATCAGTGCGGGCTTCTCTTCGCCCTCGATCTCGATGGTGTATTCGTTGACCTGCTGCCACTGGCCGGGGCGCTTTTCTTCAAGGGCCAGCAGCTTGACGTGGGCGCGCACGCGCTTGCCGGCGCGGACCGGGCTGATGAAGCGGGTCTTGTTGCCGCCATAGTTGACGCCCATCTTCACGTCCGTCACCCGCGCGCCTTCGGTCATCGAGGATAGCACCGGGATCAGCGACAGGGTCAGGAAGCCGTGGGCGATGGTCCCGCCGAACGGGGTCAGCTTGGCCTTTTCCTCGTCGATGTGGATGAACTGGAAGTCGCCGGTCGCCTCGGCGAACTTGTTGATGCGTTCCTGGCTGACTTCGAACCAGTCCGAAACGCCGATGTTCTGGCCAACCTTGGCCTGCAGGTCTTGCGGGGTCATATTGCCTCTCCTTCGCGGGAATTCGTCGGCCCTTAATGGCCCAAGCGAAGGCGCGGCGCAACGCGCGCAATGCTGCCGCTACGGCAAGCGCGGCGCCCTGCGCGCCGGGGCGGGCGAATCACTCGGCCGCAAGCGCCGGGGCCGGCCGCGCCCAGAGCGGCGGGCGGCGATTGAGCCAGCGCTGCGCCGGCTTTTCCAGCCCATGATACAGCGTGACCGAGGCCGCCGCGACCAGGCCAAGATAGCCTGCCAGCCCCAGCCAGCCCAGCTGGAGCGAGGCATCGACGAAGGCCAGCTTCCAGACAATGAACAGCAGGAAGTGGGCAAGGTAGGTCGAATAGGAAATCTCGCCGAGGTAGGTCAGCACGCGCCCGCCGAGCAGCCGCGCGAGCGGTCCGGTATCGAGCGCCAGCGCGGCCAGCAGCAGGAAGAACAGCCCCGGCACCAGCGCCGTTTCGGGCAGGCGCCAGGCCAGGCACATGGTGGTCCAGAACAGCGCGGCGATCAGCGCGCGCACCGCACGGCCGCCGCTTTGCGTCCAGCGCCGCCACAGGATGCACAGCACCATGCCCATGGCGAATTCGGGCAGGCAGCGCCACAGGCCCAGGCCGGGAATATCCTCGCCCAGGGTGCGGTAGCCGTGGGCGGCGAAGATCGTGTGGACCACCGCCGCCAGGCCCAGCAGCAGCGCGTAAAGCGCCCAGCGCGGCCAATGCTCCCACCGCGCCGCCATGACCACGGCGGGGAACAGCAGGTAGGCGGCGAGTTCGGTGCTGATCGACCAGGCCGGGTGGTTCCAGCTCAGTTCGTCGGTCAGCCCCCAGTTCTGCACCAGGGCAAAGTGCAGCGGCAGTTCGGCCAGCGGATAGCCCGGCGCAGCCCGGCCCGTGGCCAGCAACAGGCCGACCAGACCAACAAAGCCCAGCAGCACCGCGCCGTGCAGCGGCCAGACCCGCGCCAGCCGCCGCCACAGGAACAGCCGCGCCTCGGCCCAGCCGCCCGCGCGGATCCGCTCGGCGTAATTGTACCAGATGACAAAGCCCGACAGGATGAAGAACAGGTCGACCGCGAGATAGCCCTTGGCCAGCACGGCAATCGTCCATTGCGGCAACAGATCGGCCAGCGACAGGCGGATATGGTACAGCACCACCGCCCAGGCGGCGATCCCGCGAATGCCGGTCAGCGCAGCAAGGTGGCGCGGGGCAGCGGCGGCTGGGGGCGCGGTCATGCCGGTTTCACCCGCAGCAGCGGCGCGCCATCGCCCCCGCGCAATGGGCGGCGCGCCGGCTGGTCGATCCGCCGGGCATAGGACCACAACCCGCATTGCAGCCCGATCAGCATGAACATCACCGGCTGGAACGCGATCCCGATAAACAGCGCGCCGACGAAATAGACCATCTGCGACAGTTGCAGCGCATTGGCCAGCGGGGCGATCCATTCGCGGCCCGGCGCGGCGCGCTTCATCCAGCGGCGGCGCAGGCGCTCCATCTGCCAGATCCCCAGCAATTGGATCCAGGCCCACAGCAGGAAGCCGGGATAGCCCTGTTCGCCCAGCATCTCGAAATAGGCGGAATGATAGGCCCGGCCCACTTCCTCGTGGTATTCGGTCTGGATCGTCACGTTGTTGTGGCTGCCCACCGCCTTGCTGGTCGGCACGCGCAGGCGGTTGCCGCGATAGGCATCGAACCCGCCGCCAAAGGGATGGTCCTGCACATAGTCCAGCGTCCACATCCACACCGCCACGCGGGTGCTGGCCGACTGGTCGGACTGGTGATTCTCGATCGTGCTCATCCGCTTGGTATAGCTTTCCGGCAGGAACGGGATCGCCGCCAGCGCCAGCACGCCGCCCATCGCCAGATAGAGGAACCGGCGCTTGACCGCGCGCAGCGACAGCACGCCCAGCAGGGCAATGCACAGCAGCCCGGTGCGGGTCTGCGTGCCGATCGGGATCAGCAGCGCGGCAAAGGTCAGCGCCGCGGCGAACATCGTCACCAGCCGCCCGCGCGGAAAGATCGTGCCGAACCGCGCCAGCCACCAGATCAGCGGCACGATCGCGATCGAGATGGTCGACAGGGTGGACCCTTCATAGATCCCGGCGTTGTCCGCCACGAACAGCCGCAGCGTGCCATAGCCGCCGCCGCCCGCCAGTGTCTTGATCCCACCGCTGATCACGATTGCCCCCACGGTCAGCACGATGGTCAGCGCCGCCGCCTCGAACCGCAGGCGCGTGCGCAGGGTCAGCGGCAGGAAAATCGCGAAGAACAGCGCCTTCCACACCCAGGCCCATTTCTCGACCGCCGAATCGGCATAGTCGGCGGTCAGCGTGGTCAGCCCGCAATAGACGAGCAGCAGCGCGATCAGCCCCTGGCGCAGGGTAAAGCGGCTGTCGGTCTTGGGATCGATCATCAGCCAACCGCCGAACGCCAGCAGGAAAGCAATCAGCGAGATCGGCAGCGAGGCCAGCAACCCCCACGAAATGCGCTGCGGGGTCAGGATGTCGATATAAAGATAGGCCAGCACCCACACAAACGGGCGGCGCAGGCCCAGCGCCAGCAAGGCAAAGACAAAGCCGGTGATCGCCAGGTCAAGCACGCGGGCGCACCTGCAAGCTGCGCCGGGCGGCGGCGGACGGCGGCGGCGGTGCGGCGGGGGGCTGCTCCTGCCCTTCGGCGGGTTCCTCGTGATCGAGGTCGTCGCGTTGCAGGATCCGCCAGGCCGCCAGGGCCAGCAGGCCGTGCGTCAGGGCCAGGGCGAAGTAATCGATCATCGCTGGGGCTTTAGCCGGACGGGGTTGACGCCGCGTTAAGCCTTGTCGGTCTAGCTAATGCGCCCATGACCAGGGTTCTGCACGTCCTAGACCATTCGGTGCCACTGCACAGCGGCTACACCTTTCGCACCCGCGCGATCCTTACCGCACAGGCGGCCATGGGGCTGGAAGTGCGCGGCATTACCGGGCTGCGCCACACCATGGACGGCCCCGATGTCGAACAGGCCGAAGGGCTGACCTTCTACCGCACGCGGGGCGCGGCCAGCGGCCCGCCGGCCTGGCGCGAATGGCGCGAGATCCAGCTGCTGGCCGACGCCATCGTCAGCGCCGCGCAGGACTGGCGGCCCGACGTGCTCCACGCCCACAGCCCGGCGCTGTGCGGCAAGGCCGCGCTGATCGCAGGCAAGCGGCTGGGCATTCCGGTGGTCTATGAAATCCGCGCCTTCTGGGAGGACGCCGCCGTGTCAAACGGCACCGGCAGCGAAGGCAACCTCAAATACCGCCTGACCCGCGCGCTCGAAAGCCACGTGGTCCAGGGGGCCGACGCGGTGGTGACGATCTGCCAGGGGCTGAAGCAGGATCTGGTCGCGCGCGGCGTGCCCGCGCACAAGATCACGATCAGCCCCAACGGGGTGGACCTGGCGCTGTTCGGCGAACCGGCCCTACGCGATCCGGCAATGGCCGAGCAGCTGGGGCTGGGCGATGGGCCGGTGATCGGCTTCATCGGCAGCTTCTACGACTATGAAGGGCTGGACGATCTGATCGCAGCCATGCCGCTGCTGACCGCGCGAGTGCCCGATGCAAAGCTGCTGCTGGTCGGCGGCGGGCCGATGGAAGCAGCGCTCCGGGCCCAGGCCGAGGCCAGCCCGGCGCGCGGCGCGATCCGCTTTGTCGGGCGCGTGCCGCACAGCGAAGTAGAGAAATACTATGCGCTGGTCGATGTCATGGCCTATCCGCGCAAGCGCAGTCGGCTGACCGACCTGGTCACCCCGCTCAAGCCGCTTGAAGCCATGGCCCAGCGCCAGCTGGTCGCCGCCAGCGACGTTGGCGGCCACCGCGAACTGATCACCGATGGCCTGACCGGGACGCTGTTCGCGCCAGACGATCCCGCCGCCTGCGCCGCGGCGCTGGCCGACCTGCTGGCCGCGACCGGCACCTGGGAGGCGCGCCGCGCCGCCGGTTTGGAACACGTCCGGACCAGTCATGACTGGGCCCGGAATGTTTATCGTTATCAGGATGTTTACCATCGTCTGATAGCCCCGATGGTGAACTGCACGGTTTCCGCCGCCGCCTGAGCGGCTGCGGCGACCGGCAGAAGTGACTTGAACTGACGGGGTATTCCAAGCGTGGCAAAGCAGCACAAGCGCAAGGCAGCCAAGGGCAGGCCGCAGGCCGCCAAGCCGATCACCAGCCACCAGTTGTTTCCGGCCGTGGTCGCACTGTGGTTCGGCGCGCTGTTCGGACTGGGCAGCCTGGCGATTCGCCCCACCCTGCTGGAAGCCGTGGTGATGAAAAGCCGGATCGACCTGATCATCCCGGCAGCGGCCCCGCCGCTGGGCATCACCGCGCGGATGCTGATTGCCCTGGCCATGGCGGCCATTGGCGCGACCATCGGCGTGGTGATCGCGCGGCGCATGGCTCGTCCCAAGCAGGAATTGCGCCAGCGCAAGCGCGGCGCGCGCAGTCAGGACAGCGCGGCCGATTTGCCCGCCTATCGCACGGACTATGCTGCACCGAGCCCGGTTTCCGTGCACGACGAAATCGACCTGGGCGAGGAAGCGGGCGGGCTGCTGGCAGGCCGCCGCCGGGCCGCGCTGGCAATCGAGCATGAAGAGGCCGAGTTCGTGCCCCACGAGATGGCCCCGCTTCCGGGCGGCACGCCGCAGGTGCTGGACATCAGCGGGATCGAACTGACGAACCACACACCGATCACCGGCGACGAGGAACTGCCCGCCCCGGACCTGCCCCGCCAGCTTGCGCAGGCAGCGCCCGCGCCCGAAGCACCGCTCGATCTCGGCGCCTTCGCGCAGGCCGGATCGCCCCCCGCCGCCGCTCCGTTCGCCCCGCCGGCCCCGCCGCCGCTCGATTTCAGCGCCGCGCCGTTCACTGCCCTGGCCGGCCAGAACGTACCCGAACGCCAGGTGTTCCAGCCGGCTCCGGTCAACCCGGCGCTGTTCGATGGCACCGCCACTCCGGCCCAGCCGCCGCGCCAGATCTTTGGCATGCCGGTGGAGGACGATCACGTCGATCAAAGCCACATCCGCGCCGCCGGTTTCAAGACCTCGGTGTTCGAAACCGATCAGCCCGAGCCGCTGTTCCCCGCTCGTGAAGCAGCCGCGCCCGTACCGCTCGACTGCGCCGAACCGGCGCCATTGGCAGCGCCCACCTTCGCGCCGATGCCGCCCCCCTTTGCCGCTGCAACGGACGCACCGTTTGCCCGGCCGGCCGAACCCATGCCCACCGCCGAAGCGCCGACCAGCGCGGCGCCTGCCGAGCTCACCGCGGCCGCCGCGCCCATCGCCATGGCCCCCGAACCGCTGCCGCCGGTCGCCGGCCTGGGGATGACGGACCTTGCCTCGCGCCTCCAGCAGTCGATGCGGCGCCGCCGTGCCGCGCGCAGTGGCAGCGAGACGCTGATCGAAAGCGCCCCCAACACTGGCGCTGACGCGCAGGACGCGCCACTGGCCGCACCGGCGGTCATGCCGAGCCCATCCGTAGCAGTTGCGCCGCCGGCCGATCCGGCGCCTATCCGGGCCGGCTTTGCCGTTGACGCCGGGCTGCTCAGCCCCGCCCCGGCCTTTGCCCCGCCCGATCCGGCCGTTGTCGTGCCGCCCGCCCCGCTCGCCATGCCTGCGGCGCTGCGTCCGCTCGATCTGGGCGATCCGGTGATGGACGACGCCGACGACATGCTGGCCAGCCTGTTGCCGCCGCGCCACATTGCCATGCCCGCTGCGCCGATTGCGACGCCTGCGCCCGAGCCGACGGCACAGCCCGCCGCATTCACCGCGCCCCCGGTCGCCGCCGCGGTGCTTCAGCCGCTGCCGGATGCCTTCCAGGCCCTGCAGGCGGCCTTTGCGCCAGTCGCAGAAGCCGAGCTCGAGGCCGAGGTTGAGGCGACCAGCGGCGACCCCGAAAGCGACCGCACGCCCGATGCAGCCGAGGAGGAAGGCTATGCCTCGCTGCTCGACATCGGCCAGCCGCTGGCCGCGCGCTCGCAGTTCGTGCGGATCGAGGAGCCCGAGGCCGACAGCGCCGAGGTGGAACCCGTGGTGATCTTTCCCGGCCAGACCCCGTTCGGCGCCCCGACCGCTCCTCCCGCGCCCTTTGCCGCTCCGCAGCCGGAGGCGCTGGCGTTCCGCAAGTTCGATGCACCGAGCACTGCGGGCGTGGGCGGGACCATTGCGGCTGCCAGCAGCATGCCGGCAACCGATCCGTCCGAAGCCGACCAGGCCCTGCGCGCGTCGCTCGCCAACCTGCAACGGATGAGCGGCGCCGCCTGACCCGGTCCGGTCTGGCCGGACTGGACGGGATGAGGCCAATTCCCTACCCTGAAAACCTATTCAAAGAACCGCTTGGGCTAGCCCAAGCGGTTCTTGGCCTTTTCGCAGTTGCAAAAACAGCATCCTGTCGTCATGGGGAAGCTTGGCGCAACTTTCGCTGCTTTTTGCGGCGGGGCTGATTGCGCTTAATTGCTGGAAATCAGCGATTCACGCGCATTTGCGCGGCGAATCAAGATTTCCGGCGGCACAGACAGGATGGTTAATCGATGGGTTTTCCGGCGCCCCAGGGCCTTTATGATCCGAGCAATGAGCATGACGCGTGCGGCGTGGGCTTTGTCGCCCACATCAAGGGTGCGAAAAGCCATGCGATCATTAGCCAGGCCCTGGAGATTCTGAAAAATATCGACCATCGCGGCGCGGTGGGCGCGGATCCGCTGCTGGGCGACGGTGCGGGCATCCTGATCCAGCTGCCCGACGCGCTGTTCCGCAAGTGGGCCGACCAGGAAGGCCTCAAGCTGCCGCAGCCGGGCGACTATGCCGTCGCCATGTGCTTCCTGCCGCAGGACGAGCAGGCGCGCGAATTCGTGATCGGCACCTTTGAAAAGTTCGTGGCCAAGGAAGGCCAGCGGCTGATCGGCTGGCGCGACGTTCCGGTGAACACCGACGGGCTGGGCAAGGCCGTGCTCGAATCGATGCCGGTGATCCGCCAGTGCTTCGTCGCACGCGGCGAGAACTGCGCCGACCAGGACGCGTTCGAACGCAAGATCCTCGCGATCCGCAAGCAGACCCAGAACCCGCTGGCAGCCCTGGCCGAAAAGCACGGTCTGCCCGGCCTGACCGAGCTCTACATGCCGAGCTTCTCGAGCCGCACCGTAGTCTACAAGGGACTGCTGCTGGCGACCCAGGTCGGCAGCTTCTATGACGACCTGCGCGATCCGGACTGCGTGTCCGCGCTCGGTCTGGTCCACCAGCGCTTCTCGACCAACACCTTCCCCAGCTGGAAGCTGGCGCACCCCTACCGCTTCATCGCCCACAACGGCGAAATCAACACGGTGCGCGGCAACGTCAACTGGATGAACGCCCGCCGCCGCACCATGGAAAGCGAACTGCTGGGCGCTGACCTCGACAAGATGTGGCCGCTGATCCCGCACGGCCAGTCGGACACCGCCTGCCTCGACAACGCGCTCGAACTGCTGCTCGCGGGGGGCTTCAGCCTCGCCCACGCGGTGATGATGCTGATCCCCGAAGCCTGGGCTGGCAACCCGCTGATGGATGCCAAGCGCCGCGCGTTCTACGAATACCACGCCGCGCTGATGGAACCCTGGGACGGCCCGGCCGCCGTGGCTTTCACCGACGGCCGCCAGATCGGCGCAACGCTGGACCGCAACGGCCTGCGCCCCGCCCGCTTCATCGTCACCGACGATGACCTGGTGGTAATGGCTTCCGAAAGCGGCGTGCTGCCGATCAAGGAAGACAACATCAAGCGCAAGTGGCGCCTCCAGCCCGGCAAGATGCTGCTGATCGATTTCGATCAGGGCCGCATCATCGAGGACGAGGAGCTGAAGGCCCAGCTTTCGGCCGAAGAACCCTACGAAGCCTGGCTGGAAAGCGCGCAGTACAAGCTCAAGGACCTTGAAGTGGTCGAGCCGGAACTGGCGCAGCTGGCAGTGGAAACCACCAGCCTGCTCGATCGCCAGCAGGCCTTCGGCTATACCCAGGAAGACATCGCCAGGTTCCTGGAACCGATGGGCCGCAATGGCGACGATCCGATCGGGTCGATGGGCACCGACACCCCGATCGCGGTGCTGTCGGACCGCAGCCGCCTGCTCTACGATTACTTCAAGCAGAACTTCGCCCAGGTCACCAACCCGCCGATCGACCCGATCCGCGAGGAACTGGTGATGAGCCTGGTCAGCATGATCGGCCCGCGCCCCAACCTGCTGGGCCGTGATGCCGGGACGCACAAGCGGCTTGAAGTGGATCAGCCGATCCTGACCAACGAGGAAGTGGCCAAGATCCGCTCGGTCGAAGCCGCGCTGGACGGCGCCTTCCGCACCGAGACGATCGACATCACCTGGGACGCCAAGACCGGGGCCGCCGGCCTTGAAATGGCGATCAAGGAAATGTGCTGGGCCGCAACCGAAGCGGTGCTGCAGGACAAGAACATCCTGATCCTGTCCGACCGCGCCCAGGGATCGGACCGCATCCCGATGCCGGCCCTGCTGGCCACCGCCGCGGTCCACCACCACCTCGTCCGGCAGGGCCTGCGCATGCAGACCGGGCTGGTCGTCGAAACCGGCGAAGCGCGCGAAGTGCATCACTTCTGCGTGCTGGCGGGTTACGGCGCCGAAGCGATCAACCCCTATGTCGCCTTTGAAACGCTGGAAGACATCCGCGTGAAGAAGGAGCTGCCGGTCAGCGCCTATGAAGTTCAGAAGAACTATATCAAGGCGGTCGGCAAGGGCATCCTCAAGGTGATGTCCAAGATGGGCATCAGCACCTACCAGTCGTACTGCGGGGCGCAGATCTTCGACGCGGTCGGCCTGTCGAGCCAGTTCATCCAGTCCTACTTCACCGGCACCGCGACCACGATCGAGGGCGTTGGCCTGGCCGAAGTGGCCGAGGAAACCGTGCGTCGCCATGCCGCCGCCTATGGCGACAACCCGATCTATGCGCACATGCTGGACGTGGGCGGAATGTACGGCCTGCGCCGGCGCGGCGAACAGCATGCCTGGACGGCGGAAAACATCGCCGCCCTGCAGCATGCCGTGCGCGGCAACGTGCCCGAAAAATACAAGGAATTCGCTCAGACCATTAACGATCAGTCCAGCCGGATGCTGACCATCCGCGGGCTGATGGAACTGAAGAAGGCGGATAAGCCGCTCGACATCAGCGAGGTCGAACCGGCCAGCGAAATCGTCAAGCGCTTCGCCACCGGCGCGATGAGCTATGGTTCGATCAGCTGGGAAGCGCACACCACGCTGGCAGCGGCGATGAACCAGATCGGCGGCAAGTCGAACACCGGCGAAGGCGGCGAGGATCCGCGCCGCTTCAAGCCGATGCCTGATGGCCGCAACCTGCGGTCGGCAATCAAGCAGGTCGCTTCGGGCCGCTTCGGGGTGACCACCGAATACCTGGTCAATGCCGACGACGTGCAGATCAAGATGGCCCAGGGCGCCAAGCCCGGTGAAGGCGGCCAGCTGCCCGGCGACAAGGTTGACAAGACCATCGGCGCGACCCGCCATTCGACCCCCGGCGTCGGCCTGATCAGCCCGCCGCCGCACCACGACATCTATTCGATCGAAGATCTGGCGCAGCTGATCCACGATCTCAAGAACGTGAACAACGGCGCGCGGATCTCGGTCAAGCTGGTGTCCGAAGTGGGCGTCGGCACGGTTGCCGCGGGCGTTTCCAAGGCACGCGCGGACCACGTGACGATTTCCGGCTATGAAGGCGGGACCGGCGCTTCGCCGCTGACCAGCCTGACCCACGCCGGCAGCCCGTGGGAAATCGGTCTGGCCGAAACCCAGCAGACTCTGATCCTCAACAACCTGCGCAGCCGCATCTGCGTGCAGGCCGACGGCGGCCTGCGCACCGGGCGCGACGTGGCAGTTGCCGCGCTGCTCGGCGCGGACGAGTTCGGCTTTGCCACCGCGCCGCTGATCGCGGCCGGCTGCATCATGATGCGCAAGTGCCACCTCAACACCTGCCCGGTTGGCGTTGCCACCCAGGACCCTGTGCTGCGGGCGCGCTTCACCGGTCAGCCCGAACACGTGATCAACTACTTCTTCTTCGTTGCCGAAGAACTGCGCGCGATCATGGCGGAAATGGGCTTCCGCACCATTGGCGAAATGGTCGGCCGGGTTGACCGGCTCGACATGCGCCAAGCGATCCACCACTGGAAGGCGCAGGGCGTGGATCTCAGCCGCATCCTCTACCAGGCTCCGCTGGGCGACAGCCCGTCGCTCGGCTGGTCGGGCACGCAGGACCACGGTCTCGACAAGGCGCTCGACAACGAGCTGATTGCCGCTGCCGCCGATGCCCTCGACAAGCAGAGCCCGGTGGTGATCGAGCGCAAGGTGATCAACGTCAACCGCACTGTCGGCGCGATGCTGTCGGGCGAAGTGGCGCGGCGCTATGGCCATGCCGGGCTGCCGGACAACACCATCGCGATCCGCCTCACCGGGGTGGCCGGGCAGAGCTTTGGCGCCTGGCTGGCCCACGGCGTCAGCCTGGAACTGACCGGCGATGCCAACGACTATGTCGGCAAGGGCCTGTCGGGTGGCCGCGTGGTGGTGCGTCAGCCCGCCCACGTCGACCGCGAGCCGACCGAGAACATCATCGTCGGCAACACCGTGCTGTACGGCGCGATCGCCGGTGAAGCCTTCTTCAACGGCGTGGCCGGCGAACGCTTTGCCGTGCGCAATTCGGGCGCGGTCGCGGTGGTCGAAGGCACCGGGGACCACGGCTGCGAATACATGACCGGCGGCGTGGTGATGGTGCTGGGCAAGACCGGACGCAACTTTGCCGCGGGCATGTCGGGCGGCGTCGCCTATGTCTATGACGAGGCCGGGAACTTCGCCCAGCTGTGCAACCAGGCGCAGGTCGACCTGCTACCGGTGGCGAACGTCCACGACGAGGAGGACGGCGCTGGCCGGCCGCAGCAGCGCACCAATGGCGTGAGCGACCCCGGCATGGGCGACGTGCTGCGCCACGATGCCGACCGCGTCCGCGTGCTGCTCGAACGCCATCACCTTTACACCGGCAGCAGGCGCGCCCGCGCCCTGCTGGACGACTTCGACACGGCGGTGACCAAGTTCGTCAAGGTGATGCCGCGCGACTACGCGAAGGCGCTGAAGCAACTCGAGGCCGAGCGGCAGGCTGCCGCTTCGGTGGCCGCGGAATAAGATAGGGTCACGATACCATGGGCAAGGAAACCGGCTTTCTCGAGCTTGACCGCAAGGACCGCACCTATGCTGACGCACAGGAGCGGGTGAAGCACTATAACGAGTTCGTCATTCCGCATCAGGAAGGCGAGCTCAAGGCGCAGGCCAGCCGCTGCATGAACTGCGGCATCCCCTATTGTCATAACGGCTGTCCGGTGAACAACATCATCCCGGACTGGAACCACCTGACCTATGAAGGGAACTGGCAGGGCGCGCTGGAAGTGCTGCACTCGACCAACAACTTCCCCGAATTCACCGGCCGCATCTGCCCCGCCCCGTGCGAGGCAAGCTGCACGCTGAACATCGTGGACCAGCCGGTGACGATCAAGAGCATCGAATGCGCGATCGTCGACAAGGGCTGGCAGGAAGGCTGGATCGTCCCGCAGATCCCCGCCAAGCGCACTGGCAAGTCGGTTGCGGTGGTGGGTTCGGGTCCGGCCGGCATGGCCGCCGCCCAGCAGCTGGCGCGCGCCGGGCATTCGGTGACGCTGTTCGAAAAGAACGACCGGGTTGGCGGGCTGCTGCGTTACGGCATTCCCGACTTCAAGCTGGAAAAGCACCTGATCAACCGCCGGATCGTGCAGATGGAAGCCGAAGGCGTCCAGTTTCGCACTTCGACCGAGGTTGGCGTTACCATTTCGGTTAACTCGCTGAAGGAAAACTTCGACGCGATCGTCCTGTCGGGCGGCGCGGAAGATCCCCGTCCGCTCGATATCCCCGGCTTCGAGCTGCCGGGCGTGCGCTTCGCGATGGAATTCCTGACCCAGCAGAACAAGCGCAATGCCGGCGACGAGGAACTGCGCGCCGCGCCGCGCGGCTCGCTGCTCGCCACGGGCAAGCACGTGGTCGTGATCGGCGGCGGCGATACCGGCTCGGACTGCGTCGGCACTTCGATCCGCCAGGGCGCGGCTTCGGTCACCCAGATCGAAATCATGCCCAAGCCGCCCGAAAAGGAAGACAAGGCGCTGACCTGGCCAAACTGGCCGATGAAGCTGCGCACCAGCTCCAGCCACGAAGAAGGCTGCGAACGCGACTGGGCGATCCTGACCAAGCGCGTGGTTGGCGAAGGCGGCCAGGTTACCGGGCTGGACTGCGTCCGCGTCGAATGGGTGGATGGCAAGATGCAGGAAGTCCCCGGCAGCGAATTCACGCTGAAGGCGGACCTGATCTTCCTCGCGATGGGCTTCCTTGGTCCGCGCAAGCAGGGCCTGCTGGACCAGGCCGGGGTCGCGCTCGACCCGCGCGGCAACGTAGCCGCCAACGTGATCAACTACCAGACCAGCGATCCCAAGATCTGGGCCTGCGGCGACATGCGCCGGGGCCAGTCGCTGGTCGTCTGGGCGATCCGCGAAGGCCGCCAGTGCGCCCGCGCGGTGGACGAAGCGCTGATGGGCGTGAGCGAACTGCCGCGCTGAGCCAACGCCGCACAACAAATCAGGCAGGGCGTCTTCCCCGCGGAAGGCGCCCTGCTTGCGTTCGGGCCGACTGAATTGCCCCGACGGCCCATCCGCGCTACCGCGCGGCCATGCTGCCCCGGATCGCCTTCCTCGCCTGCCCCGCCACCCTGCCCGGATCGCCCACCCGCCGGCCCGACGCATTCGAGCACGACCTGCAGGTCGGCGCACTGCGCGATGGCCTGGCCGGCCGCGCCGAAGTGCTGGAACTGGACTGGCGCGCGCCGCTGGAAGAATTGGCCGAGTGCCAGCTGGCCGTGCTTGGCACGGTCTGGGACTATACCAACCATCCGGCAGAGTTCCTGACCCGGCTGGAAAACCTGGCAGCTGCCGGAGTGCAGGTCTGCAATCCGCCGGAGGTGGTGCGCTGGAATGCCGACAAAGGCTACCTGGCCGAACTGGCCCAGCGCGGCGCACCGTCGATCCCGACGCTGTGGCCGGACGATCCGGGCGAGGCCGACATCCACGCCGCGTTCGACCATTTCGGCTGCGACCGGGTCGTGGTGAAGCGCCGCGTCGGCGCGGGCGCGGTCGGGCAGTTCAGCTTCGTGCGCGGCGATCCGTCGCTGGCAGGCTGGCGCATGGGTCATGCGGCGATGGTCCAGCCGTTCCTGCCCGCGATCCAGCAGGAAGGGGAACTGAGCCTGATCTTCATCGCCGGCATGTTCAGCCACGCGCTGTGGAAGCACGCGGTGCCGGGCGATTACCGCATCCAGTCGCTCTACGGCGGGACCGAACATGTCGTAACGCCCGATGCCGCCGACCTGACCCAGGCCGAAGCGGTGATCGCCATGCTGCCGTTCGAAGCGCCCACGCTGTATGCCCGGATCGACATGGTGCGCGGGCTGGATGGCCAGATGGCGCTGATCGAAGCGGAGTTGATCGAACCCTACCTTTATCCGCGTCAGGGCCCGCAGCTGGGCGAGCGGCTGGGCGAAGCAATCCTGGCCCGGCTCTAGTCCACCCGCCAGTCCACCGCGCCGCGCTCGTGGCTTTCCAGAAACGCGTTGGCCTGGCTGAAGTGGCGGCAGCCGAACCAGCCGGTGTGGGCCGATAGCGGGCTGGGATGCGGCGCGGTCAGCACGAGGTGGTGGCTGCCCGGCCCCAGCCCCGGCACGTTCTGGGCCTTCTTGCGGGCGTGGCTGCCCCACAGCAGGAACACGCAAGGGTCCGCCTTGGCGGCGACCGCGGCGACCACGGCATCGGTGATCGCTTCCCAACCCCTACCCTTGTGCGAGGCGGGCTTGCCATCCTCGACCGTCAGCGAATTGTTGAGCAGCAGCACGCCCTGCTCCGCCCAGCGGGTCAGGTTGCCGTGCTTGGGGATCGGCAGGCCCAGGTCGGTGTGCAGTTCCTTGTAGATGTTGACCAGGCTGGGCGGTACCCGCACCCCCGGCTGGACGGAAAAGCTGAGGCCATGCGCCTGCCCCGGTCCGTGATAGGGGTCCTGCCCCAGAATCACCACCTTGACCGTATCGAGCGGAGTCAGGTCGAGCGCCGCAAGCCGCACGCCGCGCGGCGGATAGACCGCCTTGCCGGCGGCCTCCTCGGCCTTGAGGAACCCGCCCAGCCGCCGCGCCTCGGGCGTGGCCAGCACAGGATCAAGCGCCTCGCGCCAGCTGGGGGGAACTGCATCATTGCCGGACACGGGTGAAGACTCCCTCGATTGCGCTCTTTCCTAGCGCCGCGGATCAGCCTAAGCACCTTGGCATATGGCAGTCTATCTCCACGAAGAAGATCTCCCCGAAGGCGTGCTTGCCCCGGGCCCGATCGCCGTCGATACCGAAACCATGGGGCTGATCACCCCGCGCGATCGGCTGTGCCTGGTCCAGCTGTCCGATGGCGGCGGCGATGAACACCTGGTCCGGTTCAACCCCGGATCGGACTATGCCGCGCCCAACCTCAAGGCGGTGCTGGCCGATCCCGCGCGGGTGAAACTGTATCACTTCGCCCGGTTCGACCTCGCCGCGATCGAGCATTACATGGGCGTGGTCGCTGCGCCGGTGTTCTGCACCAAGATCGCCAGCAAGCTGGTGCGTACCTACACCGACCGCCACGGCCTCAAGGACCTGGTCCGCGAATTGCTGGGCAAGGAACTGTCCAAGCAGCAGCAGTCGAGCGACTGGGGCGGGCCCGAGCTGTCCGAAGCGCAGCGCGAATATGCAGCCTCCGACGTGCGCTATCTTCACGCCATGCAGACCATCCTGATCGAGCGGCTGCAGCGCGAAGGACGTATGGAAGTGGCCCAGGCCTGCTTCGATTTCCTCCCGCACCGCGCCCGGCTCGATCTGATCGGCTGGCCGGACAAGGACATTTTCAGCCACGAGGCCTGAGGCCCCGGGGCTGAAACCGCCGCGCGCATGACCGAAGCCGCCGACCAGATCCGGGACCAGCGCCGCCACTGGGCCGCGCCCGGCGGTTCGCACGACCGCACGGTGCGCTTCCTGGCGCGCTGGCTGCCAGGTGCGGTGGGTGTGGTTGCCGCGCTGTTGATCGTTGGCCCGCTGTTCCCGCGCGGCGAAATCAGCTTCCTGCTCGATCGCAACAAGGTTGCGGCGGTGAGCGAACGCCTGCGCGTGGCCGATGCCATGTACCGCGGCGAAGACAGCGAGGGGCGGCCCTTTACCGTGACCGCCGGCAGCGCGGTTCAGGTCAGCGCCGCCGATCCGGTGGTCAGGATGCAGAACCTGGTCGCGCGGATCAAGCTGGCCGATGGCCCGGCGCAGCTGGCTGCGGCGGGCGGCATCTATGATTACAGCAAGGAACTGGTCACGGTGCAGGGCCCGGTGACCTTCACCGCCGCCGATGGCTACCGCATGACCACCCAGAACGTCGCGATCGACCTCAAGGCCCGAATCGCGACCGGCGGGGGCGGGGTCACCGGGGCCATTCCGGCTGGCACTTTCAGCGCCGACCGGATAATTGCCAACCTTGGCGAGCGCACGGTGACGCTCGATGGACACGCGCGGCTGCTGATGCAGCCCGGCAAGCTCAGGATGCCGTGATGGCCGAACGTTCGATCAGATCCCTTGCCTTTCGTTCGCTGCTGGGCGGATTCGCGCTTGGCACCATGGGCCTGCTGGCAGTCAGCCAGGGCGGCGCCCAAGCGATTGGCGGGCACAACAGCGACGCCCCGGTCAGCTATGCCGCCGACCGGATCGAGTTGCAGGACAAGGCCAACCGCGTGGTCCTGTCAGGCAATGTCGATATCCAGCAGGGCGACCTGCGGCTGCGCGCCGCGCGCACGACGGTAGCTTACACCGACGAAGGCTCGCTCAAGATCCAGCGGATCGACGCGACCGGCGGGGTCCTGGTGACGCGCGGCAGCGAAAGCGCGCGCGGCGACGTGGCGATCTATGACTTCAACCAGCGGATCATCACTCTGGCAGGCGGGATCGGCCTGCGCCGGGGCAGCGACACGCTGAACGGCGGGCGGCTGGTGATCGACCTCAAGAGCGGCCTGTCCAGCATCGACGGCCGCGGCGCCCCCGGCGGGACCGGCCGTGTTTCGGGGACCTTCCAGGTTCCCAAGCGCAGCAACTGACGACAGGCCGGATGGATCGTCCCGCGCTTTGCCGTGCGCTGCTGGCGCTGGTCGGGACGGCGCGCACAAACGATCTGGCCGGACTGGACGCGGATGATTGGGCCGCCATCGACGCGATGGCCGCCACGCATCGCCTGCGCCCCCTGCTGCATGCGCGCCACCGCGACGACAGCCGCATTCCCGCAGCGCTGCGCGATACGTGGCAGGCCGCGCACCGCGCTTCGGCGATGCTGGCCATGGTCCAGCGGGTCGAACTGCGCGAAACGGTGCGCCTGCTCGCTGCCGCGAACATCCCTGCGCTGGTACTCAAGGGCGGCTGGCTGGCCTGGCATGCCTATCCCGAAGCAGCCCAGCGCCCGCTGCGCGACATCGACCTGCTGCTGCCCGAAGGCCGCTTTCTGGAAGGCTGGGACCTGCTGTGCCGGGCGGGCTATGTCCCCGCAGCCGAACCTGACCTGCCGCTGGACCAGCTGGTGCAGGTGGACAAGAGCCCGCCGCCGCTAATCGCCCCGCGCGGCACCGCGATCGAACTGCACCTGCATGCCTGGTTCCCCGAAGGCCGGCTCGAATACTACAGCCCGCCGCCCGACGATGTCGGGCTGTTCGCCCGTGCCCGCCGCGACGAGCAAGGCCTGCTCAATCCCGCGCCCGAAGACATGCTGGCGCACCTGGTGATTCATGCGATCTACAGCCACCGGCTTGACTGCGGGCCCTTGCTGCTGCCCGACATCGCCTTCCTGCTGGAACGCGAAACGCTGGATTGGCCGGCTTTCTGGAGCCGCGGCCAGGCAGCCGGCTGGGCCGGCGGGGCGCGGCTCGTGCTCGATCTGGTCGACCGTTATTGTACTCCGCCCGCGCTGGACCTTGCGGCCGCGCCGGTTCCGGCCACGCCGGACGACCTGCTGGCCACGGCCGAGGAACTGATGCTCCAGAACCTCGAGACCCGCTACAGCGCGGGCCTGGCGGCCTCGGGGCTGACTATCGGCCTCAAAGGGTTGTGGCCGCGCATCACCCGCCGCGTGTCCGCCGGGGCAGGCCATGTCCATCACCGCGACAGCGCCAGCGAAGGCGGATATGTGGCCTGGGCGCGCAGCCGCCTGGCGCGGACGCTGTCCGACCTGTCCGACCCCGCCGTGCGGCGCCAGTCACGGCAACTGGCGCAGCTCAGCAAATGGCTCGATCGATGACCCCTGCGAAAATCCTGCTGCTCACGCTCAATTACGCGCCCGAGCCGGTCGGAATCGGTCCCTACAGCGCCGGGCTGGCCGAGGCCCTGGCCGAGCGTGGGCACCGCGTGCAGGTGATCGCGGGCAAGCCGTATTATCCGCAGTGGCGGGTCTATCCGGCCTTTGCCGGGAGCGGCTGGCAGCAGGGCGAGGAACGGGGCGTGGGGATCACGCGCTGCCCGCACTATGTCCCGGCCCAGCCCGGCGGTCTCAAGCGCATCCTCCATCTTGCCAGCTTTGCCCTCACCGCGCTGCCCATCGCCCTGCGCGCCGCGCTGCGGGACAAGGCGCAGCGCCCGCAGGTGGTGATGGTCATCGCCCCGGCGCTGCTCAGCGTGCTGACCGGCTGGCTGGCCGCGCGGCTGGCCGGGGCCAGGCTGTGGATCCACGTGCAAGACTTCGAAGTCGAAGCGGCGCTTGCCACGGGCCTGCTGGGCGAACAGGGCCTGCCCGCCCGGCTGGCGCGCTGGCTGGAAGGCTGGGTGCTGCGGCGCGGCGACCGGGTGACCACGATCAGCCCGCAGATGTGCGCCAAGCTGCGCGACAAGGGCGTGGCGGCCGAGCGGGTGCGCGAAGTGCGCAACTGGGCCGACGCCCGCTTTGCCGCCGATCCCGACGGCGCCCGCGCGATCCGCGCCGAATGGGGCCTGGGCGACCGCCTCGTGGCGCTCTATTCCGGCAATATTGCCCGCAAGCAGGGGATCGAAATCCTGGTCGAGGCGGCCCGGCTGCTGCGGAACCGGCCGGACATCGGTTTCGTGATCTGCGGCGAAGGGCCCAACCGGGCCGAGCTGGAACGGCTGGCCGCCGGGCTGGAAAACATCCAGCTACACGACCTGCAACCGGCCGAGCGAATGGGCGCGATGCTGACCATGGCCGACCTGCACCTGCTGCCACAGATTGCCGGCGCGGCCGATCTGGTCCTGCCCAGCAAGCTGACCAACATGCTCGCCTCGGGCCGCCCCGTTGTGGCGACTGCCGATCCCGGCACGGGCCTGTTCAGCGAGGTCGATGGCTGTGGCACGCTAACCGCCCCGGGCGATGCCGCGGCGCTCGCCGCCGCAATCGCCGCGCTGGCAGCCGATCCAGCGCGGCGCGCGGCCTATGGTGCGGCGGCGCGGCAGCGGGCGGAAGAACGCTGGATGAAGGACGCGATCATCGACCGCGTCGAAACCGGCATCACCGAACTGACGGCTTAGGCAGCGCCGTTCTGAACTGAATCGTCGGCTTCGTCTTCCTGCGCTTCCACGGCGGCAGGGCTGTCGGTCTGTCCGCTGTCCGCCTCATCGGCCAGGACTTCGTCCTCGGCGGCGGCCGGCGATGCCGCGCCAGTGGGTGCGGCGGTGCCTTGCTGCTGTTCGCGAATCTGCTGCGTGCGAGCTTCAAGCTGTTCGTTGCCCCCGCCGCGTTCGAAAAAGGCGGTCGCGCTCGCGGTCAGCCCGATTGCCCAGAGCAGGGCGAATTTCCAGTTGCGGAAGATCAGCTGATACACGCCTGAGCCTCTTTCAGTCCTTCGCCCAGGGCGATTTGTGCGCAGCCTTGGCGACAGCTGCCTTCTGCGCCTCATGCTCGCGCGCCTGATCGGCCACCGGCACCGTGCAATAGGCCGTGGCGAGGATGCCGAGCGACCAGGCCACCGCCTTCCAGCGGCTGGCGAACACCTGGCCCAGCTTGGGTCCGAAACCGAACATGGTGTCGGCACTAGCCGGGAATGCTTAAGGAAGCCTATTCGGCCAAGTGCTTGAGCGCATAGACCAGTTCCAGCGCATCACGCGGGCTGAGCGCATCAACATCCACTTCGGCCAGACGCGCGCGCAGCGCATCGACTTCGGGCTCGCTGGCGGCGGCAGCGGTGGCGGCGAATAGCGGCAGATCGCCCAGCCCAGCCGCCAGGCCGCCGGTTTCGGCCCGGCCTTTCTCCAGCTTGTCGAGCACGGCCTTGGCCCGCGCCACCACCGGGGCAGGCACCCCGGCGAGCTTCGCCACGGCGAGGCCATAGGAGCGGTCAGCCGGGCCTTCGGCCACTTCGTGCAGCAGCACCAGTTCGCCCTTCCACTCGCGCGCGCGGACGTGATGCAGCGACAGCGCCTCGCAGCTGTCGGCCAGGCGGGCAAGTTCGTGGTAATGGGTCGCGAACAGGCAGCGGCTGCGGTTGACGCCGTGCACCGCCTCGACCACCGCCCAGGCCAGCGCGAGGCCATCGTAGGTTGAGGTACCGCGCCCGACTTCGTCCAGGATCACAAAGCTGCGTTCGCTCGCCTGGGCCAGGATCGCTGCGGTCTCGACCATTTCGACCATGAAGGTCGAGCGCCCGCGCGCCAGGTTGTCGCTGGCGCCGACCCGGCTGAACAGCCGGTCGACCAGCCCGATTCGCGCGCGCGCAGCAGGCACGAAGCCACCTGCCTGCGCCAGCAGCACGATCAGCGCGTTCTGGCGCAGGAACGTGCTCTTGCCGCCCATGTTCGGCCCGCCGACCAGCCACAGCCGGTCATGGCTGGCGAGACGGCAGTCGTTGGCGACAAAGCGCTCGCCCTTCGCCGCCAGCGCCGCTTCAACCACGGGATGGCGGCCCTGTTCGATCTCCAGCGCCAGCCCCGCGCTGATCGCGGGCCGGGACCAGCCGCTCTCCGCCGCGCGTTCGGCCTGCCCGGCGGCCACGTCGATCCGGGCGAGCGCCTGGGCCGTGGCGGCGATGGCGTGGCGGGCGGCAATCGCCTCGGCCACCAGCTGCTCAAAATGGGCTTCTTCCGCTGCCAGGGCATGCCCACCGGCCTGGGCGATGCGGCTCGCTTCCTCGTGCAGGGCAACGGCATTGAACCGCACTGCCCCGGCCATGGTCTGGCGGTGGGTGAAGCCGCTATCGGGCGCCATCAGCGCATCCGCACGGCCAGCCGGCACCTCGATGAAATAGCCCAGCACGCCGTTGTGGCGGATCTTCAGCGCAACGATCCCGGTCTGGTCGCGGTATTTCGTCTCCAGCGCGGCAATGGCGCGTCGGGCATCGCCCGAAATGCGGCGCAGCTCATCCAGCGCGGCGTCATAGTCTTCGGCAATGTAGCCGCCCTGCCCACGCTCGGTCGGCGGACTGGGCACCAGCGCGCGGGCAAAATGGTCGCACAGCGCGCCGTGCCCCGCCAGACTGGGCAGCAGCGTGCGCAGCAGTTCCGGCAGATCGGTGCGCGGCAGCAGGAAATCGTGGATTCGGCGCGCCTCGGTCAATCCGTCGCGCAGCTGTCCCAGGTCGCGCGGGCTGCCGCGCCCAGCGACCACCCGGCCCAGCGCCCGGCCCAGGTCTGGCAACGCGCGCAGCACAGTGCGCAGGTCCGCGCGCAGCAGCGGATCATCGTGCAACCACTGCACCAATTCCAGCCGCGCCTCGATCAGCGTCAGATCGGTCAACGGAGCGGACAGGTCTTCGGCCAGCAGCCGCGCCCCCGCGCCGGTGACGCAGCGATCGAGCGCATCGACCAGGCTGCCCTTGCGGCTGCCCTGGCTGGTGACGAGGATTTCGAGACTGGCGCGAGTCGCTTCATCCATGGCGAGGTGCGCATCGCCGCTGCGCGCCACCGGGGGCAGCAGCAGCGGCAGCTTGCCGCGCCCGACATGATCGAGATAGGCGATCAGCCCGCCCGCCGCCGCCAGCATCGCCCGGCTGAACATGCCGAACCCATCGAGCGTGGCCACGCCGTGCACCGCCTTGAGCCGCGCTTCCCCCTGGTCAGAGCCGAATTCGCGCGCCGGGCGGGGCATCGCGGCCGCCGGGGCCAGATCCCACTGTTCGGGCGCGACGAGTTCGCTTGCTCCCAGCCGCGCCAGGGCCGCACTCAGCCGATCGGGCGCGCATTCCTCCAGCTCCATCCGCCCGGTCGAAATGTCGCAGGCGGCAATCCCGCACTGCCCGCGCACTTCGCACACGGCGGCCAGCACGTTGGCCCGGCGCGGTTCGAGCAGGGCTTCCTCCGTCAGGGTGCCGGCGGTGACGAAGCGGACGATGTCGCGCGCGACCAGCGCCTTGGAACCGCCGCGCCGCTTGGCCTCTTCGGGCGTTTCGATCTGTTCGGCAATCGCCACGCGGCAGCCGGCCTTGATCAGGCGGGCCAGATAGCCTTCCGCCGAATGGACTGGCACGCCGCACATCGGGATCGGCAGGCCCATGTGTTCGCCCCGGCTGGTCAGCGCGATGTCCAGCACCTGCGCGGCCAGCCGGGCATCGTCGAAGAACAGTTCGAAGAAATCGCCCATGCGGTAGAACAGCAGGCAATCCTCCGCCTGCTCCTTGAGCGCGAGGTACTGGACCATCATGGGGCTGGCGCTGCTGCCTGACATGTCGTCCGGCCTAGCGGTTGTAGCGGCGATTCGGAACGCTTGGACCCCACGCTTTCCCCTATCGCGTGGCCCAAGCATCCGTTAGGGCAAGGCCGAAACCGGAGATCGCACGTGTCAGAAGAACTTTCCCAGCAGAACGAAAGCAACGTCCGCTTCACCGAGCGCGAGGCGCTGTTCTATCACAGCACCATCCGCCCAGGTAAGATCGAGATCATCGCGTCGAAGCCGATGGCGACCCAGCGCGACCTGAGCCTGGCCTATTCGCCGGGCGTGGCCGTGCCGGTGCAGGCCATCGCCGACGATCCCACCGCCGCCTATGAATATACCGCGCGCGGCAACCTGGTGGCGGTGATTTCGAACGGCACCGCGATCCTGGGCATGGGCAACCTGGGTGCGCTGGCATCCAAGCCGGTAATGGAAGGCAAGGCAGTGCTGTTCAAGCGCTTTGCCGACGTCGATTCGATCGACATCGAACTGGCGACCGAGGATCCCGAAAAGTTCATCGAGGCCGTGGCGCTGATGGAGCCCAGCTTCGGCGGGATCAACCTGGAAGACATCAAGGCCCCGGAATGCTTCGTGATCGAGCAGGCACTGCGCGAACGCATGAAGATCCCGGTGATGCACGATGACCAGCACGGCACCGCGATCATCGCCGCCGCCGGCCTGGTCAACGCCTGCTACCTGACCGGGCGCGATTTCAAGGACGTGAAGATGGTGGTCAACGGCGCTGGCGCATCGGCGCTGGCCTGCACCGCGCTGATCAAGTCGATGGGCGTGCGCCACGAAAACGTCACCGTCTGCGATACCAAGGGCGTGATCTATGTCGGGCGCGAAGGCGTGGATCAGTTCAAGAGCGCGCATGCGATCCACACCGATAAGCGCACGCTGAAGGAAGCGCTGGTCGGCGCGGACATCTTCCTGGGCTTGTCGGCTGCCGGCGCGGTGACGCAGGACATGGTCAAGGACATGGCCGCGCAGCCGATCATCTTCGCCATGGCCAACCCGGACCCGGAAATCACCCCGCCCGATGTCAAGGCCGTGCGCCCCGACGCGATCGTCGCAACCGGCCGGTCGGACTATCCCAACCAGGTCAACAACGTGCTGGGCTTCCCCTTCATCTTCCGCGGCGCGCTGGACGTCCAGGCGACCGCGATCAACGAGGAGATGAAGATCGCCGCCGCCCGCGCCATTGCCGAACTGGCGCGCGAAACCGTGCCCGAGGAAGTGGCGGCGGCCTATGGCCAGAAATACCAGTTCGGGCCGGAATACATCATCCCCGCCCCGTTCGATCCGCGGCTGATGGAAGTGGTGTCTTCCGCCGTCGCCAAGGCGGCGATGGATACCGGGGTGGCGCAGAAGCCCATTGAGGATTTCGACGCTTATCGCCACAGCTTGAAGGCCCGGCTCAACCCGACCACTTCGGTGCTGACCCAGGTCTATGAAACGGTCAAGGCCAACCCCAAGCGGATGATCTTTGCCGAGGCCGAGAACGAGATCGTGCTGCGCGCGGCGATCCAGTACCGTGATTTCGGCTATGGCGAGCCGGTGCTGGTCGGGCGGACAGAGGCGGTCAAGGCAAAGCTGGCCGAGCTCGGTGTTGGCAATCCCGACAGCTACCAGATCGAGAACTCGGCAGTCAGCGAGCATATCCCGGCGATGGTCGACATGCTGTATTCCCGCCTGCAACGCCGCGGTTTCCTGGAACGCGACGTGCGCCGCATGGTCAACCAGGATCGCAACGTCTTCGCTTCGTGCCTGCTCAAGCTGGGGGTGGGCGATGCGATGGTCACCGGGATCACCCGCACTTTTGGCCAGACAATGCGCGAAGTGCGCCATGTGCTCGATCCGCAGGAGGGCCGCCTGCCCTTTGGCATCCACCTGATGATCGGCAAGAACTATACCGTGTTCCTGGCCGACACGACGGTCAACGAACGGCCGAGCAGCGCCGATCTGGCGGTGATCGCCAAGGAAACCGCCGCTGTTGCCCGCCGCCTGGGCCACGAACCGCGCGTCGCCTTCCTGTCCTATTCGACCTTTGGCAACCCGCCGGGCCGCTGGCTTGAGCCGATCCGCGAGGCGGTGGCGATCCTCGATGCCGAAAACCCCGGCTTCGAATACGAGGGCGAAATGGCCCCCGACGCCGCGCTGAACCCGACGGTGATGCAGAACTATCCGTTCAGCCGGCTGTCGGCTCCGGCCAACGTGCTGGTCATGCCCGGGCTGCAATCGGCCAACATCTCGGCCAAGCTGCTGCGCGAGCTGGCAGGCAACGCCACGATCGGGCCGATGCTGATCGGCATGGAAAAGCCGGTCCAGATCATCCCGATGACCGCGATCGCGCCCGATGTGCTGACCCTGGCCGTGCTGGCCGCGGCCGGCATCGCGGGGTAAGCGTGATGACCGCCGCCTCTGCCCGCCCGCGCCGCAGCGCGCTCTACCTGCCGGCTTCGAACGCCAAGGCCCTGGCCAAGGCGAGGACCCTGCCGGTCGATACCGTCATCCTCGATCTTGAGGATTCGGTCGCGCCTGATGGCAAGGTAGAGGCCCGCGCCATGGCCGTGGCGGCGGTGGGCGAAGGCGGGTTCGGCCGGCGCGAGGTAGTAGTGCGGGCAAATGGCCTGAATACCCCCTGGGGCGCTCACGACCTGGCCGCGATTGCCGCGAGTGGGCCGGATGCGGTGCTGGTGCCCAAGATCGAGGGCGTGGAGGACATTCGCGCCTACAATGCCGCGCTGGCGGCAGCCCCGGCACAGACCCGGCTGTGGGTGATGATCGAAACCTGCGCCGTGCTGCCTCGCCTGCACGATGTGGCGGCCTGCGCGGCAGACAGCCGGCTCGCGGGCTTCGTGCTGGGCACCAATGACCTGGCCAAGGAAATGCGCGCCCAGTTGCTACCTGGCCGAGTGCCATTCCAGCCGGTGCTGACCATGGCGGTTGCCGCCGCGCGGGCGCACGGGCTGGTGGTGCTGGACGGGGTGTGCAACGAATTTCGCGATCTGGCCGCATTCACGGCAGAGGCGCAGCAGGGCCTGCTGTTCGGCTTCGATGGCAAGACACTGATCCATCCCGACCAGATCGAACCGTGCAACGCGGTGTTTTCGCCCAGCGCGGCGGAACTGGACTGGGCCGAGCGGGTGGTCGCCGCCTTTGCCGCGCCGGAACATGCCGGCAAGGGCGTGATCAAGCTGGACGGAAAGATGGTGGAGCTGCTCCACCTTGACCAGGCCCGCCGCCTACTGGCAATTGCCGAGCAGATCGCAGCCTGAAGCTCAGCCCCAGGCTTTCCACACCCCGAAGCCGCTGGTCAGGATCAGCACGGTCCCGACCAGGATCAGCATCTGCTTGGGCGGGAAATGCTTGGCCGCCCAGGCCCCGATCGGCGCGGCCAGCAAGCCGCCGATCAGCAAGCCCAGCGTCGCTCCGGCCAGATCGGCAAAGCCCAGGTGCCAGATGAAGGTGGCCGAGACAGTCAGCGTCAGGAAGAATTCGACTGCGTTGACCGTGCCCACCACCTTGCGCGGATCGGCCCCCTGGATCAGCAGGTTGCTGGTGACCACCGGCCCCCAGCCGCCGCCGCCCGCCGCATCGAGGAACCCGCCAACCAGCCCGAGCGGAGCAATCAGCCGCGCTTCCTTGAGCTTGGGCGGATAGAACAGCCCGCGCGCCAGGATATAGAGGCCGATGCCGGTCAGGTAGAGCAGCACGAACGGCTTGACCACGCTGGCGTCCAGGCTGGTCAAAAGATAGGCACCCAGCACCCCGCCAGCCACGCCCGGCAGCAGCAGCCGCAGGAACAGCTGCTTGTCGATATTGCCGTGCAGCAGATGGCTGATACCCGAGGTGGCGGTGGTGAAACATTCGACCACGTGGACCCGCTGCGAGGCGAGCGCGGGCGGGACCCCCATTACCGCGACCAGCAGGGTATTGGAAATCACGCCAAAGGCCATGCCCAGCGCGCCATCCACCAACTGCGCGGCAAACCCCACCAAAATGAAGGGCAGCAACGCCTCGATGCTCAGCAGCGACAGGTCCATGGCAGGCGACTCCCCAGGTGGCTTTGTCAACCGAACTGGTGGAGTTTATATGGGGACTGCGCCACAAAGAAAAAGTTCGTTAGCGCCGAGCCGTCCTATCCGCGCGCCAAAGCGCTATTTGCGGCGATAGCGGAAGTACCAGACCTCGTGCCCATAGACGGTGCGGGCCTTGTGTTCATAGCGGGTTTCCGGCCAGCCGCCGGGGCGCCTCTGGAAATCGCCCGGCTTGTCGATCAACCATTCGAACTGGTCGGTGTGGCGGCGCATCACCATCAGCGCGTGGCGGACATAGACCGCGTGATCGGTGCCGAAGCGGAATTCGCCGCCGGGGCGCAGCTTGGCCGCGAACAGGTTGACCGGGCCGTCGTTCATCATCCGCCGCTTGGCGTGGCGGGCCTTGGGCCAGGGATCGGGATGGAGCAGGTAAAGGAAGCTGAGCGACCCGTCCGGGATGCGCCGCAGCACTTCCAGCGCATCGCCGTGATGGATCCGAACGTTGCCGAGCGGCGGGTGCGCGCCATTATCGCCGCTGACATGGGTCAGCGCCTGGGCCACGCCGTTGAGGAACGGTTCCGCGCCGATGAAGCCATGGTCAGGCAGCATGTCGGCACGCGCCGCCATATGCTCGCCCCCGCCAAAGCCGATCTCGAAATGCAGTGGGCAGGGCTGGCCGAACAGCCGCTCCGCCGTAACTTCGCCTTCGTCGGGCACGGCAATCTGCGGCAGCAGGTGATCGACCAGCGCCTGCTGGCCCTTGCGCAGCGGCTTGCCCATCGAGCGGCCATAGAGGCGGTTGAGCGTGGTCGGGTCACCGGATTTGTGGGCGGTCATGGTCGGGGCGTTTGGCAGCCGGTCCGGCGGGGGTCAAGCTCAGCCGCAGTCGCCCCATGCCTGGCGGCAGCGGCTGACCGGGGCCAAAATATTTGGGATGGACGCTGCCAGGCGCTTGTGGTCAGCACGGCGCATGTCGGCCATGGATCATCCCACCAGCGCGCTTGCAGCCCTGAATGACAAGGAACTGGAGGTGCTGCGCCTGCTGGCTGCCGGACACACGGTCAAGTCGATCGCCGCCAGTCTCGATCGGTCCGAAGGCTCGATCAACGAACGGCTGCGCGATGCGCGCCGCAAGACCGGGATCGGCAGTAGCCGGGAACTGGCGCGGCTGCTGGATGCCCAGAAATTCTGGGACAGGAATATCGATCTTCCCGCGCCCGGTTCCTCGACCGAGGAAGCGCTGCGCCCCGCACCTGCCGGGCGCATCAGGTCGAAAGGAACGATTGCCATGCTTGTCACACTCTCCCTGGCCAGTGCCGGCCTTGCCATGATGGCCGCCGATCCGGCCCCGGAACCCGCGCCCGCGCATGCGGTTCATGCCGCCGCGACGGGGCCTGCGCCGCTGGCCGGACGCTGGGCGCTGGATGTCCAGCGCATTCCGGCCGAGGAGCGGCCGCAGCGGGTCACCATCTCGTTCCGCGTCTCGCCCGACCGGAAATGGACCAGCGTGGTGGATATGGTCGCACCGGATGGCACTGCCAGCCGCGCCGAATCGACCGCCGCGCTCGACGGCGTGCCCGTGCCGATCACCGGCAACATGGGCTTCATCGACACGGTCGCGCTGCGCCAGCCCGCCCCCGGCACCCTGGTGATGACCCTGGGTAAAGCGGGCGTCCCGGTATCGACGCGGGTCTACACCGCAGCCAGGGATGGCAAGGCGATGACGGAAACCATCGTCTGGGCCGGGACTTCGCTGCCGAAGCTGGAAACGACCTACTTCAACCGGATCGACTGAACCGGCGGCCGTACCAACGCAAACGGCCCGCCTTGGGGGCGGGCCGTTCTCGCAACAAACGGGAAATGGGGGTCAGGCGGCCTGTGCCTCTTCGCCCGGATCGCGCAGCACATAGCCGCGGCCCCAGACGGTTTCGATGTAGTTTTCACCGCCGCAGGCATGGGCCAGCTTCTTGCGCAGCTTGCAGATGAACACGTCGATGATCTTGAGTTCGGGTTCGTCCATCCCGCCGTACAGGTGGTTGAGGAACATTTCCTTGGTCAAGGTGGTGCCCTTGCGCAGCGAGAGCAGTTCCAGCATCGCGTATTCCTTGCCGGTCAGGTGAACGCGGGCGCCATCAACCTCGACGGTCTTGGCATCCAGGTTGACCGCCAGCTTGCCGGTGCGGATGACCGACTGCGAATGCCCCTTGGAACGGCGCACAACGGCGTGGATGCGGGCGACCAGTTCCTCGCGGTGGAACGGCTTGGTCACGTAATCGTCGGCCCCGAAGCCGAACGAGCGCACCTTGGAATCCATTTCGCTGATGCCCGAAAGGATCAGCACCGGGGTCTGCACCTTGGCGACGCGGAGCTTCTTGAGCACGTCGTAGCCGTGCATGTCCGGCAGGTTCAGGTCGAGCAGGATGATGTCGTAATCATACAGCTTGCCGAGATCCAAGCCTTCCTCGCCGAGGTCGGTCGAGTAGACGTTGAAGCCCTCACTGGTCAGCATCAGTTCGATGGCCCGGGCCGTGGTCGGCTCGTCCTCGATCAGCAGTACGCGCATGGGATATCCCCCTTTGCCCCGAAAGTCCTGGCAGCAACCGCTTGGTAACGGTCATTGCCCTTCATTAACCATATGACCAATGAAGATGAAAGGTTAATTTCTCGTAAACAGCGGAACTGCGCGAGTCGAGGCGTGTGGCGTCGGCGCGGCCCTGGTCCGGGCGCGGGTTCATGCGCCTGGCGGGAAGCCGGCTAGCCTTCGATCACCACCGATCCGGGATGGTGCCGGTCAAGGTGCTTGCGGATGATCCTGAGGTTGCGGCTGTTCGAACGATAGAGCAGGTCCACCAGGTCGCCCGCCAGCGGCACCACGCCCAGCAATGCGTCCAGCCCGACGTTGCCGGCCATGCGCCACAGCTGCCAGCGCGGCATGCCAAGGTTGCGGGCCTCCCATACGAGATAGAGCCCCATCATGCCGGTGATCACGTCGCCGACGCCCGGAACCAGGCCAAGCACGGCATCCAGGCCAACCTTGCGTCCGACTAGTGGCACGGTGATCAGGCCATCCAGCAGCCGCTCCAGCCCCTCGACCCGGCAGCGTACCGACTGGGCGTCGGTGCCCAGCGGCAAATCCGCGGTCATCCGCCGCAAGCCTTGATCCTGCATTACGCGCAACCCCTTGGACAATGCGGGCCGGACCTGACCCGCCCCTGTTACTTGGGGCGCAGCGCCATCGGCATCAAGGGGTGCAGTCCCCGCCGGTTGGCGACGAAGCCCGTGGCATTGCCCGCCACGATCGACCAGCGGATCGGCGCGCCGAACGGGATATAGCCGTTGGCCATGGTCAATTGCGCTTCAGCCTGAGCGTAAAGATCGGCGCGTTTGACCGCATCCGGTTCGGCCAGCGCCGCATCCACCAGGCGGTCGGCGGCAGGACTGCACGCGGCCGACTGGCTGGCGCAACTCAACTGGTTCAGGAACCAGCCGATCCGGGCATAGCGGGCGACCTTGTCGATCAGCACCAGGTCGGCCGGGTCACCCGGCCGGGTGCGCACCACCGCCAGGCCGATCGCCGTATAGTCAGCCGCAAGCTGCCGGAACAGCAGGTCGGCCCCCTGCCCGGCGGGCAGCGCGATGCGCAGCGGGGCCAGCTTGCGCGCGGCCTTCCACCGGGCAACGCGGGTGGAAGCCTCGCTGCGCCGCTCGGCCAGCGAACGGGTCGACCAGCGCTCCCCAACGCTGCTGTTGTCGTCGGCGCTCCCGGGATTGACGATCCGCGTCGTGGTCAGCCAGCCGCCGACGCCCAGGGCATTGGCCAGGCTGTCGCGATCGATGGCCATGGCCAGCACTTCGCGGTTCTCGGGCTCCCCTAGGAAGCCGTCGTTATGGGTCACCGCCAGTCCGAACAGGCCCAGCACCGGATCCAGCCGGATCGCGCCGCGCGCCACCCCGCTGGCATCGAGCCGGGGAAAGTCCTGGAACTGCCCGCCCAGCACGAAATCAGCCTCGCCGGCGTTGAACCGGGCAATCGCCTGGTCGGCCGGCAGAGCCACCAGCCGCAGCTTGCGGCGGCGCTCCTGCCAGTCTTCCTGCTGGGGCAAGCCGCGATCCTCGGGCGGGATCGGGGTCAGCACCGCCACCCGCTTCTGCCGGTCAAGCTTCATCGGCCCGGCGCCGCGGCCGCGCCACACCAGCCCCAGTTCGGGCTGGGCCAGCAATTGCAGCAGATCGGGCGCCTGCTCTTTCAGGCGCAGCTCGATCACTCGCCCGGCCATCGCCCGCACCTCGTCGATCGAGGCCAGGTCTTCGCCCAGCGGCCGCCCGCGCAAAGCGGCGATCGCCTGGACGAGCGCCGTCCGGGCGGTCTCGCCGCTGATCGGCGTGCCATCGGCCCAGGTGCCATCGCGCAGGCGGAAGATGTAGGACAGGCCATCGTCGGTCACGATCCAGCGATCCGCAACGGCGGGAATTACTCGCCCCTGCTCGTCCAGCCCGACCAGCCCTTCGGCGGTGGCGGCCCGCACCAGTTCGGCGGCATAGGGCAGCCGCCCCGAGGTAACGAACGGCGCGCCCGGATCACCGACCACGGCGACATCGACCGCATTGTCATCGTCGCTGCCGCAGGCGGCAAGCGGAAGCAGGGCCAGGCTGGCCAGCAGTGCGGAAATGGCACGCAAGGGCGGGAGGATCGACACGCCCTCGGGTTCTTAAGGGATTTGCCCCCGCAGTGACAACCGGTCAGATCTTGCGCAGCGCGCCGTATTCGACCTGCGCCATCGGCGGACGCACGAAGCGCGGGGTGCCTTCGCCGGCATTGACCGGGGTGCGCACCACCTGCGGGTCGATCTCTTCGCGGAACGCGACGCCGAAGCGGGTATCCTGCACCCAGGCCACCGAGCCTTCGACCCAGCCGACATTGCGGATGTTGATCCAGACCATCTGGCCGCGCTGGACGCGAAAGGTCCCTTCGGCCATCAGCCCGCCCGATGAAAGGTTGCGCACGCGCACGCGGCGCTCGCCCTCGACCCCGTCGAGGCGCAGTTCAGCCATCACGAACAGGCTGTCGCGCGCAATCTGCCGATGCTCGTTCTCGCCCATGGCCGGTCTCAAAGCTCCCACATTCAGGCCCATGTGTGCCCAACTGATGGCGCGACCTTTAGGAAGGCCACCATCGCCGAATGCTAAAGCAAGGTGGCAAAGAACCGGTTAACGCGGCCTATGCGCTTCAATCGTCGCGAGAAATTTTCTCACGCCGTTCGTGCGCTTCCTGCGCTTCGACCGTCATGGTCGCGATCGGGCGGGCGGACAGGCGGCCCAGACCGATCGGTTCGCCGGTAACCTCGCAATAGCCGTATTCGCCTTCCTCGATCCGGCGCAGCGCCGAATCGATCTTGGCGATCAGCTTGCGCTGCCGGTCGCGGGTGCGCAGTTCGATGCCCCAGTCCGTCTCGCTCGAGGCGCGATCGTTAAGATCGGGCTCGCGGATCGGACCGTCCTGCAGCTGCTGCAGGGTGTCCTGCGCCGCCGAAAGGATCAGCTTCTTCCATTCCAGCAGCAGGCGCCGGTAATAGTCGAGCTGCGCTTCGCACATGTAGGGTTCGCTCTCGCCCGGGGCATATTCGCCCGCGATCGCGCGTTTCGCCTTGGCAAGGACGTCAATTTCATCGCCCAGAACCGTCGCCATAAACTCTCCACACCAGACCAGCCGGGCCCGCGGGTCCCTGCGGTTTCGGGCTTTCCCGTAAACCACCCTGCGCCGGATCGAGCGCGCCTATAGAACTGCGCAGAATCCCGCACAAGCTGCAAAGCTGGTGGAGACCAGATTCATCGACATTCTGCACAGCCCGAGCAGGCATGATGCGCCATTCCCTCCCCACCGGAGTCAGGCATCCAGACCCGGGTTGTCACAGGGTGGGACAATTTGTCGTGGGCGTTAATCATTTGTTGACCATGTTCGGGAAATCTTGGCTCATCGGCGGTTCCCAGCGGACCGCGCAAAGGGGGTATCGGGACATGAGCACTACCTGGGTCCATGACGGAAATTTCGCCGGCCGCTTTTCGGGTCCGGTGTCGATCGCGGATGAAACGAGCGAGGAACTGCTGATCGCCAGCTGCCTGGCCGCCGCCGCAGGGGGCGACATCAGCGCCTATTTCGACCTGGGGGTGGCCTATTCCACCGGCAGCCACGGGGTCGAATGCGATCTGATCGAGGCGCACAAGTGGTTCAACCTGGCGGCCGTGGCCGGCCACGGCGAAGCCCAGCTGTGCCGCGCCGACATTTCCGACGAGATGACCGCCCGCGAGATTGCCGAAGCCCAGCGCCGCGCGCGCGAATGGCTGTCGGCCTCGGCCCGCCGCGCGGCGTAAACGGGGTTTCAGTCCGCGCCGCGCCGGAACGGCATGCGTTCTTCAAGATACAGGCGGTCCGCCGCCACGCCTGCCCGCTCGCGTTCAAGGAAATCCGCGACCGCGCTGCGGAAACCGGGATGGGCGATGTAATGCGCCGACCAGGTCTGGACCGGTTCATAGCCCCGCGCCAGCTTGTGGCCGCCCTGGGCGCCCGCTTCCACGCGTGACAGGCCCAGCGCAATCGCCGCATCGATCGCCTGGTAATAGCACAGCTCGAAATGCAGGAAGGGCTTGTCGATGACAGCCCCCCAATAGCGGCCGTAGAGCGCATCCGGCCCGATGAAGTTGAGCGCCCCGGCAATCGCCCGCCCTTCGGCAAAGGCCATGACCAGCAGGATCCGGTCGCCCATCCGCTGACCCAGCAGATCGAACGCAGACCGGGTCAGATAGGGCCGGCCCCATTTGCGAGCGCCGGTATCCTGGTAGAACTGCCAGAAGGCATCCCAGTGCTCGCCCCGGATTTCCGCGCCGCGCAACTGGCGAATCGTCACCCCTTGCTGGGCGGCGGCGCGCTCCTTGCGCAGGTCCTTGCGCTTGCGCGAGGACAGCTGGGCCAGAAAATCATCGAAACTGGCATAGCCGCGATTGGTCCAGTGGAACTGGATGTCGCTGCGCAGCAACCAGCCGGCGGCCTCGAACCAAGGCAACTGCGCGGGCTCGATGAAAGTCGCATGGGCGGATGACAGGCCGTTGTCGGCGCAGACGTGCTCGGCCCCGCGCAGCAGCAACGCGGCTTTCAGCGGATCGTCCGTCAACAGGCGCGGGCCGGTCGCGGGCGTGAACGGCACCGCGATCTGCAACTTGGGGTAATAGCTGCCCCCGGCGCGGTGCCAGGCATCGGCCCAGCTATGGTCGAACACATATTCGCCCTGACTGTGGTCCTTGAGATAGGCCGGCAGGGCTGCTTCCAGCCGTTCGCCTTCTCCCTCGATCACCATCGGCGCGGGGCTCCACCCCGTGCCCGGTCCGACCGAGGCCGAATCCTCCAGCGCGGTCAGGAACGCGTGGCTGAGAAAGGGATTGCCACCGGCCAGCGCGTCCCATTCGGCGGCGGGCAGCTGGCCCACCCCGGCGGCGATCCGCACACTGACGCTCTGCCCGCTCACGCGATCCCGGCGCCCTCCGCGATGGGCGCGTCGGCGTGACGGGCGGCGCGTTCGACGTGATCCGCTTCGCGCACGGTCCAGGTCAGCACCGGGAAACCGCGCTTGCGCTGGGCTGCGGGAAAGCGGCTCGGCAGGTCGCGGATGTCATAGGCCAGGAATTGCGGCCGCGCATGCCAGAAGGCCAGACGGCGGCGCAGCCGGCCGGGCAGGGCCTTGGCCCGCTCCTCGGTCACCACCAGGCCGCGCAGGGTCAGCGGCGAAAAGTCGGCAAACCAGCGCACCACCTGGGGATCGAAGCTCATCACCGCATGTGGGCCTAGATACCCTTCCAGTGCACGCCGCACCGGCGTGCACAGCGCCACGGTGCGGGTGTCGATCCGCGACTTGATCTCGATCAGCAGCGGCACTTTGCCCTGCACCTGGTCCAACACCTGGCGCAGGGTGGGGATGCAATCCTCGCCCCCGGTCAGGGTGATCCGCCCGAGCTGCGCCGCGCTGCACCGCGCCACAGGGCCGGTTTCGCCGGTCAGCCGGTCCAGCGTGGCATCATGAAACACCATCGCCACGTCATCCTGCGAGCGCTGGATATCGCATTCGATCCCCAGCCCTCGCGCCAAGGCACCTGCGAATGCGGCCGGAGAGTTTTCCGGCACGCCCGGGCCGTGCAGCCCGCGGTGGGCATAGCGCCAGTCGCCCAGCCAGCCGACCCGCTCCGCATCCGGAGCGGGCGCCAGCCAGCGATCAAGCAGGCCGAACAGCAACGACCGCGTCCACTTCCACCGCCACGCCCAGCGGCAGCGAAGGCACGCCGACGGCGCTGCGGGCATGCTTGCCAGCCTCACCGAACACCGCGACCATCAGTTCCGAGGCGCCATTGGCAACCTTGGGCTGGTCTGTGAAATCAGGCGTCGAATTGACGAAGGCGCCGAGCTTGACCACCTGCTCCACCCGATCGAGCGAGCCGAGCGCGGCCTTGAGCTGGGCCAGGATCATCAACCCGCAGGCGCGCGCACCCGCCACGCCCTGTTCCAGCGTCAGGTCTTCGCCCAGGCGGCCATTGAGGCGCTTGCCATCGATGATCGAGACCTGGCCCGAGACGTAGGCCAGGCCGCCAGCGATGACCACCGGGACATAAGCCGCAACCGGGGCGGCGGGTTCGGGAAGGGTGATGCCGAGTTCGGCCAGCTTTGCTTCAATGCTCATGTTTCTATCCTACAGCCGCGACAGCAGCCACGGCAAGGCATGTTCCCAGGTGTCGATGCGGGCATGGGCGTGCCCGGCCTCGAACCCGCAGGTGATGTGCGGGGCCAGCGTCGGCTCACCACATAGGTGAAGTCGATCGATATGAGGAACCATTTCAGCTGCCGAGCCATGGTGCTGGGCCAGATCGTCGATGAATACCGCCTTCGACGGCTTGTATTCATCCAGGATCGCCTGCAGCGCCGGGCCCTTCGGCCCCTGGTTGGTGAAGACGCGGAAATTGATGCCGTGTTCGGCCAGCTGCCGGCGCCGCGCCTCGTTGTGCTTGTCGTGCAGGTTGGTCAGGATCACCACGTCGGCATGTTCGGCCAGGGTGTTGATCGCGCCCACCGCACCCACGATCGGGCTTTGCCGGTGCATCTCGCCATCGAAGAACAGGTTGAGCAGGCGCCAGATCTCGGCCGGCTCGACCGGCTGGTCGGTATCCTTGCGGCGGATCGCCTTGCCGAAATCGTTGCCGATCAGCTTGAACGAGACGTCCTGCGTCTCGTTCAGCCATTCGCCGAAGGGCACGATCATGTGCAGCAGCACTTCATCGCAATCGCTGATGATCAGCGGCTTGGCCATATGTCTCACAACCTCTTGCGGGCAGAGACCAGCTCTGCCGGTTCAACATCCAGCGCCGCAGCCGCGGCCAGCAGGTCAGGCTCGTGGCTGGCCAGGAAATCCAGCACCGCGCCCAGTGTGGCCGGGCTACCCAGCCCGGCGCGCAGTGCATCGGGGGTAAGTCCCGTCAGCGCCAGCAGGCGCTCCGCCCGATCATGATCCGCCAGCACCCAGCCCAGCGCGCCCAGCGCCAGGGTGGCGGCATCGTGGCCAGTGGATTGCGGCTCGCGGATAATTGTCACTCTCCCCGATCGGGCGTAGGGGCCTTGCCATGGCAAAGCGTATCCTTGTTGTCGAGGACAACGACCTCAACCGCAAGCTGTTCTGCGATGTCCTGCGCAGCCAGGGCTATGCGGTGGAACCCTGCGCCGACGGGCTGGAAGCGCTGGACAAGGCGCGCCAGTTCGTCCCCAACCTGATCATCATGGATATTCAGCTGCCCAACGTTTCGGGACTGGACCTGATTGAGGCGACCAAGGCCGACGCAACGCTGCGCGCCATTCCGGTGCTGGCCGTCACCGCCTATGCCGGCAAGGGCGACGAGGAGCGGATCCGCGACGCAGGTGCAGAGGGATACCTCGCCAAGCCGGTGTCGATCGGCCCGTTCATGGCGGCGGTGAAGGCCCTGGTGGAAAAGGCCGCAACTTGACATTTGGCCAACTTGGCCGCTTTTCCGCCCCATTCATCGGCCAGAGGGCCGGCTAACACCTTCGGGAGCAATGACACAATGGATCGCGCCGCTACCGCCGAAAAGATCGCCGCCCTGATCGAGCCGTTCAACAAGAAGGGTGTCGCAATCAGCGATGCCACGACCTTTGCCGGCGACCTGGAATTCGACAGCCTGACCGTGATGGACTTCGTCGCCGCGATCGAGGACGATTTCGACATCATCATCAGCATGAACCAGCAGGCCGAGATCGAGAATTACGGCCAACTGGTCGACGCGGTGGTCAAGCTGCAGGGGTGAATAGCGCCATGACCGACCTGTTTTCCAAGTTCGACCCGCTGATCGAACAGCGCCGTGCGCTGCTGGCCACCGGGGTGACCGATCCGTTCAACCTGGTGATGGAAAAGGTGATCTCACCCACTGTCGCGCTGTGCAACGGGCGCGAGACGATCCTGCTGGGCACCTACAATTACATGGGGATGACCTTCGATCCCGACGTGATTGCCGCCGGAAAGCAGGCGCTGGACGATTTCGGCGCCGGCACCACCGGCAGCCGCGTGCTCAACGGCACTTATGCCGGGCACCGCGCGGTGGAAGAGGCGCTGAAAGAATTCTACGCCATGGATCACGCCATGGTGTTCTCCACCGGCTACCAGGCCAACCTCGGAATCATCTCCACCATCGCCGGCAAGGGCGATTACATCGTCCTCGACATCGATAGCCACGCCTCGATCTGGGACGGCTGCAAGATGGGCGATGCCGAGGTCGTGCCGTTCAAGCACAACGACATCGTCGCGATGGAAAAGCGGCTCAAGCGCATTCCCGAGGGCGCGGGCAAGCTGGTGGTGCTGGAAGGCGTCTATTCGATGCTGGGCGACATTGCCCCGCTGAAGGAGATGATCAAGGTCGCCAAGGACAACGGCGCGATGGTGCTGGTCGACGAGGCGCACTCGATGGGCTTCATCGGCCCCAACGGGCGCGGCGTGGCCGAGGAACAGGGCGTGCTCGACCAGGTCGACTTCGTGATCGGCACGTTTTCCAAGTCGGTCGGCACGGTCGGCGGGTTCTGCGTGTCGAACCACCCCAAGTTCGAAATCATGCGGCTGGTCTGCCGGCCCTACGTGTTCACTGCCAGCCTGCCGCCCAGCGTGGTGGCGACCGCCTGCACCTCGATCCGCAAACTGATGCATGCGGGCGACAAGCGCGCCCACTTGTGGGAAAATTCGCGCACCCTGCACAAGGGACTGCGCGACGCGGGCTTCCAGCTCGGCACCGCCGAACCGCAAAGCGCGATCATTTCGGTGATCATGCCCGATCTGGAGCGCGGCGCGATGATGTGGGAAGCGCTGCTGCACGAAGGGCTGTACGTCAACCTCGCCCGCCCGCCGGCAACCCCGGCCGGGATGACGCTGCTGCGCTGCTCGCTGTGCGCGGAACACAGCGCCGAACAGGTCCAGACGATCATCGGCATGTTCGAGCGGGCCGGAAAGACGGCCGGGATCATCTGACCCGCCATGGCGCGGACATGGCGCGCGGCCTTGCTGGCGGCAGCATTGCTGGCGCTGCTCGCCGCGCACCACTGGCGCGGCTGGTGGGCGCCGGCGCTGCAACGCCAGATGCAGGACCAGCCCTGCCCCGCCGACCCCGCGGCTGACCCCCGGCTGGTTCCGGGCGACGAGGGCGGCCTGTGCGCCCACCGCGCCGACAATGCCCGCCGCCTGACTGCCGACACGCGGACCGAACTGGTCCTGCTGGGCGATTCGATCGTCGCCGGCTGGCAGCAGGTCGAACCCGCCCGCTTCACCGGCGCCTGGGCCAATCGCGGGGTCGACGGCCAGGCCAGCGCCCACCTGCTCGCCCGGATGCGCCAGGACGTGATCGCGCTGCGCCCCCGCGCGGTGCTGATCGCGGCGGGGCTGAACGACATCATCGCCCGGCGCGGCGTGATCAGCCCGGCGGACTATGTGGCCAACATCGAATCGCTGGTCGATCTGGCACAGGCGCACGGCATAACGGTAATCCTGGCCACCCTGCCCCCAGCCGAACGCTTTCCCACCCGCCCGCGCATCGCCCCGCAGCCGCGCATCGACCAGCTGAACGCCCAGCTGCGCGCACTGGCCCGGCGGCGCGGCCTGGTGCTGGCCGATTTCCACGCCGCCCTGGCCGCGCCGGGCCTGCGCATCGATGGCCTGCACCCCAATGCCGAAGGCTATCGCCGCCTCGCCCCGGTCGTCGAACAGGCGCTCGCCCAGACCCGCAAGGAACCAGACTGACCATGCCCCGCCTGCTCCTCCCCGCCGCCCTGCTCGCCCTTATTGCCGCCCCCGCGCTCGCCCAGACCCCCGCTCCCGCCCCGGAGACCAACATGCTCGACGAAAGTTGCACCCCGCAGGCTGCCACCAGCTATGATCCGCAGCGCGACTGGGCCTGGCTGTGCCGCTACCGCATGGCCAACCAGGCCCTGCCCGGCCAGCGCGCCGACATCGTGTTCATCGGCGATTCGATCACCGAGGGGTGGAGCCGCTTTGCCCCGGCGCTGTTCACCGGCGGGATCGTCAATCGCGGCATTTCCGGGCAGACCAGCCCGCAGCTGCTGCTGCGCTTCATGGCCGATGTGGTCGCGCTGCAGCCGCGCGTGGTCCACCTGATGATCGGCACCAACGACGTGGCCGGCAACACCGGGCCGACCACACCGCAGGCCTACCATGACAATGTCCGCGCCATGGTGACGCTGGCCAAGGCCAACGGCATCAAGGTGGTGCTGGGCTCGATCCCGCCCGCCGACCACATGAGCTGGCGGCCTGAGCTGCGCCCCGCCGCGCGCATTGCCGAGCTGAACCGCTGGCTGAAGGACTTTGCCGCCCGGCAGCAGCTGACCTTTGCCGATTACCACGCCGTCCTGTCCGGCCCGAGCGGCGAACTGCGCCCCGAATTCGGCCGCGACGGGGTCCACCCCGAAGCCGCCGGCTATGCCGTGATGGAACCGGTTACCCGCGCCGCGCTCGCCGCCGCGCTCAGTCAGCCGGCGCCAGCCCCCGTTCCGGCTGCGCCTGCGCCGCGCTGACCAGCGGCCAGGCCAGCTGTTCCCCGAACGAGGCGGGCGGCAGCCCTTCCACGCCGTAGCTGCGCGGATAGGTGCGGGTGATCCGCGCCGTACCGAACAGCACGTCCCAGAAGAACAGCAGGTTGCCGTAATTGCCCTTGTACAGCACCGCCGGATCATCGGCATGGCGGCCGTGGTGCGCGTGATGGGTGGCCGGAGTGGAAATGGTCCGTTCGACCAGCCACATCAGGGGCGCCAGCGCCTTGATCCGGTAGAGCGGCCGGTCCCAGGCGACGTCGCTGTGCGCGGCGATGATCACGGTCAACTTGACCACGACATAGCCGGCATAGACCCAGCCGAGCCCGAGGTAGATCAGCACGCCCGACAGCCAGATCCCCGGCATCATCGCGTAATAGAACAGGTTGTTGCGGTAGACGAGCCGGATGCTCATGTACCGGCCGTCATGGTGGGCGCGGTGCAGGTGGTAAAGCCACGGCACCGAATGCGAGGTACGGTGCCACCAGTACTGGGTCATGTCATCGAAGACCAGGAACAGCGCGATCGCGGCGAGGACGTTGAGCCCTGACAGCGCACCGCGCAGGTCCGGCAGGAAATGGCCCAGCAGCAGGTCCGTGGCCAGGATGATCCCCGGCTGGGTCAGGCCCAGCAGGATCAGGGTGCTGACCACTTCGACAATGGCATCGTCGCGCGTTTGCTCGGGCTTGGCGAACAGGCGGGTGCGCAGCAGTTCGGCAAAAGCGAACGCAAGGTAGATGCCGATCACGGCAAGGGTGGAGGCGGGCACCGGCAATTCTCCCACAGGCTTGTTATGGCTCCGTTGTAGCCCTATCCACGGCCAAGAATGTCAAATGATTTACATTTGAGCGCGAGCGGCGAGGCCCGCTCGGTGCCGGGGCCGACCCTGTTCAGCGGACTCGACCCGGTCCAGCAACAGACCCTGCGCGCGGCCGGGCGGCGGCGGCGCTTTGCCGACGGGCAGATGATCCAGCTGCGCGGCGACGAAGCGCGCGGCTTCTGGCTGATCGAGGTGGGCGAAGTGCGGATCGGGCAGTTCGACGCCCACGGCCACTTCAACGCGATTGCCCAGCTGCGCAGCGGCGACAGCCACGGCGAGCTGGCCATGCTGGCGGACCGCCCGCGGGTGGTCGATGCGCTGGCGGCCGGGCCGGTCGAGGCGCTGTGGATCCCGGCCACCGCGCTGGAAGCGCTGCTGGCGGCCGATCCCGGCGCCGCGCGGCGGCTGATCGCGGGCCTGGCCCGTCAGGTCCAGGACATGATCGACGTGGTCGCCCTGATCCGCCGTTCGCGCGGGGCTGACCGGATCGCCCAGGTGCTTGCCATACTCGCCGCCGATCAGCCCGAACACCGCCGCATCGCGATCACCCAGCAGGCGCTGGCCGACCTGACAGGAACTTCGCGGATGACGGTGAACCAGGTGCTGGGCACGCTGGAAGGCCAGGGAATGATACGGCGCGGCTATGGCGCGATCGCAGTGCTCGACCTGCCAGGTCTGCGCGATCTGGGCGGCGCGGAGGCCTAACCCAGCACGCCGCCGGGGCCCTGCGCGGTCTTGGCGCGCTGGAAGGCTGCGCGCTGGCTCAGGCGGTCGAGATAGGCGGCCATGCCGGGGGTGACCTGGTCTTCCAGGCCGATCGACAGCGCCAGCATCACCGCATAGCCCACGGAAATGTCGGCCATGGTAAAGCGCCCGGCGGCGACGTGTTCGCCCTGCATCAGCGCTTCGGCATTGCGCAGGCGCGAGCCGAACCACTGGGCATAGTCTTCCGCCGCCTGGGCCAGGCGGCGTTCGGGCGGCTCCAGCCGGGTATAGCGCAGATGGATCGTCTGCGGGAAAGTCAGCGTCGCCTCGCCCATGAACAGGAAGTTGAGGTAGGCGCCGTAGCCCGGCTCGTCCGGGGCCACGGCCAGGTCCGAGGGGCCGAACCGGGTGGCGAGGTAATGCGGGATCGCGCTGCTTTCGGTCAGCAGTTCGCCATCGACCACCATCGCCGGAACCGTGCCGAGCGGGTTGATGTCGCGGTAGCCTTCGACCCGCGCGCGCGGCGGGAACGGCATCAGTTCCAGCCTATAGGGCAGGCCCAGCTCCTCCAGCGCCCACAGCGCCCGGAACGAGCGCGCATCGCGGCAGTGGTAGAGCGTGATCTCCATCGCGCTCAGGCCGCGGTCTGGACCTGCGCGGCGGCGGCAGCGCACTTGGCGTCGGTCTGCTTCGAGCCGCCACCCAGGAAGGCGATCGCCAGGAAGCCCGCCACCACCAGCAGGGCAAAGCCCGCCGTGGCCAGGCCCAGGTACTTGTCGATGAAGGCCTTGATCGGCGCGCCGAACAGGCGGAACAGCACGCCCACGATCATGAAGCTGATCGCGCGGCTGACCAGGCTGGCGCCGATGAACACCAGCAGCGACATGCCGATGAACCCGGCGGTGATCGTCAGCAGCTTGAACGGGATCGGGGTGGCGCCCTTGATCATGATGATTTCGGCGCCGTATTCACGCAGGTAGCAGGCGGCGCGCGGGAAGCTTTCGGTCAGCCCCAGCACGGCCAGCAGCTGGGTGCCGATGGTATCGTACAGGAAGTGCCCGATGGCATAGCCGAGCATCCCCCCCGCGACCGAGGCGAGCGTGGCGATCAGGGCAAAGCGGATCGCCTTTTTCGGTTCGGCCAGGCACATCAGCCCCAGCAGGGGGTGCGGCGGGATCGGGAAGAAGCTGGCTTCGACGAAGGAGAAGGCGGCCAGCCACCATTCGGCGTGCGGGTGGGCGGCCTTGGCCATGGTCCAATCGTACAGGCGGCGCAGCATGCAAACTCCCCGAGGGTAAATTAGTTCGCGCCTGCTTAAGCGGCGGCGTGCGGGGCGGCAAGCCGAACCTGCGGCGTTCGGCGCGGTTGCCCGCCTTTGCATTTATAACCACATTGGTTCAAAATGCTTGACAACGTCACGCTGTTTGGGTACATATCAGGAACATCGCGATAGTCCGATTCGCCGCCACGGGGCGGGTTCGCTGCTTCGCCATGGCCCCTTTGCCAAATTCAGGAGAACCGGATGAGCACGGCCCACAAGGCGCCGGATGCGGCGCAGCGCGCCCGCCGGGCCCCGCGCAAGAAGCGCAGCATCACGATCCCGCCGCGCCTGCGCGAAGCGGAAGCGGGCAAGAAGCTCGACAAGCATTGGCGGACCTATTTCCTCGCCGCGCTGATCGAAACGTCCAACGTCACCCGCGCGGCCGAAGCGGCGGGGATTTCCGCCAGCCGCGCCTACCGCGTGCGGATGGAGGACGCCGATTTTCACCGCCAGTGGCTGGTTGCCCTGGCCGAAGGCTATCGCAACCTGGAAATGGAAGTGCTGGGCTACCTGCGCGATCCGGCCCCCGGCCACAAGATGGACGTCGCCAACGCGATCCGCGTGCTGACCCTGCACCGCCAGACCGTGGCCCACCAGCGCGCCCAGGATGACGACATGAGCGAACAGGACGTGCTCGAATCGATCAACGCCATGATCGACGAGATGCGCGACCGCGCCAGCGCCAATGCGGCGCTGCTGGCCGCGCCCGAGAGCGGCGATGCGCGCGACTGAGCGGGGGCGCAGCTTTGACGCCCTGTCGCGCCAGGCCAGCCGCGCGCTGCTCGCCCGGATGAGCCAGCGCCAGCGCCATGCCCTGCGCACCCATTGGGAACTGTGGGCGCACGATGGGCAGATCGCGCCGGATGGCGATTGGCAGACCTGGCTGATCCTGGCCGGGCGCGGGTTTGGCAAGACCCGCGCCGGGGCCGAATGGGTGCGCCAGGTGGCCGAAAGTGACCCCGCCGCGCGGATCGCGCTGGTCGGCGCCTCGCTGGGCGAGGTGCGGGCGGTGATGGTCCAGGGCGACAGCGGTCTGCAGGCGATTGCCCCGCGCGGCCTACGCCCGCGCTTTGCCCCGTCGACGCGGACGCTGACCTGGCCCAACGGAGCGCAGGCCATGCTCTATTCCGCAGGCGAACCGGAAAGCCTGCGCGGCCCCCAGCACAGCCACGCCTGGTGCGACGAGCTGGCCAAGTGGGACATGGTCGGCAGCCGCGCCGCGATGGCCTGGGACAACCTGCAGCTGGGCCTGCGGCTGGGCCGCGACCCGCGCGTGGTGGTGACCACCACCCCGCGCGCGGTGCCGCTGCTCCAGCGCCTGCTGGCTAGCGAAGGCGTGCGCGTGACGCGCGGATCGACTTACGAGAACAAGGCCAACCTGCCCCCGGCCTTCCTGCGCAGCGTGCGCCGCGAATACGGCCAGTCGCTGCTGGGGCGGCAGGAACTGGACGGCGAAATGATTGCAGACCTGCCCGGCGCGCTGTGGACCCGCGCCCTGCTGGAGGCCTGCCGCGAGCCGTCCGCCGCCAGCGCGCCGGTGCGCACCGTGGTCGGGGTAGATCCCCCGGCCTCGGCCCACGGCGATGCCTGCGGGATCGTGGTCTGCGCCCTTGGCGAGGACGGCATCGGCCGGGTCCTGGCCGATTGCAGCGTCGAGCGCGCCAGCCCCGAACAGTGGGCCCGCGCCGTCGCCCGCGCCGCCCGCGCCTGGCAGGCCGACCGGGTGGTGGCCGAAGCCAACCAGGGCGGGGCGATGGTCGCCAGCGTGCTGCGCGCCGCTGATGTCGCTTTGCCGCTGCGGCTGGTCCACGCCAGCCGGGGCAAAGTGGCCCGCGCCGAACCGGTCGCCGCGCTCTATGAAGCCGGGCGGATCCGCCACGCGGGGCCGTTTGCCCGGCTGGAAGATGAACTGTGCGGCCTGCTGCCCGGCGGCGAATACCACGGCCCCGGGCGCTCGCCCGACCGCGCCGACGCCCTGGTCTGGGCGATGACCGAACTAATGCTGGACCGACCAATCACGCCGCGCGTGTCGCTGGCCTGAACCGCCCTGCCCGATCCGAATTTCCGCTGCGAAAGGCCCCCTCATGTCCTTTTTCCAGACGCTTGCCGCCGCCTTCAAGGGCGGGGGTTCCCGCGTGCCGCTGGCGCGCAATTTCACTTCGCCCTGGTTCTTTGCCGAGGGCAGCGCGCGCGCGCCGTTCGAATACAATGGCGCGGTCAGGCGGGCCTATCTTGATAACCCGGTGGCGCAGCGCGCGGTGCGGCTGGTGGCCGAAGGGATCGGCGGCGCGCCGCTGAAAGTGGCAGAGCCGCGCCTGCTGGCCCTGGTCAAGGCGACCAGCGGCGGGCAGGGCCTGCTTGAAACGCTGGCCAGCCACCTGCTGCTGCACGGCAACGCCTATGTTCAGGTGATCAAGGACGCCGCCGGCGCGCCGGTGGAACTCTACGCGCTGCGCCCCGAACGGATCAGCGTGATCGCCGGGGGCGATGGCTGGCCCGCCGCCTATGCCTACAAGGTGGGGGACAATACGCTGACCATCCCGGTGCTGGACGAGGATGCATCGCCGAACCTGATCCATGTGAAGCACTTCCACCCGGCGGACGACCACTATGGCGCGGGCTGCCTGTCCGCCGCCGACCAGGCGGTGGCCACCCACAACGCCGCCGCCGACTGGAACCGCCGCCTGCTGGAAAACGCCGCACGGCCCAGCGGCGCGCTGGTCTATGATCCCGGCGACAGCGCGGGGCTGAGCACCGACCAGTTCGACCGGCTGAAGGACGAGCTGGCCCGCGCCTATTCCGGCATGGCCAATGCCGGGCGGCCGCTGCTGCTGGAAGGCGGGCTGAAGTGGCAGGCGCTCAGCCTGTCGCCCGCCGAAATGGACTTTGCCGAGCTCAAGGCCGCCGCCGCGCGCGACATCGCGCTGGCCTTTGGCGTGCCGCCGATGCTGCTGGGGCTGCCGGGCGATGCGACCTATGCCAACTACCGCGAGGCCAACCGCGCGCTGTGGCGGCTGACCCTGCTGCCCATGGCGGCCAAGCTGCTGGGCGCGATCACCGAAGGGCTGGACACCTGGTTTCCGGGCGCGGAACTGGCGGTCGATCCCGACCGGGTGCCTGCCCTCGCCGAAGACCGTGAACGGCTGTGGAGCCAGGTCAACGCCGCCGAGTTCCTGTCCGATGCCGAAAAGCGCGCCCTGCTGGGGCTGGCTCCTGCGGAGAACAAAGCATGAACCGTGACGAGATGCTGGCCCGCCTGCTGGTCCAGGCGGAAGACCAGGGCGCGGCAGTCGTGACGCTGCGCGCCGTGGTGGAGGAAGCGAGCGAACTGGGCGCCGAACGCGCCCTGTCGCGCATGGGGCTGGACGATCCGCACGCCCATATCGATCTGTCGGAGCTGCGCCAGCTGCTGCAGGCCTGGCGCGATGCCAAGACCAGCGCGTGGAAAGCCGCGATCGGCTGGGTGGTGCGCGGCGCGCTCGCCCTCCTGCTGATGGGCATGGCCTGGCGGCTGGGCCTGCCGGAGCTGCTGAAGTGAGCGGCGCCGAGCCCGCGCTGCGCTTTGCCGGCTATGCCGCCCTGTTCGGCCAGCGCGATGCCGGCCACGACACGATCCGCCCCGGCGCTTTCGCCCGGACCCTGGCCGAACGCCGCGATCCGATCCCGCTGTTCTGGCAGCACCGCCCGGACCTGCGCATCGGCTGGGTCGAGCAGCTTGGCGAGGATGCGCGCGGGCTGCGCGTGATCGCCACCATCGACAACCCGCAGGGCGGGGCCGCCGCGGCGCTGAAACGCGGCGCGGTGACCGGCCTGTCGTTCGGCTACCGCGCGCGGCAGTTCGTGCGCGATGCCCAGGGGCGCGAGCTGCGCGACATCGAGCTGTTCGAGGTCAGCCTCGTCACCCACCCGATGCAGCACGGCGCGCGGGTCCACCTGGTTTCCTGATTTCCCGATTCCCCCTTCCGCCAGCGCGCGGATTTTCACGTGAAAGGCATGTTCATGGACAATGCAGTACCGGTTGAGGCGCTGGACGCCTCGTTCGATCTTGTCGCCCGGCAGGATGCGGCCGAGCAGGCGCTCGGCGCGCTGCGCTCGGACGTCGAGGAAGTGAAGTCGCGGCTGGAAAAGGTCAGCCGCGCCGCCGCCCGCCCGGCGCTGGGCGGTTCGGCCCAGCCCAGCCCCGAACTCAAGGGCTTTGTGCAGGGCTACCTGCGCCAGGGCCGCGAGACCGAGCTCAAGTCGGTTTCGGGCGCGGTGCTGGCCGATGGCGGCTATGCCGTCCCGCGCGAAATCGACGCGCTGATTTCCGCCCAGCTCAAGGCCATCAGCCCGATCCGCGCGATCGCCCAGGTGGTCCAGACCGGCAGCGCTGGCTATCGCAAGCTGGTCACCTCGGGCGGGACCGCCTCGGGCTGGGTCAGCGAAGTGGCCGCGCGCCCGGAAACCAGCACCGGCAAGTTCAACGAAATCGTCCCGCCGATGGGCGAACTCTATGCCAACCCGGCGGCCAGCCAGACCATGCTGGACGATGCCGACTTCGACCTGGAAGGCTGGCTGGCGAACGAAGTGGCCGCCGAATTCGCCCGTGCCGAAGGCGCCGCGTTCGTGAACGGCACCGGCACCAACCAGCCCAAGGGCTTCCTGGCCGCGCCGACCAGCAACCTGGCCGATGCGACCCGCCCGTTCGGCACGCTGCAGTTCGCGGTGTCGGGCAATGCCACCGGCTTCGATACGGCGCCCGAACTCAAGCTGATCGACCTGGTCCATGCGCTGCGCAGCGGGCACCGCCAGGGCGCGGTCTGGGTGATGAACAGCAAGACGCTGGCCGCTGTGCGCAAGTTCAAGGCGGCGGACGGTTCGTTCCTGTGGCAGCCCGGCGTGATGGAAGGCGTTCCGGCCCGCCTGCTGGGCTATCCGGTGATCGAGGCCGAGGACATGCCCGATGTCGGCGCCGGGGCCTTCCCGATCGCTTTCGGCAACTTCCGCAACGGCTACCTGATCGCCGAGCGCCGCACGACCTCGATCCTGCGCGATCCGTTCACCAACAAGCCCTTCGTCAACTTCTACGCGACCAAGCGCGTTGGCGGGCAGGTGCTGGATAGCGACGCGATCAAGCTGCTCAAGATCTCGACCTAAGCGGTTCGCGGCCGGGTCCTCCCCTCCCCGGCCTGCCGCCCCCGCGCCGCTGCCCACGGCGGCGCGGGGGATTCGCTTGTTCCATTCCCCCGGACACGGAGACCGCCATGAAGCGGGCAATCGTTACGCCAGCCGCGCTCGCGCCGGCGGCCCTCGCCGAGCTGAAGGACTGGCTTGGCATCACCACCAGCGCCGACGACGCGCAGCTGGGCGCGCTGCTGCGCGCCAGTCTGGACCTGTGCGAACAGTTCACCGGCCTGATGCCGCTGCAACAGGCCTGCGAGGAAGTGCTTCTTGCCAGTGCCGACTGGCAGCGCCTCGCCGCCCGGCCCGTCCAGGCCATTACCCAGGTCAGCGGCATTCCCGCCGAGGGCGCGCGCTTTGCCCTGCCGGTGGGCGACTATGCGATCGACCTCGACGCCGATGGCCACGGGCTGGTCCGCGTGCTCAACCCCGGCAGCGCCGGGCGGGTGGCCGTGACCTTCACCGCCGGGCTGGCCCCGGACTGGGCCAGCCTGCCCGAAGCGCTGCGCCACGGCGTGATCCGGCTGGCCGCGCACCAGTACCGCGCCCGCGAGGATGGCGGGGCTGGCGCTGCCATTCCTCCCGCCGCGGTCGCCGCGCTGTGGCGCCCGTGGCGCGCGCTGCGGCTGGCATGACCGGCCCGTTCGACCAGCTGGTCGCCCGGCTGACCAAGCAGGCCGCGCGGCTGGCCGAAGCGCGCCTGCGCCAGCATGCCATCCCGCCCGAGCTGGGCTGGCGCCGCCCCGCCCTGCTCTGGCCCCTGTTCACGAAAGGATAGCGCGATGGAAATCGCCCTGCGCGCCGCGCTGATCGACTGGCTGAAGGCCGATGCCACGCTGGCCGCCGCCCTCAACGCGATCGTCGAGGAAGCGCCCACCCGCACCGCCCTGCCGTGGCTGGCGATCGCCGCCAGCGCCAGCGCCGACTGGAGCGCCAAGGACCGCCAGGGCCGCGAAGTGCGCCTGGCCCTGGAACTGCACTGCCGGGGCGACGATCCCGCCACGGCCGGCACGCTGGTGGCCACGCTCGAAGCGCGTCTGGCCGCGCTGCCCGCCGTGCAGCCCGGCTTTCAGGTGGTGACCAGCCAGTTCCTGCGCGCCCGCGCCGAACAGCGCCCCGCCAACACCCGCGCCGTGCTGGTCGAATACCGTTTCCGCCTGCTGGCGGACTGACCCCATCCACAAGGAGAACGCCCATGACCGCCCAGAAAGGCAGCGCCTTCCTGCTCAAGATTTCCGATGGCGCGCCGACGCCGACCTATCGCACCGTTGCGGGCCTGCGCACCACCCAGATGTCGATCACCGGCGATCCGGTGGTGATCACCACCAAGGAAAGCGGCGGCTGGCGTGAAATGCTCTCGGGCGCAGGCGTGCGCCACGTCTCGGTCAGCGCAGCGGGGATCTTCCTCGGCAGCGCCGCCGAAGCCCAGATCCGCGCCAATGCCATGGCCGGGACGCTCGACGATTACGAGCTGAGCTTCGAAGGCGGCGAAAAGCTGCGTGGGCGTTTCCTGGTCCAGAAGCTCGACTATGCCGGGGATTTCAACGGCGAACGCAATTACACCCTGTCGCTCGAAAGCTCGGGCGAGGTGGTGCCGGCGTGACGCCCGACGATAGCGCCCCCGCCAATCCGCACCGGGGCGAGGCCAGCCTGGACCTCGCCGGTGTCCCCCGCCTGCTGCGCCCCAGCTTCACCGCGCTGGTCGCCGCCGAGGAGGAACTGGGCCCGCTGTTCGCCCTGGTCGAACGCGCGGGCGCGGGGCAACTGCGCCTCGCTGAAATGGTCGCGCTGTTCTGGCACTGCCTGGCCAGCCGCGACGGATTGAGCCGCGACACCGTGGGCCAGGCCGTGACCGAACTCGGCCTCGCCCGCGCCAGCGCGCCGCTGCGCGTGCTGCTCGGCCAGATCCTGCAGGGCGATGCCCGCGCATGAGCGATGCGCGGTTCGCCCCCGGCGCCGTGCGGCTGGCAGGGCTGGCCGCGCGGCTGCTGGGCTGGCGGCCGGCCGAATTCTGGGCCGCGACCCCGGCCGAACTGGCCTGCGTGCTGGCCCCGCCCGCGGCTGACGGCTCTCCCCTCTCCCGCAGTGACCTGAACCGCATGATGGAGCGCGAAAATGACCGACCCGGTTGATAGCCTGCTGATCGACGTGCGCGCCAATACCCAGGGCTTCGCGCAGGATCTGGCCGCGATGCGCGGCACTTTCGACAACACCCTGGTGGACGGCTTCGACAAGGCCGGCAACGTGCTGGAACGCGGCCTGCTCTCGGCCATCCGCAAGGGCAGCCTGGGCTTCGACGATCTGAAGCGCGTGGCCTTCAACGTGATCGACCAGATCACCGCCCAGGCCGTGAGCGGCCTGTTTTCCGGCGGCTCCGGCGGTGCGGGCGGCCTCCTCGGTGGGGCGCTCAACCTCGGCGGCTTGCTCGGCGCGGCGCTCGGCCTGCCGGGGCGCGCCACCGGCGGGCCGGTCAGCCCCAACCGGCCGTTCCTGGTCGGCGAGCGCGGACCGGAACTGTTCGTGCCGACCAGCGCCGGGCGGATCGAGCCGGGCCTTGGCACCAAACCGCGCGACGTGCGGGTGTCGATCAACATCTCCGCCCCGTCCGGCGCGAGCGCCCCGCAGGCGCTGCAACGCTCCAGCCGCCAGGTAGCCAGCGCGGTGCGCCGCGCCCTGGGCGAGCTTTGAGGAAAGGAAAATCCCATGGCCTTCTGGCTCGCCAAGCGGCGCGAAGGGCAGGACAGCGACTGGATCCAGCGCTTCGACCCGCGCTTCTGGACCGTCGATTTCCCGCGCCCGATGCTGGCCGCGCTGACCACCACCGCGCCTGACGCCTTGCGGATCGACGCCACTTTCCTGCGCGAAGGCGATCTGGCCGGGCTGATCTGGGCGAGCGAGGACAAGCTCGATCACCCGCTGCTCGCCTATGCCACCGACCGCGACTATTCGCGCACCACACTGGCGTTCCGCTGGCGCTCGGCGGGCGTGTTGCCGCTCGATGCGGTCAACGGCCCGACCCTGACGATCGAGGGCCAGGACGCCAGCGGCGCGGCGCATGTCTGGTACGTGCGGCTGTGGAACTATGCCCAGGGCACGCCCGATGACGCGCTGGTCACCCTGCCCTTTTCCGCGCTGACCGGCGGCTGGACCGTGGCCGGGGGCGATCCGGTGCACCCGGCGCGGATCGACCGGATGTTCATTTCGCTGGTCGCGCCCGGCTATGTCGCCGGATCGACCGCGCCGCTCGCCATGGCCGCAAACGGCTGGGTGGAACTGACCCAGATCCGCTGCACCGGCCACCGCGCCATGCTGGAACTGGGCGACGTGATCGTCCCGCCGCACGGCCTGGCCATGGCCACCGCCTATGACGATTGCTGCAACCAGGCCCCAGCCCGGCTGATCCGCAATGTCCTGCAACTGGGCTATCGCGGCAGTCTGCTGCACTATGTCGGGATGAGCCACTACATGCGGCTCGGCGCGGTGAGCGGGGCCTTCCTGGCCCAGGCCAGCGGCGATCCGCTGGCCGGCCCGGCGCGGGCCTGGCATGCGCAGTTCTTTGCCCTGGCCCAGGCGGCGGGCTTCGCGCCCATCGCCTCGCTGTCTTACGAATTGCTGGCCCAGCACTGCCCCGATGCCTGGCAGCAGCGTGCCGCCAATGGCGATCCGGCCCGGACCGGGTGGGACCCGCCGTCAGCCCTGCTCAGCCCGGCGCACAGCGGGGCGATGGCCTGGCTGCAATCGGTCGGCGCAGCCTTCGCGCAGTTGCTCCGCGATGCCGGGGCGGCGGTGCGGTTCCAGATCGGCGAGCCGTGGTGGTGGATCATGGCCGATGGCCGCCCGTGCATCTACGATGCCGCAAGCGTGGCCGCGCTGGGCGGCAGCCCGGTGGCTATCCCCGATCTGCGCCAGCCGCTGAACGCTGCGCAAAAGGCGCTGCTCGACGCCGCCGGCGCGCTGCTGGCCGGATCGACCGCCGCGCTGCGCGATGCGGTGCGCGCATCCGTCAGCCCGGCGAGCACCGAAGTGCTGCTGCTGGTCTTCACGCCCACCGTGCTCGACCCGGCGATGCCGGACATGCTGCGCGCCAACCTGCCCGTGGGCTGGGCCAGCCCGGCCTATGACCGCCTGCAGGTGGAGGATTACGACTGGCTGACCGCCGGCGCCGATGCCTGGCGCCGCGCGGCCTATGCCACGGTCAACGCCCGGCTGGGATATCCGCCCGGCGAGCAGGACTACCTGGGCGGCTTCGTGCTGCTGCCCGGCGATACCGCCCTGTGGGAACGGATCGACGCCGGGCTGGACCAGGCCGGCCAGCGCGGCGCGCATGAGCGCTTTGTCTGGGCGCTGCCGCAGGTTTGCCGCGACGGCTTCGTCCGCCTGCCCCCCACTGCCGAGGAGAGCGAGATGCTGCCCTTCGATGATCTGCCCTATCCGCTCGCCTTGGGCCGCGACGCCACGGTAACGCCGGAATTCTCCACCTCGGTCGCGGTCACCGCGTCCGGGTTCGAACGCCGCAACAGCCTGTGGTCGAACGCGCGGCTGCGCTTCGATGTTGGGCCCGGGATCCGCTCGGAAACGGAACTGGGCACGCTGATCGCCTTCTTCCGCGCCCGGCGCGGCGCGGCGCGCGGCTTTCGCCTGCGCGACCCGTCGGACCACAGCTCGAACGGGATGACCGGAACGCCCGGTATGACCGACCAGCTGCTGGGCATGGGCGATGGCACCGTCAGCAGCTTCCCCCTGGTCAAGCGCTATGGCGCGGGCGAGGCTGAACAGGTCCGCCGCATCACCCGCCCCCATGCCGACAGCGTGACCGTCAGCGTGGACGGGGTGAGCGCCAGCGGCTGGACGCTGGAGCCGGGCGGCGTGATCGCCTTTGCCGCGCCGCCCCCGGTCGGCAAGGCGGTGCGCGCCGGCTTCACTTTCGACGTGCCGGTGCGCTTTGCCGAAGACCGGCTCGACGTGTCCGGCGCCGCCTTTGCCGCGGGCGAGGCGCCCAGCGTGCCGGTGATCGAGATCCGCGAGGCCGAGCTGTGACCCGCGTCTGGTTCGACACGCCGCTGGAAACGGTCGCCACCTTCTGGCGGGTGCTGCGCCGCGACGGGGTGACGCTGGGCTTCACCACCCACGACCGCGACCTGCGCTTCGACGGGGTCAACCACCGCGCCACGCCGGGCATGGTGCCCAGCGCGATCCGCCGTTCGGCCGATCTGGAACCCGACAGCGCCGAAGTGCAAGGCGCGCTGAGCCACGATTCGATCTCCGCCGCCGATCTGGCGCTGGGCCGGTTTGACCAGGCCCGTGTGCTGATCGGGCTGGTCGACTGGGAAAGCCTGGACAGCCACGTGCTTTATCGCGGTGCGATCGGCACGGTCGCGGAACAGGCGGGGGAATTCACTGCCACGCTGCAATCGCGCAAGACGGAGCTGCTGCGCGATCCGGTGCCGCGCACCAGCCCCAGCTGCCGCGCCGCATTCTGCGGCCCGGGCTGCGCGCTGCCGGGCGCGCGGTTCGATCATCACGGGGTCGTGGCCACCTGCGATCTCGCCGCCAACAGCGTCAGCGTGACCACTGCGGCCCATCCGGCTTTGCTGGTGGGCGGGCAGCTGCGCTGGCTCGACGGTCCGCTGGCGGGGCTGGCCATGGGCATCGCCGCGCTCGATGGCACCGCCCTGGTGCTGGACCAGCCGCTTGACCTGGTGCCCCCGGCCGGTGCCCGCGTGCTGCTGCGCGAAGGCTGCGACCGCACGCTGGACACCTGCGCCACCCGGTTCGGCAATGCCGTCAACTTCCAGGGCGAACCCTTCCTGCCGGGCAACGACCTCGTCACCCGCTACCCCTCGCCCGTGCAATGACCGGGGCAGACCTGGCGGAGGCCGCGCAGGCACTTGTCGGCACCCGGTTCCGGCTGGGCGGGCGCGATCCGGCCACCGGGCTGGACTGCATCGGCCTGCTCGAAGCCGCACTGCACCGCTGCGGCCATCAGGTGCGCCTGCCCAATGGCTATGCCCTGCGCCTGCGCGACGCCGCTGCCTGGCTGCCCAGCCCGGCCGAGGCGGGCTTCGTCATCGCCGCCCCGCCGTTTGCCCCAGGCGATGCGGTGCTGCTGCGGGTCGGTCCGGCGCAGTTCCATCTCGCGGTCCATGGCCTCGCTGGCGACTGGATCCATGCCCATGCCGGGCTGCGCCGCGTGGTGCGGCACAGCGTGATGCCCACCGGCGAAGTCATCCATCACTGGCGCCCCGCGCCCTGCAATTGAGGTCCGATCATGGCCACCCTGCTGTTCACCACTCTTGGCACGATGCTTGGCGGCCCGCTGGGCGGCGTGATCGGCGCGCTGGCCGGGCGCCAGGTCGATAGCCTCGTGTTTCGCCCCGGCCCCCGCGAAGGCCCCCGCCTGGCCGAACTGTCGGCTTCCACCTCCAGCTATGGCCTAGCCATCCCGCGCCAGTTCGGCCGCATGCGGGTGGCCGGACAGATCATCTGGGCAACCGACCTGGTCGAGCACCGCGAAAAGCAGGGCGGCGGCAAGGGCAAGCCATCGACCACCACTTACAGCTACACCGCCTCGTTCGCGGTCGCGCTGTCGAGCCGCAAGGTCCTGTCGGTCGGGCGGATCTGGGCCGATGGCAAACTGCTGCGCGGCGCGGCGGGCGATCTCAAGACCGGCGGGACCATGCGCCTTTACACCGGCGAGGGCGATCAGGCCCCCGATCCCCTGATCGAGGCCGCCGAAGGGACCGACCGCTGCCCCGCCTGGCGCGGTCTGGCCTATGCTGTGTTCGAGGACCTGCAACTGGCCGATTTCGGCAACCGCATCCCCGCGCTGACTTTCGAAGTGGTGGCCGATGAGGCCGCGCTGTCCGTGGCCGAGTTGCTCGACGGCGTGATCGAACACTGTGACGCAGAGCTGGAACTGACCGGGCTGGCAGGCCTGTCCGCCGACGGTCCGATTGCCGATCTGCTCAGCGCGCTCGACCCGCTCTACCCGCTCGATTGCGATGCCTGCGACGATGCCCTGGCCATCCGGCCCGAGCGCTTGCAGGCCGCCGCCCTTCCCCTGCCCGAAGCCGCGACATCGGCGTCGCAGGACGATTTCGGCGGCAACGCTGGCTTCGCCCGCAAGCGCGCGCCGGGCGAGGAGCAGCCGCTCGCGATCCTGCGCTATTACGATGTCGACCGCGATTTCCAGCCGGGCGCGCAGCGCGCCTCGGGCCGGCCGCTACCGGGCCAGCCGCGCGCCATCGAGTTACCCGCCGCGATGAGCGCCGGCACCGCGCGCGCGCTGGTCGAATCCGCCGCGCATCGCCAGAACTGGGGCCGCCAGACCATCGCCTGGCGCGTGACCCAGATCGATCCGGCGGTGCGCCCCGGCGCCCTGGTCACGCTGCCCGACCACCCCGGACGCTGGAAAGTGCGCGAATGGGAATGGCGCGAGCACGGCGTCGATCTGGCGCTGGTTCGTGCCGCACCGAACAGTCCCTCCGCCACCGGGGCCGATCCCGGCCGCCCGGCGCTGGCACCGGACCTGACGGCCGGCACGACCAGCCTGATCGCCTGCGAATTGCCGTGGGACGGCAATCCCGGCACCCCGGTGCCGTTGCTGCTTGCCGCTGCCAGTTCGCCCGGCGCGAGTTGGGCGGGCGCAAGCCTCTATCTCGACCAGGGGGACGGCGCGCTGCTGCCGCTTGGCGTTACCGGGCGCGACCGCGCCGTTCTGGGTCACGCAGAGACCGCGCTGCCTTTCGCCTCGCCCTTGCTGTTCGACCGGCATGGCTCGGTCGATGTGCAACTGGACGCGCCGGACCTGTCCCTGCCCGGGGCTAGCCAGCGCCAACTGGCACTGGGCGCGAACCGGGTCCTGCTCGGCCAGGAGATCATCCAGTTCGCCGATGCGGCGCCGCTTGGCGGCGGGCGGTGGCGCCTGTCCGGGCTGTGGCGCGGGCGCGGCGGCACCGAAACCGCGCTGGGCCTACATGCTGCCGGAGAGCCGTTCCTGCTGCTCGACGGGACCGGCACGATGCTCGATCCGGCGGTGGTCGGCACCGTTCCGGGCACCCGGATCGCGGCCATCGGCATGGGCGACGGCGCGCCGGTATCCAGCACCATTGCCCTTGCCGGGATCGGCCTGCGCCCGCTCTCGCCCGTGCATGGTAAAGCCAACCTGCTGGCCGGCGGCGACTTGGCGATCGACTGGGTGCGGCGCGCGCGCGGCGGCTGGCGCTGGGACGACGGGATCGACACGCCGCTCAACGAACAGGCCGAGATTTACCACGTCGCGTTCGGCCCGCCATCCGCGCCGCTGGCAACCTGGACAACCACCAGTCCGGCGCTGGTCATCCCGGCGGCAACCCTGGCCGAATTGACCGCGCTGGCGCCATCCGGCCCCCTCTCGATCCGGCAATTGGGCGACCACGGCCAGTCCGACGCACTGGTCCTGACGCTGCCCTGACATGAACAAAGCCTTCGCATCATATCAAGGACTTGAACGATGACCGATCCGATTTTCGAAACCAGCAGCCCGCGCTTTGCCTTGCCACTGCTGTTCGCCGGACAGGCCCAGAAAGAAGGTCACGTCAACGAGGCCCTGGCGCGGCTCGACGCGCTGCTGCACCTGGTGCTTGAAGGGCAGCTGACCGCCCCGCCCGGCAGTCCGCAAGACGGTCAATGCTGGCTGGTCGGCAGCGGGGCAACCGGCGCGTGGACCGGCAAGGCGGGCCAGCTCGCCTGCTTCTGTTCGGGGAACTGGCTGTTCGCCCAGCCGCGGGACGGGATGATCGCGCTGGACCGCCAGGCCGGGCAGATCGTGCGCTTTGCCGGCGGCTGGCACCAGGCAAGTCGGCCTGCCGTTCCCAGCGGCGGCGCAACAGTCGACTCACAGGCGCGGTCCGCCATTGCCGAAGTTGTTGCAGCGCTGACCACCGCAGGAGTTCTACCCCCTGCCTGACCCGCGGCAATCCAACGCATTTCGATTGCCCGCAGTGCTGCTCGCTCTGACCGTATTTTCCAGTCGTTTCATGGAATTCCGCCTCGAAATCGCGGCATAATTGCAACACTTGTGCTGTTTGAACGCTTGCACCGGGAATTGTAAGCCGTTAGAAAAACGCGCACTCGGTGGTTCAATCCTGTTAAAAAGGGGAAAACGATAATGCGGAAACTGGTCATTGGGATGGCGCTGGCCACCACGGCCATCGCGACGCCTGCCCTGGCTCGTGACAATTCCTGGTACGTCGAAGGTGATGCCGGCGGCACCATCGTCGAAGACATCCAGAACATGACGGGTCAGAGCAACCTCGGCATTCTTGAAACCAAGGCCGGCTACGACTTCGGTGGCATCGTCGGTTACGACTTCGGCGCGTTCCGCCTCGAAGCCGAAGCGAGCTATCGTCGCGCCGAGGAAAAGCGCTACCGCAGCCCGACCCTGAACTACGACGACACCAAGACCGGTGGCGGTGCCGAAGCGCTCAGCTTCATGCTCAACGGCCTGGTTGATTTCGGCCCGGATGACAGCCTGCAGGGCTTCGTCGGTGGCGGCGTCGGCGTAGGCCGCGTGAAGAACTCGCTGCTGGTCACCAAGCCGAACACCCTTGACGTTGTCGATTCGGACACCGGCTTTGCGTGGCAGGCCCTGGCCGGCGTGCGCATGCCCGTCACCAGCAATGTCGACCTAGGTCTGAAGTATCGCTTCTACAACCAGTTCGGCAACGATCTGGTCAACGTCGCGGGCAAGAACATCCGTACCCGCTTCCGTTCGCACTCGCTGATGCTGACGCTGGGCTACAACTTCGGTGGCGCTCCGGAACCGGTGGCTCCGCCGCCGCCCCCGCCGCCCCCGCCGCCCCCGCCGCCCCCGCCGCCCCCGCCGCCTCCGCCGCCGGTGGTCGTGTGCAACAAGGGTCCGTACATCGTGTTCTTCGACTGGGATAAGTCGGACATCACGCCGGAAGCCGCTTCGATCCTCGACAGCGCGATCACCGCGTACGGCAACTGCAACAACGTGCCGATCATGCTGGCCGGCTATGCCGACCGTTCGGGCAAGCCCGCCTACAACCAGGGCCTGTCGGAACGTCGCAACGCTTCGGTCCGCGGCTATCTGACCACGCACGGCGTGGCCGATGGCGCGATCAGCAGCCAGGGCTTCGGTGAAAACAACCCGCGCGTCCCGACTGCCGACGGCGTGCGTGAACTCCAGAACCGCCGGGTGGAAATCACCTACGGTCCGGGTTCGGGCATGTAAGCAGCCGCAAGGCGCAGAAAGATTGGGGGGCCGGAGCGATCCGGCCCCCTTTTCTTTGTGATGGTCGCCGTGGCATCACGTCCCCAATCAAGGAGACGACGATGCGCATTACCCTCCCCCTTTGCCTCTCTGCCCTCGCACTGCTCGGCGGCTGCTCGACCGTGGGCCAGGTCCCCACGGCCCGGCTCGGTGCAGCCAGCCTGAGTTCCGCCAACGGCCTGCCGGCCGGCACGTTGCAATTGCTGGCAGCCGGGGATCAGGTCACGCTCGCTGTGGCCATCGCCGGGCTGCCGCAAGGTCCGCATGGCCTGCACCTGCACGCTGTCGGCAAATGCGCCGCGCCAGACTTCACGTCAGCCGGACCGCACCTCAATCCGGGCGGGCATCAGCATGGCGCGGACAATCCCGCCGGCAGCCATCTGGGCGATCTGCCCAACATCACCGCTGGAACAGCCGGCGCGGGCAGTGTCACTGTCCAGCTCAAGGGCACCCGGGCCGAGATCGAGCAACACCTGTTCGACGCGGATGGCACGGCGATCGTGGTCCACGCCGATGCGGACGACTATCGCACCGACCCTAGCGGCAACAGCGGCAAGCGGATCGCCTGCGGCGTGCTGCAGCGCCGTTGAATCGGTAGATCAGGCGCTTTCCCCGGCCCGCTCGGCCAAGGTCGCTTCGGCGCCGGGGACAGCGCGATAGGCGAAAATCAGCAGGACGACCGCGATGGGCGCAACCCCGATCAGCGCCAGGATCCCTGTCCGCAGATCGCCGACCAGTCTGCCGTCGACCATGGTGCCGGCCAGATCGGAAATCTGGCCGACCATGTAGGGACCAAAGCACAGGCCAACCAAGGTCGTGCCCAGGAAGAAGGCCGCCGTGGCCGTGCCCCGCATCCGCGGCAGGACCAGGTCCTGCGTAGTTGCCGCTGCGGCTCCCAATGCGGCGGCGCCAAACAGCCCTGCCAGGAAATTCATCACATAGAACATGGTGGGATCGGGTGTGGTGTAACCAATCCAGATCGGCAGGGCCGGCGCAATCACCCCGAACAAGATCATCAGGATGCGCCCCGATGGGTGGCGCGCGCGCAGCGCATCGGCCAACCGCCCGCCGATGATTACGCCCAGGAAGCCACTGAGTGCGCCGTTGGCACCCAGGATGAAGGCCAGCTCCGACTTGGGCAGCTTCAGCACCTGTTCGGCATAGGGCGCAGACCAGAACGACAGCCCATAGGCCGCGAGCGAGACCATGCTGTAGCCCAGCGTGGTGCAGATGAAGGCCGGCGTCCCCCAGATCAGCCTGAATGTAGCCGGATCCTTCTGCCGCAGGACGCAGGCCCACGAGAACACCGCGTAATAGCCCACGCCGACCGCCAGCCACTGCGCCAGAGCCCCGGTCAGCTGGATCATCCACCAGGCGAATGCCGACAGCCCCGCAGCGACGACAAGGTTGATGGCCAGCGCCGCCGGCCCCCGCCGCGCCGCACCGATCAGGGTAAAGGGCGGGACGATCGACGAAAGGTCGAACAGGAACTGGCCGAAGGGATTGGGCTCGGCCCGGGTCGGCGTGCCATCCATCGCACCGCGTATCGGCTCGCGCAGGCTGGCCACCCACAGCGCAACCAAGAGACCGGGAATGCCGACCGCCAGGAAGGCGGCCTGCCAGCCGACCAGGCCCAGCGGACCACCTCCGGGATAGGCCGCGTTCCACGTCTGGCCGATCTTCGCCCCAATCAGCAACGAAACCCCGCCGCCCAGGTACAGGCCCGAGGAATAGATCGCCAGCGCGGTCGCCCGTTGGCGCTTGGGAAAATAATCCGAAATCAGCGAATAGGCGGTTGGACTCGCGGTCGCCTCACCAATGCCCACGCCCATGCGCGCCAGGGTCAGCTGCAACTGGTTCTGCGCGAACCCTGACAGCGCGGTCATCGCCGACCACAGCGACAAACCCAGGCTGAGCAGCCGCACCCGGCTCCAGTTGTCGGCCAGCCGTCCCAGCGGAATCCCGAACAGCGCATAGAACACGGCAAAGGCCGCCCCGCCCAGGAAGCCCATGTCGCTATCGGTCAGGCCCAGGTCATGCTTGATGTCGAGCGCGAGGATCGAGATGATCTGGCGGTCGATGAAATTCAGCACGTAGACCACCACCAGCACACCCAGCACGTACCAGCTGTATGGTGTGGCCTGGTTCGATGCGGAATCGGCTTGCAGCTGGTCGTCCATGCGGAAACTCTCCCCGTTTGTGGATCAGGCGGCGTAATTGGTGTTGTCAGTCAGCCCCGCCCGGGCAAAGCCATCCTTGCGCAATCGGCAGCTGTCGCACAGCCCGCAGGCCCGGCCATCGGGCAAGGGATCATAGCACGACCAGCTCATCGCTGGATCAAGCCCCAGCCGGATCGCCTCGCGGGCGATGTCGTCCTTGCCGAGGAACTGCAGCGGTGCATGGATGGTGAAATCACCGCCTTCGGCCCCGGCCTTGGTCGCCAGTCGCGCCAGGTCCTGGAAGGCGGCGATGAATTCCGGGCGGCAATCGGGATAGCCCGAATAATCGAGCGCATTGACCCCGATGAAAAGGTCGCGCGCGCCGATCGCTTCGGCCCAGGCCAGGGTCAGCGAGAGAAACACCAGGTTGCGCGCCGGGACGTAAGTGACCGGAATGTCCGCCCCGACGCCGTCCTTGGGCACCGCGATGTCGTCGGTCAGCGCCGATCCGCCAAACTGGCGAAGGTCGAGCGGCAGAACGACGTGGCGCACCGCGCCAAGTTCGGCAGCAATGTCTCGCGCAGCGTCGATCTCGCGGCGGTGGCGCTGGTTGTAGTCGATTGTCAGGGCATTGAGGCGATAGCCCGCTTCGCGCGCGAGGGCCGCAGAGACCATGGAATCGAGGCCGCCTGACAGCAGCACCACCGCATCACGACCCTTTGCCTCATCACCAAGCTGCATCATGCCGGGCTAGCCTGCGCGCGCAGGCAAGGCAATGGGATCAGGCGCCGCAGTCCCCCACGCGTCTCGCTTCGGCGTTGAATTCGAACGGCAAGCCGTTGGCGATGCCCTGGCTGTCGATCTGGACCAGCCGGTTGGTTTCCTTGCGAATGTGGGTGCGGCCATAGCCCCGGCCGCGGCAGGTATACTGCACTGTCACTTCGCTGGGGCTGTCCTGCACCACCACCCGGTCGCAGCTGGCATCGGGATGACGCAGCTGGATCAGGCGGCGGCCCGTAGCCACACACAAGGCTTCGGTCGGGGCACCGGGCTCGCGCATGCGCAGAACCCAGCGGCCGCCGTCCAGCTGGTCAAGCATGGCGAGCTGCGGCCCCTGTCCGGCCACGGGCGCGGCCGCGGCGAACAGCACCGCAGCGGCAATCCCGACATTGCGCAGAAACTTCTTCCCCACTGGTCGTGCCCTTTTGGCCACCTGTTGTCGTCGCCAAGATGGCCTGGCGATGTGGAATCGCTTGTAGCATGGCGACGCCGTGCGGTCAGCCGTGCACGATTAACGATGAACGGAGCGTTTACGCGGCGATTTCAAACAACTTCGAGCAGAACGCGCAGTCGACCACGATCTTGCCGGCTTCGTCACGCATTTCGGCCAGCTGTTCTTCGCCGAACTTGGCCAGCACCGAACGATAGTATTCGGCGCTGCACCGGCAGCCGCGCGACAGCGGCGCGCCCGACAGCACCCGCACTTCGCTTTCCTCGTGGAACAGGCGCCAGAGCAGCGTTTCCATCGACAGCGCGGGATCGACCAACTCGTCATGGCGCAGCGAACCGGCCAGTGCCTTGACGTGCTCCCAGTGCGGATGATCGTGCTGCACGTGCAGCCGCTCGCGCCCTTCCTCGCCTTCGGGCAGGTGCTGCACCAGCAGCCCGCCGCCCACGCAGCCCTGCTTGTCCGAACGGATCGCGACGCGGATCATGGTCGGGACCTGTTCGGACTGGGCGAAGTAGCTTTCGCAGGCCTGGGCCAGCGAATCCCCTTCGAGCGGGACGATCCCCTGGTAACGTTCGCCAGCGCTGGCGAGGTCGAACGTGATCGCCAAATACCCTTCGCCGAACAGCGCCTTCAGCGTCGGGTTCGCGCCCAGCGCGGCCAGCCGTTCGGCATCATGGCGGACATAGCCGCGCACTTCCCCCCCACGATAGTCGCAGACCAGCAGGTCGACGATCCCGGCCTGGGTCTGGGCCTGCATGGTCAACTGGCCCTGCTCGTCCTTGAGCAGCGAGCCGATCAGCGCGGTCAGCACCAGGGCTTCGGCCAGCAGGTGGCGGATCGGCGGCGGATAGTCGTGCGCCGACAGCACCGTATCAAGCACCGGGCCAAGCCGCACCACCCGGCCGCGCGCATCGCGCTCCGGGATGGTGAAGCCCAGCACCCGGTCGAACCCGGTTTCAGCGGCGGGCGGGGTCAAGGCTTCGCTCACAGCTGGCCGAACACCCAGCGCAGCACGCTTTTCTGGGCGTGGATGCGGTTTTCCGCCTCGTCCCAGACCACCGAATGCGGCCCGTCGATCACCGCGTCGGTCACTTCCTCGCCGCGGTGCGCGGGCAGGCAGTGCAGGAACAGCGCGTCGTCCCTGGCCCCGGCCATCAGCGCATCATTGACCTGGTAGGGCATCATCGCCGCGATCTTGGCATCGCCCCCGGCCTGGCCCATCGACACCCAGGTGTCGGTGACCACCACGTCCGCCCCGGCCACGGCTTCCTGCGCGCTGCGGGTGATCGTGATACGCGCGCCGCGCTCACGCGCCGCGGCGATATAGGCCGGATCGGAATCGTAGCCTTCCGGCACGCCGATCCGTACGTTGAAGCCGAGCAGCCCGGCCGCCTCGACGATCGAGTTGAGCACGTTGTTGCCATCACCCAGCCAGGCCACTTCCAGCCCGGGCAGCGCCTTGCCGTGTTCGATCAGCGTCTGCAGATCGGCCATGATCTGGCACGGGTGCGACCGGTCGGTCAGCCCGTTGATCACCGGCACGCCGGCGTAATGGGCCAGTTCCTCGATCTTGGCGTGATCGTCGGTGCGGATCATGATCGCATCAACCATGCGGCTAAGCACCCGCGCGGTATCCGCCACCGTTTCCCCCCGCCCCAATTGCGTGGTCCCGGCATCGAGGATCAGCGCCGATCCGCCGAGCTGGCGCATCGCCATGTCGAACGACACCCGCGTGCGGGTGGAGTTCTTTTCGAAGATCATCGCCAGCACGCGATCCTTGAGCGGCGCATCGGCATCGACCCAGCCTTCGGGACGGCCGCTGCGCGCAGCCTTGCGCGTGGTCGCATCGTTGAGGATCGCGGCGAGGCCATTGCCCCCCGCATCGGACAGTTCAAGGAAATGCTTTACCATCACGCAGCCTCCGGCGGCTGGAAGCTGGCGGCACCGGCCGACAGCTTGTCCATGAATTCATCGATGTGGCTATCGTCAATCACCAGCGGCGGAATGACCCGCACCGTCTGATCGCCGGCCGCCACGGTCAGCAGGTTGTGATTGTCGCGCAGGTGCGCCACAAATTCGCGGGTTTCGAACTTCATCTTGAGCCCGATCATCAACCCGCGCCCGCGCACCAGTTCGAACAGGTTCGGGTAGTTGCCGATGAACTGTTCGATGCGGCTGCGCAGCCGTTCGCCCTTGGCGCGAACCTCGGCCATGAATTCCTCGTTGGCAACGGCATCCAGCACCGCCTCGCCCGCCGCCATGGCCAGCGGGTTGCCGCCATAGGTCGAGCCGTGGGTGCCGATCACCATCCCGCGCGCCGCCTTTTCGGTGGCCAGGCACGCGCCCATCGGGAAACCGCCGCCAATGCCCTTGGCCGTGGCCAGCACATCGGGTTCGATCCCGTACTGTTCATAGGCATAGAGCGTGCCGGCCCGGCCGACCCCGCACTGCACCTCGTCCAGCGCCAGCAGCAGGTCATGCTCGTCGGCCAGCGCGCGCAGGCCGTGCATGAATTCATCCGAGGCCGGACGGATCCCGCCCTCGCCCTGGATCGGTTCGACCAGGAACCCGGCGGTGTTCGGGCCGATTGCCGCCTTCGCGCCGGCCAGATCGTCGAAATCGACATACTTGAAGCCCGGCAGCAGCGGCATGAAGCCCTTGTGCATCTTGTCCTGGTTGCTGGCACTGATCGTCGCCATGGTCCGCCCGTGGAAGGCGTTCTTGAAGGTGATGATCTCGTACTTGTGGCCGTTGCCCGCGCTCTGGTGATAGGCGCGGATCGTCTTGATCGCGCATTCCACCGCCTCGGCGCCCGAATTGGTGAAGAACACCGTGTCGGCAAAGGTCAGGTCGACCAGCCGCTGGGCAAGGTGTTCGCCCTGGGGGCTGCCATAGAGGTTCGAGACGTGCATCAGCGTTGCCGCCTGGCGCTGGATCGCGCCGATCAGCCCGTCATGCGAATGGCCCAGCAGGTTCACCGCGATGCCGCTGGCGAAATCCAGGCATCGGCGGCCGTCCTCCCCGATCAGATGGCAGTGATCACCGCGCACCGGCCGGAAGCCGCAGCGGGGATAGACTGGCATGAGCGGGGTAATCGACATGGGACCTGTCCTTCTTGTTCACATCCGGCGGAGAGGAAAACGACAAATGGCGGCCCGCCGGGAGCCGCCATCTGCGTGTTTCTGGCTGTCAACCGGCCCCGGTTTGCCGGAGCCGCGCCCTGCAGGCCTTAGCCTTGCTTGGGCTGGAGGTTGACCGCCGAATACTTGCCTCGTCGATCGACTTCGATGTCGAACTCGAGCCGGTCGCCCTCGTTGAGGCCCGACATGCCCGAGCGTTCGACCGCGCTGATGTGCACGAAGGCATCGGGCTGGCCGTCATCACGGGTGATGAAACCGAAACCCTTCATCGCGTTGAAGAACTTGACCGTGCCGGTCGCGCGTTCGCCGGTCAGCTCGCGCTGCGGCGCGGCATCGCGCTTTTGCACGGGGATGACGTCGCCCACGGCTTCGAGGTCGCTGGCGGAAATCTTGCCGCCGCGATCGACCAGGTTGAACTTGAGCTGCTGACCTTCGGCCAGGCCATCAAGGCCGGCGCGTTCGACCGCGCTGATGTGGACGAACACGTCCTCACCGCCGCCATCCTGCTGGATGAAGCCGAAGCCCTTGCCCGCGTTGAAGAACTTGACCGTACCGGTGCCCTCGCCAACGACCTGGGCCGGCATACCGCCGCCACCGCCGCCGCCGCGCGGACCGCCGAAGCCGCCACCGCCGCCGCGCGAACCGCCACCGAAGCCGCCGCCGCCGCCGCCGTAACCGCCGCGATCACCGCCGCCGTAGCCGCCACGGCCACCGCCGCCACCGCCAAACCGATCGCCGCCGCCACCGAACCGGTCGCCGCCACCGCCGCCGCCATAGAAGGGATCGAAACCTTCTTCGCCGAAACCGTCCCGCTTGTCGCGGCCCCGCCCACGACGTCCTCTGTCAAAACCCATAAACCCGAACGTACCTTCGCTTCGCCCCAAGAGTCCTGCCCGGTCGCGCGGACGAATCGCGCCAAGCCACAGGGGAAGAAACGTAAAGCCCTCTCCGCTGCAGCGTGCCTATTATCCCATCTTGCGGGCAATGGCGAACGGATTCACGCGAGGGTGGCAATTTCGGCGGGGGCGGAACAAAGTGTGACATTTCTGCCAGCCATGCCGGACCGGACCCGTCGTGCGGGAAAAGCGGATTCGGGATTGTATTTTCAGCGCCAGTGGACAATTTGCGGGCAGGATCGGGGCTTGGCAAAAGAGGTTACATGGACATCGTCAGCTTGCTATCCGATCCTTCGGCCTGGGCGGCCCTGCTCACCCTGATCGCGCTGGAAGTGGTTTTGGGGATCGACAACCTGGTCTTCATCGCGATCATTTCGAACAAACTTCCCCCGCATCAACAACAGGTTGCACGCCGAGTCGGGCTGGGCCTGGCGATGGGGCTGCGCATCGCGCTGCTGCTGCTGATCGGCTGGATCGTCACCCTGCAGGCGCCGCTGTTCGACCTGGGCCTGGCCGGCCAGCCCGGCCCGCATGGCGAGCCCGGGTTCGAGACCGCCTTTTCCGGGCGCGACCTGATCCTGATCGCCGGCGGGCTGTTCCTGCTGTGGAAGGCGACCAAGGAAATCCACCACAACATCGACCCCGAAGGCGCCAGCGGCGAACTGCTCGACCATGACAAAGGCATTGCGCAGATCGGTTTTTCCGCCGCGATTGCGCAGATCATCGCGCTTGACCTGGTGTTCTCGGTCGATTCGATCCTGACCGCCGTGGGCATGACCGACGAAATTCCGATCATGATCGCCGCGGTGGTCATCACCGTCGCGCTGATGATGGTTGCGGCCAATCCGCTGGCCCGGTTCATCGAGTTGAACCCGACGCTGATCATGCTGGCCCTGGCCTTCCTGGTGATGATCGGGGTGGTGCTGATCGCCGACGGCTTCGGCGTCCACATCCCCAAGGGCTACATCTATGCCGCCATGGCCTTTTCCGCCGGGGTCGAGACGCTCAACATCATCACCCGCAATCGCCGCCTCCGGCGCGCCCAGCAAGGATAGCCCGCCATGTTCCGCCAGCTCACCCCGCGCCTGTTCGCCAGCCCCCAGATCACCCTGGCCGAAGTGGACGCGGCCGCCGCGCAGGGCATCGGCCTGATCGTCAACAACCGCCCCGAAGGCGAAAGCGACGATCAGACCCCCGGAGACGAGATCGCCGCCGCCTGCGCCGCGCATGGCATCGCCTATGTCGCGATTCCGGTGACCCATGCCGGCTTTTCGCAGCCGCAGGTTCAGGCGATGGCCGCCGCGCTGGCGGGCACCGACAAGCCGGTGCTGGCCTATTGCCGGTCGGGCACGCGCAGCACCCTGCTGTGGGCGCTGGCCGAGGCAAGCCGGGGCGAGGACCCGAGCGAGCTGGCGCGGCTGGCCGGCAATGCCGGCTATGACGTATCGCCCGTGCGCGCGCTGATGGACATGCTGGCGGCGGGCAAGTAACGCCCCGGCCATGTCGCTGCCCGTTCCCTTCGTCCTGATCCAGCTGGTGGTATCGGTCGCCGCGATCCTGCTCGTCACTCTGCTCGCAGTGAAGCTGGGCCTGGGCGGCGACGTGCGCCTGCAAGGCGAGGACGAGGCGCGCGAGCTGGCCGCGCTGTCGGTTTCCGGGTTCGAAGCGCGCGAACTGGTGCTCGACCGCGCCGGGATCGGGGCCTTGCTGCGCGACGGCCAGGGCCGGGTGCTGCTGCTGCGCCGCCACGGCACGCAATTTGCCGCGCGACTGCTTGACAGTCACGCCTTTGCCCGGCTCGACCGCAATTTCCTGACCATCGGCACCGGCGAGAAAAGCTTCGGCCAGGTTACGCTGGACCTCGGCGATCAGGCCCAGGTCTGGGCCGCCAGCCTGCGCCGCCTGGGAGGGGCCTGAGACGATGGAAAAGCTTGGCCCGGTCGAATACGCCATCCCGTTCTTCATCCTGCTGATCGTGATCGAGATGGTCTGGGCGCGGCGCAAGGCGCCGACCGCCTATGAACCGCGCGACACGCTGACCAGCCTGGCGCTGGGGGTGGGCAGCACGATGGTCGGCGCACTGACCGCCGGGCTGGTCGCCGCGGCGGCGGTCTGGCTCTATCAGCACCGCATCGCCACCATCGGCTGGGCCTGGTGGGCCTGGGCGGCGTGTTTCGTGCTCGACGATTTCAACTATTACTGGGCGCACCGCACCGGGCACCGGGTGCGCTGGTTCTGGGCGAGCCACGTCAACCACCATTCCAGCCAGCACTACAACCTGTCCACCGCGCTGCGGCAGACCTGGACCGGGTTCTTCGCGCTGTCCTTCGTATTCCGCATCTGGCCAGCGTTCATCGGCTTCGATCCGGTGATGATCGCCACCTGCGGGGCGGTGAACCTGGTCTACCAGTTCTGGATCCACACCGAGGCGATCCGCCGCTTCCCGGCCTGGTTCGAAGCGGTGATGAACACCCCCAGCCACCACCGCGTCCACCATGCGATCAACCCGGTCTACCTGGACCGCAACTATGCCGGGGTGTTCATCGTCTGGGACCGAATGTTCCGGACATTCGAGCCCGAGCGTGACGAGATCGCGATCCGCTATGGCATCGTCCGGCAACTGGGCACCTTCAACCTGCTCCATTCCGTGTTCCACGAATGGGCCGGGATCGCGCGCGACCTGTGGCGCGCGCCGTGGGGGGCAAAGCTGGGCTACCTGCTGCGCGAACCGGGCTGGAGCCACGATGGCAGCCGCGACACTTCGGATGCGATCCGGGCGCGCTGGCTGGAACGCCATCCAGAATAGCGTTGCCCTAATTTAACCGCGCGCTTAACCTGCCTCCCAATACAAGCGGAGAGCGGGTCATGGATCAATTCGATGTCGTGGTGATCGGCGGCGGCAGCGCGGGCAGCACGCTGGCCGGCAAGCTGAGCGAGGACCCGCGCCGCCGGGTCTGCCTGCTCGAAGCGGGCGGAACCAACGACGATTTCCGGATCAAGACCCCGGGGATGCTGGTGGCCCTGCCCAAGCGCGCCAACTGGGCCTTCGAAACCGAACCGATGGACGGCCTGAACGGCCGGCGCGGCTACCAGCCGCGCGGCAAGGGGCTGGGCGGTTCGTCCGCGATCAACGCGATGCTCTATGTCCGGGGCAACGCCTGGGACTATGATAACTGGGCCGCGCTGGGCTGCACCGGCTGGTCCTATGCCGATGTCCTGCCGTGGTTCAGGGCAGTGGAAGACAACGAACGCGGCGCGGATGACTGGCACGGCAGCGGCGGCCCGCTCTCGGTCAGCGACCAGCACTGGCCCAGCCCCGCCAGCCGCGCCTTCGTCGAGGCGGCCGGGCAGCTGCAATTGCCGATCAACCCCGATTTCAACGGCGCGAAGCAGGACGGCTTCGGTCTCTACCAGGTGACCCAGCGCGGCGGCGAGCGCTGGTCGGCCGCGCGCGCCTTTGTCGAACCGGCGCGCAGCCGCCCCAACCTCGACGTACGCACCGGCTGCCTGGTCGAGAAGATCGTGGTCGAAAACGGCCGCGCCACCGGGGTCCAGGTGCGACGCGGCGGACGTAGCGAAGTGGTGCGCGCGCAAGGCGGCGTGGTGCTGTCGGCCGGGGCCTTCGGCAGCCCGCATATCTTGATGCTGTCGGGGATCGGCCCGGCGGCGCACCTGGCGGAAATGGGCGTGCCGGTGGTGGCCGATTGCCCCGCCGTGGGCGCGGACCTGCAGGACCACTGCGACTATATCCTGGCCTACGAGGCGGATTCGCCCGACCTGCTCGGCGGCAGCCTGGCAGGCGCGTGGCGGATGGGGAAATCGCTGCTCGAATATGTCCGGCACCGCACCGGCATGATGACCACCCCCTTTGCCGAGGCGGGCGGGTTCTGGACGCTCGACCCGGCCAGCCCGGCGGCCGACATCCAGTATCACTTCATCCCCGGCATCGTGCAGAACCACGGCCGCGACAAGGTGCGCCAGCACGGCTTTTCGGTCCACGCCTGCGTGCTGCGCCCGGACAGCCGCGGCTGGGTCAGGCTCAAGAGCACCGATCCAGCCCAGGCCCCGGCAATCAATCCCAACTTCCTGGCGGACGATCGCGACATGGCGCTGCTGCGCAAGGCCGCGCGCCTGATGGAGCGGATCTGCGAGGCCCCGGCGCTGGCGGCCTACAGCCCCCGCCCGCGCAACCCGATCGCCGACCTGACCGACGCCCAGCTTGACCAGGCGATCCGCGCCAGCGCGGACACGATCTATCACCCGGTCGGCACCTGCCGGATGGGCGCCGATGCGGCCAGCGTCGTCGATCCCAAGCTGAAGGCGCGCGCGGTGGACGGGCTGTGGGTGGCCGACGCCTCGATCATGCCGCGGTTGGTTTCGGGCAACACCAACGCCCCCTCGATCATGATCGGCGCCCGCGCGGCGGAATTTGTGAAAGAGTCTTTGGCCGGCTGAGAGTTCTTGTTCGGTGCGCTGATCGCCTCCGCGATCAGCTTGGCCTGGCCGGCCCACTCCCCCGGCAGAGTTTCTTTCCGCCTGACGGCGGTGCGGGAAGGCCATCCGGCCTTCCCTTGCAACACCAGCCCGCTCCCCCGGCCCGACCACCCACAGGGTACCTTAAACGGGTGGTCGGGCCGGGGGAGCGGGCTGGTGTTGCAAAGCCCTTTGCGGAGGCAAAGGGCGCACCCTACAAGGAATCTCAGCCAGGCAAGAACCCCACTTGGCTCAATGCTGGCAGGCCAGCGCCTCGACCACGTCGTCCAGCCGGGCCGGATCGCCCACCGCAATGACATGGCCCGAACTGGCCGCGTGCAGCGGCTCGCCGTTCCAGTCGGCCATGGTCCCGCCCGCACCTTCGACCACCGGGACCAGCGCGGCCCAATCGTGCAGCTTGAGGTTGGCTTCGCAGACCACGTCGATGTGGCCCGACGCGAGCATGGCGTAGTTGTAGCAATCCCCGCCCATCACCATGCGACGGTGGTCGGTCTTGGCGGCCAGCGCCATGAAGTGATCGCCGTCGTGCTGGTCGAAATAGTGCGGCCCGGTCGTGGCCAGCGCCGCATCGCCCAGTTCACGGCAGGGACGGGTGCGGACCGGCTGGCCGTTCAGCGTGGTGGTCTGCCCGGTCGCGCCTACCCAGCGCTCCTTCAGCACCGGCTGGTCGATCACGCCCAGCACCGGCCAGCCTTCCACCACCAGCGCGATCAGCGTGCCGAAGATCGGCCGCCCGGCCAGGAACGCCGTGGTCCCGTCGATCGGATCGAGCACCCAGGTCCGGCCCGACGTACCGGTGGTCGCGCCATATTCCTCGCCGTGAACGGCATCGTCCGGCACGGCTTCCTTGAGGATCGCGCGCATTGCCGCTTCGGCAGCGCGGTCAGCCAGGGTCACCGGGGTGGCATCGCCCTTGCGCTCGCTGGTCATGCCGCTGCGGAAATGCGGCAGGATCGCCTCGCGCGCGGCATCCGCCAGGCGGTGGGCCAGCGCGATGTCAGCCGCCAGGTTCATCAGTCGAACAGGCTCGAAACCGAGCTTTCCTCGGCAATGCGATGGATCGCCTCGCCGACCAGCGGGGCGATCGACAGGACGCGGATCTTGTCCGAGGCAAGCGCTGCTTCGGTCGGCTGGATCGAATCGGTGATGACCAGTTCGGTCAGCGCCGAGGCATTGACCCGTTCGACCGCCTTGCCCGACAGCACCCCGTGGGTCAGGTAGGCGCGGACGCTGGATGCGCCCGCTTCGATCAGCGCGCCGGCCGCGTTGCACAGCGTGCCGCCCGAATCGATGATGTCGTCGATCAGGATGCAGTCCTTGCCCTTCACGTCGCCGATGATGTTCATCACTTCGGACACGCCCGGCTTGTCGCGGCGCTTGTCGACGATCGAGAGCGGGGCGTTGTCCAGCCGCTTGGCCAGCGCGCGGGCGCGGACCACCCCGCCGACGTCGGGCGAGACGACCATCAGGTTGGCGCTGCTGCCCTGGCTGAGGATATCCGCCGCCATGACCGGCGCGGCATAGAGGTTGTCGGTCGGAATATCGAAGAAGCCCTGGATCTGCCCGGCGTGCAGGTCCACCGCCAGCACACGGTCGGCCCCGGCGGTGGTGATCAGGTTGGCGACCAGCTTGGCCGAAATCGGGGTACGCGGGCCCGGTTTGCGGTCCTGCCGGGCATAGCCGAAGTAGGGCACCACGGCGGTGATTCGCCGGGCCGATGCGCGGCGCAGCGCATCGATGCAGATCAGCAGTTCCATCAGGTTGTCGTTGCAGGGGAAGCTGGTCGACTGGACCACGAACACGTCTTCGCCGCGGACGTTTTCATGAATTTCGACGAACACTTCCTCGTCGGCGAAGCGGCGCACGCTGGCATCGGTCAGCGGCAGTTCGAGGTAACCGGCGATGGCCCGTGCCAGCGGCAGGTTGCTGTTGCCCGAGACGATCTTCATGCGCTTACCCTTCCTAACGCAAAACGGCCCGTGCCGGGCCATAGCCAAGCACGGGCCGAATGCAACATCCGGTAAAATTGCGGGTGTGGATCAGCGCCCCTTGCGGTGTTCGCCCTTGACCCAGCGGACCGTGCCCGAGCTGGCGCGCATCACCACGGTGTGGGTGGTCATGGTGCCGTCCTTGCGGCGCTTCACCCCGTCGAGCAGCGAACCGTCGGTTACCCCGGTGGCGGCGAAGATGCAGTCGCCCTTGGCCAGTTCGTCGCGGGTGTAGATCTTGTCGAGATCGGTGATCCCCCACTTGCGGGCGCGGCCGCGTTCGTCATCGTTGCGGAACAGCAGGCGGCCATTGAACTGCCCGCCAACGCAGCGCAGCGCGGCGGCGGCCAGCACGCCTTCCGGCGCCCCGCCCGAACCCATGTACAGGTCGATGTTGGTGTCCTCGTTGGTCACCGCGATCACCCCGGCCACGTCGCCGTCGCCGATCAGCACCACGCCGCAGCCCAGGCCGCGCAGTTCGGCGATCAGGTCGGCATGGCGCGGGCGGTCCAGCACGCAGACGTTGATTTCGTTGGGCTCCACGCCCTTCGCGGCGGCCACGGCCTTGACGTTCTCGGTCGGGCTCTTGGCCAGGTCGATGATCCCTTCGGGATAGCCCGGGCCGACCGCCAGCTTGTCCATGTACACGTCCGGCGCGTTGAGCAGGTTGCCTTCTTCGGCGCAGGCCAGCACGGCCAGCGCGTTGGGGCCGGCCTTGGCGGTGATGGTGGTGCCTTCCAGCGGATCGAGCGCGATGTCGATCTTGGGGCCGGTGCCGATCGCGCCGCCGACCTTTTCGCCGATGAACAGCATCGGCGCTTCGTCGCGCTCGCCCTCGCCGATCACCACGGTGCCGTCGATCGCCAGCTCGTCGAACGCCTTGCGCATGGCTTCGACCGCGGCATGGTCAGCCGCCTTCTCGTCGCCGCGCCCGACCAGCGTCGATGCGGCAATCGCCGCGGCTTCGGTGACGCGCACCATTTCCAGCACGAGGACACGGTCGAGGACGTCGCTGGCGGGGGTCGAAGGCGTATTGCTCATCGGGTTGGCGCTTCCTTTGAATACGTATGTGGAATGGATCAGCCTGCGCGCTTAGACAGGCGCGGCGCGCTTGTCCATGGGGTCGCGGCCGGACCGGACGCGCGCGCCGGTTCAGCACGGATTAACCGCCCGGCCGCTTTGGCAGGGCAGTCCGCTCACGGCAGGTGATCCATGCGCCAGTTTCCCGTCCTGCTTTGCGCCGCCATGCTGCTGACGGCGCGGCCCGCCTGGGCACAGCAGGCGGGGCCGGAGGCGGATCCGATCGACCAGCGAATCGGCGTGATGATCGACCGGGCGCGCCAGATCTATGGCGTGCGCGATCCGCGCGATCGCTGCCGGCGGCGCGAAGGGCAGGAAATCGTGGTCTGCGTCGATCGCGGCGAAGACCTGCGGGTGCCCTCCACGGCAGAAAGCGACCCCAACTCGCGCGAGGCGCGGCGCTACCTCGACAACGGCGTACCCCGCGCACCCCAGCTCGATCGCGGCTCGTGCAAGGGCCAGCCCGGCTGTGTCGTCGGCGGCTGGGCCCCGCCGCCGATCTACGAGGTGGACGTCAGCCAGCTGCCCCAGGCCCCGGAAGGCTCCGAAGCGGACCTGGTCGCAAAGGGCGAACTCGCGCCGAGGTGATGGAGTGGGGTGAGTCCTTGTCCGCCTGACGGCGGTGCGGAAAAGCCATCCGGCTTTTCCTGGCCTGGCCGGCCCACTCCCCCGGCCCAACCACCCGCTTAAGGGTACCCTATGGGTGGTT
>NZ_JAYRKX010000045.1:0-1825 GCF_041905565.1 Novosphingobium sp. | reverse complement strand
CAACCACCCACAGGGTACCTTGAACGGGTGGTTGGGCCGGGGGAGTGGGCCGGCCAGGCAAGGACAGGCCGGATGGCCTGTCCGCACCGGCGTGAGCCGGAAAATAGACGGGCGCCATGTCGCAAGACACGGCGCCCGTCCCCCTCGCATGACGAAACTTGTGGCTATCAGCCCAGCAGGCGGCGCGCGGCCTTTTCCAGCAGGGGCACGTCCTCGGGCACTTCGCCGACCAGCACCACTTCGCCAGTGGGCAGGCGGCGGGCGATCAGCAGGGTGAATTCGCTGCCTTCTGCCGGCAGCGCGTCGAAGTCCTGCGGCTCGATCTGGCGCAGCTTGCGGGCCAGCGCTTCGCGCGGGGTCTCGCGCGCGGCGTCCTTGCCGCTTTCGGCGCGTTTGACCTTGCGTTCCTCGGTGACCACGCCCTTGAGGCCGCCGGGCGCTTCGGACAGGTAGCGCGCCAGGCTGCCGCGCGGCAGGCCGATGCGGTGGGCGTGGCCCAGCGCGGTGGCGTACTCGGTCAGGCGGGTCTTGTCGTAATCGGCGCCGAACACCAGCTTGACCACCGGGGTCATCGGCGCACGGTCCTGCACGGTCAGGCCCGAATCGGCGACCAGGTCGGCAAATTCGTCCTGGTGTTCGCTCGCGGCGAGCGAGAAATCGTAGGCCCGGCCGATCGCGGCGTAGAGCGCGCTGCGGGTGCGGTCCTCGCTGCCGCGCGCGGCTTCGGCCAGCTCGCGGGCCGATGCCAGCCAGTCGGCCAGTTCCATCCCCTCGGCGTCCTCAAGCTCGACCTCGGCGGCGGGCAATTCGTCCCAGTCATCGTCGAGCCCGCTCGCAAAGGCGGGGCTCGGCAGGCTGACCCCGCCCGGGGCGGCCGGTGCCAGCGTGGCCAGGTCAAGCACGTCGTCATCGTCATCGTCGCCGGCGGTCATCGACACGGCCATGGCGGCGAGGCGCTGGGCGGCGGCGGGACGGCTGTCGGCGGGGCCGTCGGCCCAGTCGGTCAGCGGCTCGTCGCGGCGCGCGGGCTGGGCATCGAGCGCGTTGTCGATTTCCAGCAGCAGCTCGTCGGTGGTGCGCTGGTCGGCCAGTTCCTTCCAGTTGATCACTCCGTAGATGAAGTCGATGGTGTCATCGTCGCTGGAAAAGGGCAGCAGGATCCCGCGATAGAGGATGGTCAGCTCGCGCTGGTTGACGAATTCGGCTTCGAACCCGATCGGCGCCTGGTTGGCCAGGATCTGCATGTAATGATCGGTGATGCGCGACAGCAGCGAACGGCTGGGCACGTCGGACAGGGTCTCGATCGGCCCATGCGCGCCGCATTCGTCGGCCAGCTTGTCGCCCAGGAACTGGATCGACGGGTTTTCCAGCCCCTGCGTGAAGTCGAGCAGCACGCTGTAGGGCCCGAAATCCGGCAGCGATTCGGGATCGAGATCCTCGATCGAGGGGAAGTTGCGGCCATCCAGCAGGCTGGCCCAGTAATTATAGGCGCGCACCTGCATCCGGCGCTCGTCCTGCCCCACGGGGCTGGGCGGCACTTCCTGCCCGATGTCATCGTCACCATAATCGTAGTCCGCCCCTTCGGCTTCGTTACGATCGATGAAACTGCCCCGATACGTGTCCATGCGGGTTCCCCAACAAGTCCCTTGCAAGGCCCTTGTGGCGCAACATGGTAAACTAAAGGTTAAGTTGCGCGGGGAGTCCTTGTCCGGCAGATTCCTTGCCCGGTGCACTGATCGCCTCCGCGATCAGCTTGGCCTGGCCGGCCCGCTCCCCCGGCCCAACCACCCGTTTAAGGTACCCTGTGGGTGGTTGGGCCGGGGGA
>NZ_JAYRKX010000015.1:0-94736 GCF_041905565.1 Novosphingobium sp. | reverse complement strand
GTATGGCCGAACTCAACCAATCCATGATCGAGGAGGAAAATCAGCCACTACACATCACCGCAAAGGCCGCCTGACGATGACCCAGGGCCACCGCCGAAATTACACCACGTTGACGGACGTGACCAAGGGATCGAACCTGGATCTGCAGTTGTTTGACAAGCACACCCTACGCAGTGGACTGCCAGGTGCAAGTTATTGGCAGGATTGAGGAAAATGGGAAATATCGGTCTGGTGTCAAACTGATTTGCCTGCAAATCGCGATTTGCAATCGCGCCTGCTGGGGGATAAATACAGCGATAACAATGGTCTATCCTGACGTATTGCGGGCAAGTCGCGATTTGCGCGCCTGTTGCCTGCGGTCAGGATCGTGTCCCACGGGGTGGTGTAGCTGAGTGCTGAGGTGGTCACCGTGATTTTCGGATAGGTTTGGGTTGCGACACTCGAACCTGACGGAAGGAACCACGATGACCGATCCGATGATGCACTTGCGTTCGCTGGTGGAGAAGACCCCGGACGCAGATATTTTGCGCGACATGATCTCGTTTGCTGCCGAGCGGCTGATGGAGATGGAAGTCGGCAACCTGACTGGTGCGGGCTATGGGGAGAAGTCGCCAGCTCGGCTTGTCCAGCGCAATGGCCACCGTGAGCGTGATTGGCAGACGCGGGCCGGCACGGTCGAACTGCGCATCCCCAAGCTGCGCAAGGGCAGCTACTTCCCCGGCTTTCTCGAACCACGCCGGATGGCCGAGCGGGCGCTGACGGCGGTGATCCAGGAAGCCTACATCCAGGGGATCTCGACCCGCTCGGTCGACGATCTGGTGAAGGCGCTGGGCATGGATGGCATCTCGAAGAGCCAGGTCAGCCGGCTGTGCGAGGAGTTGGACGAGCGCGTCCACACCTTCCTCGATCGCCCGATCGAAGGCGACTGGCCATACCTGTGGATCGACGCCACCTACGTGAAGGTGCGCCAGAACGGGCGGATCGTCTCGGTCGCGGTGATCGTCGCCGTCGGCGTCAACAGCGACGGCCGCCGCGAAGTGCTGGGCATGGACATCGGCCCCTCGGAGGCAGAGCCCTTCTGGACAGCCTTCCTGCGCAAGCTGACGCGCAGGGGTCTGCGCGGCGTGAAGCTGGTCATCTCGGACGCTCACTAAGGCATCAAGGCCGCAGTCTCCAAACTGCTGTGCGCGAGCTGGCAACGCTGCCGCGTCCACTTCATGCGCAATGCCCTGGCTCATGCCGGCAAGAGCGGCAGGCGCGTCGTCTCCGCGTTCATCGCCACCGCGTTCGCCCAGGAAACACCCGAAGCCGCGAGCCAGCAATGGCGTTCCGTGGCGGATCAGGTGCGACCCAAACTGCCCAAGCTGGCGACCCTGATGGACGACGCCGAGCCCGATGTGCTGGCATACATGACGTTCCCCAAGGAACACCGTGCCAAGCTGCACAGCACGAATCCCATCGAGCGGCTCAACGGCGAGATCAAACGCAGGACTGAGGTCGTCGGTATCTTCCCGAACGAGGCCGCCATCACCCGCCTCGTCGGTGCTATCCTCATGGAACAGTCCGACGAATGGGCTGTCCAGCGCGCCCGCAACATGACACTTGAAACAATGGCGCCCCTCAGCGACAATCCCATCGTCATGCTGTCGGCCGTACCTGGCGCATGATCGGCTCAAACTGACGCCGAAATGAGCGGGGGCCTCCCCCAGCTACACCATCCCGTGGGACACGATCGCGGTCAGCCCGTTAGATCGCCGGTCAGACCGATTTTGCACCTTTCCGCAGGTCGTCCAGGTAGTCACTCCACCACTGCGCCATGGCTACACGCTCCTTCCAGTGGGCGCCGCGATGGTACGCAGCGCGTACCTTGTCAGTGTCGCCGTGAGCCAGGGCGCGTTCGATGGCATCGGGGTTCCATTTCCCGCTTTCGTTTAGCAGCGTGGACGCCATTGCGCGGAAGCCGTGGGCGGTCATTTCGTCGGTGGCATAGCCGAGGCGGCGCAGGCCCGCGTTGATCGTATTGTCGCTCATCGGGCGGCGACGGGTGCGGACAGAAGGAAAGACATAACCGCTTGGTCCGGTCAGTGGCTGCACATCTTTGAGGATCGCAATGGCCTGGCGCGAGAGCGGAACGACATGTTCCTTGCGCATCTTGGTCTTCCCTGCCGGGATCGTCCACAGCGCCTCTTCCAGGTCGATTTCCGACCACTCCGCGTGCCGTAGTTCGCCAGGGCGGACGAACACGTGAGGGGCCAATTGCATCGCGAATTTGGTGATAGGCTGCCCCTCGTAGCCATCGATTGATCGGAGCAGTTCGCCCACACCGGTGGGGTCGATGACCGCCCCATAATGCGTGACGGTGGGGCTTGTCAGCGCCCCCTTGAGGTCGCGCGTAGGGTCGGACTTGAGGCGCGCCGTGGCGACCGCATAGCGGAACACCGAGCCTGCCAGTTGGAGCGTTCGGCGGGCGCTTTCGAGTTTGCCTTTGCCTTCGATCCGGCGAACCGCGACCAGCACATCGGCAGGCTCGATTTCGGCGATCGGCATATTGCCGATGGACCCGCACAGGATCGACAGAAGGTACTCGCAACGCTTTGCAGTGGCTGGCGCCCATGCGCGCTGCCCATCCCGCTTTCGTCTTTCACAGAACTCGGCAGTGATAGCGGCGAAGGTGTTTTCGGCCTCCACCTTCGCGCGAACCTTATCGCGTTGCTTCTCGCGAGCCGGATCCTTGCCCGCAGCCATAGCCTCCCGGGCTTCGTCGCGTCGTCTGCGCGCCTCTCCCAAGCCAATCTCCGGGTAAGGGCCAATCGCCAGCTTCTTCTCGCGTCCATCAACCCGGTACTTGAACCGCCAGAGTTTTCCGCCGGTTGGCTGGACCAGCAGGAACAGGCCATGGGAGTCGCCCATCTTGTAGGGCTTTGGAGCCGGCTTAGCATTGCGGACGGCCACATCGGTAAGTGCCACGATTTCAATCCCTTCCACCCAGAGTGGCCCCCAGCTTGGGGGGCACTCGAATTGAGCGAAACCCACTTGGCCCCCCAAATGGCCCCCAGATTCGCGAGATGTGGCGAGAAATGGTGGGCACTGGCGGGACAAATGCAGTGTGAAAACCCTAGGATTTCCGAGGGTTTCGTAGCATTTTCGGGATGTTGTGGGAAGGGAGGGCTGGAGCGGGTGAAGGGAATCGAACCCTCGTCGTAAGCTTGGGAAGCTTCTGCTCTACCATTGAGCTACACCCGCTCGGGTGCGAAGGCCCTTGCCATGGCGGGACTTGGCGGTCAACTGGCCTGTGAACGAACAAGACAGGCGAGGGATGCATGACCGAACAGGTGATCACGATCGAAAGCAGGGGCGCGGTGGAGGTGGTGAGCCTGAACCGGGCGGACCGGCTCAATGCGATGAACGAGCCGCTGATCCGTGCGTTGCTCGACTATTTCACGGGCTTGCAGGACCGGCTCGACGTGCGCGTCGTGGTGCTGCGGGCCGAGGGGCGGGCGTTTTGCGCCGGGTTGGACCTGACCGGCTGGCAGCGCGACGGGGACAGCGGGCCGGTGCAGCAGGGCTGGCGCACCCAGCGGATGATCGCGGCGGTGATGCAGGCCATGCGCAAGTGCCCGCAGCCGGTGATCGCCTGCGCGCAGGGCCCGGCCTGCGGCGGCGGCTTCTCGCTGCTGCTGGCGAGCGACGTGCGCTATGCCGCGCCCGACATCCGCATGAACGCGGCCTACATCAAGATCGGCCTCGGCGGCTGCGACATGGGGGCGAGCTACTTCCTGCCGCGGCTGGTTGGCAGCTCGGTGGCGAGCGAATACCTGCTGACCGGCAAGTTCATGACCGCGGACAAGGCGCTGGCGTGCGGCCTCATCAGCGAAGTCGTCCCGCAGGAGGACCTGCTGGGCAAGGCGCTGGCCTTGGCCGACGAGATGCTGCTGACCGCGCCGATGGGGCTGCGGCTGACCAAGGACGCGCTGAACCTGAACATCGACGCGGCGTCGATGGAACATGCCTTTGGCCTGGAAGACCGGCAGCAGATCATGCTCAGCCAGACAGCGGATTCGGTTGAGGCGCGCACCGCTTTCTTCGAAAAGCGCGCGCCGAACTGGGAGAACCGCTGATATGACCGAGCTGGTGCTGTTCGAACGGCAGGGCGCCATCGCGCTGCTTACGCTCAACCGGCCGGACAAGCGCAACGCGCTGAACCTGGCGCTGTGGGGCGAGCTTGAGGAGCATCTCGATGCGATCGAGGCGCTGGGCGAGGAGCTTGGCGTGGTGGTGCTGCGCGCCAACGGGCCGGTGTTCTGCGCCGGTAACGACCTGAAGGAGCGCGGGGCCAAGGCGCCGCGCGCCAATTACCAGTCCAGCATTGTCAAGCGGCTGGCCGAGTTGCAGCAACCGGTGGTGGTCGCGGTGCAGGGCGGGTGCTTTACCGGCGGGCTGGAACTGGCGCTGGCAGGCGACATCATCCTGGCGGGCGAAGGTGCCTCGTTTGCCGATACGCACGGCAAGTTCGCGCTGGTCCCGATCTGGGGGATGAGCCAGCGCCTGCCGCGCCGGGTGGGTGAATGGAAAGCCCGCGAGATGAGCTTTACCGGCCTGCCGGTGAGCGGCGCGGAAGCCGCGCGGATTGGTCTGGCGAACCACTGCGTGCCCGATGCCGAGCTGGAAGCGCGGACCTTGCAGCTGGCCGAGGCGATCGCCGGGCAGAGCCGCCATTCGGTGCTGGCCTACAAGCGGCTTTACCGCGCGCAGGCCGACCTGCCGCTGGATGCCGGGCTGGCGTTCGAGATCGTCAACACCGCGGGCGTCGGGCCGGACTTTGCCGAACGGGTGGGCGGCCAGTTCGGCTGAGCCTTCGCCGGGGCGGCTATTGGTGGCGGTAGACGGCCCGTTCGTGGCTGAACGCCTTGAACCCGAAATAGCCGTGATAGCTGCCCAGCCCGCTCTGGTTCACGCCGCCGAACGGCAGGTTGTTTTCCAGGTAGTGCGAGAACACCCCGTTGATCGTCACCCCGCCGGATGAGGTGCGCTGCAGCACCTGCTCGACCGCGGCATCGTCGTTGCTGTAGATGTACAGCGCCAGCGGCTTGTCGCGCGCGGCGACATAGTCGATCACCTGGTCGAGCGTGTCATAGGTCATCACCGGCAGCAGCGGGGCGAAGATTTCTTCCTGCAGGATCTTCATCTGCGGGGTCACGCCGGTCAGCATGGTCGGGTGCACGGTCAGGTCGTCGGCTTCGAGAATGCCGCCGGCGGCGACCGTGGCGCCCTGGGCAACGGCATCGTCGAACAGCGCCTTGACCCGGTTGAAATTGGCCTGGTTGACGATCTGGGCGATGCCTTCCTTCCGGATTGCGCCGTGCTCGTCATAAAGGTTGCGGGCGACGTTGGCCTTGAACCCTGCGACCAGGCGGGCCTGCTGGTCTTCGGGCACGAAGACATAGTCGGGGCAGATGCAGGCCTGGCCGCCGTTGAACTGCTTGGCATTGGCGAGGTCGGCGGCAATCTTGTCGATATCGGCGCCGCGATCGATGATCACCGGGCTTTTCCCGCCCAGTTCCAGCGTCACGCTGGCGAGGTGCCTGGCTGCGGCGGCCATCACGATCTTGCCGACCCGGGTGCTGCCGGTGAAGAAGATGTGGTTGAACGGCAGGTCGAGCAGCGCCGTGGCGACGCTGACATCGCCTTCGAACAGGGCCACGTCGCTTTCGTCAAACGCCTCGCGGATGATGCTGGCGGCGACGCTGGCCGTGGCCGGGCACAGGTCGGTCAGCTTGACCATGCAGCAGTTGCCCGCCGCAACCGCCGCCGCGACCGGGCCGAGCGTCAGGCCGAGCGGGAAGTTCCACGGCCCCAGGATCAGGCAGACGCCGCGCGCTTCATGGATGATCTGCGCCCGGTCGTTCGGGTTGAGCGAGGGGGTGACCTCGGTCGGGGCCATCCAGGCATCGAGATTGTCGATATTGCGCTGGATGTTGGCAGTGATGTTCAGCACCTCGGTCACCCGGATTTCGCCTTCGGGCTTGCGGGTGTCTTCGAGCACGGCGGCGACGATCGCATCGGCGTGCGCTTCCACCGCGGCCTTGAGTCGGGCGAGCTTTGCCTTGCGCTCTGCCGCGCCGGATGCCTTGACCTGCCATTGGTGGGCCTGCTGCACGGCAAAGACGCGGGCAATCTCCGCCGTCACGTCGGCGGCCTGGTTGGGCGCGGTGGTCATCTCGGGTCTCCCTGCCGGTGGTTCGGGCCGATCGTGCGGCCGGTCAGCGGCAGGGATTGACCCAAGAGCGCAGCATGGTCAATTGGTAAGTATCACTGACAATATTTTTCAGCCCTGCTGGGTTCGCCCGCGTTCCATCACCGCCAGGCGCCGGGCCTCGACCTCGCCCTTGTCGACCTGGGCGTTGGCGGAGGAGCTGCGCGCGTGTTCCAGCGCCATCGCCTCGCCGAAGGGCAGGGCAAAGCCATCATCGATCAGCGCCTTGTAGGCCTGGACCATGCCGGGATCGGCAGTGGCCATGTCGGCGGCCAGCTGCTTGCACACGGCCAGCAGGTCGTCCGCCGGGACCACCCGGTTGACGAGGCCCCAGGCGCAGGCGGTCTGCGCATCGAGGAAATTGCCCGACAGCGACAGTTCCTTGGCGCGGCTGATCCCGATCAGGCGCGACAGCTTTTGCGACAGGCCCCAGCCCGGCATGATCCCGACCCGCGCATGGGTATCGGCAAAGCGGGCGTTCTCGGATGCGATCAGGACGTCGCAGGCCAGCGCCACTTCGAACCCGCCGGTGATGGCAACGCCGTTGATTGCGCCGATCACCGGCTTGGCGCAAAGCTCGATCGCCTTGACCGGGTTGGCCAGCGCTTCTTCGGCATTGGCCGCGCCCAGTCCTTCGACCCCCAGCTCCTTGAGGTCGAGCCCGGCGGTGAAGGCCCGCGTGCCCGCGCCGGTCAACACCACGGCGCGCACTGCGGGATCGGCGTTGACCGCTTCCATCGCCGCCGCCAGTTCGGCCCGCAGGCCGCGCGACAGGGCGTTCATCGCCTCGGGGCGGTTCATCGTTACCACGGCGACGGCGCCGTCGCGCTCCACGGTTACCAGCATATGTCTGTCCTCATTCGAAAGGGATATTCTCGGTGATTCTGGCCCATTGCTTGCCATCGTGGCCGAACAGGATGTGCGTGCCCCCGGCGCGGGCTTTGGCCAGTCGTTCCAGGGTCAGCAGGCCCTGCTCGGTATCGGCCGTGGCGCGGGGCAGGACCATCACATCCAGGTTGCGTTCGGTATAGCAGCAGTCGCCCGCCAGCAGCACTTCGCCCTTGGCCAGCCGCACGATCACGCTCTGGTGGCCGTGGGTGTGGCCCCAGGTCGGCACGATCCGCACCGTGCCATCGCCGAACAGATCGTGTTCGCCGTCGATCAGTTTGACCGGCTGGCCGGTGTCATAGTCCAGTGCCTCGTACAGTCCCGGTTCCGGCGCGGCTTGCGCGGCGTCCCATTCGCGGCGCTGGATGATGACGCTGGCATTGGGAAGCAGTGCATTGCCGCCGCAATGGTCGATGTGGAGGTGCGAATTGACGATCCAGTCGATGCTGGCGGGATCGACCTCGATCGCTTTCAGTCGGCTGGCAATGTCCATCCCTTCGAACCATTGCAGCCCGAACTTGTTGGCGGGCAGGGCATTGGCCAGCTCGCGCCGGTATCGCACCCCCATGCCGGTATCGAACAGCACGCGGCCTTTGGGGTGGCTGATCAGGTAACTGGGGACGGGCCCGCGCAGGTAGTCACCCTCGTCGCCTTCGACGAAATAACCGGGGCGGCACTGGAACCACCCGCAGTTGAAGGCATAGAGGGTGGCCCCTTCGCTCACTTGCGCAGCCGCACGGTCGAGCTTTGCCCATCGTCGACGCGGATCACCGCGCCGGTCACGCATTCGCTGGCCGGGGAAACAAGATAAAGCAGCGTGGTATCGAGCTGCGCGGGCTCGCACACGCGGGCGCGCGGCAGGTGCGGGGCGGGGTTGCCGCCCATCCGCTCGAACATGCCGTCGGTCATCTCGCTGGTGAACATGCCCGGCGCGATGGCGTTGACGTTGATCTGGTAGGGCGACCATTCCATCGCCAGCGCCTCGGTCATCCGGGCCACGGCGGTCTTGGTGGTGGCATAGAGCGCCGCGCCGCCGCCGAAGTATTCGAGGTGCGCGACCGAGCTGATGTTGACGATCCGCCCCGGTTTGCCCGCCGCGATCAGCCGCCGTGCAACTTCGCAGGCCAGGATCCACGGGCCGCGCAAGTTGACCCCCAGGACCTGGTCGATCAGCTCGATGCTCATCTTGTGGGCGCGCTGAGCGTCGGGCATCCCGGCGTTGTTGACCAGGATGTCGACCGTGCCGAAGCGTTCCTCGGCGGCGGCGACGGCGGCGATCAGCGAATCCGCGTCGGTCGCGTCCATCCGCACCGCCATGGCCTGCCCGCCGGCCGCCACGATGTCGGCCGCCAGCGCTTCGAGCCGGTCAAGCCTGCGCGCGGCCACCACCACCTTGGCGCCCTGCGCGGCGAGCACGCGGGCAAAGCGTTCGCCCAGCCCGGACGAGGCGCCGGTAACCAGGGCGACGCGGCCGCTGAGATCGTTCGAATTGTAGGGCAGGGGGAACTGGCTCATCACTTGCTCCATTGTGTTTCGATGGCGGCCAGGCGGTCGCGCCATGTGCTGTGCGGCGCGAGTGCCGCGAATTCCCGGGTGAGCTGGGCGACGAGTTCGGCGACCGGTTCGACCTGTTCGATCAGGCCAACGCTTTGCCCCGCGCTGAAGGTGTCGCGCCACGCGCGCACGCCTTCGGGCATCGGCATCTTGCCGCCGGCGATCTGCGCCGGATCGAGGCCGACCGCTTCGAGCGAATCGCGGATCCAGTTGGCGGGCACACCGTTCATGGCAGAGGAGGTCACGATCCGGTCAATCCCGGCCTGGGCGATCATCGCGCGGTGGCCGTCGACCACCCCGCTTTCGGGCGTGGCGATAAAGCGCGTGCCCATGCAGGCAATATCGCCGCCCAGCGCCAGCGCGCCGGCCATGCCCGCCGCATCGGCGATCCCGCCCGCGACGATCAGCAGCCCGTCGTAAATCCGCCGCACCGCCGGAACGAAAGCGAACGGGGTGAGGAACCCGGTGTGCCCGCCCGCGCCCGAACAGGTCACCATCAGCCCGTCGACCCCGGCTTCCAGCGCCTTTTCGGCGTGGCGCATGGTGGTCACGTCCTGCACTACCCGGCCGCCCCAGCCGTGGACGCGCTCAACCAGGCGGGATGGATCGCCCAGGCTGGACAGGACCAGCGGCACCCGGTGCGCTTCGAGCAGGGCGAGCTTGGCTTCGCCTTCCGGTTCGGTCGCGATGCGGCTGGGCAGGTTGACGATCGGCGGGGCGCCGTCCGCCTCGGCCAGCGCGGCCAGATAGCGCTCGAACTCGTCCATCGGGGTCAGGGTGCCGCCCTGCCAGCCGGCAACCACCCCGGCGCGCACGCAGGCGGTGGCGAGCGGCACGGACGAGGCAAAGCTCATCGGGGCGCACATCAGCGGCAGTGCCAGCTTTTCGAACATTGACCCAGGCTCTCCCTGCCCTGTGCGTGAAATTCAATCGCGCGATTAAATTGCACAGTGCATGGGCCGGGGCAGCGTGGCAACCCCCTCAGGCGGCTTCGGCGGCCTCCACCACATCGCGCAGGCGGTCCTTGCCGAACCACAGCTCGTCGCCCAGGAAGAAGCTGGGAATGCCGAACACACCCCGCGCCACCGCGCGTTCGGTGTTGGCGACCAGCTCGCCCTTGACCGCGCTATCGGCGGCCAGTTCGGCCAGCTGCGCGGTGGGCAGCCCGGCATCGGTCAGCGCGCGTTCCCACACGTCCGGCAGGTCAAGCTTGAGGCCCTGTTCCCACATGCCCGCAAACATCGCCTCGTCATAGGCGGCCTCGCAGCCCAGCCGGCGGGCGGCCAGCGCGCCGCGCATCATCAGCAGGGTGTTGACCGGGAAATGCGGGTTCATCACGAACTTGTCGATGTGGTGCGCCGTCATGAAGCGCCGCATTTCAAGCCGGTCATAGGCCACCTTGGCGCCGATATGGCCATAGGCCTGCATCGGGCTCTGGTTGCCGATTGCCTTGAACACTCCGCCCAGCAGCACCGGTTCATAGCGGAAGGAAACGGTGCCCTTTGCCGCGATTGCCGGCAGGGCGCGGTGGACCAGATAGGCATTGGGGCTGCCGAAATCGAACAGGAACGCAATCTCGCGCGGCATTACCATTTCTCCCCGTATGGCCGGATTTCCTGCTCGAACGTCCAGGCTGATTTCGGCTGGTTGTAAAGCGACCAATAGGCGTCCGCCACTGCTTCGGACGGCATCAGCGCGTCCTCTGGAATGTCGGCGCCGCCGCCGCGCTCGGCCAGGCGTTCGCGCACCCAGGCGGTATCCACCCCGGCGTCGATCACCAGGTGGGCCACGTGCAGCCCCTGCGGCCACAGTTCGCGCGCGGCGCTTTGTGCCATGGCGCGCAGGCCCGCCTTGGCGGCGGCGAAAGCGGCATAGCCCGGGTTGCCGCGCAGGCCGGCCGTGGCGCCGGTGACGAAGATCTTGCCCGCGCCGCGCGGCGCCATGATGCTGGCCGCCTCGCGCACGGTGACGAAGCCGGCAAAGCAGGCCATTTCCCAGACCTTGCGGAACACCCGGTCAGTCGTTTCACGCAGCGGGAACTGGACGTTGGCGCCGACGTTGAACACCACCAGCGCCAGCGGGGCAATTGCCTCCGCCTCGGCCAGGAAGGCGGCCACATCCTCTGGCTCGCGCGCGTCGAGCGAACGGCCCGTGACCGCGCCGCCCAGCAGCGGGGCCAGCTTGTCGCCATTGCGGCGTCCGGCGTGGACCGCAAAGCCCTCTGCCGCGAAACGCCGCACGATCGCCGCGCCGATGTAGTCGCCCGCGCCGATCACGGCGACCGAGCGGCTGGGCGCGCTCACTTGCGCTCCAGCGGAATGACGGCAACGGTGAAGCGCGAAATGCACACCAGCTTGCCGGCCTCGTCCTCGATCCGGATGGTCCAGACCTGCGTGGTCCGCCCCAGCGCCTCGGGCCGGGCCGTGGCATAGACCCAGCCCGAATAGGCCGGGCGGATATGGTTGGCGTTGATTTCCATGCCGACGCCAACGAACTTCGTGTTGTCGACGCACCAGCTGGCGGCGACCGAACCGACCGTTTCCGCCAGGGCCACCGATGCGCCGCCGTGCAGCCGCTTGAACGGCTGCTGCGTCCGCTCGTTCACCGGCATGCGGGCCTTGATCCAGTTGTCGCCGCAATCGACGAACTCGATCCCCAGCCAGCTGTTCATCGACCCTTCGCCGCCACGGGTCATGGCGGCAAGGTCAGGGTGCTTGCCGCCCCACCAGATCATTTGGTTGCTCATTGCAACTTAATAACCGCAATCCGGCCAGGCTGTAAAGCCTGGCTCAGTGGAACCGCGTTGCCGCCGGCACCACCAGGGCCAGACCCAGCGCCACGGTGGTCATCGCCCAGCCGCGGTGCATGTGGCTGAGCGAGCGCAGCCAGAACTGGGTGTAGATGTCGACAAAGCCCAGGATCGCCAAGGCCTCGATCATCATCAGCCCGCCCATCGCGCGCAGCACGCAGGCCAGCAGGTCGCTCGGCACCCAGGGGTTGGCCATATAGACCAGCCCGCCGATCAGCAGTTCCAGCATGCCGCAGACGAACTGCAGCGCGGGGCTTTTCTCGACCTCTTCGATCATCACCCGCCAGGCGCCCGGCTTGCGCAGCGCGCCGATCCCCGCGAACATCGCGGTCAGGCCAAGCAGCAGCGCCGACCAGGCGGTCGGGTCAACAGTGTTCGTCATGCTCTTTCGTTCCTCCAGCCCAAGGGTTCTCCCCGGAGGTATTATGCTTTGCTTGTCCGCACGATGCGCGGGCACGGGCGACTTGTCCAGTATCCTCTTGGGCACTGGACATTAATCGCGCGCTTAAACATACTCCGCGACAAGGCCGGGCAAAACGGCCGTGTGGAGAGAGTGCGAAATGGCATTGCCAAAAGTCTGCATCATCGGTGCGGGATGCTCCGGGTTCACCACGGCCAAGCGGCTGAAGGATTACGGCATCCCGTTCGACATCTACGAAGCGTCGGACGACATCGGCGGGACCTGGTACTACAACAACCCCAACGGCATGTCGGCCTGCTACCAGAGCCTGCACATCGACACGTCGAAGTGGCGGCTGGCCTTCGAGGACTATCCGGTCCCGGCCGAATGGCCCGACTATCCGCACCATTCGCAGCTGCTCAAATACTTCCACGACTATGTCGACCATTTCGGCCTGCGCCCGTTCATCCGCTTCAACACCCGGGTCGAGGACGCAAGCCGCAAGCCCGGCGGAGGCTGGCGCATCACGCTCTCTACTGGCGAGGTGAAGGACTATGACGCGCTCGCCGTGGCCAACGGCCACCACTGGGCGGCGCGCATTCCCGAATATCCGGGCCATTTCGACGGCACGCAGATCCATTCGCACCAGTACCGCACCCCGTTCGAGCCGGTGAACTGCATCGGCAAGCGCGTGCTGGTGGTGGGCATGGGCAACAGCGCGATGGACATCGCGAGCGAGCTGTCGCAGCGCCCGATGGCGCAGCGCCTGTTCGTGTCCACCCGGCGCGGGGTGTGGATCTTCCCCAAGTACTACCAGGGCCAGCCGCTCGACAAGAACCCGGCCCCGGCCTGGCTGCCCAAGGGGCTGAAGCAGTGGCTGGGCGGACGCATGGTCAAGAAGCTGGTCGGCAAGATGAGCGACTATGGTCTGCCGGAACCCGAAATCGGCCCGTTCGAAAGCCATGGCACCGTTTCGGGCGAATTCCTGCTTCGCGCCGGATCGGGCGATCTGACGATGAAGGGCGGGGTGGAACGGCTTGACGGCGACGGCGTGGTCTTTGCCGATGGCAGCCGGGAACAGATCGACGTGATCGTCTGGGCCACCGGCTATGACATCCGCTTCCCGTTCTTCAAGGACCCGGCCTTCACCGCCGATGCCGACAATCGCCCGCCGCCGCTGTACAAGCGGATCATGAAGCCCGGGGTGCCGGACCTGTTCTACATGGGCCTGGCCCAGCCGCTGCCCACGCTGGTCAATTTTGCCGAACAGCAGAGCAAGCTGGTCGCCGCCTACCTGGCGGGGCAGTACCTGCCGCCGGAACCGGCTGAAATGGAACGGATCATCCAGGCGGACGAGCAGTATTACACCGGGCAGTATTACCAGGCGAGGCGGCACACGATCCAGCTCGACTTCGATCACTACGTCCGGGCGCTGGGCAAGGAACTGGCCAAGGGCGCCGCGCGCGCCCGGGCTAAGGGCAATGCGCTGCCGGTCAGGCCGCGCGAACTGGAGGATGCTTGACCATGGCAGCCCGTGCACTCAACCCCGTCGATGTCAGCGATAGCGCGCTCTATACCGAGGACACATGGCGCGAACCCTTCGCCCGCCTGCGCGCCGATGCTCCGGTCAGTTGGCGCGAAGACAGCGCCTATGGCCCTTATTGGTCGGTCGCCTCGCACGAGCTGATCCAGCAGGTCGAGCTTGATCCGGCGACCTATTCCTCGCAGCTCGGCAACATCACGATTGCCGAAGGCGTCGCGGGCGGCGAATTTCCGAACTTCATCGCGATGGACCCGCCGCGCCACACCGAGCAGCGCCGCGTGGTTGCCGCGGCCTTCACCCCCAGCCAGATGCTGCACCGCGAACGCCAGGTGCGCGAGCGGACGAAGGAACTGCTCGATGCCCTGCCGGTCGGGGAAACCATCGATTGGGTCAACCAGGTCGCCGTGCCGCTGACCATCGGCATGCTGGCGATCGTGCTCGACTTTCCGTGGGAGGAACGCGATTCCCTGCGCAAGTGGTCGGACATGGCCAGCAACGTCTCGCCCGAGGTGATGACCGAGGAGTATTCGCAGGCCTTCTTCGCGGAAATGGGCGTCATGTTGGCCCGGTTCGACCAGCTGCTGGAACAGCGCCGCGCCCAGCCCCCGGCGGACGATCTGCTCAGCCGGATGATCCATTCCGAAGCGATGGGCAACCTGACCCCGCTGGAACGGATCGCCAATATCGCCCTGCTGATCGTCGGCGGCAATGACACCACCCGCAATTCGATGAGCGGGCTGGTCGAAGCGCTGCACAAGTATCCCGATCAGCTGGACCGGCTGCGCGCCGACAAGGCGCTGATCCCCAATGCCGCGCAGGAAATCGTCCGCTGGCAATCGCCCGTTACCCACATGCGCCGCACGCTGACTCGCGACGCGGAGCTGGGCGGGCAAAGCCTCAAGGCGGGCGAAAAGATCGTGCTGTGGTACATCTCGGCCAACCGCGACGAAGCCGTGTTCAAGGATGCCGAGCGTTACGATGTGGGCCGCGAGAATGCCCGCCGCCACCTTGGCTTCGGCCACGGCATTCACCGCTGCGTGGGCGCGCGGCTGGCTGAAATCCAGCTCGACACCCTGATCGAAGAGATCATTGATCGGCGCTGGCGGATCGTTCCGCAGGGTGCGCCGACCCGGCTAGCCAGCCCGTTCCTGCACGGCTTCACCGCCATGCCGGTCAGCATCGCGGTTGACTGAGATGGACTACCAGACCCTGCTGGTGGAGCGCGAAGGGCCGATCCTGTGGATCCGCCTGAACCGTCCCGCAGTGCTCAACGCCTATACCAGCGAGCTCGGCGCCGAACTGGCCCGCGCCTTTGCCGAGGCCGATGCCGACGACGCCGTGCGGGTGGTGGTGCTGGGCCACACCGGCCGGGTGTTCTGCGCCGGGGCGGATGTCTCGGCCGGGGCCGGGGCCTTCGACACCGAAAATGGCGAGGGCGCGAAGAACTTCGGCGGGGGTGACGGCGCGCGCGGCGACAGCAATTTCATCCAGGCGATGATGAATTGCCGCAAGCCTTCGCTGGTCGCCTTCAACGGATCGGCGGCGGGCGTCGGGCTGACGCTGACCCTGCCTTGCGACATCCGCGTTGCGGCGGAAAACGCAAAATTCGGCTGCGTCTTCACCCGGCGCGGGCTGGTGCCCGAAGCCGGTTCGGCCTGGTTCCTGCCGCAGTTGGTCGGCCTGTCGACCGCGCTGAAGTGGTGTCTTACCGGGGCGCTGGTCCCCGCGGACGAAGCGCTGGACGCCGGGCTGGTCAGCGAAGTGGTCCCGGCGGGCGAAGCGGAAACCCGCGCGCGCGAACTGGCGCTGGAAATCGCCGCTAACTGTTCACCTGTGGCGCTGGCGCTGACCCGGCGGATGCTGTGGCGCTTTTCCACCCAGTCCGGGCCAGAAGGTGCGCTGTCGGTCGATGCGGCGCTCAACATCGCGCTGGGGGCCAAGGCGGACGTCCACGAAGGGGTGGCCGCCTTTCTTGAAAAGCGCGCGCCTGACTTCCCCTTGCGGGTCAGCGCCGACATGCCGGACACGCCGTGGTGGCCGCAAGGCAGTTAAAGGCTGTAGGACAGCCCCGCCACGGCAAAGACCTGGCCCTTGCTGCCCGCAGTGCCGACCAGCGGGCTGCGCGCGAAATCGCCCTGCATGCGCTTGTAATTGGTCAGCATGAACAGGCCCCAGCCCTTGCGCGGTTCGCCGGCAAGATCGTGGGTGTAAAGCAGCGATCCGCCCACGCTTTTCAGCCCGCCGCCCGTGGGTGTGTAGGCGGGCAGCGGCATGCCGGGGGCCACGCCATAGTAATACTGGGCAAAGCCCTTGCCGACGAAATCGGCCGACACGCCCAGCCGGGCAAAGCCGCGCTGCGAAACCGGCGAATTGAGCGACAGTGTCGGGGTGATCACGTGGCTGCGGTGCGCTCCGGCCACGTCGCGCAGCAGGGTCACGTCAAAGTTCAGGCTGGCGGGTGGGATCAGCACCCCGCGCTGGCTGATTCCGGCGGTCAGCCCCAGTTCCACCGCCGTCTTGCGCGTGCCCAGCGCGGCGACGCGCGGATCGTCAACATCGCCGTTGCGCTCCAGCCGCAGCTGCGCGACCGGGCCCAGCACCAGCCGGGTCCTGGCACCGGGGCGATCAGCGATCACGTCGGTATAGAGGTTGAGCCCGCGCATCTGGAATTCGATCCCCGAAACGCGTCCTTGCAGGATCCCGCCGGGCTGCAGGCGGTAATCGTTCGACCCTTCATAGTCAGGCGCCGCGCCCAGGCCGAAACCGATGGTCAGGCGGTCGCCGCCGTCATCGCGCAGGCCGGCGGGCGGACCGGCGCGTTCGGGCGCTTGGGCCAGGGTCGGGCTGGCGGCTGCGGCAAGCGCCAGCGCGGCAGCGGACAGGGCGAAAGCGGGCAGTACGCGGGAGCCGGGCATGAAATGGCCTTTCAAATCAATCCCCCGATCCGCAATATAGTCGCGCGGCGCAGGCGGACAAGTGTACCTTGGGGCAAGGAGCAGGATCAGGCATGACCTACATACTCTACGGGGCGCTCGGTTCGCCCTATTCGATGAAGCTGCGGGCGGTGCTGCGCTACCGGCGGCTGGTCCACATCTGGCAGGACGGCGCCGCCACGCGCGAGGCGCTGACCCAGGTCCGCGCACCCGTCATCCCGGTGCTGCGCTATCCCGATGGGCATTACGACAACGATTCGACCCCGGTGATCTATGATCTTGAGGCGCGCCACACCGAACGGCGGATCGTGCCGGATGATCCGGCCCAGGCCTTCATCGCCCACCTGCTCGAGGATTTCGCCGACGAATGGCTGACCAAGGCGATGTTCGGCTATCGCTGGCTGGAGGACGTCGACCAGGTGCAGATGAGCCGCTGGCTGGCCTTCGACAACCTGAAAGGTGGGGGGCTGGCGACCAGCCAGGCCTTTGCCGAGCAGTTCCGCGCCCGGCAGGTGTCACGCATGGCGCTGGTCGGCTGCACGCGCGAGAATTTCCCGCTGATCGAGGCGAGCACCCGCGCGGTGCTGGCCGCGCTGGAAGCCCACGTGGTCAACCGCCATTGCCTGTTCGGGACGCGGCCCAGCCTGGCCGAATTCGGGATATTCGGCCAGCTGTCGCAGCTGGGTACCGATCCCACCCCGCAGGCGATGATGCGGGCGGACTATCCTTATACCTACCGGTGGTTGGCCCACATCGACGACATGAGCGGGGTGGACGGCGCGTGGGAGGCAGGCTTTGCCCCGGTTGTGGCAGAACTGGTCCGCGTGGCGGGCGAGGTCTACGTTCCCTTCCTGCGCGCCAACGAGGATGCGGCCGAAGCCGGGGCCGAGACGTTCCGCATGGAAGCGATGGGGCTGCCTTATGAACAGGGGGTGTTCAAGTACCAGCTGAAATGCCTGCGCGAGCTGCGCAGCCGCTACGCCGCGCTGGACGGCGCGGCGCGCGATGCGGCAGACGGCGTGCTGGGGCCAGCCTGGCTGGCGCTGCTGGCCCCGTGACGCTTACTTCGATGCCTTGATCCAGGCGTCGATCTTGCTTTCCAGCACGGACAGCGGCAGCGCGCCGGTGCCCAGCACCTGGCTGTGGAATTCGCGGATGTCGAACTTCGCGCCCAGCGCCTTTTCGGCCTTGGCCCGCAGCCGCTGGATGGTCAGCGCCCCGACCTTGTAGGCCAGCGCCTGGCTGGGGATGGCGATATAGCGCTCGACCTCGGCGGTGGCGTCGGTCTTGCCCATGCTGGAATTGGCCAGCATGTAGGCAATGCCCTGATCGCGGGTCCAGCCCTTCCAGTGGATTCCGGTGTCGACCACCAGCCGCATCGCGCGCAGCATTTCATCGTCCAGCGTGCCCATGCGCGACCACGGGTCCTTGTAGAACCCCATCTCGTTGCCCAGCGTTTCGGCATAGAGCGCCCAGCCTTCGACATAGGCGGTGTTGCCGCCGAACCGCATGAAGGCGGGCAGGGCCTCGTTTTCCTGGGCCAGGCTGATCTGGAAATGATGGCCCGGCGCGCCTTCGTGCAGGTACAGCGTCACTTCGCCCGGCGTGGTGCGGCTGGGCAGGTCATAGGCGTTGAAATAGAAAGTGCCCGGGCGGCTGCCGTCCGCCGTGCCCTGCTGGTACGAGCCGCCGGCCTCGAACTTCTCGCGGAATTCCTCGTAGGGGCTGATCTTCAGCGGCGCCTTGGGCAGCACCTTGAAATAGTCTCCCACCTTGGCATCGACCAGTTTGCCGATGTCATAATAGCGCTGGGTCAGCTCCTCGCGGCTCTTGCGCTTGAACTGCGGGTCGGTGCGGATGAACTGGAAGAATTCCGCGAGGGAGCCCTTGAAGCCGACCTCCGCCTTGACCTTCTCCATCTCGCCCAGGATGCGCTTGACCTCGCTCAGCCCCAGCTTGTGCAGGTAGTCGGGCTTGAGCGGCAGGGTCGTGGTGCTTTCGACCTGCTGCAGGTACAGCGCCTTGCCGCCCTTCATCTGCGCCAGGCCAAAGGTGTCGCGCGCCTTGGGCAGGTACTGGTCGCGCAGGTAATCGCGCAGCCGCTGGTTGGCGGGATAGACCTGGCCCGCCACCACCTCGCGGTAACGCGCGGTCAGGCGGTCCTTGTCGGCCTGGCTGAAAGTGTCCGGCAGTTGCTTGATCGGCTCCCAATAGGGGCTGTCTTCGGGCGCCTGCTTGAGCTGGGTGTCGAGCTGTTCGATGACGTTGCGGATCGTCATCTTCGTTTCGACCACCCCGCTTGCTTCGCCTTCCTTGAACTTGGCGATCGAGCGGTCGATCAGCTTCACATAGTCGGCGTGCCGCTTGAGGTTGTTCTCATAGTCCTCGACCGTCTTGAACGGGATCCCGGTGTTGCCGCTGGCCAGCGTCGGATAGAACGTGTGGAACCCGAAGAAGTGGTTGATCGGGCGCACTTCGGTCAGCGCCAGGATCTGCGGGGTCAGCCCCTTCAGCGTTTCCTGCCGGTCGCGCTTGAACACGTCATAGGCGATCTGGTCGGTCGGATTGAGGCTGGCGCGGTTGATCCGGCCCAGTTCGGCCAGCTCGTCCTGCGCGGCCTTGCGCTCGGCATCGTTGTATTCGGGCGTCAGGAAATCGCCCAGCCGGTCGGCATAGCGCATGTCGCCGCGGAACAGCGCGGACAGCGGGTTGCGCTTCAGGCTGGCTTCGTCCGAAGCGGCGAACAGTGCAAACAGGCGGTCGTGTTCGCTCTGAACCGTAGCGACGGGAGGGGCGGCCTCGGCCAGAGCGGGGGCGGCGGGCAGGCCAGCGGTGCCGGCCAGCAGCGCGGCGGCGAAAAACGAGCGAAGCGTGGTCATCGGGCGGGTTCCTTCAGGGCGCGAGCAGTCAAGCTGTGTTGATGATATAATACACCAACCAGACCTGCTCAAGCCCTTGTTTTCACCGCGTCCGGGGCCAAGCCCTGCTCGACCAACGGCGCGCCGGTTTCGACCGGTGGCGCGCGGTCACGGCACCCGCGGCAGCTTCAGCAAGGCGGCCTGGGTCGCGGCGCGACTGGGCGCTGGGGTCAGGACTGTGACCAGTTCGACTTCCACGTTCTTGCGATAATAGTGCAGGTTGCCGCCATTCGGCGCGTCGAACTGCATCCAGGCGTGGTCGGGATCGCCGGGCAGGTCGATCTTGTCGCCCGGACGGGTCCGGCGGGTCGCCTGGGTGGCCATCGGGAAATAGGCCGGATCGTGCCAGATGAAGTTCAGCCGCAACGTGCCTCGGGGCCCGCGGTAGGAGCAACCCGCCATGTCGCCCAGGCTTTCCGGTTCAGTCTTGTCGATCTTGATGCCCAGCGCCGCGCCGACCTGCGCCGCGCTGAGCAGGCAGGGCTGGGCCAGCGCGGCCTTGTCCATCAGCGCCGCCGCCGGGACCGGAGCGGGGGCCGCAGGCCCGCGCGATGCCCGCGGAACGGGGCGCGCTTCGGCGGTCTGGTCGGATTGCTGTCCGCAGGCGCTGAGCAGCAGGAGCGGCAGCAGGGTGGTGTAGCGCATCGATGGGCCTCGCTTGATGGTGGGTCTGGACACGGTCAGGGCAGCAGCCCCGGGGGAACGGCGGCAACGATCGTTGCAGGGGTGGTGACAAGCGGCTGGCTGGTCCAGCGCAGGCCCTTGCCGGTGTCGAGCAACATCACCGACCTGGCGCGTTCCAAGGTGCCGAGCGCCAGGGTCGGATCAGTCACGCTGCGCCAGGCGGTGCCCTGCCAGGTTCCTGATGCGGTCAATTCGCACAAGGCGGCGAAGCGGTTCGCGCTCGGCGTGTCCTGACCGCCGCCGATCACCCGCTGTGCGAGCGCGCCAGCGGCAGCGGCAACGCCATCATCCGGGGCGGCCTTTTCAGCCCGCGCGATCCCCAGCCGCAGTGTGCCGGACGCCGGGCCAGACAGGGCGGCCCCATGCCAGGTGCGCCCCAGCACCTTGCCGGGGCCTGACGGCATAAGGCCCAGGTTGAGGCCGAAGGCGACCAGCGCGCAATCGACCTCGATCCGCTGCAGGCCCGGCACCGCCACCTTGAAGGGGATTTCGAACATGACGTCGCTTGCCGCCGGAACATGGGCCAGCAGCAGCGCGGCATTGGCCGGGGTAATCGAACCGTCGCTGTCCAGCTCGAACCGGGCCAGGCGGCCATCGGCGGCACTGGGTACCAGTTGCTCCACACTGGCGCGCGGCGCGTCTTGAGGGGCGATCGCGCGGCTGCCTGGCATGGGCAGCTTGAGCACAGTCTGCGCCGATGCAGCGCTGGCTGCGGTCAGCAGGGCGGCGATCACGGCGTGGCGAAATGCGGACATCGCGGGGTCTCCCATCGGGTGCAGTTCTATTCGCCTGCCGGTGCCGATTGGGCGCTACCCAAACGGGTAGAGCGGTGTTACGCCCTGCGCAGGGATGGCAGGACTGGTCGAAACCACTGATTTCAATGCAGTCGTCTCGGACATTTACGAGGCGTCGCTCAGCCCCGTGCACTGGGATCTGGCGCTGACCGGGCTGGTCAACCGGTTCGGCCGGGCGCGCTGGGACGTGGCGATGCTGGTGTGGGAACGCACCGAACCGGGCGGCGGACGCTTCATCGCCGCCAGCGGGGTCCATGAAATGGCCCGCGCGGCCTATGTCCAGATGTTTGCCGGACGCAACCTGTGGAGCGTGCGCGGTCACGGCATGCCGATCGGATCGGTTACCCATTCCGATCACCTGGTCGATCGCGCGGAATTCATCGAAAGTCCGTTCTACCGGGATTTTCTGGCGATGTTCGGGATGCAGGTGGCGCTGCTCGGGTCGCTCGACCGGCAGTCGATCGATCATCTTGGGCTGTGCCTGCCGGGGCCGCCCGATTGCGACGTCAGCCGGCTGGAGGAAGCGGTGGCCCTGCTGATCCCGCACATCCAGCGCGCGGTGCGGATTTCGCGCCGGATCGGCGAAGCCGAACTGGCCGCCGCCAACAGCATTGCCGCGCTTGAACTGGCGCCGTCCGCCGTGCTGCTGCTCGATGAACGGCTGGGGCTGGTCTATGCCAATCCGCACGGCCGAGCGTTGATCGAGACCTTCCACCTGGCGGACGTGTCGGGCCAGGTCCGCTTTGCCAGCCCGCTGCGCGAACACCTGTTGCGGCTGGTCGATCCCGCCAGCTTGCAGCACTGCCACCCGTTCCGGCTGCAGCGCGGCGGCCTGGATGGCCTGGCCGCCATGGCCATGCGGATCGATCCCGACCGCATGGGCGGGCTGAGCCAGGCCGGCGGCGCAGCGCGCCTGATGGTGGTGGCCGCGCACAACCCCAAGGTGAGCGAGGAAGGGGTTGACCGGGTGCGTGAATGGTTCGGCCTGACCCATGCCGAAGCCCGCCTGGCGCTGCTGCTGGCCGAAGGCGGCCGCCTGGAAGACTATTGCACCCTGCGGGGCGTCTCGCTCAATGCCGCGCGGTTCCTGCTCAAGGGCATTTTCGCCAAGACCGGGTGCAACCGGCAATCGCAGCTGGTGCAGCTGGTCAACGCCTCGCCGATCCACTGGGCCAGCGGCTTGCCCGTGGGCGACCTGCCCTCGCCGATCGGCTGAACCTACCCGAACGGGTAGCGCCCTTTCCCGGCGACGCCTGCATCCTCTCCGGCAGGATCGACGGGAAAGGAAACAGCCGTGGCCGGAAAAGCCGTCTCACTCATCGTGCTCGCAGCCTTGTTGCTGGCTGGCGGCGCGCAGGCGCAGCTGGGGATGAAGCAGGCCCCCGCCGTGCTGAAGCCAGCCATTGAAAAGCCTGCGCAGCTCATGGGGGCGAGCGCGACGGTGGCCGGACTGGTGGTCAGCGGGATCGCGCGGCCATGAGGGGGCTGTTGCTTTCGCTCGCCGCGGTGGCGCTGGCCGCCCATGGCCCGGCAATTGCTGTTGGTGGCAAGGTGCGCTTCTCCGCGCCGCAGGCCAAGGCAAAGTCCGTGCGGCGCGATGCGCTGAAGCCGGCCAGCGGGCCTGACGAGGGCTGCCCGGCAGGACAGGCTGAAGCTGGCTACCCCGTGCCCGATCAGGGCCCAGTCATGACCGGCGGTCCGGGGCGCAAGGGTGGTCCGGTGGTGGGGCCCGGCCCCGCCGCGCAGGACCGTGGCGGCGCGGCGGAATGGCGCCCGCCGCCGATCCCGCCACTGCGCGATGCCGCCTGCGGCCAGGCCGCGTCTGGCGATGGGCAAGGGCAGGCCGAATGGCGCCCGCCGCCGATCCCCCCGCTCAAGTAAGGACACGATCCATGTCACGATTGACCCGCCGCGCCCTGACCGCCCTCGCTCTCGCCGCGCTCGCCCCCACGGCCGTGCTGGCCGATTTCGTCACCGGCGGGTTCCTGGGGCCCGATACCTGGACCGATCCCGCGCCGGGGACTTACCAGATCAAGCTGCCGTCCACCCAGCTTTGCCTGACCCGGGAATCCGGCCTGACCCGCGCGATCGTGCCGCATCTGGTGCTGCGGCCCTGCGGGCCGGACCTGTTCGACCAGATGATCGAACTCGTGCCCAATGGCTTGACCACCGCGCCGCTGACCCTGGCCAGCCCGGTGACCTGGCGGATCCAGACCCGCCAGAAATGCCTGACCCTGGCCCGCAACGTGGTGTTCGGCGCGCCGGCGGTGGATGAACTGGACTGCGGGACCCGCCCGGAAGCGGCCGGAAATCCGGCGCTGGCGGGCGCGGCGGACCAGACTTGGCGCCTGCGCCGGCGCGGCGGGGCCGATCAGTTCGAGGTTCGCGCCGCCGATGGCCGGTGCTGGACCGCGCAGGGCGGTACCCCGCGCGATGGGGTGCAACTGGTAATGGAGCAGTGCAACGACAGCCTGGCCCAGCGCTTCCAGCTGAGCCGTCCCAAGGACGATGTCATGACCGAGCCCAATGCCCGCGCCGCGGAGACATTCGGCTGGTTCCGACTCAATCGCCAGTTCCAGCCGTTCCGCTTCCGCTCGCTGCCCCGGATGAACTTTCCCGGCGGGGACATCGTCGAGGCCGCTGGCCCCACCGCGAACGACCAGGGGGCGGAATGTGCGCGCCGCTGCGCGCAGAATTTCCAATGCAAGGGCTATACCTGGGTCGACCCGCGGGCCCGGGGCGGAACGGCGATGTGCTATCAGAAAAGCACTGTGGCCATGACCGCCGTGTCTGACAACTTCACCATGTCGGGGATCGTCGACCCGCGCTGAGCGCGGCGGTTCCCTACCCGGCGCCCGGTTCGCGACCCACCGGCCCCGCCGTACCCTTTCCGGGAGGACGTCTTTTGGCGTTCTCCCGGATTTTTATGTGGCATGCCCGGTGGTTCATCCCGGCGCAATGCTTGAAGCGCGAAGGGTTAACGGGCAAAAGGATGCGTATTCGCCGGGGCGGACCGCCCCGGCCAAGGGAGCTTGGGAATGATGACGCGGGGCAAGACGATTCGGGCATGGAGCGCAGGGCTGGCCGGCATGGCCACGCTGCTGGCCGCTGGCACCCCGGCCAGCGGCGCGCAGGCTCCGGCCCAGCCGGGCAAGGCGCCCGAAAGCATCTTGCCGGTGCCGCAGGCCAGCCCGGCGCCACTGCCGGCACCTGCGCCTGCTCCGGTCCCAGCTCCGGCCGCCAGCCCCGTGCCGGCGGCGCCGGGCGCGCCCGTGGTCGCGCCGCCCGCCGCGCCAGTGCTCGATCCGGTGATGAACTGGACCCTGGCCGATGCCCAGGCCCTGCTGGGCGTGATCACGGCGGTGGACGAAGATGGCCTGATTCCGGCGGACTATCAGCCCGATGCGCTGCGGGCGGCGATTGCGGCGGGGGCGGGCGCGGCGCTTGACGCTCAGGCCAGCCGGTCCTTCACCTGGCTGGTCGAAGACATGCGCGATGGCCGCACCCGCATGGATTCGCGCCACCAGTGGTTCGTGGTCGATCCGGACGTGGACCTCAACCCGACCGCCCAGGTGATGACCCAGGCGCTGGCCAGCCACGACATCGCCGGGGCGATTGCGGCGCTGGCGCCGACCCATCCCGATTACCGCGCGCTCAAGGCTGCGCTCGCCGCCACGCCCAAGGCCGAAAAGGCCGCCCGCAACCTGATCCGCGTCAACCTGGATCGCTGGCGCTGGCTGCCGCGCGACATGGGCAAGTACTATCTGCTGACCAACCTGCCCGAATTCCAGCTGCGGCTGACGGTCGATAATTCGATCATCAGATCCTACCGCACGGTCATCGGCAAGCCGGGCAAGACCCAGACCCCGAACCTGGCCGAACAGGTCGAAGCGGTGGTGTTCAACCCCACCTGGACCGTGCCGCAATCGATCGTGAAAGGCGAAGGGCTGGGCGCGCGGCTGCTGGCCAATCCGGCGTCGGCCGCACGGCAGGGATACAAGGTGACCAAGGCCAAGGACGGCACGATCACCGTGGTGCAGCAGCCGGGCGACAACAATTCGCTGGGGCGGATGAAGATCGACATGCCCAACGAACATGCGATCTACTTGCACGACACCCCGTCGAAGTCGCTGTTCAACACGCCGGTGCGCGCCTACAGCCATGGCTGCGTGCGGACCGAGCGCGCGGTGGAACTGGGCATGACCATGGCCATCCTGGGCGCGGGGATCACCCCGCAGCAGGCCGCCAACATCAGCCTGTCGGGCAAGTATACCCGGGTGCTGATGACCAAGACCTTCCCGGTCTACCTGACCTATTTCACCATGGCGACCGACATCTCGGGCAAGCTGGGCAAGTTCGCCGATGTCTACGGCCGCGACGTGCCGGTGCTGGCCAGTTTCGCCGCGCCGCGCGCAGCCTGGGACGGCAAGCGCAAGAGCAGCGAAGCGGTGGTGAAGCTGGACAACCCGCTCTAGCCGGCGGGCCGCCCCAGGCATTCCAGCAGCTGTACGATCTCGCCGGGGCGCAGCGTGGTTTCGCCCCGGCGCCAGGCGCGGATGATGCGAAAATCGCCGCGGTTCTCGATGGCCACCGTGGTGTGGCGCGCGGTGTTGACCAGTTCCCTGGGGGCCGGGCCGAACAGCGGGCGCCCAGGTTCGGTCAGGACCAGCCCGTCATGGCGCGGATCAAGCAGGCAGGCGCGCAGATCGGCCTCGGGGCGATAGGAGTGATCGCGGAACAGCAGGCGTTGCTCGGCCCGGTCGCGGCGCTGCGCATCCTCGCCGACTGCCACCAGCAGCGCCATCAGCGCGGCCATCACCACGATCATGCCGCCAAGGACCAGCCGCCGGGCCAGCACCGCCGGTTGGCTCAAGCCACGTCGATCCGGTCAGCGTAAAGCAGGCGCCCGCCGGAAAGGTGCCACAGGGCTTCGTTGAACTGGTCGGGCGACATGGCAAAGCAGCCTTCGCTGCGCCCCAGCTTGCCGAACCGGGCGATGTGGCTGGGCGCGGCATAGGCCGCCGGATGCATCACGATCGCCCGTTCGAGCGCCAGCGAGTTGTCGGGGTCCAGCCCTTCAAGCCGGATCGAGGTGCCGTACTTGCCCTTGTACCATTCGCAGGTGAGATAGGCCCCGCGCGAGGTCGCCTCTGATCCCGGCACGTTGGAAAAGGCCTGCAGGAAGCCGCTGTGCGCCGGGTCCGAGCCGCGCCCGTGGGCGACCAGGAAGCTGCGGATCTGCCCGGCTTCCAGATTGACGAAGTGGAAGCGCGGCAGAGTGCTGGGCCGGGCAAAATCGGCAATGCCGACGATGTCGTGCCGCCACACGGCGCTGCCGGCGCGGCCCAGTTCGCGCTTGGCGATTTCAACCAGCTTGCGGTCATAGGCCGGGTTCGCCGCCGCCGCCGTGGGCAGGGCCGGTTCCACCGGGGCTGGCGGCAGCGGCGCATCTCCGGTCAGCCCGAAGGCCTTGTCGAAATCGTCGTTCAGCGATTGAGCCAGGGCGCGGGCCGGCAGCGCGAGCATCGCGCCCGCGGCCAGTCCGCCCTTGATCAGATCACGCCTGTTCACGCCCGACTTCATATCACCCTGTGGATAAAGCATGCGTGAACGAATCGCCAAGAGGGAATCGGCAGATCAGCGCGCAGCCGCGCCCAGTTGCTGCAAGGCCGGGCCATCGACCCGCATCACGGTCCATTCGTCCATCGCCCGCGCGCCCAGCGACCTGTAAAACCCGATCGCCGGTTCATTCCAGTCCAGCACCGACCATTCCAGCCGGGCGCAGTCGCGTTCCACCGCCAGCGCCGCAAGGTGGGAAAGCAATGCCTTGCCGAGCCCGCTGCCGCGTGCCTCTGGCCGGACGAACAGGTCCTCCAGGTAGATCCCCGGCTTGCCCTCGAAGGTCGAGAAGTTGTGAAAGAACAGTGCGAAGCCTTGGGCCGCGCCGTCGATCTCGCCAATCACCACTTCGGCATAGGGGCGCGGGCCGAACAGCTTGGCGCGCAGTGTGGCTTCATCGAAGCGCACTTCGTGCAGCAGCTTTTCATAGTCCGCCAGCGCGCGGATCAGGTCCGCGATCAGGGGCAGGTCCGCTGCGCTGGCCGACCGTATGCTCAGGGTCATCGTTTCATCCTCTTGGTCAATTGGGGCCACATCACGCCCAGCGCCAGTCCGGCCATGACCAGCATGAACGCCAGCACTTTCCATGGCGGCAGGGCTTCGCGCAGCAGCAGTGCCGATGCGCCCATGCCGAACACTGGCACCAGCAGTGCCAGCGTGGCGACGCTGGCGGCGGGGTGGCGGTGCAGCAGCCAGCCCCAGGCGCCATAGCCAAACATGGTGTTGCCGACTGATTGCCACAGCACGGCGGCCCAGGTCTTGGCATCGGCGGCTTCCACCCCGGCGAGGATCGCCGGCCAGCCTTCGGTCAGCACGGCCAGGCCCAGCAGCGGCGGCACCGCGAACAGGCTCGACCACACGACATAGGCCAGCATGTTGACCGGCCCCGCCGCGCGGCTGGTCATGTTGCCCAGCGCCCAGCACAGCGCCGCCAGCACCACCAGCCCCAGTCCCAGCGGGGTGGCGGTGGCATCGGTGTGCACCGCGATCACGGCCAGACCGGCCACGGCCAGGCCCAGTGCTGCCAGCTGCCAGCGAGCCAGCCGCTCACCGGTGAGGCGCATGGCCAGGCCGATCGTGAAGAACACCTGGACCTGCACCACCAGCGAGGCGAGGCCGGGCGTGATGTCGCTGCGCATCGCGGTGAACAGCAGGCCGAACTGCCCGGCCCCGATCAGCACGCCATAGGTGGCCAGGTTGCGCCACGGCACTTGCGGGCGCTTCAGCACCAGCGCGAGCGGGAAGAACGCAAAGGCAAAGCGCAAAGTTGCCAGTGTCAGCGGCGGCAGGTGCGCCAGGGCCAGCTTGATTACGACGAAATTGGTGCCCCACACCGCCATGACGGCCAGCGCCAGCAGCAGGTGCAGCGGCGGCAGGGAATGATGCACGGGACGGTTCATCGCCTGTCCCTAGCGGTAATGCGCGTGCCTGTCAGCGGGCCTGGATCAGCATTCGGTCGCCCTGCAGGGTGACGTGGCCCATCCGGCGCAGCATGTTCTGGCCCAGCAGGTTCACGCCCAGGCCCTGGACCACCACGGCCTCGACATTGCGCAATTCGCTTTCGGCGAGGCGCAAGCTGTCCAGCATCACCGGCGCGCCATAACCGGTTCCGGATGCGGTCTGCATGATCGGTTGGAACGCGTCCGCCGGCACCTGGATGCCGATGGCCTCGGCGCTGTCTTCGGTCAGGGCGACCACGTCCGCCCCGGTATCGACCAGAAACCGCACAGCCTGGCCGTTGACCTCGCCGGAAAGGTGGAACTGGCCGCTGCTGCCGCGCTTCAGCACCAGCACGCCCTCGGGCGCGGGGGGCGGGCTGACCTCGGCCTGGGCGGGGCCGGTTTCCGCCACTTGCGGAGAGGGTGTGCCGGCCGGATCCGCCTGTTCGATCAGGCCGGCCGCAGCCAGCATCAGCAAGATCGCGCCAAGGGCAATGGCAAGCAGGCGGTACATGCCCCCGGTGCTACGCCCAAAGCCTTACCGTTTCGCGAACGGCGTTATTGCCCGGCGGCGGCTTCCAGTTCGGCGGCCTTGGCTTCGACCAGGGATACGATGTGCTCCAGCATGGCCTCGCTCTGCACGTGATGGTCGGTCACGCCCGAGAGGTAGACCATGTGCTTGCCGTTGCCGCCCCCGGTCAGGCCGATGTCGGTTTCGCGCGCTTCGCCCGGGCCATTGACCACGCAGCCCAGCACCGACAGCGACAGCGGGGTCTTGATGTGGCTGAGGCGTTGTTCCAGCGCCTCGACCGTGCGGATCACGTCGAAGCCCTGGCGCGCGCAGCTGGGGCACGAGACGATCCGCACCCCGCGGGTGCGCAGGCCGAGCGCCTTGAGGATTTCGAAGCCGACCCGCACTTCCTCTTCCGGTTCGGCGGAGAGCGAAACGCGTAGGGTGTCGCCAATCCCGGCCCACAGCAGGTTGCCGATGCCGATGCTGCTTTTTACCGTGCCGCCGATCAGGCCGCCGGCTTCGGTGATGCCCAGGTGCAGCGGGCAATCGACCGCTTCGGCCAGACCCATGTAGGCGCTGACCGCCAGGAACACGTCGCTGGCTTTCACCGCCACCTTGTATTCGTGGAAATCGTGGTCCTGCAGCAGCTTGATATGATCCAGCGCGCTTTCGACCAGGGCTTCGGGGCAGGGCTCGCCGTACTTTTCCAGCAGGTCCTTTTCCAGGCTGCCGGCGTTGACGCCGATGCGGATCGCGCAGCCATTGGCCTTGGCGGCGCGGACCACTTCGGCCACGCGATCACTCGATCCGATGTTGCCGGGGTTGATCCGCAGGCAGGCCGCGCCCGCATCGGCGGCTTCCAGCGCGCGCTTGTAGTGAAAATGGATGTCCGCGATCAGCGGGACGCGCGCCGCCTTGGCAATCGTGCGAAAGGCGCGGGTGCTGTCCTCGTCCGGGCAGGACACGCGGATCAGGTCTGCCCCGGCATCCTCGCAGCGGCGGATCTGGTCGATCGTTGCCACCGGATCGCTGGTCAGGGTGTTGGTCATGGTCTGCACGGTGATCGGCGCATCGCCGCCTACCGGCACGTTGCCGACCATGATCTGACGCGATGTGCGGCGCGTGATGTCGCGCCAGGGCCTGATGGATGACATGGCGCGCGATATAGGGGCTTAGAGCATCCGTGCGAAGAGGAATTCCGGATCGATGTGATCGCCCACCCGGAAGGTGATGTCCGCGACCTTGTCGAACCCGTAGCGGCGGTAGAAGCGGTGCGCCCCGTCGTTGTAGGCATAGACGGACAGCTGGGCCTCGTCCGCGCCGTGCGCCGTGAATTGCTCCATCGCCCAGTCCATCAGCGCCTTGCCGATCCCGCCGCCGGTGGCATCGGCGGCGGTGTAGAGCTGTTTCAGTTCCATTACCTTGTGCCCGCGCGCGTGCTCGGGAAAGCCGCAGGTCAGTCCGATCTTGCAATAGCCGACCAGCTTGCCGCTTCGCTCGGCCAGGCGGTAGACCCTGGCGGGATTGGCCAGTTCCGCCACGATTGCCGCTTCGGACAGGCTTTCGGCCAGGAAGGCATCGAGATTGGCCTGGCTGTAAAGGTGCCCGAACTTGGCGACGAAGCTGTCGGTCGCCAATTGCGACAGGGCGGGAATGTCGGCTGGCTGGGCGGCGCGCAGGATCAGGTCGGCGTCAGCGATCGCGGGTTTCGTCATCGCGCGGTTATGCTATGCGGGGGCGATGAAGACAAGCACTCCCGTTCGCTTGCTGGGCCTTGGCGCGCTGGCCACGGCCCTGTTGACGCAGCCCGCCCTGGCCAAGGGTAAGCGCGCGCCGCGCGCCGCACCGGGCTGGTCGCTGGTGATCCACGGCGGCGCCGGCACGATGAGCCGCGACAAGATGACGCCCGAGCGCGAGGCGGAATATCGCGCCGCGTTGACCGCCGCGCTGGAAGCAGGCAGCAAGGTACTGCGCGAGGGCGGGTCGAGCCTCGACGCGGTGACTGCGGCGGTGCGGGTGATGGAAGACGATCCCCACTTCAACGCCGGGCGGGGCGCGGTGTTCACCTGGGAAGGCCGCAACGAGCTGGATGCCGCGATCATGGACGGGCGGACCCGCGCCGCCGGCTCGGTTGCCGGGGTGACGCACACCAAGAACCCGGTCCTGCTGGCCCGCGCGGTGATGGAGCGCAGTGCGCACGTGATGCTGGCCGGTGCCGGGGCAGAGGAATTCGGCCGCCAGCAGGGGATCGAACAGGTCGATCCGGCCTGGTTCGCCACGCCCGAGCGGCAGCGTCAGCTTGAGGAGTTGAAGGGGAGCCAGAAGCTGTCGTGGTACGATGTCGATCGCAAGTTCGGCACGGTTGGCGCCGTGGCGCGCGACAAGGGCGGGCACCTTGCGGCGGCGACTTCGACTGGAGGGATCACCGGCAAGCGCTGGGGCCGGATCGGCGATGCCCCGGTGATCGGCGCAGGGACCTATGCCGATGACCGGGCCTGCGCGGTTTCGGCCACCGGGGCGGGCGAATACTTCATCCGCGCCGGAGTGGCGCACGAGATCTGCGCCCGGCTGCGCTTTCGCGGCGAAAGCGGGCAGGCGGCGGCCGACAAGGTTATTGCCGAAGTGGGCAAGCTGGGCGGCGACGGCGGCGTGATCGTGCTGACCCCGCGCGGCGAAGGGGTGTTCAGCTTCAACACCAGCGGGATGTACCGCGCCCGCGCGAACAGCCGGGGCGTCAGCGAAGTGGCGATCTTCAAGGACGAGGCGGCAAAGCGGAAGTAGCCGCGCCTCAGCCGAACTTGTCGGCCTTGCGCCGGCCCATGCGCATGCCGCTTTCCAGCCGTGCGCGCAGCTGGGTGTAGTAAGCTTCCAGGAAGGCGCGTTCATCGCCCGCGCCGGGCTGCCAGCCGATCTTGCGGCAGATTGCCTCGTGGACCTTGGCCAGCGCGTCGGGGCGGTTTTCGCGCAGGACGCGTTCCAGCGTCTGCAATTCGTATTCACCGTAAACCGCCAGTTCCGCCTCGCCGAAGCGGTATTCGGCGCCGGTCGCCTGGCTGCGCCCACTGGCCGCTACCTGCCCGGTGCTGAGCGCCGCCTCAAGCTTGCGGCGGGGGGCTTCGACCACCCAGGTGCCGGCGATCAGGTCACCCGCGCGCAGCCGGTCGCGGTTGAAGCAGGGGAACAGGGCAAAGCACAGGAACCACCCGGTTGCCGCCCAGCCCGCCGCGCCCAGATCATCGCCGCTGCGCGCCGCGACCAGCAGCATGACCGGCAGGAACAGCTCGATATCGCGCAGCAGGTTGCGCGCCAGGACCATCTCCGGGCTGAGCCGCCCGCCATCGCGCGCGGCGATGCGGATGCCGGTGATGCGCTTGCCCGGCGTCGCGCCGCGCGGCCCCAGTTCGAACAGCAGGAAATAGCCGTGGCGGAACAGGAAGATCACCGCGATCCACACGATCACCAGGAATTCCACCGCATGCTGCGCGCCGGGCAGGTCCTTGCCCAGCTTGTCCCCGGCCAGATCGGCGATCTGGCTGGCACTGATGCCCAGAACCAGCGTGGTCAGCACCATGGCCAGCACGATGATCCCCAGGTCCAGCGCTAGCGCGCCGAACCGCGTGCCCCGGCTGGCCAGGGTGACCGGCAGGGCGATCCCTTCGGGCGTGATCATCACCCGGCGGCGGTCGTCCGCGATGCGGGGCAGGGCGCGCTTCATTGTGCCTCGCTGCCCTGCGGGACGCGGCGGAAGGCGAAGAAATAGACCAGCCACAGGGCCAGCATCGACCCGCCGACGATGAACCGGCCGGGCGTATGGTCGATCAGCTGGCGGCCCAGCCCTTCCAGCATGCCCGCGATGACCAGCATCAGCACCACCCCGGCCATGACCACTGCAGCGCGCTGCCCGGCTTCGGCGGCGGCCTGCATGATCGATCGTTCGCCCGGAAAGGCCATCGACCGCCCGACGTGCAGCCCCGCCCCGCCCGCCAGCAGGATCGCCAGCAGCTCGGTCGTGCCGTGGATCGACAGCCAGGCGGCAAAGTCCACGGTGAGGCCCTGGCCGTGGAACAGCCACAGCATCGCCCCCAGCGTCGCGGTGTTCTGGACCAGCAGCAGCAAGGGCGGCACGCCAAAGGCAAAGCCCAGCGCGAAGCACAGGATGGCGATGCCCGCGTTATGGCTGAACAGCGATGCGGCGAAGACCGACAGGCCGTCCTGTCCGGCGTGGCCGAACAGTGTGGCGGACAGCGCCTCGCGGCTGGCGCCCGGCACGCGGCTATCCTGGAAGCCGCCCGGGACCAGCGAATAGTACCAGTCCGGGTCCTGCGCGCAGAGCAGCCAGCCGACCACGGTGCCGATCACCATCAGCGCCAGCGCCGCCAGCAACTCGGGCGCGATGGCGCGCACCGCCGCGCTCCACCCGCCGCCAAAGAACCGCCGCAGCCAGGCCCATAGCGTGGTGCGCGGGCCGTAAACCTGGAACCAGGCGCGCTGCACCAACCCTTCAAGATAGGCCAGCGTCGCCGCGTCGAGTGAGGTTTCACGCGCCACCGACAGGCTTGAGGCGACCGTGCGGTACAGCACCGGCAGGGCCAGCACGTCCTCGTCCGACAGCTTGCGGAAGCGGCCGCCCTCCATTCTGGCGACAATCGCTTCCAGCCGCTGCCAGTCGCGCTCGCGCTCTTGCCGGAAGCGGTCCGAGCGCAGCGCCGCCGCCTCGATCGCGGCGTCCTGCGCCACTGCCTTGCCGCCAAACAGGCCGAAGATCGCCATCAGCGTGCCCCTCTCATCCAATCGCGCCCTTGCGCTTGATCGCCAGGTAAGCGTCGAGCAAGCGGGTGCCGATCAGTTCGTGCGGGGCCTCGATCACGTCCACCCCCAGCTGCCGCAGCCGCGAGAGCACCAGCGCACGCTGGCGCAGCAGCGCATCGGCGCTGACCGCCATGGCCAGTTCCTGCATCCCCGCCGGTTCGGCGGTGGCGATGCTGTCCAGTTCCTCGTCGGCCATGGTCACGAACAGCACGAGGTGGCGACTGGTCAGCCGGCCGATGCTTTCGATCATCAGTTCGGCGCTGGTCGGATCGGTGAAGTCGGAAAAGACCACCACCAGGCTGCGGCGCAGGAGCCGCCCAGCCAGGGTCGCCAGGGCCAGGGTAAAGTTGGGTTCCTGCGCGTGATAGTCCGGCCCGGCGGCGGCCTGTTGCAGGCGGCGGAACTGGCGCGCATCGGTGACGAAGGGGGTGAACAGCTCGGGCCGGGCGGCAAAGCCGAACAGCGCGGCCTTGTCCCCCGCTTTCAGCGCGACATAGGCGGTGGTCAGCGCGGCGGACACCGCGCGGTCGATCCGCGGCAGCCCGCCCACCGGCTCGCACATCGCCTGCCCGCAGTCGAAGGCGAAGACGATCTGGTTGTTGCGCTCGGCCTCCATTTCCTTGGCATAGAGGTGCATGTGCCGCGCGCTCGATTTCCAGTCGATCCGGCGCTTGTCCATGCCCGGCTCGAATTCGGCCAGGGCTTCGAAGACCGAGCCTTCGCCGCGCATCCGCCGCGCGATCAGGCCAAATTCGGCGTTGCGCAGGAACGCCTGGAGCGCGGGCGAGCGTACTGCCGCCAGGTTGGGCCAGACCCGCACCGGCTGGCCCAGCGGCCGGACCAGTTGCCGCGCGCCCAGCCCCAGCGGCCCGGTCCAGCGCAGCCACAGCCGTTCGACTTCGCCCGTGCCGCGCCGGCTGGGACGATAGGCCAGGCGGCCCGCCCATGCCCCGGTATCGTCCGCGCCCGGGGCCAGCACCACTTCGCCGCGCCCGCCATCCAGCAGCCGCGCATCGGTGGCCAGCGCCATGGCCACGGCGCGCCGACGCCCGCCGGCAAAGGCGGCGCGGGCCGTCAGCCAGCTCTCCTCGCCCACTTCGGCATCGGGCTGCGTGGTCAGTTCGGCCAGCACGGCCCGGCCCGCCAGCTGCGCGTCGAGCAGCACCAGCAGCACCAGCGCCAGCGCGATGATTGGCGCGGCCACCCACGCGCCCGGCGCTGTCGCCGCGACCAGCACGGCCACGGGCGCCGCCGCCGCCACCAGCAGTGCGGCGCGGCCCGTCGGCACGATCGAGGCGCGGGGCAGGCTCATCGTTTCAGCGCGGTGCCTCTGTCGCTTCGACCAGGTCGGCGACCAGCGCCTCGACCTGCTTGCCCTCGATCTCGGCTGCCGGGCTCAGCAGCAGGCGGTGGCGCAGCACCGCCCCGGCCAGCGCCTTGACATCGTCGGGCAGGACATAGTCGCGCCTATCAAGCGCGGCGCGGGCGCGGGCGGCATTGGCCAGCAGCACCGCCGCGCGCGGGCTGGCGCCCGAGGCCAGGTCGGCGCTTTCGCGGGTCGCGCGGACCAGCCGGACCACGTAATCGACCACGCTGTCAGCCAGGGTGATCGCCTTGACTGCCGCTGCCGCCGCCGCGATCACCTCTGGCCCGGCCACCGCGCCAATGCCGAAATCGGCGGGGCGCTGCGGTCCGGCGCGCTCGCCAAAGCGGGCGACGATCCGCGCTTCTTCCGCCGCGCTGGGATAGGGCACCAGCAGTTTGAACAGGAAGCGGTCCAGCTGAGCTTCGGGCAGGGGATAGACCCCCTGGCTTTCGATCGGGTTCTGGGTGGCGACCACCAGGAAGTTTGCCGGCAGCGGGTGGGCGGTGCCATCCAGCGTGACGCGGCGTTCCTGCATCGCTTCCAGCAGTGCGGCCTGGGTCTTGGGCGGGGTGCGGTTGATCTCGTCAGCCAGCAGCAACTCGCAGAAGATCGGCCCGCGGGTCAGGGTGAACTGGCTGGTCTGGAAGTTGAACAGGTTCGATCCCAGGATGTCGCCCGGCATCAGGTCGGGGGTGAACTGGATCCGGCCAAAGTCCAGCCCCACGCTGGCGGCAAAGCATTGCGCCATGAATGTCTTGGCAGTGCCCGGCGGCCCTTCGAGCAGGACGTGGCCCTGCGCCAGCAGCGCGATCAGCAGCGCGTCGACGGTTTCGGCCTGGCCGACCACGGCCTTGCCCACTTCGGCGCGGATCGCGCCGGCCAGCGCGCCGACTTGGTCCAGGGTCATCGCAGTCATCGCTTCAGTGTCCTTTCAAGCGCGTGGAGGGCCTGCGCGGCGCGCAGCAGTTCAAGCGGGCGGCGGGCGGCGCGCAGCCGCGCTGCCGCCTGCGAAAAGGGTTCGGCCTGGGGCGCGCGGGCGGCCAGCGCGCGGTCGATCGCGGCTTCCACCTGGGCCGCGTCCAGCCGCTGCGGCAGGGCCAGCGCGCGGGCCAGCCGGTCGCGCGCGGCATCGGCATAGGGCGGCGCGACAAGGTAGAGCCGCCGCGTGCGCCGCACCAGTCCCGCCGCATTGCCAACCAGCGCGCGTTTGCCAAAGGCCAGCACCCGGGTGGCCAGGCGCGGCGGACCGAACCGGTTGAAGCTGCGCCAGCCGGTGACCACGGCGGCCAGCAGCAGGCACAGCGTGGCCGCTAGGAACGGCGGGGTGAAAGCCAGGGTCAGCAGGTTCTGCGAGCGGGCAAAGCCGTTCAGCGTCAGGTCGAACATGACCTTCTTTTCGGCCCCGTCCAGGCTTGCCCGGACCAGCCGTTCGGCCAGCTGGGCGTTGGCCTGGTCGGCAAAGCCGTAGTTGTTGACGAGGTCCGGCTCGAACACGAAGACCAGCGGGTAAAGGCCGTCATCCTCGCCCGGCTCGATCTCGAAATCAGTCTCGGCAATGGCGTCGAGCGCATCGGTCCTGCCGCCGTCATTGCCGATGTAGCCCGCCAGGATCCGGGCATCCTGATCGCCGATGACCAGCGGGATGACATTGTCGCCCTTGCCGGACATGACATTTTCGGCTGCGGGCAGTTCCCCGGCGGCGCCGGCGCCGGTCCAGCGCGCGGTCTTGCCGCCGGCGCGCATCGGCTTGATATCAATGGCGATGTCATCGTGGAACCGGTTCCACACCGGCGCCATCGGCGGGCCCAGCGCGATCCAGCCCTGCCGCGCCTTGGGATTGGCCTGGGGGTTGAGCGGCACCGGCTGCCACTTGGGCAGGATCACCATGGTCGGCCCCACGCGGCGGCGGCGCGCGACCAGCTGGGCAATGTCCTGGCCATTGATGAAATGCGGCGGGGTCAGCACCAGCAGGCCCGGCTGCTTGAGATTGGCCTTGGACTGGACCCGGCTGACCGCATAGCCGCGCCGTTCAAGGTAATCGGCCATGGCGGCATAGCCGACCAGCCCCCTGCCGCCGACGGTGGCCTGGCCATTGTTGGTGTTGCCGCCGGTCATGCCCGCGCCGACGAACCACAGGAACGCCAGGAAGGCGGCCGCGCCGACCACCACCATGCCCAGCACGGTGCGCGGACTGAACGGGCTTTCGCCGCGCGCGCTCATGCCGGCAGGCGCTCCAGCGCGAAGCGGGCATAGGCCTCGCGCGCGGCCTGCCAGTCGCCTGCATCCAGGCTGCGTAGCGCGAACAGACTGCGTTCGACCCGGGTGGCGATCAGGCCGAAGGCGTCGCGCGCCGGGGCGGGCAGCTGGGCGATCCCGGCGATTTCGCGCGCGGTGCTGGCGGGGTGGACCCAGTCGGGCCGGGCTGCGGCGATCTGGGCCACGCTGCGGCGCAGCAGCAGGTGGGTTGCCTCGTCGAACCGGCCTTCGCGCGCGAGCCGGTCGGCATCCTCCAGCAGCGCCAGCGCGGCATCGCGGTCCGGCACCCACTCAGGCTCGGCGGCAGCCTGCTTGCGGCGGCCTTCGAGCAGCGGTTCGGCCAGTCGCCACGCGGCCCACAGCACGGCCAGGACCGCCAGCGCCAGCAGCACCCATTGCAGCACCGGCCAGCTGGTGCCGAGCATCTGCGCCAGCGGCTCGAACAGGTCCTGAAGCCACTTCAGCCATTCCGGCGTCTTGGGCGCGGGCGGCAGCGGCAGCGGTTCGAACTGGATGTCGCCGTTGCCGCGCACGGCCTGCCAGTCGCGCGCGGCCTGGTCTGCGGCTGAAGCCCCCCTGATTGGCACCGGCTGCGTGGTCACGCCTAATGTGGTGGCATGGCGCAAGCCACGGAGCAAGCAGCGGTTTTGGTTAACCGCGCGGCAGTTCCTGCGGATAGGTGCCGAGCATGCGCAGCTCCTTGCAATGGAACGCCAGTTCTTCCAGTGCGCGGTCCACCGCCGGATCGCCGGGCGCGCCGACGATGTCGGCATAGAAGGTGGTCGCGGCAAAGCTGGCACCCTTCTGGTAGCTTTCCAGCTTGGTCATGTTGACCCCGTTGGTGGCGAACCCGCCGAGCGCCTTGAACAGCGCGGCGGGAATGTTCTTCACTTCGAACACGAAGGTCGTCATCGCGGGACCGCCATTCAGCGTGGCCGGATCAAGCGGCTGCTGTGCCAGCACGACGAAGCGGGTGGTGTTGTCGGCGGCATCCTCGACATTGTCGGCGATGACCTTCAGGCCATAGAGCTCGGCCGCGATGCGCGGCGCGATCGCGCAGGCCTGGGGATCGTCCATTTCCGCGACGAAGGCCGCCGCGCCCGCCGTGTCGGCATAGGCCATCGGCACGATCCCCCGCTCGCGCAGGAAGAACCGCGACTGGCCCAGCGCCTGCGGGTGCGAATAGGCGGCGGTGAAGGGGCCGTCGCCCTTGGCCATCAGGGCGTGATGGATCGACAGGAAGTGCTCGCCCACGATCGACAGCCCGCTTTCGGGCAGCAGGAAATGGATGTCGGCCACGCGGCCGTGCTGCGAATTCTCGATCGGGATGATCGCGCGGGCGGCGCGTCCGTCCTTGACCGCCTCCAGCGCGTCTTCGAAGCTGAAGCACGGCAGTGGCAGGCAATCGGGCGCATATTCCATCGCCGCGCGGTGCGAATTGGCCCCCGGCGCGCCCTGAAAGCTGATCGCGCGCGCCGGATCGGCGGCGGCCGCAGCGGCCATTTCCTGGACTCGGGCGAGCGCTGGCGCGGGGTAACTGTGCATGGCTTGCCACTAGGCCCCGAAATTCCGCCCCGCAACCCTAGACCGGGCTAGACCGGCTGGGCCCCCGATCCGCGCCCGCCGCGCAGGAAATACTCCTGCGTGCCCCGGTGCAGCACGTCGTCCACGTCGATCACCGCGGTGTTGGCGTAAGTGAACCCCGGCGGGAGCGAGCGGTAGAGCCGGTCGAAATCGCGGTCCACGGTATCGTGATACAGCGCCGCAAAGCTCTCGATCACGAAATAGGTGGGTTGCAGATCGTCGATCACATAGTCGGTGCGCATCACCCGGTCGACGTTGAGCATGATCCGGTTGGGGCTCTCCGCCTCGAGGCAGAACACCGCCTCGGTCGGGCCGGAAAGGATCCCGGCGCCATAGGCGCGCAGGCCGCCCGCTTCCTGGATCAGCCCGAATTCGACCGTGTACCAGTATAGTGCGCCCAGCGCTTTCAGCCGGTTGTGGCGCATCGCCTTCCACCCGGCGCGGCCGTATTCCTGCATGTAATCGGCATAGGTCGGATCGGCTAGCATCGGCACGTGTCCGAACACGTCGTGGAACACGTCGGGTTCCTGGATATAGTCGAACTGGTCGCGCGTGCGGATGAAGTTTCCGGCGGGAAAGCGCCGGTTGGCAAGGTGCCAGAAGAATACGTGATCGGGGATCAGCATCGGCACGGGGACCACGCTCCACCCGGTCAGCGCGCCCAGTTCCTCGCTCAGCCGCGCGAATTCGGGCACCCCGCCGCGTCCGAGGTCGAGCTTGTCCAGCCCGGCGAGGAAGGCGCTGGCGGCGCGGCCCGGCAGCACGTCCATCTGACGGGCAAACAGCGCGTCCCACACCGCGTGCTCAACCGCGGTATAAACGCGCTGAGCCGGTTCTAGCCAGTCCTCCGCGACACCAAGCGGGCGTTGCAGCGGGGCGGTATAGATGTGCGCGCCCAGGTCAGGCAGGCGGGTAAAATCGGTCTCGGCCATGGTTGCATTTGTAACTTTATCGAATCGGGACGGCAATGCCTGTCATGGCTTTGTCTTGCGCCTTGCCAGTGCGGGGGGAGAGGCGCATTTTTGCCCCCATGAAGAGTCTCAAGCGCAAGAAATTCGAAAAGCTCTATGCCCCGCTGGAGCAGGAGCTGGTCGCCATGGCGCGCTGGGCGGCCAAGACCGGCGCGCGGGTGCTGGTGCTGTTCGAGGGCCGCGACACCGCTGGCAAGGGCGGGGCGATCCAGGCGGTGGCCCGCCCGCTCAACCCGCGCCAGTGCCGCACCGTGGCCCTGCCCAAGCCGAGCGAACGCGAGCGAACCCAGTGGTATTTCCAGCGCTATGTCGAACACCTGCCCGCCGCAGGCGAGATCGTGCTGTTCGACCGCAGCTGGTACAACCGCGCCGGGGTGGAGCAGGTGATGGGCTTTGCCACGCCCGCGCAGGTCGATGCCTTCCTGTCGCAGGCGCCCCGGTTCGAGCAATTGCTGGTCGATGACGGCATCCTGCTGTTCAAGTACTGGCTGACCACCGACCAGGCCCGCCAGGAGGAACGCTTCCGCGAGCGGCTGGACGATCCGCTCAAGCGCTGGAAGCTCTCACCGATCGACCTGGCCGCGCGCGAGAAGTACGATGCCTATACTGATGCGCGCGAGGCGATGCTGAACGCCACCCACACCGCCCATGCTCCCTGGACTCTGGTTGATTTCAACGATCAGCGGCGCGGCCGCCTGACCCTGATTCGCGACCTGCTGGACCGGCTGCCCGATACCCGGGTGGATCCCGAGCCGCTCGACATGCCGCCGCTGGGCCGCGAACCCTCGGCTGAAGGGTTTTCCGTGCTGAAGCCGCTCAAGCCCTATGATCCCGACTGACCCTGCTTTCCCTTGACTTTCACGCACGGCTGCCGCAATGGCGCGGGCCTTGAGGGGCGGCGCTCGCGTGCCGCCCTATGAGTTTTAGCGGCTTTCGGGCCGAATCGGAAAGTTACAGGAAAGCGCCATGGCGAAGCCCGCAACCGTCAAGATCCGTCTGGTCTCGACCGCCGACACCGGCTTCTTCTACGTCACGAAGAAGAATCCGCGCAACACGACCGAGAAGATGAGCTTCAAGAAGTACGACCCGGTCGTGCGCAAGCACGTCGAGTTCAAGGAAGCCAAGATCAAGTAAGGTTCATTGCGAGTTCAAGGCCCTGTGGCTAACCGCCATGGCATGAACCCGATGAAATCCTTTCGATCGCTTGCAAGTGCCGCCGTTTCGGCGGCGCTTGTCGTTTCCGCGCCGCTGGCCCTGGGAACGGCTGCTCCGGCGGCTGCGCAGGCCCAGTCCGATCTGGACAGCGCCGTCACCGCGCTGCGCGCGATTTCGACGATGCGCGCCGATTTCGTCCAGTCCGACACGCGCGGCAAGCAGGTGCGCGGGGTGCTGACCCTGAAGCGCCCCGGCAAGATCCGTTTCCAGTATGAAAAGGGCGTGCCGATCCTGATCGTATCGGATGGCAGCGCGCTGACCTTCGTCGATTACAGCGTCCGTCAGGTCCAGCGCTGGCCGATCAAGAACAGCCCGCTGGGCGCGCTGCTCGATCCCAATCGCGACGTGGCGAAATTCGGCCGGCTCGTCCCCACCCCCAGCCCGAACGTGGTCAGCATCGAGGTGCGCGACAAGCGTCACCCCGAATACGGCGTGATCACCCTGGTCTTCGTGCGCAAGCCGGGCGCACCGGGCGGACTGGAACTGTCGAGCTGGGCCAGCCTCGATTCGCAGAACGCCCGCACGGTGATCAGCCTGTCGAATCAGCAATACGGCGTTGCCGTGGCTGACAACGCCTTCCGCTTCAACGACCCGCGCCAGACGGGACGGCGCTGAACCCGTTCGTCGATGAGACTCGTCGGCTCGTCGGCGGCTGTGCCGTGGGTGCGACAAATTGCGACAATCCCGGTGCGATTGTTCATGGGCGAGAAAGGCAAAAAGCCCTAGAAATGGTCTCGACGGCGCGGCCTGAGGCGGGTTTCCCCCCTGTTGCCCTGGCCTCCTGATTGGACGCTCCGTCAAAGCGTGACGAACGCACAAAGGAACCCTCGGACCATTGCCCCCGGTCCGAGGGTTTTTCTTTGGGGCTGTGGTTTGGCTGATCCCGGGCTGCGAACGGCACTGCTCTGCGCTTCCGGTGCTCACGGCCATCAAGGCCGCTCCGCTCCGGTTCTCGATCACCGGCATTCTCGCTCCGGCTTGAAGCAATCCAGTCCCAAGCCAGGGCAGGCGCTTCCAACAATCTCAGCCCGCCCTTGCCGCCCCGGTGCTTCGCACCTAAAGCGCAGCCATGGTTTCTATCGCTACCTGGAACATCAATTCGGTCCGCCTGCGGATGGACCAGGTTGCCCGCTTTCTGACCGAGCAGGCGCCCGACGTGCTGTGCCTGCAGGAAATCAAGACGGTGGAAAGCCTGTTCCCGCATCAGGCGTTCGAAGACCTGGGCTATACCTACCGCGCGGTGCATGGGCAGAAGGGGTATCACGGCGTGGCCACGGTCAGCCGTATCCCCTTGCGCGAATTCAGCCGGCATGACTGGCAGGCCAATGGCGAAGCGCGCCATGTCGGGGTGGAACTGCTCGGCCCCGGCCAGGGGCTGGTGCTGGAAAACGTCTATATCCCCGCCGGCGGCGACATTGCCGACCGCGAGGCGAATCCGAAATTCGGCCAGAAGCTCGATTTCCTGGCCCGGATGACCGACTGGGCGGACCAGCTTGACCGCCCGACGCTGCTGGTTGGCGATTTCAACATCGCCCCGCTCGATTGCGACGTCTACGATCACAAGGCGCTGCTCAAAGTGGTCAGCCACACCCCGCTGGAAGTGGAAACGCTGGGCCGCCTGCAGGACGCGCATGGCTGGGTCGATCTGGGCCGCAAGCACATCCCCGCGCCGCAGCGTAACTGGTCGTGGTGGTCCTATCGCACCTACTGGCAGGGCAAGGATCGCGGGCGGCGGCTTGACCACATGTGGGCCTCGCCCGATCTTGCCGCGCAGTCGGTTTCGCACCGCGTGGTTGAGGAAACCCGCCAGTGGGAGCAATGCTCCGACCATGTGCCGCTGATCACGGAGTTCGCCCTGTGACCAGCCCCCAGCGGCGGGTGGCGCTGGCCATCGATGCGCTGCGGCACGGCTGGCCGATCACGCTCGACGGGGTTTACCGCCTGCTGCCGGCCGAAACCGGCTTTGCCCCCGGTGCGGCGGCGCGGACCATGCTGATTTCCGCCGCGCGGGCGGTAACGCTGCGGCTGGCCAACCAGCGCGCCGCCGCCGTGCCCGAAGCCCCGGTGCTGATCCGCGGGGCCGAACCGTTCGACCTGGCGCTGGCCCGCGCGCTCGCCGATCCGGCGCAGGACCTTGAGCATCCGCTCAAGGGTCCGTTCCTGGCCGAGCCGATCGACCATCCGGCCAGCGCCGTGGCGGCGATGGAACTGGCCCGGTTGGCCGGGATCCTGCCCGCCTTCCTGGTCGATGCCGAACCGGCCGGCGAAGGCACCGATGTGGCCGCGGCCGATCTGGCCGCCTGGCAGGACAGCACGCATCTGACTGTGGCGACCCGCGCCCGCCTGCCGGTGGCAGCGGCCGAGGATGCCGAGATTGTCGCGTTCCGCTCCGCCGATGACCTGCGCGAACATGTCGCGCTGATCATCGGCGAACAGCGCAGCGACCGCGCCCCGCTGGTCCGGCTCCATTCGGAATGCCTGACCGGCGATATCCTGGGCAGCCTGAAATGCGATTGCGGGCCGCAGCTGGACGCCGCGCTGCGCGCCATGGCCGACGAGGCGCAGGGTGGCGGCTGGGGCGTCCTGCTCTATCTGCGCCAGGAAGGACGCGGGATCGGCCTGATCAACAAGCTGCGCGCCTATCGCCTGCAGGACCAGGGGTTCGACACGGTCGATGCCAACAACCGTCTGGGCCTGCCGACCGAGGCGCGCGACTTCCCGGTCGCGGCCCGGATGCTGGACCTGCTGGGCGTGGGGGCGATCCGGCTGATGACCAACAACCCGGCCAAGGTGGCCGCGCTGGAAGCGACCGGGGTGACCGTGGCGGAACGCGTGCCCCACCAGCTGCCGCCCAATCCGCACAACGCCCGCTATCTCGATACCAAGCGCGACCGCACCGGGCACCTGCTGACCTGAGCCTTACCGCCGGTCGGTGCGCTTCAGCCCGGCGGCCAGCCTGTTGGCGCCGATCTGCACCGTATCGCCGCCCCACACCGCCACGAACGTGCTCTCGCGGCTGACCCCGGGGGCAAAGCGCGCATCGTTGGCCTGGACCACCAGCCCGGCGGAACTGTGCTGCGCCCCTTCGGCGGCGACCGCGATGAAGGCGGAATAGTTCTCCTTGTTCGCGCCCTGCACGAACCAGTTGTCGCTGATCTGGCCCGATGCCCCGCCCGGCAGGTCGATCATGTAATTGGTCGCGCGGCCCGCGCTGTCATCGAAGCTGTTGCCGAACAGCCCGATCCGGGCGGCGCGGCTTTTGACATAGTGCCCGCCGCGCCCAGCTTCGAACCGGCTGCGGGTGACGGTCAGCGCGCCGTAGTTGCCGATGTAGATCGAATGGGCGCAGCCGCCCGGTCCTTCGCAGGTGCCCAGTCGCGTAAACGTGCTCTTGTCGACCGTGATGGTTGCAGCGGTATCTTCGCCCGCCAGGATGCCCTGCTGGCTGTCGCGGAACCAGGCCTGGCTGACCGCCAGGTTACCATGTTCCAGCCGGATCCCCGCGCCGTTGAAATCGGGCACCTTGATCCCGGTGAACACCAGTCCTTCCACCCGCGCGCTGCGCCCGCGCAGGACCAGCGTGCCCTTGCCTTCGCAGGTGGCGCCATCGAACACCGCCTGGCCCGGAACCTGCGCCAGGTAGGCGACATCGCCCGCGCCCTGCACTGCGCATTCGGCGTAGCGCCCCGGCGCGATCCGCACCGTGCCTGCGCCATCGCCGATCGCGTTCACCGCATCCTGCAGCCGCGCGAACTGTTGCCCGGTTTCGGCAATGGTGAAGGGCGCGCCTTGCTGGGCTTCGGCCATCGTGGCGTGGAGGGCCAGCGCGGCCAGCGCCAGAGCCACCAGCGGAAGTCGGGGAATCCGTTTCATGCCCCGTGACTTAGCAGGCCGCGGTTAACGAGTGGACAAGCCATTTGTCCCCGTCCCGCGTGGGGACAGGCGGAGGGGCAAAAGTTGCCATTCCCCGGCCCCGGATGTTCGCGCGCCTCAATCCCCACTTGAAATGCGAACGAATCCGTCATATTCAAAACGAGCGGGACCGGGCCCCTCTGGCGCGGCGCACTTCTCTCCTTCGTGGGAAGTTCGCCACGTGATGTCGGACCGCATCGGATGCTTCCGATGCCATGGTCCGGGGTTGCTTCCCCCATCCTACGACCACCAGGCCTGGCTCGGAGCATCCGATCGTATGCAACGCTACGATAGGGAGCACTCTGACGATGTCCGATCGCGTTTTCCGCCTGCTTGAACGCCACCAGAAGCTGGATGATGCCCTCCGCCGCGCGCAGCGGCGGCGCTGGGCCGATCCGTTCGAAGTGGCGCGGCTCAAGAAGCTGAAGCTGGTGATCAAGGACCGGCTGGCCCGGCTGGCCGGGCCGCGCCGTCGCCTTTCTGCCTGATCCGGCGAACTGCGGGTTCCGGGGTTGAAATTGGATTGATTTAGTCTAAATTATCCCCTGCCGCTCGCATTTCTGCGGAGTCGCCGTTCATGCCCCCTCCCTTGAACGGTGCCTGCACGGGCGGATCGGATGCTGCCGTGGCCAGTGGGGCCGGGTTCCGACCCACCCCCCCATCCCAATCGGGACCTTGCCCCGGCCCGGCGCATCCGGTGAAATTGCCCGCCGCGGGGCGGAATTGAACCCGCGCAGCGCGGGGCGGCGGTGGACCACCGCCCCCGCTGCGAACGGCAGGCCGATATTTCCTCAATTGTTGCGGATGACCGCCAGGAACGCCTCGCCATAGGCTTCAAGCTTGCGCGCGCCGACTCCGGTGATTTCGCCCAGCGCGGCCATGCTGGCCGGGCGCAGCGCCGCCATTTCGCGCAAGGTCGCGTCGTGGAACACGACATAGGGCGGCACCCCGGCTTCCAGCGCCAGGTCGCGGCGCAGCGTGCGCAGCGCTTCGAACAGCGGATCGCCCAGCGGATTGGCCGCCCCGGCGCGTTCGCGGCGGGGGCGTTTGCCGCGCTCCGCCCTGGGCTGGACTGCCAGCATCACCGCCGCTTCGCCTTTCAGCACCGCGCGGGCATCGTGGCCCAGCATCAGGCCGCCATGTTCGGTCTGCAGCACGCTGCCCCGCGCCTGGAGCGCGCGGGCGAGCGAGCGCAGCAAGGGCGCTTCCTCGGCGGTGACGATCCCGAACACGCTCAGCTGGTCGTGCCCGCGCTGCAGCACGCGCTCGTCGCTCTGCCCCAGCAGCACCTTTTCGATGTGGCCGTAGCCAAAGCTTTGCCCGGTGCGATAGACGGCGGAAAGGAACTTCTGCGCCAGTTCGGTCGCATCGCGGATCGCGGGTGCATCCAGGCAATTGTCGCAATTGCCGCAGGTCGGGGGCGGCTCCTCGCCGAAATGGCGCAGCAGCAGGGCGCGGCGGCATCCGCCCGTCTCGACCAGCGCGGCCATGGCATCAAGCCGCGCGCGCTCACCCTCGCGGCGTTCGGGATCGACTTCGCCGAGGCGCGCGCGGGCGCGGGCGAAATCGTCCGCCGCCCACAGCATCAGTGCCACGGAAGGATCGCCATCGCGGCCCGCGCGGCCGGTTTCCTGGTAATAGCCCTCGATCGACTTGGGGATCCCGGCGTGGGCGACGAAGCGCACGTCGGGCTTGTCGATCCCCATGCCGAAGGCCACCGTGGCGACCATCACCATGTCCTCGCTGGCGACGAAGGCAGCCTGGTTGGCGGCGCGCACCTCGTTCGGCAGGCCGGCGTGATAGGGCAGCACCGCCCGCCCGGTTGCCCCGGCCAGCTTTTCGGCCAGCTCTTCCACCTTCTTGCGGGTCGGGGCATAGACGATGCCGGGGCCGGGCTGTTCGGCCATCAGATTGGTCAGCTGGCGGACCGGGTTGTCGCGGTGGCGGATCGCATAGCGGATGTTGGGCCGGTCGAACCCGGCAACGATCAGCCCGTCATCGCCGATCCCCAGCTGGCCCAGCACGTCGGCGCGGGTGCGGGCATCGGCCGTGGCGGTCAAGGCCAGGCGGGGGACACCCGGAAAGGCATCCATCAAGGGGCGCAGCGCGCGGTAATCGGGGCGGAAATCGTGACCCCATTCCGATACGCAGTGCGCCTCGTCGATCGCGAACAGGCAGACCGGGGCCTTGGACAAGAGTTCGCGAAAATGGCCCTGGCTGGCGCGTTCGGGGGCGACGTAGAGCAGGTCGAGCTCGCCCGCACGGAAACGGTCGATGGTCGTCTCGCGGTCGGTGTCGGCGCTGGTCAGGGTGGCGGCGCGGATGCCGTTGGCGGTGGCGCTGCGCAGCTGGTCATGCATCAGCGCGATCAGCGGGCTGATCACCACGCAGGTGCCCTCCAGCATCACCGCTGGCAGCTGGTAGGTCAGGCTCTTGCCCGCGCCGGTCGGCATCACCGCCAGGGTGCTTTGCCCCGCCAGCACGCGGCGCACCACCTGTTCCTGCACCCCGCGAAACTGGGTGAAGCCGAAAGTGGCATGCAGTTGGTCGATCAGGTCCGCGCCGGTCACGCCCCAGCGCCTAGCGGCAAGGGGCGCAGAGCGGAAGGGGGCGTTACTTCTTGGCGGTGGGCAAGGCGGGCCAGCGCCGCGCGGGGGACAGGTCGCGGAACCAGACCAGCACGTCGAACCCACTGGCCGCATCGCCGGGAAGATAGCCCTGCGCGGCATCGGCCTGCTGCCAGGTGCCGGGCATGGTGCCCCAGCCGGCCCAGCCGCGCCAATAGGGCCGCCTCGCCCAGCGGTCGAGCACTTCGCCGCGCGGACGGCGGGTGAAATCAACCCACATCGCCTGCGCCCCGGTGGCGTCGAACAGTGCGCCGTATTCCCCCGGGCGGTTGTTGACCAGTTGCTGGACCACCGGCCTTTGCGCCCCGCCAATGCTGGCCAGGCTGGTATCGGCGATGGTGCTGGCCCAGAATGCGCCGCGCGACCAAGTGAAACCAACCGTGCGATAGCCATCGCCCAGCCGTTCTTCCAGCACCATGCCCACGGCCAGGAAACCCAGGTCTTTCCAGCTGGCGGGCACGGCATGGGTCACATGGGTATCGTGCGCCCACAGCGCGGCATGTTCGCCCGCGCCCAGCAGGGCCACGGCATTGTCGGCCATGTAGCGGTCGCGCAGCGAGAAGTCGGCCTCGCTCGCCTTGCTCTCGTCAAAGTCGTGGCGGAACACCTTGAAGATCGCAAAGCCCTGCACCGCCATGCGCGCGGCCTGGCGGGCATCGGCAAAGCCGGGATCGCTGCGCGCGGCGGCGGGGGCACTATCGAACCAGGCGGCCAGCGCGCCGACCCCGGCGGTCACCTTGACCTGTTCGGCCAGGTCGCGGCTCTTGAACCAGTCGAGGAAGCGACCCGGCAGCGCTTCGGGCACCGGCACCAGGCTGCCCAGCCCGGCGCGCAGGCGGCGCGCGGCGCGCGGATCATGGCTGCGCACGAATTCCAGCGCGGCCTGGGCGTCGCGCCCGCCGTCCTGGCAATCGATCCCGACGATCCGCACCGGCTGCCGGGCCTGCATGTTCCAGGCGCGCAGCCACAGGATCAGCCCGGCAAATTCATCGTCCTTCCAGGTGGCGAAGAACGAGCGCGAATGGATCAGTGCGGCGGGATTGCCTTCGCCAGTGCGGACATAGCGGTCAAACCCTGCGGCGGCGGCGCGGTTGGCCTCCAGCATCAGCACTTGGACCTGGCCGGCGCGGACCAACGCCTTGATCAGTTCGGCCTTGAAGGCCTGGTCCTGATGGCCGCCGTGGGTCGCCTCGCCAATCCCGATGATCCGCGCGCCGCCCAGCTGCGCGACCAGCGGCGCCATGTCGGCCTCGCCATAGGCGGACGGATCGAAGGCGTGGCCCGCCGCCTTGAACCAGCCGGTCGCGGCGGCCTCCTCCTCCGCGCTGGCGGCGCTCTGGGCCTGGGCGGCAGGAGCGGCAAGGACCAGCAGGGCGGGGACCAGGGCGTTCAGCCGGCGCATTACCGCTCCATCATGGGTGCATGGCGCGCGCGGTCACCGCTTCTTCGCGCGCGGTGAAGGCGGTCCGGCCCGTAGGGGCATCGGGCGCGACTTCGGTGGTGAACCAGGCCAGGCCCGTGCCGCTGACCGGGTCCCAGTACAGCCCGCTTTTGAGGCCATAGGCATCGCCCGAATGGCCAAGGCGCACTGTGCCATCGCCAAACACATCGTCGCGGCATGGCGCGCCGCCCGTGCCGATGGTCTGCACTGCCAGGCCATAGGCACAGAAGAACCCGCTGGCCGCGCCGTCCTCGCCCAGGCCGTTGGCACCGTTAAAGCGCCACTGCATGCGGGTCAGTTCGGCATGGCTGCGCGGCGAGAGGAACCGGGTGTCCTGCCGCGCCAGCACTTGCCCGATCCGCGCCAGCCCCCGCATCGAAATGCGCAGGCCCCCCTGCGGCGAAAACAGTGCGCCGTTGTCACCGGGGCGGTAGGCGGACAGATCGCACTGCCCGTCCGGCCCCGGCACCACCAGGCAATCGGGCAGCTTGCCGCCAAGATCGTCCTTCGCCACTTCGCCGCTGGCGCGGTAGAGCACCACCGCGCGCTGAACGGTGCGCGGCGAACAGCCGGACCAGTTGTAGCAAGCGTCCACTTTCAGCGGCTTCAGCACCAGGCGCTGCATCAGCCGGTCGAACCGCTGTCCGCTGGCGCGTTCCATTACGCTGGCGATCACCGGGAAGTTCAGGTTGGTGTAGTGGAACCAGCCGCTGCCGGGCGCATGGGCATTGTCCCAGACTTGGCGATCGGCCAGCCGTTCGCGCAAGCTGGTGCCCAGCGGAATGATATAGAGTTCGCCGCCGTCGAGCAGGCCCGACTGGTGCGACAGCAGCAGTCGCAGGGTGATCGGCTTGTCCGGGAAAGCCGGATTGCGCAGGCGCCAGCCAAGATAGTCCGACACGTCGCGATCAAGGTTCAGCTGGCCCGCATCGACCATCCGCAGCACCCCCAGCGCGGTGACCAGCTTGGAAATGCTGGCGATCCGCACCGGATCGTCCGCGCTGACCGCGCGGCGGGCGGCCTTGTCGGCCAGCCCTTCGGCCAGGACGGGGCGCACCGTGTGACGGTCGAATCGCACGGCCACACTGGCCGGTTGGGCCAGGGCAGGGGCGGCGGCCAGCAGGGCGGCCAGGACGGCTAGCGTGCGCATCGCGGCAGGATTGCCGCTGGCGCCCGGCAGGTCAATCCAGGTTCGGGCGCAGCCAGCGTTCCGCCGTGGCCAGGTCCACCTCGCGCCGCGCCGCATAGTCTTCCAGCTGGTCCCTGCCGATCCGCGCCACGCCGAAATACTGGCTGTCGGGGTGGGCAAAGTAGAAGCCGGACACCGCTGCCGTGGGCAGCATCGCCTGGCTTTCGGTCAGGGTGATGCCGGTCTTGGCGGTCGCGTCCAGCAGCTCGAACAGCACCGGCTTCAGGCTGTGGTCGGGGCAGGCGGGATAGCCGGGGGCGGGGCGGATGCCGCGGTATTCCTCGCGGATCAGCGCCTCGTTGGTCAGCTGCTCGCCGGGGGCATAGCCCCACAGCGTGGTGCGCATGTGCTGGTGCAGGCGTTCGGCAAAGGCTTCGGCAAAGCGATCGGCCAGGGCTTTCAGCAGGATGTCGGAATAGTCGTCGTGGGCGGCGCGGAAAGCTTCGAGGTGCGGTTCGATCCCGTGGATGCCCACCGCAAAGCCGCCAATCCAGTCGCCATCCGGGTCGATGAAGTCGGCCAGGCAGAAGTTGGCGCGGTCGCGGCTCTTGCGGATCTGCTGGCGCAGGAACGGCAGGCGGACGTGGCGTTCCTCCTCGGGCAGATAGACCATCACGTCATCGCCCTCGCGCGCGCAGGGCCACAGCCCGACCACACCGCGCGCGGTCAGCCACTTTTCGCTGATGATCCGCTCGAGCATCGCCTTCGCATCCTTGTAAAGGTTGCGGGCGGCTTCCCCGACCACATCGTCGGCCAGGATCGCGGGGAAGTTGCCGTGCAGTTCCCAGGCGCGGAAGAACGGGGTCCAGTCGAAGCATTCGGCCAGGTCCGCCAGGTCCCAGCTGTCGAACACGTGCAGTCCGGGCTGTTCCGGCGGCGGGGCCTTTTCGCTGAGGTCGGCCTTGAAGCCATTGGCCCGCGCGTCTTCCAGGCTGAGCAGCAACGAGGCATCCTTGCCCGAGCGGACATCGCGGATGTGCTGGTATTCCGCCGCAGTGGCCGCAACGAAGGGTTCGCACTGGGTGTCGGACAAGAGCTGGCTGGCCACGCCGACCGCACGGCTGGCGTCGAGCACGTGGACCACCGGCCCGTCATAGGCCGGGTCGATCTTCAGCGCGGTGTGGACCTTGCTGGTGGTCGCCCCGCCGATCAGCAGCGGCATGGTCATGCCCGCACGCTGCATTTCCTCGGCCACGGTGACCATTTCGTCCAGGCTGGGGGTGATCAGGCCGGACAGGCCGATCATGTCCGCATCTTCCTTCTGCGCGGTTTCCAGGATCGTGGTCCAGGGGACCATCACCCCCAGGTCGATCACTTCGTAGCCGTTGCACTGCAGGACCACGCCGACGATGTTCTTGCCGATGTCGTGGACGTCGCCCTTCACGGTCGCCATCACGATCTTGCCCTTGGCCTTGGCCCCGGCTTCCTTTTCCGCCTCGATGAAGGGGATCAGGTGGGCCACGGCCTTCTTCATCACCCGGGCGCTTTTCACCACCTGCGGCAGGAACATCTTGCCCGCCCCGAACAGGTCGCCCACGGTATTCATGCCGGCCATCAGCGGGCCTTCGATCACTTCGATCGGGCGGGCGTGGAGCAGGCGCGCTTCCTCGGTATCCTCGACCACATGGGCGTCGATGCCCTTGACCAGCGCATGTTCGATCCGCCGCACCACGTCCCAGCCGCGCCATTCGGCGGCCTGCTTTTCGGCCACCGCATCGGTGCCCTTGAAGCTTTCGGCCATGGCGATCAGCCGCTCGGTCGCGTCGGCACGGCGCATCAGGATCACGTCTTCGCAGGCGTCGCGCAGCGCGGGGTCGATCGTATCGTAGATGTCGATCTGCCCGGCGTTGACGATGGCCATGTCCAGCCCGGCCTGGATCGCGTGGTACAGGAACACCGAATGCATCGCCCGGCGCACCGGCTCGTTGCCGCGGAAGCTGAACGACAGGTTGGACAGGCCGCCGCTGCAATGGACGTGCGGGCAGCGCTGCTTGATTTCAGCCACCGCCTCGATGAAGTCGAGCGCGTAGCGGTCGTGCTCCTCGATCCCCGTGGCGACCGCGAAGATGTTCGGATCGAAGATGATGTCTTCTGCCGGAAAACCGATGCCCGTCAGCAGCTTGTAGGCGCGTTCGCAGATCTCGACCTTGCGCTGCTTCGTGTCGGCCTGGCCCTTTTCGTCAAAGGCCATGACCACCACTGCCGCGCCGTAATCCATGCACAGCCGCGCGTGGTGGAGGAAAGCCTCCTCGCCTTCCTTCATGCTGATCGAGTTGACCACCGGCTTGCCCGAAACGCACTTCAGGCCCGCCTCGATCACGTCCCACTTCGAACTGTCGATCATCACCGGCACGCGGGCGATGTCGGGTTCGGCGGCGATCAGTTTCAGGAAAGTGGTCATCGCCTCGACGGCGTCGAGCAGGCCCTCGTCCATGTTGACGTCGATGATCTGCGCGCCGTTTTCGACCTGCTGGCGCGCGACTTCGACCGCCTTGGCGTAGTCGCCCGCCAGGATCAGCTTCTTGAACGCGGCGCTGCCGGTAACGTTGGTGCGCTCGCCAATGTTGACGAACGAAGCTACTTGCTGGGTCATCGGATCAAACCGCCATCACGAAAGGTTCAAGGCCCGCCAGGCGCGTGACCGGGGTAGGGTTTGGCAGCAGGCGGGGGGGCAGGCCCTGCACCGCCTTGGCCATTTCGGCGATGTGCGCGGGCGTAGATCCGCAGCACCCGCCCAGCACGTTGACCTGGCCATGCTCGGCCCAGTCGCGCACCAGCGCGGCGGTGGTTTCGGGCATCTCGTCATACTGGCCCAGCTCGTTGGGCAGGCCGGCGTTGGGATAGACCATGATCAGCGCATCGGCGATCTGGCTCAGCGCGCGCACATGCGGGCGAAGCTGCGCCGCGCCGAAGCTGCAATTGAGCCCGACCGTCACCGGCCGCGCGTGGCGTACCGCATACCAGAACGCTTCGACCGTGTGGCCCGACAGGTTGCGGCCGGACAGGTCGGTCAAGGTCATCGACAGCATCAAGGGCACGTCCCTGCCCAGCTCGCGCTCCAGCTGCTTGACCGCCATGATCGCGGCCTTGGCGTTGAGCGTGTCGAACACTGTCTCGATCAGGATGAAATCGGCCCCGCCTTCGATCAGCGCGGCGGCCTGCTGGTGATAGACGGCGACCAGGTGGTCCCAGTCGATCTCGCGGTAGCCGGGGTCATTGACATCGGGGCTGAGCGACAGGGTCTTGTTGGTCGGCCCGATCGCACCGGCGACGAAACGCGGGCGGCCATCCTTCGCGGCATACTCATCGGCCAGGCGGCGGGCGATCCCGGCATTGGCCAGGTTCAGCTCGCGCACCAGATGTTCGGCGCCGTAATCGGCCTGGCTGATGGTGGTTGAAGAGAACGTGTTGGTCGAAAGGATGTCCGACCCGGCATCGAGATAGGCCCGCGCGATCGCTTCGATCACGTCGGGGCGGGTCAGCGCCAGGATGTCGTTGTTGCCCTTCTGGTCGCGCGCCAGGCCCAGGTTGCCGGCATAGTCCGCCTCGGCCAGGCCGAAGGTCTGGATCTGGGTGCCCCAGGCGCCATCGCTGATCAGGATGCGCTTGGCCGCTTCGGCCAGCAGTTGTTCACGCGCGCTCATGCGGCAGGTTCCTTGTTCGCGCGCAGGCCCAGCAGATGGCAGATCGCATAGGTCTGGTCGGCGCGGTTGAGAGTGTAGAAGTGGAAATCGCGCACCCCGCCCTGGTAAAGACGGCGGCACAGGTCGGCGGCGACGGCGGCGGCGATGTGCGCGCGCGGGCCGGGCAGCGCGTCCAGCCCGTCGAACAGGTTCACCATCCAGCCGGGGATTTCGGTGTTGCCGCTCATCCGCCGGATCGCGGCGAAATTGGTTACCGGCATGATCCCCGGCAGGATCGGGGCGGTGATCCCGGCGGCCAGCACCTTGTCGAGAAAGCGGAAATAGGCGTCGGTCGAATAGAAGAACTGGGTGATCGCGCGCGTCGCCCCGGCATCCAGCTTGCGCTTGAGATTGTCGAGATCGGCCGCGGCGCTGGCCGCTTCGGGGTGGACTTCGGGATAGGCGGCAACCGAAATCTCGAAGGGATGGCGTGCCTTGAGCCCGGCGACCAGATCGGCGGCGCTGGTATAGCCCTGCGGGTGCGGCTGGAACTGCCCGCCGCTTTCGGGCGGGGGATCGCCGCGCAGCGCGACGACATGGCGCACGCCCGCTTCCCAGTAACGGTCGGCAACGGCGTTGATCTCGTCCTTGCTGGCGGCGACGCAGGTCAGGTGCGCGGCGGCGGTCAGGCTGGTTTCGCTGACGATCCGCGACACCGTGGCGTGGGTGCGCTCGCGCGTCGATCCGCCCGCGCCGTACGTGACCGAGACGAAGCTGGGATCAAGCGGGGCCAGTTCCTGCACGGCGTCCCACAGCTCCGCTTCCATCTTCTCGGTCTTGGGCGGGAAGAATTCGAAGCTGACGCGGAAGTCGCCCGGAATGGTGACGAACAGTGGGCGGTCTTCAACCCCGCGCAGGGTGGTGGCGGGGCTCATGCGGCGGTCTCCTGGGCAATTCCCGCGCGGTGCGGGGCGGCGGTGCGGGTGCCCAGCCAGATCTTCACGGTCAGCGGCTTGCCCGGCAGCGCGATCGGCGCGCTGGCGGCAAAGCCCGCGTTGGTCAGCAGCGCAAGCATCTGCTCGTCCGAAAAGCCCAGGCGGGCGTGGGCATGCTGGGTGCGCAGTTCCTCGCGGTCGTGCGCGGCAAAGTCGATCACCGCCACGCGCCCACCGGGGCGGGTAACGCGGGCGGCTTCGGCCAGGACCAGCTCGGGTGCCTGCGCATAGTGCAGCACCTGGTGGAACAACAGCGTATCGAACCCGCCAGGCGCGAAGGGCAGCGCGGTGAAATCGCCCTGGACCAGTTCGACCTGTTCGGGCGGCAAGTCCTGCAGCCGGGCGCGGGCAAGGCGGAGCATTTCCGGGCTCTTGTCGAACCCGGTGACATGGGCGCTGCGCGGGGCGAACAGCTGCGCCATGCGGCCCGTGCCGGTGCCAACGTCAAGCAGCGCGCCAAGCTCTCCGCCCAGCGCCTTGCCCAGCGCGGCCTCGACCAGCTGGTCGGGGGTGTGCAGGCCGCGCAGCGTGTCCCATTCGGCGGCGTGGCGGGCGAAATAGGCCTGGGCGCTCGCTTCGCGCGCGGCGCGGATCGCGGCGAGGTGGCGGCGATCTTCGGCGCAGCGCGCGGCAAAGCCGGCGTCGTCGCGTTCGGCCACGGTCAGCAGGGTCGCGGCGGCGGCGCCCAGCGGCGGGGCGCGATGCTCGCCCACGGCGCTGCGCAGGAATACCCAGCTGCCTTCCTTGCGGCGTTCGGCCAGACCCGCATCGCACAGGATCCGCACGTGGCGCGAGACGCGCGGCTGGCTTTGCCCCAGCACTTGCGCCAGTTCGCCCACGGCCAATTCCATATGCGCCAGCAGCCGCATGATCCTGAGCCGGGTGGGGTCCGCCAGGGCGCGCAGGGTTGAATCGATCTTCATTGCGGCGGGCACATAAAGAAATCTTTATATGATCGCAAGGGGCCTGCGGCAGCTTGTGGGCAAGCTGCGTCTATCCGGTTGGCAGGGCCGCGCAAAAGCACTACTTTTGCGCCAAGTCGCTAAAACCGCACCTGCCATGCATGAGGTTTGCACATGAAGAAAATCGCCTTCGCCGCCCTGGCCGTCCCTCTTGCGCTGAGCCTGGCCGCCTGCGGCAAGTCGGACAGTGCCAAGGATGAAGCTTCGGCCGAAAACGTTGAAATGCCTGCGGAAGAAGCCGTGACCGATGTCAACGCCGCGCCGGTGGCGGATGCCTCGGCCGGGGCCGATGCCGCCGCCGCGCCGAGCGATGCGGCCGCCGCTGCGCCGGAAGCCAAGCCGTAAGGCAACCAGTTCACCGAGGGCGGGCGGCGCGAGCGGGGCAACCCCTTCGCGCCGCCCGCTTTCGTTTTACCGGGCGGCACGGTATGAATGCGGCCATGCGCAGACCCATCCTGATCGCCGCCGCGCTGCTGGCGCTGGCCGCCTGTTCCAAGCAGGACAATGCTCCCGGCCCCGGCGGGGTGAGCGTGGGCGAAGCCAAGGCGCTGGACGAGGCGGCGGCGATGATCGAGGATCAGCGCCTGCCCGCCGATGCCATTCCCGCCCCCGATGCGCCGCTGCCCAAGGGCCAGCAGGCCGCGCCGGTCAAGCAGGCGCCCGCTGCCGCGCCGCCGCGCTGATCAATCCAGCCGCACCTTGCCGCGCCCGGCCTTGACTGCGCCGCGCAATTTCTTGCCCGCCAGCCGCTGGGTCTTGCCCACGCGGTTAAGCCGGCTCTTGGCGCGCTTCTCGGGCAGGTTGAAAGCGTCCTCGATCAATTCGGCCAGCCGCTGGCGCGCGTCCTCGCGGTTGGCCTCCTGGGTGCGAAAGCGCTGGGCAATCAGCAGCAGTTCGCCTTTGGACGTGATGCGGCTGCCGCCGATCTGGCGCAGGCGGTGATAGACCGCTTCGGGCAGGCGCAGGGCAAAGATGTTGACCCGCAGCTGCACGGCTGTGGCCACCTTGTTGACGTTCTGCCCGCCTGGCCCCGATGCGGTGATGAAGCTTTCGCTCGCCAGCGCCAGCGCCCGCTCGGTCGCCTCAAGCGCCGAGGTCGTCATCCTGGAATCCCAGCGTGCGAAAATAGTCGGGCAGGGGTGCAACCGCGCTGATCGGCGGCTTGCCTTCGCGCGGGACGGTCAGCGCGCGGGCGTGCAGGACCGTGTGCGGGGCTTCGGCCGTGCCCGCGCCATAGACCGGATCGCCGTACAGCGCATGGCCCAGCCCATGCTGGGCATGGACGCGGATCTGGTGGGTGCGGCCGGTTTCGGGGCGGAATTCGACCAGGGTCAGCCCGCCGCGGCTCGCCAGCTTGCGCCAGTGGGTGATCGCCGGCTTGCCCTTTTTCGCGGCAATCATCCGCCAGCCCTTTTCGGCGCTGCTGATCTTGGCCAGCGACAATTCGATCGTGCCCGCATCTTCGGCGATTTCGCCCGCCAGCACGCCAAGGTAGACCTTCTCCACCTGCCGCGCCTCGAAAGCGGCGGAAAAGCGCGACAACGCCTTGGGATTGCGGGCCAGCAGCAGGCAGCCCGACGTGTCGGTATCAATCCGGTGGACCGGCACGGGCGCCCGATGGAACCCCAGCTTGAGTTCTTCCAGGTGGTCTTCCAGGCTGGCCCCGCCCGCGCGGGGGCGTTCGATCGGCAGGCCGGCGGGCTTGTCGATCACCAGGGCTTCGCCGTCTTCGAACAGGATGGGAATGCGCGTCATGCCAGGGCCTTTGCGATACGCCGGGTCGCTTCGGCCAGTTTGGCGTCGTCTGCGGCAAAACTGATGCGGAAGCCGTCGCGCCCGCCAAAGGCCGATGCGGCGACCACCGCGACGCCCTGTTCCAGCAAGTGCAGGCACAGCGCCTCGTCATCGCCGAAGCGCGCCATCAGCGGCGCGGCATCGACCATGCAATAGAACGCCCCGTCGGGCACCGGGCAGGCAAGGCCGGGCACGGCATTGATCGCGGCCACCACCATGTCGCGCCGGGCGCGGAAACGCTCGCGCCAGTCAGCCAAGAAGTCCTGCGGGCCTTCGAAGGCGGCGACGGCGGCGGCCTGGCTGATCGAGGCGGGATTGCCCGAACTGTGCGATTGCAGCCGCGCCATGGCCTGGATCAGCCACAGCGGCCCGGCGGCCACGCCGATGCGAAATCCGGTCATCGCATGACTTTTCGACACGCCCGACACGGTCAGGATGCGTTCCGCCAGGTCCGGACATTCCACCGCCAGCGTGGCGTGGCTGCCCGGCGTGTAACGCAGCGGGGCATAGATATCGTCGGACAGCACCATGACCTGCGGGTGGCGGCGCAGCACTTCACCCAGCGAGCGCAGTTCTTCCGCCGGATAGGTCGCCCCGGTGGGGTTGCCCGGGCTGTTGAGCAGCAGCCAGCGGCTGCGCGGCGTGATCGCGGCTTCCAGCTGGGCGGCGGTGATGCGAAACCCGCCGGCCGCATTGGTCGGCAGGTCGACCACTTCGGCCCCGGCAAAGCGGACGATTTCGGGATAGGACACCCACCACGGCGAAGGCACCAGCACCTCGTCGCCCGGGTTCAGCGTGGCAAGCAGCGCGTGGAAGATCGCCTGCTTGCCCCCGGCGGAAACGATCACCTGCGACGGCGGCACTTCGATGCCCAGGTCGCGGCGGAAATGCAGCGCGGCGGCTTCGCGCAGACGCTGGGTGCCGGGCACCGCGGTATATTTCGTGTCGCCCGCATCGAGCGCGGCCTTGGCGGCGGCGATCACGTGGGGCGGGGTGGCAAAGTCGGGCTCACCCACCGACAGCGAGATGATGTCGGCCCCGGCGGCGCGCAATTCGATTGCGCGGTCGGTGATCGCCGTGGTGCGCGACGGCGCGATGCGGGCAAGGCTGTCAGAGATCATGCGGGAAGGAACGCGGGCTGCAGGCCGCGCAGCGCGTTGCCGATCAGGAAGCCATCGGCCAGGTCGCCCAGGGTCAGTTCGGCTTCGACCGCGCGGCCCTGTTCGAGCAGCGAGCGGCGCAGCACGCCAGGCAGCAGCCCCAGCCGCGCGGGCGGGGTCAACAGCACGCCATCGCGTTCAACAAACAGATTGGTGAAGCAACCCTCGGTCAGCAGGCCATCGTCGCGCAGCAGTAGCGCCTCGGCCGCGCCGGCATCCTGCGCCGCCTTCAGCCCGACATCGTAGAAGCCGCGGTCGGTGGTCTTGTGGCGCAGCCGCCAATCGCCGCTGTCGATCGGCAGGCGCATCACAACGCAGGGCGCGGGATCTGGGAGGAGCGACGGCAACTCGCTGATTTCCAGCGTATAGGCGCCGCTGCGCGCGGCCAGCAGGCGCACCCGCGAAGGCTGGTCGGCTTCGAAGCACAGCGCCTGGATCGCGTTGCGCACCGCGTGGCGATCAAACGCAAAGCCCAGTTCCGCCGCGCTCGCCTTGATCCGTTCAAGGTGCAGCTCAAGCAGCGGAATCCCCGTGTCGGGCGAAAAGCGCATGGTTTCGATCAGATCGCAGCCAGCCGCGTATTGACGCACGAAACCCCCTTTGACCAGGCACTCGCGCCATTCGGCCAGTGCCTCGCTATCCGCGACGATGGCCGAGCCCACGCCCAGCACCGCCTTGCCGCGCCCGCCCTCGCCCGGGGTCAGCCGCAGGGTGCGGATTGCCACATTGAAGGCGGCATCGCCAGTGCTGTCGATCCGCCCGATCGCGCCGCAATAGGGGCCGCGCGCATCGCGCTCAACCGTCTGGATCAGTTCCATCGCCCGGATCTTGGGTGCGCCGGTGATCGACCCGCAGGGAAACAGCGCGCGCAGCATGTCGACCGCGCCCTTGCCCGGCTGCAACCGGGCGCGCACTGTGGTGACCATCTGGTGCACGGTGGGATAGCTTTCGACCGCGAAGGGCCTGTCCACCTTGACGCTGCCGGCCTCGGCCACGCGGGACAGGTCGTTGCGCATCAGGTCGACGATCATCAGGTTTTCCGCCCGGTCCTTGACCGAGGAGGCGAGTTCATCGGCCAGGGCCTGGTCCTCTGCCATGTCGCGGCCGCGCGGGCGGGTGCCCTTCATCGGCTTGACCATCGCCGCGCCGCCCTTGTCGGCAAAGAACAGCTCGGGCGAGAGGCTGAGCAGCCAGTGCGAGCCATCGAACACGATCCCGCCATAGCCCGCGCCCGCCGCCGGGCGGATCGCGGCATAGAGCGCCAGCGGATCGCCGCGATAGGACCCGGCCAGCGGGAAGGTCAGGTTGGCCTGGTAGATGTCGCCCGCCGAAATCGCGTCCTGCAAGGCGGCAAAGGCGCGGGCATAGCCGCCCGGGGACACCTGCGGTTCGACCGGGCCGACCTGGGCCAGGCCAGTGCCGCCCTCCTGCGCCAGCCACGCGGGGACATCCGCGCTGGGTATGGCCTGATAGCCGGCAAAGGCCCCGAACCAAAGCAACGGCCCCGCCGCGCCGGTGCGTTCAAGCGCCAGCGGCGCGAGGCGCGGCTCCAGCGCCAGACCCGCTTCATAGGCCATGTAGCCGGCCAGCTCGTGCCCGGCGGCGCGCAAGGCATCGAGCCGGGCGAGCGCCGGGGCGACCTCTTCCGGGCGGCGCGCGACGACCACTTCCAGCGGGTCGCGGTAAAGCCGCGCATCGCTTGCCCCGGCGGGGCGGGCATCGTCCAGCAGGATGAAGGGTCCGGTCATCGCGCGTGCTTCTAGCGGGGTTGGACGCGGCTTGCAAAAAGCCGCTCGCACAAGGACTTTTCCCGCACTATTCCAAGCACTCAGAGTCGCTTGGAGTATCGCATGGAAGACATCTACCTCGGCCTTGCCTCGAACGGAGAGCGCCAGACGCTGAAGCTTGGCCGGGCCAATCGCCACGGCCTGGTCGCAGGCGCCACTGGCACCGGCAAGACGGTGACGCTGCAAAGCATGGCCGAGCAGTTTTCCGATCGCGGCGTGCCGGTGTTCCTGGCCGACGTGAAGGGCGATCTTTCCGGCATCTCGATGGCCGGTAGCCATGACTTCAAGCACGCCGCGGTGATCGAGGGGCGAGCGAAGGAACTGGGCATCGACCCGTTCGCCTACAAGGACAACCCGGCAGTGTTCTGGGACCTTTATGGCGAACAGGGCCACCCGATCCGCACCACCATTTCGGAAATGGGGCCGCTGCTGCTCAGCCGGTTGATGGGGCTTAACGAAACGCAGGAAGGGGTGCTGACCATCGCTTTCAAGTGGGCCGATGACAACGGCCTGCTGCTGCTCGATTTCGAGGACCTGCAACAGGTGCTGATCGCCTGCGCCGAACGGGCGAGCGAGCTGGCCACGACCTATGGCAACATTTCCAAGGCCAGCGTCGGTACGATCCAGCGCCAGCTGCTGTCCTTCGCCAGCCAGGGCGCGGACCGGTTCTTTGGCGAACCCGCGTTTGAAATCAACGACTTCATCCGTACCGACGAAAACGGCAAGGGCGTGATCAACGTGCTCGCCGCCGACAAGCTGATGCAAAGCCCGAAGCTTTACGCCACCTTCCTGCTGTGGCTGCTGTCCGAGTTGTTCGAGGCGCTGCCCGAAGTGGGCGATCCGGAAAAACCGACGCTGGTGTTCTTCTTCGACGAAGCCCACCTGTTGTTCGACGAGGCCCCCCAGGCGCTGTTCGACAAGGTCGAGCAGGTGGTGCGGCTGATCCGGTCCAAGGGGGTGGGCGTCTATTTCGTCACCCAGAACCCGATCGACATTCCCGAAAAGATCGCCGGGCAGCTGGGCAACCGGGTGCAGCACGCGCTGCGCGCCTTCACCCCGCGCGACCAGAAGGCGATCCGCGCCGCCGCCGAAACTTTCCGCATCAACAAGGAGCTTGATGTCGAAACGGCGATCACCGAGCTGAAGGTTGGCGAAGCGCTGGTCTCCACGCTGGACGAGGAAGGCGCGCCAACCGTGGTCCAGCGCACCAAGATCGCCCCGCCGCGCAGCCGGCTGGGTCCGATCACGGCCAAGGAGCGCGCGATCATCCAGTCGATCAGCCCGTTCGACGGCAAGTATGATCAGGCGGTCGACCGCGAAAGCGCCGCCGAAGTGTTGCAGCAAAAGGCGCAGGACGCCGCCCAGGCCGCCCAGGTGGTCGAGGAGCAGGGCGAACAGGCCCAGCGCGCCCAGCCGCGCGCCACCCCCAGCATGTGGGAAAAGGCCGGCAAGGCCGCCTTCGGCGCGGCGGCAGCTTCGGCCGGGACGATGATCGCCCGCAAGATGAGCGGGCGCAAATCGGGCGGATCGCCGGTCGCCTCGGCGGCGAGCGCGGCAGCGGGCGCAATCGGCACGGCGCTGGGAGGGCAACTGCTTGGCCGGTTCGCGCGCGGTCTGCTGGGCGGGTTGCTGCGCTAGGCGGTTTGAGGGACTTGCACCTGGCTCACTCCGCCGTCACCCCGGGCTTGACCCGGGGGCCAACTGTTTAGCGTGGCGGTGGCAAGGGCCGGGTCGCCGTCAGTCACTTCCGGGTCGCGGTAGCGCTACAGCGGCAGGGTAATAGTCGCGGTCAGCCCGGCCACGCTGCCGTCGGCGGCCTGGCGGTTGGCCAGTTCCAGCTTGCCACCGTGCTGTTCGGCGATCGCGCGGGCGAGGGTCAAGCCCAGCCCCGCGCCGCCGGTCAGGCTGTTGCGCGACGGATCGCCGCGGGTGAACGGCTCCAGCATTCGAGCCAGGTCGGCCTCGGGAATCCCGGGGCCGTCGTCTTCCACCCGGATCACCGCGCGGCTCTGGTCCTTGTCCAGGCTGACCCGCGCCGTCTTGCCATAGCGCAGCGCGTTGCCGATCAGGTTGCGCAGCGCGCGGCGCAGCCAGGTGGCGCGCAGCGGCATGACCACGCGCGGCCCCGGCTCCAGCGTTACCGGCTCGCCCATGTCCTCGTATTCCTCGGCCACCTGGGCGACCAGCGCGGACAGGTCGGCGCTTTCCTTGGGATCGCTTGGCCGGCCGACCCGGGCGAGGCTCAGGATATCATCCAGGCTGCGGGTGATGTCCTCGATCGTCGCGGCCATCCTCGCGCGCTCGGTATCGTCCTCGACACTTTCGATCCGCACCCGCAGCGCGGCCAGCGGGGTCTTCAGGTCGTGCCCGATGGCACCCAGCATCACGTCCTTTTCATCGAGCAGGCTGGCGATGCGGTCTTCCATGGCGTTGTGCGCCTGGATCAGGTGGCGGATATCGTCCGGCCCTTCGGGCTGGAGCTGGCCATCGGCCTGGCGGGTTTCGGCGAAGCGTTCGAGCCGCCCGGTCAGGGCCTTCAGCGGGCGGGTGATGCGCCCGACGATGAAGGCGATCGTGCCCAGCAGCAGGCCATAAAGCAGCAGGGTCTGGCCCAGCAGGGTGACGATCAGCCCGCGTTCGACTTTCGGCACCGGCACTCGCACCACGACCCAGCCGCCGGCCGGCTTCAGTTCGACCCCGGCAACCAGCAGGTGATCGGGCGAGGGCGGGCCGCGATGGCCGATCACTGCGGCGCGGCGCGCGACGCGCCGGGCCATGGTCGGGTCTTCGGCGAGATCGCGGTGGGTCACGGCGACCTGCCCCACATCGATCCCTTGTCCCGCCAGAATCTCGCGCAGCTCTTCCTCGGCTTCATCGGCGCGGGCCTCGTCGCCGCGCAGCGGACTGGCGGCAGCGCGTTCGACCCGGGTGTGGCGGGCGGCGGCCAGGGCCTCCGGCATGTGCCCGGCGATGCGGCGGGGGTTCTGGTCCTCGTTCACGGCGCCGACCAGCTTGATCGCAGCGGCGTGGACCAGCGCGGCTTCGCGCCGTTCGGCCTGGGCGCGCCACAGCAGGGTGGCGCTGATCCCCTGCGCGACCAGCAGGGCGAGCGCCACGGCGGCCAGCAATTGTCCTTGCAGGCTGCGCGGCCACAGGCGCGGGAAGGCGGCGGACATCAGCTGCCGGCCCGGATGCGGCGGACGTCGGTGGCCAGCATGTAGCCGCCGCCCCAGACGGTCTGGATCAGGGTGGGGTTGCGGCTGTCGACCTCGATCTTGCGGCGCAGGCGGCTGATCTGGTTGTCGACGGCGCGGTCGAACAGGTGTGCTTCGCGGCCCTGGACCATGTCGAGCAGCCGGTCGCGGTCCAGCACCTGGCGGGGATGTTCAAGAAAGGCCATCAACAGGCGAAACTCGACCGATGAGATCGAGACCATCACCCCTTCGGGATCGGTCAGCCGCCGCTTGAGCGGATCGAGTTGCCAGCCTTCGAATTCCAGCACCTCGTCTTCGGCCGGGGGCGGTGTGCCCTTGGCCGCGCGGCGCAGGACCGAGCGGATCCGCGCGACCAGTTCGCGCGGTTCGAACGGCTTCACGACGTAATCGTCAGCACCGATTTCCAGTCCGACGATGCGGTCCATCGCCTCGCCCCGGGCGGTCAGCATGATCGTCGGGATCGACTGGCTTTCCGACAGGTGACGGCACAGCGACAAGCCGTCTTCGCCGGGCATCATGATGTCGAGCAGGGCCAGGTCGGGCCGCTCGGTGCGCAGCAGGCTGCGCGCTTCGGCGGCGCTGGCGGCCTGCAACACGTCGAACCCCTGGCGCGACAGGTAGTCGGCCAGGGGTTCGCGCAGGGACTTTTCATCATCGACCAGCAACAGGCGGATCGGCAATGTTTCTGTCATCGGGTAGTCGGCTCCGTAAGTGCCGGGATCAGTTGGCCGACGGTGGGGGCGGCGGCATCATGCCACCATGCTTGCCGTGGCCGTCATGCCCGCCGCGCATCTTGCCCATCATGGCGCGCATCTTTTCGTGCGCGGCCTTGCGTTCCTCGGGCGTCAGCTTGCCGTCCTTGTTGGCATCGGCCTGATCGAAATGCTTGGCATGGGCTGCCAGGAGCTCGTCCTTGCTGATGGCCTTGTCCTTGTTGGCATCGGCCATGTGCAGCATCATCATGCCGCCGCCGTGGCCCATGCGGCCATTCATGCCGTGCTTGCCGCCCTTGTCGCCATGACCCCGGTGGCCGGGGCCCTTGCCGTCCGGGCCATCGCCGCGGCGGGCGTGGCCGGCGGCGAATTCCTCGCGCGAGATGGCGCCGTTCTTGTCGGTGTCGAGCTGGCCGAACCGTTCGGCCTGACGCTGGGCGCGGCGCGCTTCGCGATCAGCCTGGTCCAGCTTGCCGTCCTGGTTGACGTCCATCTTCGCGAACATGCTGGTGGCCATCGCTTGGGCTTCCGCCTTGGTCACGGTCTTGCCTGCCATCGGATCCATCGGGCCGGGGGCGGGCTGGGCCAGCGCGGCCACGCCGGCAAGGGAGATGGCGGTGGCGGCGGTCAGGCCAAGAGCAAGCTTCTTCATCGGTGCGTTCCCATCCTTGAAAAAAGGCGAAGCCGCGGGTCCCTGGAGGGAGGGGGAGGGGGGAACCAGAGGAACCCGCGGCTTCCTGTCCACCCTTCTAGGGACGGCTTGTCTCGCAATTATGCCGCATGCGGACGAATTTGTCGCCATTTGTCGCGGGCTGGCCGCGCCGTTCATCCCACGTTTAGCGACGGCGGCCCGCGCGGCCCGGCCGCAGCGCCGCCAAGGCCGCTCAGCCCATCACGAAGGCGTTGAGCTTGTTGCCATCCGGATCACGGAAATAGGCTGCATAGAACCCTTCGCCGCGCGGCCCGGGCGCGCCTTCGTCACTGCCGCCATTGGCCAGGGCGATGGCATAAAGCCGGTCGACCTGCTCCTTGTCGCGGGCTTCCAGCGCCACCATCACCCCGTTGCCGACCGTGGCCGGCTGGCCGTCGAATGGCTTGGTCGCCGCGATCCCCGCCGCGCCGCCGGGCGTGCCCCAGGCGATGAAGGTGTCGAAATCCATCATCCGCACGGTGCCCATTTCCGCGGCGAGCGCGTCATAGAACGTCGCGGCGCGGGGCAGGTCGTTGGTGCCCACGGTGACATAGCCGATCATTGCAGTTCTCCCTTCGATTCGATTTGAGAACAATACAGGAACAAAGCAGCTCTACAAGGGCGTGCATGCCGCCTTGAGCCAGGCCAGCGCTTCGCCCGAAAGCTGCGGCGCCAGTACTTGTTCGACCTTGGCGTGATACTGGTTCCACCAGGTCACTTCATCGCGGGTCAGCAGGCTGCAATCGACCAGCGCGCGGTCGATCGGGGCGAAGGTCAGCGTTTCGAAGCCGTAATACTCGCCCTCCATCCCGGCGATCTCGCGCGGTTCGACCAGGATCAGGTTTTCGGTGCGGATGCCGAATGCGCCCGGCTTGTAATAGCCCGGCTCGTTCGACAGGATCATCCCCGGCAGCAGTTCCTGCCCGGTCCCGGCCTGTCCGCCGGCCGCCTTGGCAATGCGCTGCGGCCCTTCGTGGACCGACAGGAAGCTGCCCACCCCGTGGCCGGTGCCATGGGCGTAATCGACCCCGGCCTGCCACAGCGCATGCCGCGCCAGGGTATCGAGCTGGCTGCCGGCCGTGCCCTTGGGGAACACGGCGGTGGCCAGCATGATGTGGCCCTTAAGCACGCGGGTAAAGCGGTCCTTGTGCTCGGCCGTGGGCTCGCCCGGGCCGATCCACACGGTGCGGGTGATGTCGGTGGTGCCATCGGCATACTGGCCGCCCGAATCGACCAGGTAGATCGACCCCGGCGCGATCGGCAGGTTCGATTCCTCGCTCACCCGGTAGTGCGGGCTGGCCGCATTGGGGCCGGCGGCGGAAATCGTGTCGAACGACAAGTCGCACAGCAGTCCGGTTTCCTCGCGCAGCGCTTGCAGGCGGGCAGCGGCGGACAGCTCGGTCTCGCCGCCCTTGGGCGCTTCGACGTTCAGCCAGTGGAGGAACCGGGCGATTGCCGCCCCGTCGCGCGCCTGGGCGGCGCGGTGCCCGGCCTGTTCGACCGGGTTCTTGATGGCCTTGGGCAGCACGGTGGGATCGGTCAATTCGACCACTTCGGCCCCGGCCCCTTCCAGCGCGGCGAACACCGCCTGGACCGAGCGTTCGGGATCGACCGCAACCTTCTTGCCGGCCAGCGCCTGCAATTGCGGCACGAAAGCCTCGCGCGGGCGGATCGTCACCGCGTTGCCCAGGTGCGCGCGCAGCTCGGGCGTGACCTTTTCCTCGGCAATGAACAGGTCGGCGGTGCCATCGGCATGGGCCAGCACGAAGCTCAGCGCCACGGGGGTGCGGGCGACGTCCGCGCCGCGCAGGTTGAGCAGCCAGGCCACGCCATCCAGCGCCGAAACCACCGCCGCGTCCAGCCCGCGCGCGCCCAGCCATTCGGCCACCTGACTGCGCTTGGCCTCGCTCGACTGGCCGGCCAGTTCGGTCGGATGGACGATTGCCGGGGCGGCGGAGGGCAGCGGCTGGTCGGCCCAGATCGTGTCAATCGGGTTACCCTCGACCGGCTCCAGCCCCGCGCCCTTGCCGCGCAGGGCATGGTTGCAGGCATCGACCCAGGGCTTGCCGTGCAACCACGGATCGAACCCGATCTTCGCGCCTTCGGGCGCATGCTGCGCCAGCCAGGCGGCAACCGAGGTGGCCGGGACCGACTGGTATTCGAACAAATTGCCATCGACCTGTTCGCGCACTTGCAGGGTATAGCGCCCGTCAACGAAGATTGCCGCGCGGTCGGCCAGCACGGCGGCGGTGCCGGCCGATCCGCCAAACCCGGTCAGCCAGGCCAGCCGCTGGGCATAGTCGCCGACATATTCGCTCATGTGCTCGTCGGAAATCGGCACGACGAAGCCGTCGAGCCCGCGGCTGTTCAGTTCCTTGCGCAGCGCATCGAGCCGCGCCTCATGGGTATTCATCAGCATAGAATGGTCCGGTCCGGCTTGCAGGGACAATGGCTGCATCATAGACCCGCGCCATGACCCTGACCACACCCCCCGTCGCCAAGAAAGTGCCGCACGTCGAAACCCACCACGGGATCGCGATTGCCGATGATTACGCCTGGCTGCGCGATCCCGGCTATCCCGAGGTCAAGGACGCCGAAGTGCTTGCCCATCTCCAGGCCGAAAACGCCTGGTTCGAGGCGCGCATGGCCCCGCAGCAGGGGCTGATCGACACCCTGTTCAAGGAAATGCGCGCCCGGATCAAGGAAGCTGACAAGTCGGTGCCGCAGAAGGACGGCGATTACCTTTACTGGATCGAGTTCGAGGAAGGCGCGGAATACAAGAAGTGGTGGCGCCGCCCGGTCGCTGGCGGGCCGGACCAGCTGATTCTCGATGAAGTCGCCCTGGCCGAGGGGCACGAATACTTCCGCCTGGGTGCGCTGTCGGTCTCGCAGGATGGGACCCTGTTGGCCTGGTCGGTCGACGACAACGGCTCGGAACGCTTTACCGTGCGGATCAAGAACCTGGTCACCGGAAAAGTGCTGCCGGACGAGATTCCCGGCACGCTGTCCGGCCTCGTCTGGGTCGCGGGGGACAAGGGGCTGGTCTACAGCCTGGCCAACGAACAGTGGCGTACCGACAATGCCCGGCTGCACTGGCTGGGCCAGCCGCTGGACAGCGACGTCGAGCTGTATCACGAGGATGACGATGGCTTCCGCGTCGGTGCGTCGCTCTCCGCCAATGAACAGTGGCTGATCATCGGCACCTCTGACCACGAGACAAGCGAAGTGCGGCTGGTGCCGGCTGCCGATCCGCTCAGCCCGCCGCTGCTGGTCAAAGCGCGCCAGACCGGGGTGGAATACGATGTCGACCTGCGCGGTGACACGCTGTTCATCCACACCAACGATGCCCACGAGAACTTCCGTCTGGCGATTGCGCCGCTAAGTGAGCCGGGGGAATGGACCACGCTGATCGAAGGTTCGGACGCGTTCTACCTGACCGGGTTCGAGTTGTTCCGCGACTTCTATGTGATCGAGGGGCGCCGCGCCGGCCTCGACCAGATCGAGGTGCGCTATTACGACGATCCGGCCCGCATCGAGCCGATCCAGTTTCCCGAGGCGAGCTATACCGCGGGCCTGGGCGACAATCCCGAATGGGCGGTGACCACGCTGCGATTGTCCTATGAAAGCATGGTCAGCCCGGCCAGCGTGATGGACTATGACGTCGCCGCACGCACGCTGACCACGCTGAAGGTGCAGGAAATCCCCTCGGGCTACGATGCCGCGCTTTATGTGACCGAGCGGCTGGAGATTACCGCGCGCGATGGCACCAAGGTGCCGGTTTCGGTGGTCTATCGCCGCGATCGGACCGGGGCGGGGCCGCTCTACCTCTACGGCTACGGGGCCTATGGCATCGCGATCGAGCCGGGCTTTTCGACCACGCGGCTCAGCCTGCTCGACCGGGGCTTTGCCTATGCCATCGCCCATATCCGCGGCGGGGATGATCTGGGGCGGGCCTGGTACAAGGCCGGCAAGCTGGAATGGCGAACCAACACCTTCACCGATTTCGTCGATGTGGCGCACGGCCTGATCGCGCGCGGGCTGACCGAAGCGGGCAGGATCGCCATTGCCGGCGGTTCCGCCGGGGGCGAGCTGATGGGCGCGGTGATCAATTCCGATCCGCAGCTGTGGGGCGCGGTGGCGGCGCACGTGCCTTTCGTCGACGTGCTGAGCACCATGCTCGACCCCAGCCTGCCGCTGACCCCGGGTGAATGGCCCGAATGGGGCAACCCGATCGAGGACAAGGCCGCGTTCGAGCTGATCCACAGTTACAGCCCCTACGATCAAGTGCGCGCCCAGGCCTATCCGCCGCTGCTGGTTACCGCCGGGCTGAACGATCCGCGCGTGACCTATTGGGAACCGGCCAAATGGGTCGCAAAGCTGCGCGAGCTGAAAACCGACCACAACGAGCTGCTGCTCAAGACCAACATGGGCGCAGGCCACGGCGGCAAGTCGGGCCGGTTCGAAAGCCTCAAGGAAACGGCAGAGGAGTTTGCCTTCATCCTGTGGCAGCTGGGCGTGGCGCGGTGACCAACCGTCACACGATGACCTTTACCGCGCAGGCCCAGCACATCGACGAGCTGGGCCACGTCAATAACGCGGTCTGGGTCGACTGGATCCAGCAGATTGCGATTGCCCATTGGTCCAGCGTGGCCGCGCCGGAACATCAGGCGCAGTATTTCTGGGTCGTGACCCGGCACGAGATCGACTATCGCGGCAACATCGGCCTTGGCGAGAGCGTGGAGGCGACCACGTTCATCCCCGCCGCCCCCACCGGTGCGCGGTTCGACCGGCGGGTCGATTTTCGCAATGCGGCGGGCAAGGTGATCGTCAGTTCGAACACCACCTGGGCGATGCTGGAGCGCTCGACCGGCCGGCTGGCCCGCGTCCGTGACGAGGTGACCGCGCCGTTCCGCCCGTTTGGCGACGAAGCCTAGCCCAGCACCTCGGCCACCGGCACGTAGTCATAGCCCAGCTCGCGCGCGACGGCTTCGTAAGTGACCTTGCCGCCTGAGACGTTGAGCCCGTTTGCCAGGTGCGGATTGGCCCGCAAGGCCTCTTTCCAGCCCAGTTCGGCAATCCGCAGTGCGTGCGGCAGGGTGACGTTGTTCAGCGCATAGGTGCTGGTCCGCGCCACCGCTCCGGGCATGTTGGCCACGCAGTAATGGACGATGCCATCGACCACATAGGTCGGATCGGCGTGGGTGGTGGCGTGGCTGGTTTCAAAGCACCCGCCCTGGTCGATCGCCACGTCGACCAGCACCGCGCCGGGCTTCATGCATTTCAGCATGTCGCGGGTCACCAGCTTGGGCGCGGCGGCGCCGGGGATCAGCACCGCGCCGATCACCAGTTCGGCCTCGCAAATCATCTGTTCGATGTTGGCGCGGTTGGAAAAGCGCGTCTTGGCGCGGCTTTCGAAATGGGTGCCCAGCCGTTCGAGCACTTCGGGATCGCGGTCAAGGATGGTCACGTCGGCGCCCAGCCCTACCGCCATTTGCGCGGCGTTGAAGCCGACCACGCCGCCGCCGATCACCAGCACGCGGCCCGGCAGCACGCCCGGGACCCCGCCCAGCAGCACGCCGCGTCCGCCATGCGCCTTTTCCAGCGCGGTCGCTCCGGCCTGGATCGACATCCGGCCCGCGACCTGACTCATCGGTTTCAGCAGTGGCAGGGTGCCGCCCGGCCCGGTGACGGTTTCATAGGCGATCGCGGTGACGCCCGACTTGACCAGGTCGGCGGTCTGTTCGGGATCGGGGGCCAGGTGCAGATAGGTGTACAGCACCTGCCCTTCGCGAAGCATTGCGCGTTCGGCGGCCTGCGGTTCCTTGACCTTCACGACCATTTCGCAGCCGGAGAAGATGTCGGCGGCGCGCGGTTTGATCGTCCCGCCGGCGGCGGCAAAGGCCGCGTCGGTCGCGCCGATCCCTTCGCCCGCGCCGGTTTCCACCCACACCTCGTGCCCGTGGGCGACCAACTCGCGCACGCTTTCCGGGGTCAGGCCGACGCGGTATTCGTGGTTCTTCACTTCCTTGACAGTGCCGACACGCATGGCTGCTCTCCTTCGGGCATATCGTTACAATTGAAACAAAATTGCTGCAAGCTTCCATCCCCGGCGGGGACCTGTTAGCCTGCCCGGCGATGTACGAACGCAAGCTCAGGGCCTGGCTTGAAGCCGGACTGGTGGACGAGCCGACCGCTGCGCGGATCCGCGCGTGGGAAGCGCAGCACAGCCGCCCCCTGGCGCTGTGGGCCGTGATCGGGATTGCCGCCCTGGCGATCGGCCTGGGCGTGGTGCTGGTGGTCGCGGCCAACTGGGATGACATTCCCGGTCAGGTCCGGCTGGCCGTGCACCTGGCGCTGATCGCGCTGGCGGCGGGATACCTGTGGCGCAGCGGCGATGATCTGGCGCAGCGCCAGCCCTGGGGGCTTGAGGCGGTGCTGTTCGTGCTGGGCATGCTGGGCATGACCTTCCTGGCCCATGTCGGGCAGGTCTATCAGACCGCCTCGCCGTTGTGGCAGCCGCTGGCGCTGTGGCTGGTGCTGTTTGGCCCCGTGCTGCTGCTGCGCGGGCAAAGCTGGCTGGCGGCGCTGCTGCTGTTCATGGTCTCGGTCTATGCGGCGTGGGACTATGCCGAGCCGCTGGGCGGGGCAATCTGGGGCCGCCGCGTGGGGCCGGGGCCGCTGGCGGTTACCGTGGTGACCGCGCTGCCGCTGCTCTATGCGCCGTTCGCCGCATGGTGGCGGACCCGTTCGGCGCGCACCGCGTTCTGGCTGCGGCTGGAACAGCTTGGTTTTGCCTACGGCGTGGGGGCGACCAGCCTGATCGTGATCGGCAGCGGCGGCGATTCGTTCGACAATGACAGCAACCACTGGCTGTCATTCGGCATGCTGGCGCTGCGGGCAGCGTTTGCCGTGGCAGCCGGCGCGGCGATCGCAGCGGCGCGTCCGGGCAAGTCTGGACAGGCGACGGGTGGGATCCTGGCGCTGTGCGCGGCACTGCTGGTGATCAGCCATCCGCTGTCGGGCAATTCGGTGCTGGCGGCGCTGTTGTTCATGGCGCTGTGGGCGGGGATTGCCGGGGCCAGCCTGCACGCCGGCTGGCGCGGGGTGTTCCAGACCGCCGTGGCGCTGATCGCGATGCGCCTGATCGTGCTCAGCTTCGAGTTGGACGATAACCTGCTGACCAGCGGTGCGGGGCTGATCTTCAGCGGGCTGCTGATCCTGGGGATTGCCTGGGGGGCCATGCGGATCGCGCGGACCTTTGCCCCGCCGAAGGAGACCGCCTGATGAACCCCCGGCTGGTTGGCGCGCTGGCGCTGCTGTTCCCGCTGCTGGGGCTGGGCGCGGTCTGGGTGCAGACCGAGATGCTCAGCCGCCAGGGCACCGAATGGGACGTGCCGGTGCAAGGCTATGATCCGCGCGACATCCTGCGCGGCCACTATGTGCAGTTCCAGTATGACTGGCCGGGGCCGAAACCCGATGATTGGCGGGCCTGGACCACGCTGTGTCTGGAAGGCACCCCGCCCAATCTGGTCCGCGCCGTGCCGGTCTATGCCGATGATCCCGATGCTCCCCAGGCTCCTTGCCCCTACCGGGTCGGAGGCGAAGGGCGCGGGGGTGAAAGTGTTGGCGGGCGGCTCTATGCACCCAAGGACGCGGCGCTCGACATGCAGGACAAGTTGGCCGACCCCAAGCTGCAGGGCGTGATCCGCGTTCGCCTGCGGCCCGATGGCCACCTGACCCCGCTGAGCATGACCTTCCGGCCTAGAGCGACTTCGCCAGCTCGTCCCTGAACTTGGGGTGGGCGATGCCGATCAGCGCTTCGGCGCGTTCCTGCATCGTCTTGCCGTGCAGGTTGACCGCGCCATATTCGGTGACGATCCAGCGCACGTCGTTGCGCGGGGTGGTGACCGGCCCGTCGAGCTGCGCGACGATCCGCGACACGGTGCCCTGCTTCGCGGTTGAGCGGCAGGCGATGATCGAGATTCCCCCGTTCGAGGCATTGGCCCCGCGCACGAAATCGAGCTGCCCGCCGGCGCCCGAATATTGCCGCCCGCCCATCGATTCCGAATTGCACGCCCCGCCAAGGTGGACCTGGAGCGTGGCATTGACCGAGACGACCCCATCGTTCTTGGCGATGTGGCGCGGATCGTTCACCAGGTCGACCGGCAGGCTGTAAACCGCCTGGTTATCGCCCAGCCAGTCATAGAACGGCCGATCGCCCAGCGCGAACGTGAACACGCTGCGCCCGGGGAAGGTCTTCTTGCGCCGGTTGGTCACCGCCCCGCAGTCCATCAGCGCGGCCAGTGCCGGGGTCATCAGCTCGGTATGGATACCCAGGTCCTTGCGGCCGCGCAGACGCGCGCAGACCGCGCTGGGCAGGTTGCCGATGCCCATCTGCAGGCAGGCGCCATCGTCGATCATCGCGGCGACCAGTTCGGCGATCGCCTCGTCCTCGGGGGCAAGCGCGGGCTCCTCGACCTCGGTCAGGGGCGAGGAATGCTCGATGATCGCATCGACTTCGGAGACGTGCAGCGGCCGTTCGCCCATCACCCGCGGCATTGCCGGGTTGACCTCGACGATCAGCTTGCGCGCGCTGCGCGCCGCGACTGACGTGTAGTCGTTACTGGTGCCAAACGTGAAGAAGCCGTGCCGGTCCATCGGCGAAACCATGGTCACGCAGGCATCGAGCGGGCGCTGGCGCGACAGCAGCGCCGGGCTTTCGCTGAAGGCCACGGGGACGAATTCCACCGCGTCGGGATGCCGGGCGATCAGCTCGCGCTCGACCCGGCTCATGAACATGCAGTGCGGGCGGATGCGGCCCAGCAGGTCGGGGCGCAGCACCGTCTTCGCGGCATGGTCCATCGAATGGAAATACCACAGCCGCAGCCCGTGCAGCGTGCCCGCCTCGGCCCGGCGGGCCAGCGCGGCCAGCAGCGCGGGCGGTTCGGCGGTGGCCATGCCCATCGCGACGTCGCTTTGGCTTTCGACCATGGCCGCTGCCGCATCGGCAGTGGTCAGGCGCTGGTGGTAGAGGTCCTGAACGTCCATCCGCGCAGGTTAAAGCGGCTGGCCATCCTTGTCGCGGTAGATTTCGCGGCGGCCGACATGATTGGCCGGGCCGACGAAGCCGTCCGCTTCCATTCGCTCGACCCATTTGGCCGCCGTGTTGTAACCCACGCCCAGCTGACGTTGCAGCCACGATGCCGAGGCCTTCTGGCTTTCGAACACGATCTGGCAGGCCTGGCGGTACTTGCGTTCATCCGGGTTGTCAGAAGCGGTCGCATCCAGGTCGTCGAACCCGAACATGCTGTCCTCGGGCTCTTCGGTGACCGAATCGACGTATTCCGGGCTGCCTTGTGCGCGCCAGAAATCGGCCACGCCTTCGACTTCCTCGTCAGACACAAACGGACCGTGGACGCGGCGGACGGGATCGGTGTTGGGCTTGTAGAGCATGTCGCCCTTGCCCAGCAGCTGTTCGGCGCCCTGTTCGCCCAGGATCGTGCGGCTGTCGATCCGGCTGGTCACGGCAAAGCTGATGCGGGTCGGCAGGTTGGCCTTGATCACGCCGGTGATGACATCGACCGAGGGGCGCTGCGTCGCCATGATCAGGTGGATCCCCGCCGCGCGGCTCTTTTGCGACAGGCGCTGGATCAGCACTTCGATTTCCTTGCCGACCGTGACCATCAGGTCGGCCAGTTCGTCGACGATCACCACGATCTGCGGCAGCGGCTGGTAATCGAGCTGCTGCTCCTCGCACATTTCCTCGCCGGTTTCAGGATCGAAGCCCACCTGGATGCGGCGGCCCAGCGGCTTGCCCTTGGCCTGCGCGGCGCGGACCTTTTCGTTGAAGCCGGCGAGGTTGCGGACCGAAATCTCGCTCATCATCCGGTAGCGGCGTTCCATTTCCTCGACCGCCCACTTCAGCGCGCGCACCGCCTTGCTGGGTTCGGTCACCACCGGCGAGAGCAGGTGCGGAATGTCGTCGTAGCTCTTGAGTTCGAGCACCTTGGGATCGACCAGGATCAGGCGGCATTGCGCCGGGGTCAGGCGGTAGAGCAGCGAGAGCAGGATCGTGTTGAGCCCGACCGACTTGCCCGAACCGGTGGTCCCCGCCACCAGCAGGTGCGGCATGGTCGCCAGGTCCGCCACCACCGGCTGTCCGGCAATGTCCTTGCCCAGGATGATCGGCAGCATGCCCTTGTGGCCAGCAAAGGCTTCGGAGGCGACCATTTCCTTGAAGCTGACCATCTGCCGGTCGGCATTGGGCAGCTCGATCCCCATCACGGTGCGCCCCGGAATCGACGACACGCGCGCCGAAATCGCGCTCATGTTGCGGGCGATATCATCGGCCAGGCCGACCACGCGGCTGGCCTTGATGCCCGGCGCCGGCTCCAGCTCGTACATGGTGACGACCGGGCCGGTGCGCACAGCGGTAATCTCGCCCTTGACGTTGAAATCGTCGAGCACGGTTTCGAGCAGGCGGGCGTTGCGTTCCAGCGCCAGCTTGTCGATCTTCTGCGCGTTGCTGGGCGGCGCGTCCTTGAGCAGGTCGAGCCCCGGCAGCTCATAGGCGTCGAACAGGTCGCCCTGGCGGCTGGCATTGGACAACTGCGCCGGCTTGGCCGGGCGGGTCGGATCGGTGATTTCGGGCGCGCGGCGCGGCGCGGCGTTGGTGTCGGGCAGCGGCGCGGGGCCGCGCTCCTCGCGCACCTTCTTTTCGCGGGCGACCGGGACCAGTCCGTCATCGGCTGCGGCCAGCGCGGGGCGGCGGCGCAGGATCGTCGGCAGGGTGAACAGGCTGCCCCAGTCGACGGCAAAGACCCGGCCCGCCAGCACCGCGCCGCCCGCCAGGCACAGCACCGCGGCGGCCAGCGTGGCCCAGCCGCGCCCGGCTTCGGGCAGCAGGGCGGCCAGGACATGAATGCCTTTCGCGCCCAGCAGGCCCAGGATTCCGCCCATGCCCGCGGGCAGCGAGCCAGCGACATCGGCAAAGGCCAGCGCCATGACCGTGCCCAGCAGCGCCATGGCCAGCAGCAGAACGCCGATCGGCCGCCACCAGGCGTGGTCGGCATGGGGCAGGTCGGCGTCGTCTTCTTCGACCAGCCGCCACAGCTTGCGCGCAAAGACGTAGAGCAGCGGCAGCAGCAGCACTGAAACCGGTCCGAACAGGTACAGCGCGCGTTCTGCCGCCCAGGCACCCGGCGCGCCCATCCAGTTGAGCACCGGACCGCCCGATGCGGTCGATGCGCTGGGATCGGTCTGGTGATAGGTGACCAGCGCAATCGCGAGGAACACCGCCCCGGCCAGCAAGGCCAGCGCCCCGGCAATTTCCGCGCTGCGCCGCACGCTGCGCTTCAGCGTGGTGCGCCAATCGACCTTTACGCCCCGCGTTCCCGCCGTGACTGCCCGTGTTGCCATGATGCTCCCCTGGTCCGAACTGCGTTATGCGCCCGTGGGTGACTCCGCGTCAAGAATCCTTGGGATTCAGCCGAGTCGCTTCGTCGCGGAAAGGCCGTCGATGGCTGCCCAGCGCGGCCAGCCAAGTTGCCGGGCACGGCGCGCATCCATGCCGCCCAGCGCGATCACCGGCATCGGCGCCCATGCCGCGATGGCGCGGAACCGCAAGGTTCCTAGTCCCGCCGCGCCCGGGTGCGAGCGGGTGGGAAAGACCGGGGACAACAACACCGCATCGGCCCGCCGCGCGCGGCGCAGTTCGGCCAGCGAATGAACCGTGACCAGCCGCAGCCCCGCCGCGCCCGCGCCCAGCGCCCGAGCGCTGCCATAGGCGCCGTCCGCCCCCCAGCGCCGTGCCTCGGCCGCCGAGCCGGACAGCACGACCGTGTGGCCGCAGGCGCGCGCGATCCGCGCCAGCGCGCGGAACCGGGCGCGGCGCTGGGCCGGGGGCAGGTGGTAATGGCGCAGCACGAAGCCGCTGCCGCGTGGCAGGCGGCGCAGTGCCTGCTCCAGCCCGGCATCGTTGCGGGCATCGGACAGCAGCCACAGCTGCGGCAGGGACTGGCGGTTCTGCATCGCCCCGCTATAGCAGCGCGCCATGCATCATCCACTTGAAGAAACACGCGCCCGTATCGCCCATGCCGCCAGCATTGCCGGGCGCCAGGCCGGAGATGTCACGCTGGTCGCGGTCAGCAAGACCCACCCGGCCGAAGCGATCGAACCGCTGCTTGCGGCCGGGCAGCGGGTGTTCGGGGAAAACCGCGTGCAGGAAGCCCAGGCCAAGTGGCCCGCGCTGCGCGAACGCTATCCCGACATCGAATTGCACCTGGTCGGCCAGCTGCAATCGAACAAGGCGGAAGATGCTGTGGCGCTGTTCGATTGCATCCATTCGGTCGACCGCCCTTCGCTGGTCAGCGCGCTGGCCAAGGCGATGGACAAGGCCGGGCGGCGCGTGCCGTGCTTCGTCCAGGTCAACATCGGCGCGGAAGAACAGAAGGGCGGCTGCGCGATTGCCGAGTTGCCCGCGCTGCTGGAACAGGCCCGCGCCGCCGATCTGCCGGTGGTCGGGCTGATGTGCGTGCCGCCCGCCGGGATCGAGGCCGCGCCGTTCTTTGCCCTGCTCGACAAGCTGGCGCGCGACCATGGCCTGCCGGGCCGGTCGATGGGCATGTCGGACGATTTCGAAACCGCGATCATGCTGGGCGCGACCCACGTGCGGATCGGCTCGGCCCTGTTCGGCGCGCGGGGCTGATCCTTATTCCGCGTGACGGCTCAGCTCGTCGCCGCTGACCGTCACCACGTGCAGCAGGTTGGTTGACCCCGGGGTGCCAAACGGCACGCCCGCCAGCGCGATCAGCTTCGATCCCGCTTCGGCAAAACCGTGGCGCAGCGCCATGCGCTTGCCCTTGGCGATCATCTCCTCGAAGCTGCCGATGTCCTTGGTCTGGACGGCATGGGCGCCCCACAGCAGCGCCAGTCGCCGCGCGATCCGCTGGCTTGGGGTCAGCACCAGCACCGGCACGCTCGGCCGCTCGCGCGCAACGCGCCGGGCGGTGCTGCCCGAACCCGTGAACACTGCGATTGCCGCGACGCTGACCGTCTGCGCGATCGACGCCGAAGCCAAGGCCAGCGCATCGGCGGTGGTGGCATCGGGCCGGACCTGGGTGAAGTGGACCCGCGCGGCGTAGCCGGGATCGCTTTCCACCTGCGCGGCGATCCGGTGCATGATCGTCACCGCTTCAACCGGCCAGGCGCCGCTGGCGGTTTCGGCCGACAGCATCACCGCATCTGCCCCGTCATAGACCGCATTGGCCACGTCCGACACTTCGGCGCGGGTCGGGGCTGGGCTTTCGATCATCGATTCGAGCATCTGCGTCGCCACCACCACCGGCTTGCCGCTGCGGCGGGTGGTTTCGACGATCCGCTTTTGCAGCGGGGGCACTTCCTCGGGGTTGAGTTCGACGCCCAGATCGCCGCGCGCGACCATGATCGCGTCGGCCAGTTCGATGATTTCCTCAAGCCGGCCAATGGCCGCGGGCTTCTCGATCTTGGCCATCAGCGCGGTCTGCGACGTGCCCATCAGCTTGCGCGCCTCGGCCACGTCCTCGGGCCGCTGGACGAACGACAGGGCGATCCAGTCCGCCCCCTGGTCCAGCGCGAAGGCGAGGTCGCGGCGGTCCTTTTCGGTTAGCGCGGGCACCGGCACCACGGCATCCGGCACGTTCACGCCCTTGCGGTCGGAAATCACCCCGCCCACCTCGGCCGAACAGAGGATCGCATCGGCATCGGCGCGGATCACTTTCAGCCGCAGCTTGCCATCGTCGATCAGCAGGCGCTGACCCTTCTGCAGGATGCCGAACAGTTCCGGGTGAGGCAGGCAGACGCGCGAGTCATCGCCTGGCGCCGGATCGCGGTCAAAAGTGAAGTGGCTGCCGTGGCGGATCACCGCCTTGCCGCCGGCAAACTGGCCGACGCGCAGCTTGGGGCCTTGCAGGTCGCACAGCACGGCCACCGGGCGGCCCACATCCTGTTCCACCGCGCGGATCGCGGCGATCGTGGCGGCGTGGGTTTCATGGTCGCCGTGGCTCATGTTGACGCGGAACGCGTCGGCCCCGGCGCGCAGCAGCTTCTCGATCATTTCCGGGCTGCGGCTGGCCGGGCCCAAGGTCGCCAGAATCTTGACCTTGCGGCCGCGCGGATCGAACTTTGCCACTTTTGCACCCTTTCACTTCCACCTTGCGCTATGGCAAAGGCGGGCTGAAAACCCAAGGATTACCCCATGAGCTGTTCCGAAAATACGAATGCGAACCCCGGCGATCCCCTCGACGCGCTGGACGATGCGGTCGCCGCCGCCGCGTTCCGCCGCCTGGTGCGCCACTTGCGCCACCGCCACGATGCCCAGAACATCGACCTGATGGGCCTGTCGGGGTTCTGCCGCAATTGCCTGGCCGACTGGATCCGCGAGGCTGGTGCCCCCTATGACAAGGACGGCGCGCGCGAGGTGATCCACGGCATGCCCAGCGCCGAATGGAAGGCGCGGTTCCATGTCGAAGCCACGCCCGAACAACTGGCGCGCATGGCCGAAAGCATGGCCCGGAACGCCCCCGGCCACTGATTTCCACAGGCCGCGTTTTGCCCGAATCCGCGCGGGCCGCTATCGCGCCGCCAACCGATTCATCTAGCTTGGAGTTTTCCCCGATGGCCGAAGCCACCGACGACCGCCTGCGCCTGCTGATCGAGCGCGTTGAACGCCTCGAAGAAGAAAAGAAGGGCATCCAGGACGATATCAAGGACGTCTACGCCGAAGCCAAGGCGGTCGGCTATGACGCCAAGATCATGCGCCAGATCGTGCGCCTGCGGAAGATGAAGCCCGACGACCGCAAGGAAATGGAAGCGATCCTCGATCTCTACAAGGCCGCGCTCGGCCTCGGTTGATCTTCACCGGGGCATTCCTATCTCCTTGGCCAGGATGGCTTTGCGAAAGGAATGTCCCCGATGATTTCCACCACCACCGCGCTGATCGAAGGCCAGCCGGTCAAGCAGTACCTTGGCATCGTCACCGGCGAGGTGATCGTTGGCGCCAACCTGTTCCGCGACCTGTTCGCCAGCATCCGCGACATCGTCGGCGGCCGTTCGGGCGCCTATGAGGACGTGCTGGCCGATGCCCGCCGCCAGGCAATTGCCGAAATGGAAGCCGAAGCGGCCAAGCTGGGCGGCAACGCGGTGATCGGGGTCGATCTTGACTACGAAGTGCTCGGCTCGAACGGGTCGATGCTGATGGTTACCTGCTCGGGCACCGCCGTGGTTGTCTGATCGGCCTGTCTCGGCTAGGGGCGGGCGCAAATCCACTCCTAGCTGACGGCAGACCCATGGCAGGCCATTCCAAATTCAAGAACATCATGCACCGCAAGGGTGCGCAGGACAAAAAGCGTTCTGCCCAGTTTTCCAAGCTGTCGCGCGAAATCACCGTCGCGGCGAAGATGGGCATGCCCGATCCGGACATGAACCCCCGTCTGCGCGCCGCGGTCAACGCGGCCAAGGCGCAGTCGATGCCCAAGGACAACATCCAGCGCGCGATCGACAAGGCGAGCAAGGGCGACGGCGAGAACTACGAGGAAGTGCGCTACGAAGGCTACGGCCCGGGCGGCGTGGCCCTGATCGTCGAGGCGCTGACCGACAACCGCAACCGCACCGCCACCAACGTGCGCACCGCCTTTGCCAAGAACGGCGGCAACCTGGGCGCCAGCGGCGCGGTCAGCCACGGGTTCGACCGGCTGGGGCTGATCGAATATCCGGTGGGGGCCGGTGACGAGGACAAGGTGCTGGAAGCCGCGATCGAAGCCGGTGCCGAAGATGTCGAAAGCGACATGGGCGAAGAAGGCGGCCACTCGATCTGGACCAGCGTCGATTCGCTGCACGAAGTGGCCAAGGCGCTCGAACCCGTGCTGGGCGAAGCCGAAGGGGTCAAGCTGGCCTGGCGGCCCGGCCTCAAGGTCGATGTCGATGAAGACACCGCCCGCACCCTGCTCAAGCTGGTCGACACGCTGGACGATGATGACGACGTCCAGACCGTGTGGGGCAACTACGAGATTTCGGACGCGGTGATGGAGAAGCTGGGCTGATCATCATCGGCCTCGACCCCTCCCTCAGCTGTACCGGCTGGGGGGTGGTCGCCAGAAGCGGCAACCGGCTGACCCATATCGCCAACGGTCAGGTGAAAACCGATCCGGGGCAGAGCCTGCCCGAACGGCTTGTCACGCTGGATCGCGAACTGACCGACGTGATCCTGCGCCACCGCCCCGATACGGGCGCGGTGGAGGAAGTGTTCGTCAACAAGAACCCGCAATCTACGCTCAAGCTGGGGCAGGCGCGCGGCGTCTGCCTGCTGGCTCTGGCGCGCGCGGGGCTGGGCGTGGCCGAATATGCGCCCAGCTTGATCAAGAAGGCCGTCGTCGGCACTGGCGGGGCGGAAAAGGCGCAGGTTCAGGCCATGTTGAAAGTGCTGCTGCCCGGCGTGAAGCTGGCCGGAGCGGACGCGGCGGACGCGCTGGCCGTGGCGATTGCCCACGCGCACCTGCTCGGCAGTCCTGCAATCAAGGGTTCAGCATCGCTACGCTAGGCATCCGCGCTGCCGGGGGCAAAACCGGAGGTGTTCATGCCGCATGTTGCCAAAACCGCCACCCTTGCCGCCATGGCCGGGCTTGCCCTGTCGGGCTGCGTCGCCAGCCGTTACCAGATCGCCGATGCGCTGATGCGCTATGGGCTGGATCGCAACCAGGCGAGCTGCGCCTCCGAATTCCTGCGCGGGCACCTGACCACCGGGCAGGTCGACCGGCTGGCACGCGCCGCGCGCGACTATCGCCGCGACGGACCGATGACCTTTGGCGATCTGGTTCGCGTTGCCGGGTCCCTGCGCGATGGCGAAACCATGCTGCAGGTCGGCGGCGCGGCCCTTGCCTGCAAGCTGGGGGCCGATATTCGCCTGCCGCGGCTTTGACCGCCCCGGCCCCTGCCGGATAATTCGCGCGGCGGATTGCCAGCCGGGTGGTTTTGCGGCAGGAACAAACCATGATCGCAAAGCTCACCGGCCTGCTCGATGATTTTGGCCCCGATTGGGCGGTGATCGACGTTGCGGGGGTGGGCTACCTCGTCCACGCCAGCGCCAAGACGCTCGGCGCCATGGGCCTGCGCGGGGACCGGGTTACGGTCCACACCGAACTGCAGGTCAGCGAGAATGACATGCGCCTGATCGGCTTCTCCAGCGGCGATGAACGGGCCTGGTTCCGCCTGCTGACCGGGGTGCAGGGCGTGGGCTCGAAAATGGCGCTCGCCGTCCTTTCCGCCCTCTCGGTCGAAGACCTGCAGCGCGCCTGCGCCGGCGGGGACGCCGCCATGGTCGCCCGCGCGCAAGGCGTCGGGCCGAAACTGGCCAGCCGCATCGTCAATGAACTCAAGGACAAGGCCGGCGCCCTGCCCAGTGCGGGCGGCGCCGCCGTCGCCGCCGCGCCGCCGGGCTCGGCCAGCCAGGACGCCGTCTCGGCGCTCCAGAACCTCGGCTTCAAGCCAAACGTCGCCACCGAGGCCGTCGCCCGCGCGCTCGACGAGCTGGGCGAAGGAGCCAGCCTGGATGCGCTGATCCGGGTGGGTCTGAAGCGGGCAGCGGGATAGGCCATGACCGATAACCCCCTCCTTACCCCCCAGCGCCAGGTGGAAGATGCCGATGCGGCGCTGCGGCCGAAAACGCTGGCCGAATTCGTGGGCCAGGCGGCGGCGAAGGATAACCTCAGGGTGTTCATCGAAAGCGCCAAAAGCCGGCGCGAGGCGATGGATCATGTGCTGTTCTTCGGCCCGCCGGGGCTGGGCAAGACCACGCTGGCGCAGATCATCGCGCGCGAGCTGGGGGTGGGGTTTCGCGCCACCAGCGGGCCGGTGATCGCTAAGTCGGGCGATCTGGCCGCGCTGCTGACCAACCTGGAAGAAGGCGACGTCCTGTTCATCGACGAGATCCACCGCCTCAACCCCCAGGTCGAGGAAGTGCTCTATCCGGCGATGGAGGACCGCGCGCTCGACCTGATCATCGGCGAGGGGCCTTCGGCGCGCTCGGTGCGGATCGACCTGCCGCCGTTTACCCTGGTTGGCGCAACGACCCGGCAGGGGCTGCTGACTACGCCCTTGCGCGACCGTTTCGGGATTCCGGTGCGGCTCAACTTCTACACCGTCGATGAACTGGAACGGGTGGTCGCGCGCGGCGCCGGGCTGCTGGGCATCGGCATCGAAAGCGACGGTGCGCGCGAGATTGCGCGGCGCGCGCGCGGCACGCCGCGCGTGGCCGGGCGGTTGCTGCGGCGGGTGCGCGATTTCGCCCACGTCGGCGGCCAGGGCACGATCGACCGCGCCCTGGCGGACGATTCGCTGACCCGGCTGGAAGTGGACGCGCTGGGGCTCGATGCGCAGGACCGGCGCTATCTCCACATGATCGCCGATATCTACAAGGGTGGGCCGGTTGGCGTCGAAACGCTGGCGGCGGGCCTGTCCGAACCGCGCGACACGATCGAGGAAGTGATCGAGCCTTACCTGATCCAGCTGGGGCTGGTGGCGCGCACCGCGCGCGGGCGCTGCCTGAACGAGCGGGGCTGGAAGCACCTGGGAATCACCCCGCCGGGCGGCAGCCAGCAGGGCCTGTTCGAGGGCGACGATCCCGCTGCGGATTAACCCTTTACCCTTGGGATCATTGGCATTTGCCGCCCATTTGGTTCCATAATGGGACAGATGACCGTGGCACGTGCGGGCCGCAGGCAGAATCCCGATCCGGGACCGCAAAAACACGGTTAACGCGATTGCCGCTTTAACTTTCCTCTGCGTTTTTGGCCTTACAGGGGCGTGGAGGTTGCAACCGATGCAGCCGGTTCGCTCCTTGTAGAGCTAAAGAGAGCAGAGCTTATGTCGGTTCGGATGGCACTGGTGAAATTGTCCGCTTTCGCAGCGGGCGGTGCTGTGATCGGGGGCGGGGCGGTGCATGTCGCCGAAGCGCCGGCGCAGCAGGTGCAATACGTCAAGCATGCCAAGGGCAGCGCGGCGAACAGCACCAAGGCCAAGCGCAAGATCGTGCGGCGCCAGGCTGCGGCCGAACCGCGCAAGATGAAGCGCATCCGCCGCGTCGTGACCCGCAGCTACAGCTGCGCTGCGCCCGAAGCGCCGCAGATGGCCATGGCCATGCCCCTGCCGCAGCTTCCCCAGATGCCGGCCCCGGCTGGCGGCGGCGGCGAAGTGACCGTGATTGGCGGTTCGGGCGGCTTCGGCTTTGGTGGCGGCTTCTTTGGCGGCTTCTTCGGCGGTGGCGGCGGCGGTGGCGGCGGCTCGGTCGTGGTCTCGACGACGACTTCGGGCGGCTCGACCTCGACTTCCAGCTCGAGCGGCGGTTCCTCGACCTCGACCGGCGGCTTCACGTCGACCGGCGGTTCCACCTCGACTTCGACCGGCGGGCTGACCAGTACCACCACCACTGGCGGGATCACCAGTTCGTCGACCACGTCCACCGGCGGTGTTTCCACCTCGACGGGCGGGGTTTCGACCTCAACCGGGGGCGTCTCGACCTCGACCGGCGGTGTCTCGACCTCGACCGGCGGCGTGACCAGCACCTCGACCACTTCCAGCTCGTCGGGCGGGATCACCAGCTCCAGCTCGACCAGCTCGGGCAATGTCACCTCGACCAGCTCGTCGTCGGGCAACGTCACGTCCTCGTCCTCGACTTCGGGCAACGTTTCGACGTCCAGCTCGACCTCTTCGTCGGGCAACGTGTCGACCAGCTCGAGCACCAGCAGCTCGGGCAATGTGACCTCGTCGTCCTCGACCTCGAGCTCGACCAGTTCCTCGTCGTCGACGTCCACGTCCACTTCGACTTCGTCGGGCGGCACGAATGGCGGCACCGATGTGCCGGCCCCGCCGATGCTGCTGCTGTTCGGTGCGGCGGCTGCGGCCCTGGTGGGCCGCCGCCGGCTGGGCAAGCGGGCATCGCAGGCCTGACAGTCAAAACCGATACTTGGGGGAAGGGCGGTCCGTGTGGCCGCCCTTTTCGTTTGTGCGCGGCGCGGCATGCCCGATCCATCAGGCCGGGATAGCACCAACAAAAAGGGCGCCGTCCGGTCTGGACGGCGCCCCTTGTGGCGCAAAGGCGCGGGCGGTCAGGCCGCCAGCTTGCGCAGCACGTAGTGCAGGATGCCGCCGTTGTTGAAATACTCGATTTCGTTGGCGGTATCGATCCGGCACAGCGCGGTGAAGGTGAACTTCGAGCCATCCTTGCGGGTGACTTCGACTTCCACGTCCTGGCGCGGCTTGAGGCTGGCGACGCCCAGAATGGTGAAGCTGTCGTCGCCGGTCAGGCCCAGCGTTTCACGGGTTTCGCCGTCCTTGAACTGCAGCGGCAGCACGCCCATGCCGACCAGGTTCGAACGGTGGATGCGTTCGAAGCTTTCGACGATCACCGCGCGCACGCCCAGCAGGTTGGTGCCCTTGGCCGCCCAGTCGCGCGACGAGCCGGTGCCGTATTCCTTGCCCGCGACAACGACCATCGGCGTGCCGGCGGCCTTGTGCTTCATCGCCACATCATAGACCGGTAGCACTTCCTCGCCAAAGCGGCTCATCCCGCCTTCGACGCCGGGGACCATTTCGTTGCGGATGCGGATGTTGGCAAAGGTGCCGCGCATCATCACTTCGTGGTGGCCGCGGCGCGCGCCGTAGGAGTTGAAGTCGGCCTTGGCGACCTGGTGTTCCATCAGCCACTGGCCAGCCGGGCTGTCGGCCTTGATGTTGCCGGCCGGGCTGATGTGGTCGGTGGTGATCGAATCGCCCAGGATCAGCAGCGGCTTGGCCTCGACGATGTCGGTGACCGGCGCCGGGGTCATGCTCATGCCTTCGAAGTACGGCGGGTTGGCGACATAGGTGCTGCCCGCGCGCCACGAGTAGGTTTCGCTGCCGGTGACGTTGATCGCCTGCCAGTGCTTGTCGCCCTTGTAGACGTCGGCATAGCGGGCCTGGAACATCGCGCGGTCCATGCAGGTGGCCATGGTGCTGGCGACTTCCTGGTTGCTCGGCCAGATGTCCTTGAGGAACACGTCCTGGCCGTCCTTGCCCGTGCCGATCGGGGTGGTGACGAAATCGTCGATCACCGTGCCCTTGAGCGCATAGGCCACGACCAGCGGCGGGCTGGCGAGGAAGTTGGCGCGCACGTCGGGCGAAACGCGGCCTTCGAAGTTGCGGTTGCCCGAGATCACCGCTGCGGCGACCAGGCCGTTTTCGTTGATCGCCTTGCTGATCGGTTCGGCCAGCGGGCCCGAGTTGCCGATGCAGGTGGTGCAGCCATAGCCGACCAGGTTGAACCCGACGTTGTCGAGGTGCTGCTGCAGCCCGGCCTTTTCGAGATAGTCGGTGACGACCTGCGAGCCCGGGGCGAGGCTGGTCTTGACCCAGGGCTTGGGCTTGAGGCCCAGCTCATCGGCCTTCTTGGCGACGAGGCCGGCGGCAACCAGCACGCCCGGGTTGCTGGTGTTGGTGCAGCTGGTGATCGCGGCAATCATCACGTCGCCATCGCCGACGGTGAAGTCCTTGCCTTCGACCGGGACGCGCTGGTTCGACTTCTTGTAGGTTTCGGCCATGTCCTTGGCGAACACGTCGTCGACGTCGGGCAGCGAAACGCGGTCCTGCGGGCGCTTCGGACCGGCGAGGCTGGGCACCACGGTGCCGAGGTCGAGTTCGAGCGTCGAGGAGAAGATCGGTTCGACCGACGGGTCGATCCAGAAGCCTTGTTCCTTAGCATAGGCTTCGACCAGCGCGATCTGCGCTTCGTCGCGGCCGGTCAGGCGCATGTAGTCCAGCGTCTTGTCGTCGATCCCGAAGAAGCCGCAGGTCGCGCCGTATTCCGGGGCCATGTTGGCCAGCGTCGCACGGTCGGCCAGGGTCAGGCCGGCGAGGCCCGGGCCATAGTATTCGACGAAACGGCCAACCACGCCATGCTTGCGCAGCATGTTGGTGCAGGTCAGCACCAGGTCGGTCGCGGTCACGCCTTCCTTGAGGGTGCCGGTCAGCTTGAAGCCGACCACTTCGGGGATCAGCATCGAGACCGGCTGGCCAAGCATCGCGGCTTCGGCTTCGATCCCGCCAACGCCCCAGCCCAGCACGCCCAGGCCGTTGACCATTGTGGTGTGGCTGTCAGTCCCGACGCAGGTGTCGGGATAGGCGACGGTGACGCCGTTCTGGTCCTTGCTGGTCCACACCGTCTGCGCGATGTTTTCCAGGTTCACCTGGTGGCAGATGCCGGTGCCCGGGGGCACGGCGTAGAAGTTGTTGAGCGACTTGGAGCCCCACTTGAGGAAGTCATAGCGCTCCATGTTGCGCTGGTATTCGATCTCGACGTTCTCTTCGAACGCCTTGGGGTGGCCGAACTCGTCGACCATCACCGAGTGGTCGATCACCAGGTTGACCGGGACCAGCGGGTTGATCTTGCTGGTGTCGCCGCCCAGCGTGGCGATGGCATCGCGCATCGCGGCCAGGTCGACCACGCAGGGCACGCCCGTGAAATCCTGCAGCAGCACGCGCGCCGGGCGGTACTGGATTTCGTTGCTGCTTTCGCTGGGGTTCTTCTGCCAGTCGACCACGGCCTTCACGTCGTCGGTCGAAACGGTGAAGCCGCGGTCTTCAAAGCGCAGCAGGTTTTCCAGCAGGACCTTCATGCTGAACGGCAGGCGGCTGATGTCGCCAAACTTGGCGGCGGCCTTGCTCAGCGAGTAATAGGCATAGTCCTGCCCGCCAACGGTCAGCGTGCTGCGCGTGCCGAGAGTGTCCTGTCCGACCTGGGTCATGCTGCGTGATCTCCTGATGTGAAACCGCCCTGGGGGAACCTGCGCAGTACCACCGCAGCAGGGCCGGTTCGTCGGCGCCGCCGATGCGCGCGAATCTAGCCTGCGTCAAGGGGCTGGACTGGCAAAACAACCTCTGAACCGGCTCTAAAGCGCGGTTTCCTCGATATGGACCCGGGGCGCGGCAATCCAGCAGCCGATCACGATCAGGACCACGCCCAGCAGGGTCGCCACGGTCACCGGTTCGGCGAACATCCACCAGCCCATGAGCGCCGCCCAGACGAAGGCGGTATATTCGATCGGCAGCAGGGCCTGGGCTTCGGCCCGGCCATAGCCCCAACTGATCACCATCAGCGAAATCATCGCCAGCACGGCCCCGCCGAAGATGTCGACCAGCGCGCGGGTCCCCGGCACGGCGGCCAGCCACGGCGCGGCCAGCCCCAGGAACAGCGCGACGAACACCGTCTGGAACAGCGCCACCTCGATCGGGCCGGCCATCTGCGCTTGCTTGCGCTGCAGGATCAGGTTGAAGGCATAGAGCACCGCCGACAGCAGGATCGAGCCGATCCCCCAGGCGGCATCGCGGCTGAACTGGCCTTCGCCGAGCCGCCCGGCGGCAATCACCAGCACCCCGGCCAGCCCCAGCAGCGAGGCGATGAGGGCCCGTTTGCCGACCTGTTCGCCCAGCAGGACCGATGCCAGGTACAGCGCGATCAGCGGGGCGATGAACGACAAGGCGATGCCTTCGGCCATCGGCAGGCGCACCAGCCCCCAGAAGAACGAGGTGGCCATGGCCCCGCTGACCGCGCCGCGCAGCGCGTGCAGCTTCATCGCCGCGCGGTCCGGCCACTGGCCGCCGCGCCACTTCCACAGCGGGAACATCAGGGCAGTGCCGAACACCGAGCGCAGCAGCATGGCATTATAGGCCCCTGCAGCGATCGAGGCGTTCTTCATCAGCGCATCCATCACGCTGAACAGCGCAATGCCCAGCGTGACCGCCGCGAACGGCGCGGCGGGATGATCGCGATGGAACGAACCTGAACCGGATGACACGAGCGCTTTTCCCCTTGCGCGCCGGGGGTAGGGGAGCCGCCCGTGCGGCGCAAGGGCGGGGCAAGTCGCCGGTCGAATGGACTTGGCGTCGGCCCGCGCTTCGGCCTAGTCTGCCCGGCATGGAGCAGGCTGAACCACGAGGCGGCGATCTGGTGCGGCGGCATGGCTGGCCGACCCGGGCGTGGCACTGGCTGAACCTGCTGGCCATGGCGGTCCTGTTGATGAGCGGCCTGATGATCTTCAACGCCCACCCCCGGCTCTACTGGGGCGAGGCGGGATCGGAAGCGGCCCAGGCCTGGCTTGACCTGTGGGGACAGGATGGCCTGCCCTTTCCGGGCTGGATCACCATTCCTTCTGCCTACAACCTGGCCGATGCGCGGCTGTGGCACTTCTTCTTCGCCTGGCTGTTGGCCCCGGCCTGGGTTCTCTATCTCGGCTGGAACCTGCGGCGCTGGCGGCTGACGCGCGAAGTGCTGCCGCGCCGGGCGGACCTGGCCCCGGCGCACCTGTGGCAGGACCTGCGCGATCACCTGGCGCTGCGCTTCCCGCGCGGGGCAGCGGCGCTGCGTTACAAACCGCTGCAGAAACTGGCCTATGCCGCTGTGCTGGCGGGGCTGATCCCGCTGGTGATCGTGACCGGCATGGCCATGTCGCCCGCGCTCGACGCCGCATTGCGGCTGACGGTGGCGCTGGGCGGGCGGGCGACGGCGCGGTCGCTGCATTTCCTGGCCGCGGGGGGGCTGGTGGCCTTCTTCGTGGTGCACCTGGCGATGGTGCTGCTGGCCGGGCCGATCAATGGCCTGCGCGCGATGCTGACCGGGTGGTATCGCCTGCCAAAGGAGCGGGGATGAGCGACCGTGAATTGACCCGCCGCCGCCTGCTCGGCCTGGGTGCCGCCGGGGCGGGCGGGCTGCTGCTGGGCGGGTGCGACCGGCTGAACGACAACGCGGGCTGGCGCGAGATGCTGCACGGGGCCACCGCGCTCAACCAGCGCGCCCAGCGGTTGCTGATGGGCGATGCCCTGGCGCGGGAATTTGCCGAAAGCGACATGTCACCTACGTTCCGCGCCAATGGCAGCACCAGCGTGGCGGATGCGGTTTACCGGGCGCACCTCGCCACTGGCTTTTCAGGCTGGGCGCTGCGGGTGGACGGGCTGGTGCACCGCGCGCTCGACCTGCCGCTGTCGGCCCTGCGCGCCATGCCGCAGCGCAGCCAGATCACCCGGCACGATTGCGTCGAAGGGTGGAGCGCGATCGGCAAATGGCAGGGGCCGCGGCTGGGGCAGGTGCTGGCCATGGCCGGGCTGCTCCCCGCCGCGCGCTATGCGGTCTTCCACTGTGCCGACCGGATCGGGGGGCGGCCCTATTACGAATCGATCGACCTGATCGATGCCTTCCACCCGCAGACGATTCTGGCCTGGCGGATGAACGATGCGCCGCTGCCTGAACGGTACGGCGCGCCGCTGCGCCTGCGGGTCGAACGGCAACTGGGATACAAGCACGCCAAGTTCGTCATGCGGATCCAGCTGGTGGCAAGCCTGACCGGCCTGTTCGGCGGCAAGGGCGGCTATTGGGAGGATCACCGCGATTACCAGTGGTACGCGGGTATCTGATCCTCCCCAGCCAGCCGGATTACATCAGCTTCTTCACCGCCTCGGCCGAATAGAGCCACAGGTCCGCGCCTTCCAGCTTCACGCTGCCCAGCGCCTTCTGGAACGCGCCCATGTGCGCGCTGGCGGAATGGGCGGCTAGCGCTTCTTCGCTTTCCCAGCGTTCGGCGATGCGGATCAGGTCCGGGTCCTCGACATCGCGGGCGAAGGAATAGTGCAGGCAGCCCGCTTCCTGGTTGGTCGCTTTGAGCATGGCGACAGCATCGGCCTGCACCTTGTCGAATTCGCCGGTTGCCAGCTTCAGCCAGCCGTTGATCAGCAGCATCTCTCTCTCCTTTTATTCCGCGCGCGAATCAGCACCACGGTTGTCTAGCCCCGCGCTCGTAACGGCGCGCCGCGGCGCTGGCCACCATGTCATCGGCGAAGGACTGGACCGAGCCATCGGGCCGGGTGCGGGACAGCACGCGCAGCTCGCGCCCGTATTCGTCGCGCGCCACCGGGTCGGCGCCGGTCAGGATGAACGGCCCCTGCCGGATCAGCGCCAGCAGCTGTGCGGCGGCCCGCTCGCCCAGCGCCTGTTCATTTGGGCAGCGCGGCGGGTGCAGTTCCGGCGCGTCGATCCCCTGGACGCGGATGCGCCGCGTGCCGATGTGGATCGTGTCGCCATCGATCACGCAGTTTTCAGCCGCGCCGGGCCCGCAGCGGGTAAACGGGGCGCTGATCAGTTCCACGCTTTGCGGCGGGGCCGGGCTGGGCCACAGCCGCGCCAGCAAGGCGCAGGCCAGCAGCAGCGCGGCGGTGTAAAGCCACGGCCTGAACGCCCGCCAGAACCGCTGGCCGCGCGTCAGGCCCTGCCAGCGATGGGTCGGCAGGACGCGGCCATAGCTGGATCTGCGACGGGGCCAGGACATAACCCGGGGGGCTAACGCGGGGCTGAATCCTGTGCAAGCAGCGCGCACCAGTCCGACCGGCGGCCGCGCCAGGGTTCGGCCAGTCCTTCGGCGACCAGCTGCGCCCCCAGGCTCTTGCCCCGGCGACTGGCCACGCGCAGCTGGCGGCCATAGCGGTCGCGCTCGCGCCCTTCGGTGACCAGTTCGAACGGCCCCTGGTTGAGCAGCGCGATCAGCCGCCGCGTTGCCGCCTCACCGCGCGTCTGCTCAGCGGGGCAGCCGGCGGAATGGGTCTCGGGCGCGTTGATGTCAGCCAGGCGTACCTTCTCGCCTTGCAGCCAGAAGGTATCGCCATCGACCACGCAAGTGGTGCGCGGACCGGGTTGGCACAGCGCAAACAGCGCGGCGGACAGCAGGGGAAGCGGCAGGGGCATGGCCCCCGCCTCGGCCAGAAGCGCCCGCCGGCCTATCCGTGCAAACCCGTGGTTTTGATCCGGATCAGAGCGAAAGGAACAGTCCGGCCAGCGCCGCGCTCATCAGGTTGGACAGGGCGCCGGCGGCCAGCGCCTTCAGCCCCAGCCGCGCGATCACCGGGCGCTGGTTGGGGGCAAGCCCCCCGGTCACCGCCATCTGGATCGCGATCGAGCTGAAGTTGGCGAACCCGCACAGCGCAAAGGTGACGATCCCCACGGTCTTGGCCGACAGGTCCTGGGCCGCGCCCAGATCGATGAAGGCGACGAATTCGTTGAGCACCAGTTTGGAGCCAAAAAAGCCGCCCGCGCGCATCGCTTCGGCCCAGTCCGGCGCGCCCAGCAGCAGGAACACCGGGGCAAAGACATAGCCCAGGATCATCTGGAACGACAGGTCGGGCTTGCCCACCCAGCCGCCGATCGTGCCCAGCATGCCGTTGGCCAGCGCCACCAGCGCAACGAAGGCGAGCACCATCGCGCCGACCGCGACCGCCAGCTTGACCCCGGTCTGCGCGCCCTGCGATGCGGCCATGATCAGGTTGGCGGGGCGTTCTTCCTCCAGCGAGACGGCCGGCACGTCGTCCGGTTGGGCCAGCGGCTGGTCCTTGGGATCGGGCATGATGATCTTGGCCATCAGGATCCCGCCCGGAGCCGACATGAAGGCGGCGGCCACCAGGTAATCGATGCGGATGCCCATGCTGGCATAGGCCGCCAGGATCGTGCCGGCGACCCCGGCCATGCCCACGCTCATCAGGCAGAACAGCTGGCTGGGGGTCAGCGCGGCAAGGTAGGGACGGATCACCAGCGGGCTTTCCGACTGGCCGACGAAGATGTTCGACGCGGCCGACAGGCTTTCCACCTTGGTGATCCCGGTGATCTTTTCCAGCGCGCCGCCGATCCAGCGGATCACCAGCTGCATGATGCCCAGGTAATAGAGGATCGAGATCAGCGCGGCGAAGAAGATGATCACCGGCAGCGCCGAAATGGCAAAGCTGTTGCCGCCGATTTCGGGCTTAGCCAGCGGGCCGAAGATGAATTCAGTCCCGGCGTGGGCAAAGCCGAGCAGGGCGGAAACCCCGGCCGCGATGGTCTGCAGCAGCATGTTGCCCCACGGCACATACAGCACCAGCGCGGCAAAGCCCGCCTGCAGCGCAAAGGCCGCGCCGACCACCCGCAGGCGGATCGCCTTGCGGTCGGACGAAAGCAGGAAGGCCAGCACAAGGATCAGCGCCATGCCCAGCACACTGTTGACGATCTGCATTTAGGCCGTTGCCCCCGAAAAGATGTTGCGCGTGTTGGTAACGCCTTTGCGCGCCGGGTCAATTCCTTGACGCTGCTGGCGAAGGTTGCCGCGCCGCCTGTCCCTCGCTAAGCCTTTGCAATGCAGAACCAGACCCCCGTGATCCCGCGCTCGCTGTTCGCCTTTTCGCTGCTTTACGGTGGGCTGTGCGTGCTCGCCGGGGTGATGGGCACCAAGCTTGCCTCGCTTGGCCACTGGCCGCTGCTGGGCGATCTGGCGGTGGAAAGCGGGATCTTCGCCTTCCTGTTCCTGGTGATCATTTCCAGCGCCGTGGCGGAACTGTTCGGGCAGAAGATGGCCAACCAGCTGGTGCGTTATGGCTTTGTCCCGCTGATTGTCTCGATGATCATGCTGACCGTGGTGATCCGCGTGGTTCCGCCCGCCTCGTTCTGGCAGGATCAGGACGCCTTCGCCCGTTTGCTGGGCCAGGGGGTGCGGATGCAGTTTGCCGGGCTGATCAGCTATGGCACCTCGCAGACGCTTAACGTCTACCTGTTTTCGCGGATCGCCGGCGGGCAGGGCAAGGCGCTGGTGCTGCGCGCCTGGCTGGCCAGCCTGCTCAGCCAGGTGGTCGATACGGTGCTGTTCATCACCATCAGTTTCTATGGCCAGGACCTGCCGCTGGGGCAGATCATGGAAGGGCAGATCATTTCCAAGCTGGTCCTTTCGACCATCATGGTCCCGCCGCTGATCGTGCTGTTCGTCAAGCTGGGGAAGCGGCTGGATCGGGTTTGATTCCCGTTCCTGCACGGCAAAGACGGGGCGCGGACCGGCGCTGCGCCCGCCGACAGACAGAGGGTGGCTCTAAATTCGCTTCAAATTGGGGGCGGGGGAGCCTATGCGCGCGGCCATGACTGACGCGCACGATCCCGCCATGCTTGCCAAGGCCGAAACGCTGGTCGAGGCCCTGCCCTATCTCCAGCGCTATGCCGGGCGCACTTTCGTGGTGAAGTACGGCGGCCACGCGATGGGGGATCCCGACCTCGCGCATGACTTTGCCGAGGATGTGGTGCTGCTCAAGGCGGTCGGGATCAACCCGGTGGTGGTCCACGGCGGCGGCCCGCAGATCGGCAACATGTTGAAGAAGCTGGGCGTTGAAAGCCGCTTCGTCGATGGCCTGCGGGTGACCGACAAGGCCACGGCGGAAGTGGCCGAAATGGTCCTGTCGGGCGCGATCAACAAGGAAATCGTCCGCTGGATCGCCGGGGCCGGGGGCAAGGCGCTGGGCATTTCCGGCAAGGACGGCGGCCTCGTCACCGCGAAGAAGGTGGAACGGACCACCCGCGACCCGGATTCGCAGATTGAACAGGTGGTCGACCTGGGCTTTGTCGGCGAACCCGACCGGGTCGATACCTCGGTGATCAAGACCATTTCCGACGCTGGGATGATCCCGGTGATCGCGCCGATCGCGGTCGGCGCGGACGGCGATACCTACAACATCAACGCCGATACCATGGCAGGCGCCATCGCGGCGGCGCTGGGCGCGGCGCGGCTGTTCCTGCTGACCGACGTGACCGGCGTGCTCGACAAGGACAAGAACCTGCTGACCGACCTGCGCCCGGCCGACATCGCCCGGCTGCAGCAGGACGGCACGATCAGCGGCGGGATGATCCCCAAGCTCGAAACCTGCGTCCACGCGGTCGAAGCCGGGTGCGAGGCGGCCGTGGTGCTGGATGGCCGCGTGCCGCACGCGATGCTGCTGGAAATCTTCACCTCGCGCGGGGCGGGAACGCTGATCCGGGTTTGATGAGTTCTAGTCCGGCTGACGGCGGTGCGGACAAGGCATCGGCCTTGTCCTGGCCTGCCCGAGTCCTTGTTTGATGCGCCAACTGCCTCCGCAGTTGGCTTGCAACACCAGCCCGCTCCCCCGGCCCAACCACCCACAGGGTACCTTGAACGGGTGGTTGGGCCGGGGGAGCGGGCTGGTGTTGCAAGGACAGGCCGGATGGCC
>NZ_JAYRKX010000044.1:0-1935 GCF_041905565.1 Novosphingobium sp. | reverse complement strand
AAGCGGTTCAACTGCGCGGAATCAGCGTCGCCATGATGTGGTCGATGTAGGCGGCAAAATCTTCGCTCTGTTCGCGCTGGCGGAACTTGGGCAACTCCAGCTGCAGGAAGCCAACGTACACCGCGTAAGTCATCCGCGCCCGCCGCAGTGCATCACGCTCGTTCAAGCCGGCCTGGCGGAACGAGGCGAACAGGAAACCGACCCGCCGCTCCAGCACGTTGTCGAGCACGGCGCGGATCGCCGGGTGTTCGGCCGCCTTGAGCAGTTCGGAATAGATGACGTGGGTCTTGGTGTGGAAGCTGATCAGGTTGAACAGGGTGCGCAGGCGCTCGGCGGCGTTGCCGATCGATTCCAGCGCGCCGTAGGCCGCCTGCTCATCGCGTTCCCAGCGCTCCAGCGCCGCCTGCAGCAGCGCATCGCGCGAAGGAAAGTGCCAGTAGAAGCTGCCCTTGGTCACCCCGAGCCGACGCGCCAGCGGCTCCACCGCCACCGCGGACACACCCGCCTCGGCGATCTGGTCGAGGGCTTCGCGGGTCCAGTCGTCCACGTTCAAGCGCGGGGTGCGGAGTGCGGTCTCGGTCATCGCGGTGTCGGATCCATACGGTTGTGCGCCGGATAGTATGTCTGAGCGTTTGCTCGATTCGAGTGCGATAGAAGTTTGCACTGGAATCACATACTTCAAAGTATGGTAGTGGCGGGGGCGGCGACACGCAACGCAGCCCCGCGGCCCGCCGCCATCCCGGAGCCACGACATGAGCCCGTTCTTGAGCGTTTCCCTGCCGATCCTCGCGGTTCTTTTGGCCTCGGCCTTTTCCGCCTACCACCGCCTGCGTCTCGCCCTCTGGGTCGCACTGACCGCCACCCTGCTGGTCGGGTGCTGGCTACTGGGTGCCAACCATCTGGTCATCGGATTCGTGGCCGGTTGCGTGACCTTGGTCGCCATGCCCCTGCTGATCCCGGCCATCCGCAAGCCGCTGCTCTCCGCCCCGGCGCTGAAATTCCTGCGCAAGGCGCTGCCGCCGCTGTCGCAGACCGAGAAGATCGCGCTGGAGACCGGCTCGGTCGGCTTCGAGGGCGATCTGTTCTCCGGCAAGCCCGACTGGCGCAAGCTGCTGGCCCATCCCAAGCCACAGCTGTCCGCCGAAGAGCAGGCCTTCCTCGATGGCCCGGTCGAAACCCTGTGCACGATGATCGACGACTGGGACATCACCCACGTCCGCGCCGACCTCTCGCCCGAGGTCTGGGACTACATGAAAAAGCAGCGTTTCTTCGGGATGATCATTCCGAAGGAATACGGCGGGCTGGGCTTCTCCGCGCTGGCCCATCACAAGGTGATCCAGAAGGTCGCCTCGATCAGTTCGGTGGCCAGCGCCACCGTCGGCGTGCCCAATTCGCTGGGCCCGGGCGAGCTGATCCATCGTTACGGCACGAAAGAACAGAAGGACTATTACCTGCCGCGGCTCGCCTGCGGCCAGGACGTGCCCTGCTTCGGCCTGACCGGCCCGTTCGCCGGCTCCGACGCCACCTCGATCCCGGATTTCGGCATCGTCTGCAAGGGCCAATGGAACGGCGCCAACGTGCTGGGCCTGAAGCTCACCTTCGACAAGCGCTACATCACCCTCGCCCCGGTGGCGAGCCTGATTGGTCTCGCCTTCCGCATGTACGACCCGGATGGCCTGCTGGGCGACACCCGCGACATCGGCATCACGCTCGCACTGTTGCCGGCTGAGACGCCGGGGGTGGAAGTCGGCCGCCGCCATTTCCCGCTGAACTCGCCGTTCCAGAACGGCCCGATCCACGGCAAGGAGGTCTTCATTCCGCTGAGCCAGCTGATCGGCGGCCTCGACATGGCCGGCAAGGGCTGGAACATGCTCAACGAATGCCTCGCGGTCGGGCGTTCGATCACCCTGCCCTCCACCGCCAGCGGCGGTGCCA
>NZ_JAYRKX010000014.1:0-101590 GCF_041905565.1 Novosphingobium sp. | reverse complement strand
CCAGAGCATACCATTCCGTTGGGTGGCCGGGTGGGGGAGCGGGCCGGTGCCGCAAGCCATCGACGGATGTCGATGGCGCACCCGACAGGGACTCCCAGGCCTGCGCGCGTTCGGGCAAGTGACTGGCGCGCGGCATGGGGCGGCGCACCGCCTGCGGCCCCAGCCGCGCAGTCAGCCGGTCGATACAGGCCGACAGGCTGGTGCCATGCGCTTCGGCCGCGGCATCAAGATCGCGCTGGCTGAGCGCCACGGGCTCGGTCCAGGGCGCGCGCAGGCGGGCCAGTTCGATCCCGAAGCCGGCGTCGACATTATCCAGCCGGTGCGCGAACAGGCGGGCAATGTGCGCGGGATCGCGGCTGGCGGCGGCCAGTTCCAGCGTGCGGACCAGCACTTCGCCGTCCACCTTCCACAAGCCCAGCTCCAGCCGCCGCGCGCCCAGCGCGCGGCCTTCCAGCAGCCGGGCCAGATCGCCGCACAGGTCAGTCACCACCCGGTCGAGCAGCGCGCGGTGGCGGATCGGTTCGAGCAGGCGGCGCTGGACCAGCGGCAGGTCCACCGCCACCACCGGCAGCAATGGTTCGGGCACCCGGCCGCGCAGCTGGTCGAGCCGGATCAGAGGATTGGCGCCCGGCGTGCGGACATTGCGGAACCGCCGCGCCAGCGCATCGCGCGCCACTCCGGCCAGATCGCCGATCCGCTTCAGGCCCAGCCGGCGCAGCACCAGCAAGGTCGCGGGATCGAGCCGCAGCGCGGCCACCGGCAAGTGATCGAGGGGGGTGCCCCATGCCCCGACCTCGTCATCGCGAGCGGAGCGAAGCGATCCAGAGTCCCACGCGTTGCCCTGGATTGCTTCGTCGGCTTCGCCTCCTCGCAATGACGCAGTGGAGGAACAGAGGATCGCGCCATTTTCGCCGTAATGCGCCAGCGCCCAGGCCGCCCCGGCGGTGGGGGCGATCGCCAGCCGGGCAGCCAGCCCGCGCGCGGCCAGCCGCCGGGCGGCATCGTCCAGCAGCCCGCGCTCACCGCCGTGCAGGTGGGCCACCCCGGTCACGTCGACCACCAGCCCATCGGGCGGATCAAGCGCCGACCACGGCCCCCAGCGCTGCGCCCACAGCGCCAGGCTTTCCAGCAGGGCCAGGTCGCCCGCCGGATCGGCCGGGGCCGTGGCCAGCGCCGGGCAAATGGCGCGGGCATCGGCCAGCATCATCCCCGGCGCGGCCCCAGCGTCATGCCCGGCGCGGTTGGCGGCGGTGATGCGTGGGCCATGGGCGGTTTCGGCGATCAGGACCAGCGGCGCGGCATCCGCGCCCTCGCCCGCACGCAGGGACTGGGCCAGCCGCCAGCGATCGATCGCCAGCTGCGCCAGCCAGATCGACAGGATGCGGCGCGGCAGAGGGGGCGGCGCGGGGGGCGGCATGGCGGCAGCTCAGGCCAGGCGGGCGTCGCCGCCTGCGTCTTCCGCACCGTCACGCAGGGCCAACCGTCCCTGCGCCAGATCCAGCAGCCATTGCCCCGGAGGATGGGCGCGGGCGCGGAACAGTTCGGCCTGCCAGGCGGGCGCGCCCGGGGCCTGGGCATTCCAGCGCGGCGGCGCGGACGGGGCCGCGCGCACATCCCAGCGCATCCGGGCCGAGCCCAGATCGCGCCGGGCGTCGATCCGCACCAGCCACAGCGGCACCCCGTGCTTTTCCGAGGCCAGCGACAGGCGGCGCGAAGCGGTGAAATCAAGCGCCCGGGGATTGCCCGCGATCTCGCCGATGACGAAAGCCAGATCGCGGCAGCGCAGTCCCTCTTCCAGCGCGAACAGCGCATCTTCCGGCTTGCCGGCGGCGACATGGACCAGCCGATGGCGCAATTGTGCCGGCAGCCCGGGGCGATAGGGCCGCCCGGTCAGCCGCAGGGCGGCATCATCCTGCACCCACAGCCAGCGGCGTTCGTCCGGCCGGTCGGCAGCGGGATCGGGCCGCGCGGCGTGGAGCCGGTCGAGCGCCAGGGCAAGCGCCAGCGCCGCGCCGCTGGCTTCGCGCGAGGCGGCGAACACTTCGCCATGCAAGGCGCCGTCCGCCAGGCCGGGACGCCAGCGCGCGGCGGCGGCGGCGCCAGGCAGCCCGCGCGCGGGCGGCAGAGGGAGGCGGCGGGCAAAGGCGGATAGGGGGGTGGGAACAGTCATGCGGAACAACCTTTGTTCCACTTATGTTCTTATTCCAGCCGATTCGCAATTCCCCAAAAGCAAAGGGCCGCCCCCGAAGGAGCGGCCCCTGCCCTGGCCAGTGCGGCCGGATCAGTCGTTGACGTCGATCCCGCCGGGCAGCGGCGGCACCGGCTGCGGCGGCACATCGGCGTCTTCCTCGTGCACTTCCACCAGCCCACGGCCAACGTGGCTGCGGCTGCGGCTGTAGGTGAAGTAGACCACCAGCCCGACCACGGCCCAGCCGACGAACAGCAGCTTGGTATAGCCCGACAGGCTCCAGAACAGATAGACGCAGCCCACGGCCGCCAGCGGAGCGACCAGCCACACCGCCGGGGTGCGGAACGGCCGCGCGCGCGACGGCTCGCGCTGACGCAGCACCAGCACCGCGATCGCCACCATGGCGAAAGCGAACAGCGTGCCCGAATTCGAGATGTCGGCCAGCGCCCCCACCGGGAACAGCGCGGCGAAGAACGCCACGACGATCCCGGTAATCACGGTCACCACGTGCGGGGTGTGATACTTGGGGTGCACCTTGCTGAGCTTCTCAGGCAGCAGGCCGTCGCGGCTCATCACGAAGAAGATGCGGGTCTGGCCGAACATCATCATCAGGATCACCGAGGGCAGCGCCAGGCCGGCCGCCAGGCCAACCAGGTTGCCGACCTGCTGCCAGCCGATTTCACGCAGCGTCCAGGCCAGCGCTTCCTTGGAACAGACCACCGCCTGCCCGCCATTGGTGGCGCAGGCCGCGGCCAGCTCGGTGCTGCCCGGGGCAAAGGCGTTGCCCGCCGCATCCATCAGCGGCTGCGCGCCCACGCTGCCGATCACGCCCGAGGCGACCAGCAGATAGAAGATCGTGCAGATCGCCAGGCTGCCGATCAGGCCGATCGGCATGTTGCGCTGCGGGTTCTTGGTTTCTTCGGCCGCGGTGGAGACCGCGTCGAAGCCGACATAGGCGAAGAAGATCGAGGCCGCCGCCGCCGAAATCCCGCCGAAGCCCAGCGGAGCAAAGGGTTCGAAGTTCTGGCTGTTCATCACTGGCACGGCCAGCACCACGAACAGCGTCAGCGCGGTGATCTTGACCATCACCAGCACGGCGTTGACCATCGCGCTTTCCTTGGTCCCGATCACCAGCAGCCAGGTCACCAGCAGCGCGATCACGAAGGCCGGCAGATTGATGTAGCCGCCGGTGGCAATCGCGGTCTGGATCGCTTCACTGTTGGCCGCGCCGAAGGCCAGCTTGATCTGCGCGATCAGGGCATCGGCGTTGACGATCGAATCTGGCAGCGAAACCCCCAGGTATTCGCGCAGCAGGCCCACGAAATAGCCCGACCAGCCGACCGCCACGGCCCCGGCCGCAACCGCATATTCCAGCACCAGCGCCCAGCCGACCATCCAGGCCAGCAGTTCGCCCATCACGGCGTAGCTGTAGGTATAGGCCGACCCCGAAACCGGGACCATCGAAGCCATTTCGGCATAGCACAGCGCCGCCACGGCGCAGACGAACCCGGCGATGATGAACGAGATCATCATGCCCGGCCCGGCCTTTTGCGCGGCTTCGGCGGTCAGCACGAAGATCCCGGTGCCGATGATGGCGCCCACCCCCAGCATGGTCAGCTGGAAGGCCCCGAGCGAGCGATGGAGAGATTTCTTTTCGGCAGTTGCCAGAATGGCGTCCAATGGTTTGACGCGACCGAACATGCGGTTCCCCTAAATTATTGTCGGCCTTGCCCCCCGGGCGGCCGAAATCTTACATGGCGGGCGAAGCTAGCGGCCAAGCGCGCGATGGCAAGGCTTAAGTGGCTCGCCTTCCCCAGGATGTCGGTCCCGGAAGCGGGAAAACACGTGTCTGCACACGCACCTTCCCCCTGCCCGCTCCACCCGCTACAAGCCGCCCCATGTCCACGACCTTCCAACTCGACACCGCCACCAGCCGCGCCAACCCCACGCCCGCGCCGATGAAGCGGCTGACCATCCCCGCAATCCGCCAGCGCAAGGTGGACGGCGTGACCGCCCAGCCGGTCGTCATGCTGACCGCCTATACCGCGCGGCAGGCGCAATTGCTCGATGCGCACTGCGACCTGCTGCTGGTCGGGGATTCGCTTGGTCAGGTGATCTATGGCCTGCCCTCCAGCGTGCCGGTCACGCTTGACATGATGGCCGCCCACGGCGCGGCGGTGGTGCGCGGCTCCTATCACGCCGCCGTGGTGGTCGATATGCCGTTCGGCGCCTACGAAGCATCGCCGCAGCAGGCGTTCGAAAGCGCTGCGCGGCTGCTCAAGGAAACCGGCTGCGCCGCGGTCAAGCTCGAAGGCGGGGCGGCGATGGCTGAAACGGTCGCCTTCCTGACCGCGCGCGGCATCCCGGTGATGGGCCATGTCGGGCTGACCCCACAGGCGGTCAACGTGCTGGGCGGCTACAACGCGCGCGGCCGCAGCGAAGCCGAAGCCCAGAAGATCGTGGCCGATGCCCAGGCGCTCGACGCGGCCGGGGCCTTTGCCATTGTGGTCGAAGGCGTGGTCGAACCGATCGCGATTGCAGTGACCCAGGCGGTCAAGTGCCCGACCATTGGCATCGGCGCATCGGCGCAGTGCGATGGACAGGTGCTGGTGACCGAGGACATGCTGGGCATGTTCGAGCGCGTCCCCCGCTTCGTGAAACGCTATGAAGCCATTGCCGAGACGATTTCCGGCGCGGCAGAGCGTTATGCCGCCGAAGTGCGCGCGCGCGCCTTTCCGGGGGTGGAACAAACCTATCAGCCCCGGTAAGAGCGCCGGCTTCGCTGCACATTCATCAAGGAAGCACCACTTTGCTGCGCTATTACAAGGGATCGATCCTGTTCACTCTGGTCTGCCTGGCCCTGGCGGCCTGGTACGGCTGGTTCCAGACCGGCTCGGTCGGGGGCATGCTCGGGCTGCTGTGGATCGTCGTGGTCCTCTCGATCCTCGAAGTGTCGCTGTCGTTCGACAACGCCGTGGTCAACGCCTCGGTGCTCGAGGACATGGACGACATCTGGCAGCGCCGGTTCCTGACCTGGGGCATGCTGATCGCGGTGTTCGGCATGCGCATCGTCTTTCCGCTGGCCATCGTCGCCATCGCGGCGGGCATGGGGCCGATGGAAGCGGTCGACCTCTCGCTCAACGATCCCAAGCGCTACGAGGAGATCGTGTCCTCCGCCCATGTCGGGATCGCGGGCTTCGGCGGGGCGTTCCTGGCCATGGTCGGCCTGTCGTTCTTCTTCGACGGTGAAAAGGACGTCCACTGGATCGGCTGGATCGAGGCCAAGCTGGCGCGCTTTTCCAACATCAAGGCGGCGGAAATCGCCATCCTGCTGGTCGTGATCTACCTGATCTCGCGGCTGCTGCCAGCGGACGAGGCGCTGACCTTCATGGTTTCGGGCACGCTCGGGATCGTCACTTTCATCGCGGTCGAGGCGCTGGGCACGGTGCTGGAAATGCGCGAGCAAGCCCTGGCGGCGCAGGGCGCGGTGGTGCGTTCGGGCCTGGGCGGGTTCCTTTACCTCAACATCCTCGACGCTTCGTTCAGCTTCGACGGGGTGATCGGCGCTTTCGCGCTGTCGAACAACATGATCATCATCGCGCTCGGCCTGTCGATCGGGGCGATGTTCGTGCGTTCGATGACCATCCACCTGGTGCAGAAGGGCACCCTGGCGGAATACCGCTATCTCGAACACGGCGCCTTCTGGGCGATCATCGCGCTGGGCGGGATCATGCTGATTTCGGCCAAGGTCCACATTCCCGAAACCGTCACCGGGCTGATCGGCGCGGTGCTGATCGGGCTGTCGCTGTGGTGGTCGATCCGCCACAAGCGCCGCTTCCCCGACGGCGAACTGGAAAACGCGGTCAGGGCCGATTGAGCCGCGCGGCCAGCGGCGCGGCCATGATCAGCTGGCACAGGTGGTAAAGCAGGATCGGCAGCAGCACGATCCCCGCCGCCGCCGGGGGAAACAGCACCGTGGCCAGCGGCGCGCCCATCGCGATGCTTTTCTGCGCGCCGGCAAACAGCATGGAAATGCGGTCAGGCCGGTCCACCCCGGCCAGGCCGCCGACCAGCCAGGCGCCCACGTGACCAAACGCCAGCAGCACTGCCGTGCCGCCCGCCAGCCAGACCCAGCCCGGCGCATCGATCCGCGCCCAGAACCGCTGCTCCACCGCGCCTGAAAAGGCGACATAGACCGCAATCGCGATCGACGCCCGGTCGAACCAGGTAATCAGCGGACGGTGATCCTTCACCCAGCCGCCCAGCTTGCCCTGCAGCACCTGCCCGATCACGAAAGGCAGCAGCAGGATCGTCACCACCTTGACCAGTCCATCGGCGTGGAAGGCGGCTTCCTTGCCCCCGGCCAGGAACGAGAACAGCGGCGCGGTAACGAACACCCCCAGGATGTTGAGCAGCGCCGCCGCCACCACCGAACTGGCAACGTTGCCCCCAGCCAGCGAGCTGTAGGCCGTGGCTGACTGCACGGTGGACGGCAGGCAGCCGAGATAGAGGAAGCCCAGCGCGATCATCGGCGGCATCCAGCCCTGCCCCAGTTGCCACATGCCCCAGCCCGCGAGGGCCATGCCGCCGAACACCCAGGCGGTCAGCGGCCACAGCACGCGGTGGTTGCCCATGCCGGCGGCCACTTCGTGCCGGGGCAGGCGCAGCCCGTTAAGGAAGAACAGCAGGAACACCGCCGCGTTGGAGATGAATTGCGCCACTTCGCGCGCAGCACCGCGCACCGGCAGCAGCAGCGCCAGCGCGATGGCCAGCGCCAGCAGGCGCACCATCGGATCGATCCGGGACAGCAGGTTCACGTCACGCCTTGTCGTCATTGCGGGAAGTCCCCCGCAATGACGACAGGCGGCGCTTTGTCAACGCCCCGCCAGCTTGACCGACGGCGCCGGGGTCGCGGAAAAGCGCGGCGCGGGCGACGGCTGCAACATGCCGCCATCCTCGGTAAAGGTGCCGCGCGCCACGTTGTGCGGATGCTTGGGCGCTTCGCGCAGGCTCAGCACCGGGGCAAAGCAGATGTCGGTCCCGTCCATGATCGCGCACCACTCATCGCGGGTCTTCGTCAGGATCAGGGCGGTCATCCGTTCCTTCAACTGGTCCCACTTGGCCGGATTCATTTGCTGGGCGAAATCGGGATCGTCCTTCAGCCCGGTCTTTTCCAGCAGCAGCGCGTAGAACTGCGGCTCGATCGAGCCGAGCGAGATCCACTTGCCGTCGCTGGTCTCATAAGTGTCGTAGAAGTGGGTGCCGCTATCCAGCAGGTTGACCCCGCGTTCGTCGCGCCACTGGCCATTGGCCAGGAAAGTATAGGTCATCGCCGAAAGGATCGCTGCGCCATCGACCATCGCGCAGTCCACCACCTGGCCCACGCCGCCGCTGCGCGCGTGCAGGATTGCCGAAACCACGCCGAACGCCAGCATCATCCCGCCGCCGCCGAAATCGCCCACGGCATTGACCGGGAAGCTGGGCTTTTCGCCCTTGCGGCCATAGGAATGGAGCGCGCCCGACAGCGCGATATAGTTGATGTCGTGGCCCGCCAGCGGCGCCATCGGCCCGTCCTGGCCCCAGCCGGTCATCCGGCCGATCACCAGCTTGGGATTGACCGCCAGCAGCACGTCCGGCCCCAGCCCCAGCCGTTCCAGCACGCCCGGACGGTAGCCCTCGATCAGCGCGTCGGCGCTCTTGGCCAGTTCCTTGAGCTGTTCGATCGCGCCCGGATCCTTGAGGTCCAGCTCGATGAATTCGCGGTTGCGGTTCAGGATGTCGCGGTTGCCGGCATCGCCGAAGCGGCCCTTGTGGCCCGGGCGTTCCACCCGGATCACCCGCGCGCCGTGGTCAGCCAGCATCATCCCGCAGAATGGGCCGGGACCGATCCCAGCCAGTTCGATCACCGTCACGCCTTGCAGCACACCCGCCATCACGCACCTCGCCAATTGTTGATTTAATCAGTCGATTAAATCGCCTTGGCCGCGCTGGCAAGGCTCTTGCCGGGAATGCGCCGACCAGCCTGTCCGAAAGCGCGCAGGATCAGCCGTTCAGCTTGCGCCGCGCCTCGGCCAGCAAGGGGTTGGGACCATTCAGCACCTGCGCCTTGTCGAGCAGCGCGGCGGCGCGGGGCGCTTCCTGCCCGGCAAAGGCCAGCGCCATGCCCAGCGCCTGCGTCGCGACGCCGCTGGCCGGTTGCAGCGCGTGGGCCTGCTGCGCCGTGGCCAGGGCCGCCGCCGTATCGCCAGTCCTCAGCTGCGCCAGCGACAGGTCGGCCAGCAGCCGCACGTCGCGCCCGCCGCCGCGCCGCCGCAGGTTTTCCAGCAAGGTGCGTGCCGCGCCCCAGTCATCCGCAAAGGCGCGGTGCCCCGCCACCATCCGCGCGGCCATCCGGCTGCCCGGAAAAGCCGCCAGATAGCGCGCCGCCACCGGCACCGCATCCGCCCCCCGGCCCGCCTTGTCGAAGGCTTCGCCCAGCCGCAGCAGCAGCGTATCGGGAAAGCGCACCGCCGCCGACAGCTTGTAGGCATCGATCGCCGCCCCGGCCTGCCCGGCGGCCATGGCAACATCGCCGAACAGCGCCAGCGCTTCAGCAGAACCGGGGTGCAGCTGGCGGAACCGCGCGGCCACGCCTTGCGCTCCGGCGACGTTGCCGGCGGCCAGCAGGCTGCGGGCATAGGGCACCGCCGTGGCCGGCACGCCGGGCGCATCGGTCCAGCGAAGTGCCAGCACGCCAATCGGATCACGTTCGGGGATCGGCATGATGGCCGGGATAGTCGCCGCCGCTGCCCGGTCCAGGAACGGCGCGGCGGCCAGCCGGTCACCCTGCTCCTCGTAAGCGCGGCCGATCAGTTCAAGCAGATAAGCCGGCGCATCGGGGCGGCTGGCCAGCGGATCGAACCGTTCGTGCAGCTTGTTGAAATCATTCGATTCGTACAGTGCCCGGGCATAAAGCAGCTGCAGCCGCTGGTTGGCGCCCTGGCGCTCGTACAGCCGTTCCAGCAGCCCCGCCGCCAGGTTGGCATTGCCCGCTTCCAGTTCCAGCACGCCGCGCAGCAGCAGGCCCGCCGGCACATCCTGCAACCGCGTGCCGGTGCGGTCGAGCAAGCGCCGCGCCAGATCGACCTTGCCCGCGCGCGCGGCCAGCACGGCTTGCAGATACCAGGCCAGCGGGTGCTTTGGCGCAATCCCGATCATCTTGCGGGTCACCGCCAGCATTTCGGCCCCGCGCCCGGCCTCGCCCAGCGTCGCGGCATAGCCGCCCAGCAGCGACAGATCGTTTGGCGCCTGTTCCAACGCCTGTTCGTAGAGCGGCAGGGCGGCATCCCACCCGCGCTGGTCGCGCAGCAATTGCGCGCGGAATTCCAGCGCGCGGGGATTGTCCGGCGCGGCGGCCAGCGCGCGCTCGGCCGCATCGAGCGCCTGCACCTGTTCGCCGCCAACATAGCGCAGGCGGCCAATGTCGACCCACAGCAAGGGATCCTTCGGCGCATAGCCCAGCGCCTTGTCATAGGCCTGCCCAGCCGCCGGCAGGTTGCCGTCCAGCCGTTCGAGCATGCCCAGCATCCGCCAGCCGTGGCCTTCCTCGCCCGGGGCGAACTGCCCCGGCCCCAGCCAGTCGCGCGCCTTGACCAGGTCGCCTTGCAGGATCAGCGCCTCGCCCATCCGCGCGGCCACGTCGGTGCGGGTCGCCCCGGCGGCCAGGACCTTGCGCAGCGCCACTTCGCCTGCGATCCCGTCGCCGCGCTGCAGGGCCGCCTTGGCCGGATCCATCGCGCCGGGTTCCACCCTGGCGAGCAGCGGCGCCCCGCCGGCCAGCGCGGCAGCCAGCACCAGCGCCGGCAGCAGGCGGCGAAGATCAGGCATGCAGCTCGTATTGCTTGAGCAGGTCGTACAGCGTCGGGCGGCTGATCCCCAACAGCTTGGCGGTGCTCGAGATATTGCCTTCGCTGCGGGCCAGCGCATGGCGGATCACCCGCCGGTCGGTCGCCTCGCGCGCGCTTTTCAGGTTGAGCAGCTGGTCGTCACCCTCGCCCGGTTCGGCCAGGTCGAGATCGGCCGCGCCGACCAACTTGCCATCGGTCATGATCACCGCCCGCTTCACCCGGTTTTCCAGCTCGCGCACGTTGCCGGGCCAGTGCCAGGCATCGATCGCGGCCAGCGCATCGGGGGCAAAGCCCTTGACCGCCGGGTTCATGTCCTTGGCAAAACGGGCCAGGAACGCCTTGGCCAGCAGGGCGGCATCGCCGGGCCGATCAGCCAGGCTGGGAATCCGCACGACGATTTCAGCCAGGCGGTAATACAGGTCCTCGCGGAACCGCCCATCGGCGATCATTGCTTCCAGGTTCTGGTGGGTGGCGCAGACGATCCGGGTATCGACCTCGATCGACTTGCGCGAGCCGATCCGTTCGATCACCCGTTCCTGCAGGAAGCGCAGCAACTTGACCTGCAAGGGCAGCGGGATGTCGCCCACTTCATCCAGGAACAGCGTGCCGCCGCTGGCCATCTCGATCTTGCCCTCGGTGGTCTTGACCGCGCCGGTGAAGGCCCCCTTCTCGTGCCCGAACAGCTCGCTTTCGAGCAGGTTTTCGGGAATCGCGGCGCAGTTGATCGCGACGAAGGCGCCCTTTGCCCGGCCGCTCGCCTCGTGCAGCCCGCGCGCCAGCAGTTCCTTGCCGGTGCCGCTGGCGCCCAGCAGCATGACCGAGACATTGGTATTGGCGACCCGCTCGATCGTGCGGGCAACCTTGACCATTTCCGGCGCGGCGGTGATCATCCGGCCCAGCACGCGGTTGTCCTCGCCCGAGCGGGTGGCCAGCTGGCGATTTTCCGCTTCGATCGCGTGGAGCTGGAAGGCGCGGCGGACAATCAGCCCCAGCGCCTCGATATCGACTGGCTTCTGGTAGAAATCGTAGGCCCCCTTGGCGATGGCCGACAGCGCGCTTTCCCGCGCGCCGTGGCCGGAGGCGACGATCACCTTGGTATCGGGTTTCAGCGCCATGATTTCGTCCAGCACGGCAAAGCCTTCGCTGGTTCCATCGGGATCGGGCGGCAGGCCCAGGTCGAGCGTGACCACGGCCGGTTCCTCGCTGCGCAGCGCGGCCAGCGCGCTGGCGCGGTCGCCCGCGATCACCACGTCGAAATCGGGGTAGGCCCACTTCAGCTGTGCCTGCAGCCCCGCGTCGTCCTCGACAATCAGGAGTTTGGGCTTGCTATCCGACATCATGCGACTTTCTTGCCTGCGGCGTTGAGGTGTTCGATCATTTCGGCGGTATCCGCCAAGGGCAGGCGGATGATGAAGCGCGAGCCGAGCCCTTCGCGGCTTTCCACGTCGAGCCGCCCGCCCATCGCCTTGACCAGTTCGCGCGCTTCGTAGGCGCCAATCCCGAAGCCGCCCGGCTTGGAACTGTCGAACGGCTTGAACAGGCGGCTGCGGACGAATTCGGGGCTCATCCCGGTGCCGCTGTCCAGCACCTCGATCTCGCCGTGCAGGCGGCTGGCGGCGGTCCGCACGAACACGGGTGCATCAGCCGGGCTGGCGTCGATCGCGTTCTGGATCAGGTGGGTCAGCACCTGTTCCAGCGTGTCGCGCCGCGCGGCGATGCGGCAGGGTTCGGCCTCGACCAGTTCGACCCGGTGGCGGGCGCGGAACTGTGCCACCACGGCGGCGGCGACCTGATCGGCCTGGACCGGTTCCAGCGCTTCCATCTGGGTGTGGCCATAGCGCGACAGGCGGGCAATCAGCGCGTTGAGCTTGTCGGTGGAATTGCGCAGCGTGATCAGCATGTCGGCGCGGAATTCGGGATTTTCGGCGTGCAACTCGGCATTGCGCGACAGCAGGCTGAGCTGGCTGGCCAGGTTCTTGATGTCGTGCATCACGAAAGCCATCCGGCGGTTGAAATCGTCGAACCGCCCAGCTTCGGCCAGCGCCGCCTGCCCGGCCTGTTCGGCCAGGTAGCTGGCGAGCTGCTGTCCGGCCACGCGCAGCAGGTCGAAATCCTCCCAGTCCAGCCGGCGCACGTGCGGCGGGCGGGCCAGCACGACCACGCCGACCAGATGCTCGAAATGGAGCAGAGGCACGATCGCCCAGGCGCGCGGCTCGGCCATGACCCAGTCCGGCATCAGGTCTGCCGCCTCCGCCTCGTCGGGCTTGTCGCCCCCGCGCAGCTCGTCAAGATCGGCAATGTAGCTGCGCTGCTCGAACAGGCCCACAGCCTCGCGCGGCAGGGCTTCGGCGGGCACATCGGCAGTCGGCCACTGCCAGCGCGCGGCGAGTTCGAAGCGGCCGCCCTCGCCTTCGCTCAGCAGCATCCCGGCCGGACTGTCGGTAATATCAGCCACCGCGCGGATCATGCGTTCCTGCAGCGATACCGGACTGGTCCGGCCCTGCGCGATGGTGCGGGTAAAGCGCAGCCATTCGACGCGGTAGTCATAACGATGCTGGAACAGGTGCTTGGCCACGGTGACCCGCAGCCAGCCCCGGATGCGCGGCGATGGCAGGATCACCAGCGCGAGCAGCGATGCGAGCACGACAAAGCCCATCTGGAGCGATGCGGCAAAGTCCCCGCCCCAGAACGACAGCCACTGCGCGATCCCGACCATCGCCAGCAGATAGCCACCGATCAGCATCAGCGAGATCGACTGGAACGTGACCGCGCGCGAAGGGCGCAGGTGCAGTTCCTCACTCCCCCGCCGCGCGCCCATCGCCAGCAGCAGCGCGGCCAGCAGCGCGGGCAGGCCGCGCAGCGCCGAAAGCGTCACCGGGCCGGCCCCGGCCAGGTAGGAAATGGTGAAGTAGTTGAGGTCGAAGCCCCACTGCACCAGCAGCGCCGCCGCCGGCCAGCGCACCAGCAGCCGGGCCTGGCGCGATGCGCCGACGTGGAGGTTGTGGACCAGCACCAGCCCGCCCGTGGCAATCAGCAGCCGCAGCAGCACCAGCGTGTGGAACGAAACTTCGACCAGTTCACGCCGGGGGTGCAGCACCACCAGCAAGACTTGCGAAGTGCCCTGGACCAGCGAGACGAAGGCCAGCGCGCCCAGCATCGGCCGGACCGGATGAACCGAGCGCAGCCGCCCATCCAGCGCGAACAGCCCGTAAAGCGCGACCAGCCAGGCCAGGTTGCGGACCGATTCGGCCAGAGCTTCGGCCAGCGAGGTCGGCCCGGCCAAGGTGCCGACCAGCGCCCAGACGCCCGTGGCGACCAGCGCCAGGATCAGGCTGGGGCACAGCTTGCCATAGCATTCCCGGCGAGTGGCCAGCCAGACCGCGACCACCGCACAGGCAAAGGCGCCGGTCCCCCAGACCAGCGCCGCCAGCCCCGGCAGCCAGGCGGAAGCCGCGCTCACCTCAGCGCGCCCCCTCGTGCCACAGCACCACGCGCAGGGTCTGCAGCAGGATCAGCAGGTCCAGGAACGGCGTATAATTCTTGGCATAGTAGAGGTCGTATTCGAGCTTGTGGCGCGAATCCTCGATCGAGGCACCATAGGGATAGTTGATCTGCGCCCAGCCGGTGATCCCCGGCTTCACCATGTGGCGTTCGGCGTAATAAGGCAGCTTCTGTTCGAGATCGGCGACGAATTCCGGGCGCTCCGGGCGCGGGCCGACAAAGCTCATCTCGCCTTTCAGCACGCTCCAGCACTGCGGCAGCTCGTCAATTCGCACTTTGCGGATGAACTTGCCCAGTCGGGTGACACGCGGGTCGTCCTTCTGCGCCCACTGCGCGCCGGCCGCTTCGGCATCCTGGCGCATCGAGCGCAGCTTGATGACGTCAAACGGCTGGTTGTACAGCCCGACGCGGACCTGGCGGTAGAACGCCGGGCCCTTGCTCTCCAGCTTGATGAGCAGCGCGAACAGCAGGATCACCGGCGCGGCGATGCTCAGCAGCAGCGCGCTGGCAAAAATGTCGAACAGGCGCTTGGCCACGCTGGAAATCGCCCGGCCCGATGAAAACCCGTCGGAAAAGATCAGCCAGCTGGGATTGACCGTGTCGAGATCGACCCGCCCCGTCTCGCGTTCGATGAAGCTGGAGAAATCGTTGACGTGGACCCCGGTGGTCTTGATCCGCAGCAGGTCGGGCAGCGGCAGCGCGTTGCGCCGTTCCTCCAGCGCCAGCACCACTTCGCTGACCCCCAGGTTCTCGACATAGCGGGTCAGGTTGTGGATCGCGGCGCGGTTGATCGCTTCTTCCACCACCGGCACGCTTTCGGTCATCGCGATGTAGCCGACGATGACAAAGCCGCTTTCCGGGCGTTCCGACAGCTTGCGCAGCCGGTCGGCGCGCAGCCCCGCGCCCAGCACCAGCACCCGGCGGCGAAAGGCCGAGGCGCCCAGCACCCCGCCCACGATCAGCCGGTTCAGCACCAGCAGCACGACCGAGGCGATCATCGCGTAGGCCAGGGTCGAGCGCCAGAAGTTCTGTCCACCGATCACGAAGTCGACAAACGACAGGCCGATGATCCCCAGCGACACCGCCACCAGCAGCCGCGCCGTGGCAAAGCGCATCGAGCGCAGCGCATCAGACCCATAGACCCCCACCGCGATCATCGCGGTGAGAATGATCGCCGCATAGCCCGCCAGCTGGCCGATCCGGTCCAGCGTCGATCCCGGCAGCGACCCGATCTGCGCCAGGCGCAGCCGCCAGGCGAAATCCCCTGCGAAGATCAGCAGGGCAAAGTCGATCAGCCCCAGCAGGATCACCGCGTGCGGGATGTAATGTTTGAACAGCCGGATCATGGTGCTGCGCGGCGGCCTTCCTTGACGATGCGAAGGCCTGCCCTAACCGGCAGAGGTGAAATGTCGGTAAATTTTACAGGATATGGTTAAATGCCTGCAATCGCTACGCTCCGTCAGCCTCCGAAGTCGAACGGCGTCAGGCCGCGGGTGCGCTCGTCGAATTGCAGCGCCGCGCCGCGCGGCGGCAGCGAGCGTTGCAGGCAATCGGCCCGGTGGCACAGCGCGCAGCCAGGGCCGGTTCGCACCGCCCTGGTCCGGTCCAGCACCATGCCGCGGCACTGGGCCAATTGCCCCGCCAGCCGCGCTTCCAGCCCCAGGATGACGACATAATGCGGCGCCTGCTCGCCCAGGGCCGCGCTCCCCTCGACCGTGCGGGCCAGGGTGAGCCACAGGGAATCGTTTCCTGATTTATCCTTGTATTCCGTGATTTGGTGAACAATTCTACCGTAATACTCGAAGGCTTGATGAGCAATCCACAGCGGGCAGCTCGCCACATCCTCGATCAGCGGCGAGCCGCTGGCCCCGGCAAAGCGTTTGGAAAACTGCCCGGCCCGGTCGATCCGCGCCATGAAGAATGGCAGCCCGCGCTGGCCGACGCGTTGCAGCGTGGTCAGCCGGTGGGCCAGCTGTTCGAACGTCACGCCAAAGCGGCGTTGTAGCACCGCCAGGTCATAGCCGGTCGCCTCGCAGGCGCGCATGAACCGGCCATAGGGCATCAGCAGGGCGGCGGCGAAGTAATGCGCCAGGTGGCGGCGGAACAGCCGCCAGGCCGCGCGGTCGGCAAATTGCGCCCCATTGGCAATGGCGGCGATCGCATCGCGCTGCTCCAGCAGGGCCAGCTGCACCGCGATCTGGAAATTGCGGCTGGGCGTGTCGAGCAGTTCGGACAGCTGCAACTGCCGCGCGTGCAGGTCCAGCCGGCGCAGTGCATCCGGCATGACGTCAGCGGGCAGCACCCGCACGGACAGCTGGTGGTTCTGGCGCAGCCGTTCGGCCAGCGCCGACCCGATTTCCCCGCTCGACAGCCGCAATTCGTCGGCCAGGGCTTCGGCGGCAGCGTCCAGGTCGGCAAAATGGTTGCGCCAGCGCTCAACCTCGCGGCGCACCAGGTCCATCGGATCGTTCTGCACCGCGGCCACGTCTTTGCCGCTGGCATCGAACAGCCGGGCAAAGGCCAGCGCGGCCTGGGGCGCGGCGGCCAGCCATTCGGCAATTTCGTCGCGGTCGATGGCCAGATCGGCAAAGCGTTCATCGGCCAGGCGGCGGCGCAGCCCATCGACCCCGCCCACCGCCTCGTCCTGGCGCAGGCTGCGCGGATCGAAATCGAACTGTTCGGCCAACAGCACCACCAGCCGGGCCGACAAGGGACGCTGGTTGCGCTCGATCAGGTTGAGATAGCTGGGCGAAATGCCCAGCCGTGCCGCCATGGCGGATTGGGTCATCTGCTCGCGCCGCCGCAAGCGGCGGATCGCCGGGCCGGCCAGGATGCTGGGTTCGCTCATTCCGGCAACATGTCACAATATTTACATTTTGACAAGTCTGATGGCCATTTTTGCCGCATATGGACAAGATTTGTTGTAATTTTTCATACGAGATCGAGCCGATGACAGATATACCGGGTTCCAGACGGAGCACCGGCTCCGAATCGAAGCGAGTGAAAGGAAACGCCCATGGAAACGGCCACCCAGACCGAAATGCGCCAGCCGGGCCGGGCCCGCGCGCTGCTGTCGAACCAGGATTTCACCTTGCTCCGTGCCGCGCTGGCCAGCCATGCCCGCGCCACCGAGGAGCCCGACGAACTCGCGCGGATCAGCGCGCTTTACCATCGCCTCGGCTGCTACGCCTGAGCCACCCAACTCCTGGGGAGGAGAAATTGACGGCCGTCGGGACACCCCTTTTGTCCCGGCGGTCGTCAACCACCCGCTAACCATAGCGCAAAACGCGCTGGTTAACCTTGCCGGGCTAAGTAACCGGCCATGCGCAGGCCCGCCCCCCAATTGCCGCTTTCACCAAAGCTGCTGAAGCAGTTCGCCGGAGTGACCATCGTGGTCACCGGGCTGGTTGCGCTGTTCGCCAATGGCGAAGCGGCGCAAATGGAGGCCGAAGTCGAGGCCCGCGAGGCGCGCAACCAGCTGCTGGCCAGCGAGGCCGAACGCCTGGGCACGCGCAAAGTGGCCAGCAGCATGAAGGTCAAGACCCAGATGGGCGGCTGGGGCAGCGATGCTGGCGGCGAAAGCGGCGGCGAAGTGGCGATGGATTCCGGCGGAGCCCCGGCTTCGCCCCAGAAAACCGTCTTCGTGCCGAACAATGGCCCCGCGCTGCCCAAGAACCTGCCCAGCGTACCGGGCGCCAGCGTGACCGTGAAAGGCCAGGTTGCGACCGACCTGACCGGTCCGCAGGGCGATGCGGCTCGCGCCAAGGAAAAAGGCAAGGCGGGTTACATGTACCGCCCTGACGCCAGGCAGATCGAGGAGATCAAGGCCGCGGCGCGCGAGCGTACCGGCGGCTCAGAGGCCGACGAACAATAGGGCTCAGAAGCATTCCCGCGCCAGGAAGGCCCGGCTATCCGCGCCAATCACGGCGGCATGACCATAATTCGGATGATCGATCAGCACCATCGCGGTGCCTTCGCCGCTTTTCCACGCCGCGATCGCCGCCGGGGTGAAATCGAAGTGGAAGAAATGCACCGCGCTGGCCTTGTTGTCGCTTTCGCGGGTGCGTTCGGTGTCGCCTTCCGGGCGGGCGCGGATCACATGTTCCCCCAGCTGGATCGCGACGTGGTTTTCCACCCCGCCGATCGTGCGCAGGAACGCGTCGCGCCGGTCGGCATCGCCGATTTCGAACAGCACGGTCGCGGTCAATTCGCTGCCCTTGGGGACCATCGGGTCATAGGCGGCCAGCTCGTCCGTCAGCTGTTCGTCCCCACCCTTTTCGATGCGCAGCATTTCCTGGATCTGCAGCCACATCGAATCCCAGTTCTCGAACAGGACGGTCGCGTGCGGCCCCACCGCCAAGCGGGTCAGCTTCTTGCGTTCGATGGCTTCCTGCTTCTTGTCGGCACGGATCAGCTCGTACTGGTCAAGCGGCAGGATGTCGGCAGCGGTGATGCTGCGCTGGTCGCGAGGCATTTGCAACAATCCTTACAAGTCTGTTTGATTGAGTGAATTTATTTACAGGCCGTAAGCCTTGGCGAGAATCTCGATCGGGTGGCCGATGCGTTCGGGCGGCTGCCCGCCATTGGCCGCGATCACCTGCTTGAGGTGCGGGCCAGCCAGCGGGCATTCGCTGACGATCAGGTCCGGATCGCCCTTGACCAGGTTGCGCGCGGCAGGCTTGCCAACCTTGACCGCGCGGTCGAAATTCTCCTTGAAAATCCCCCACTTGCCGCCGTGTCCGGAGCAACGCTCGGTCAGCGCGGGCTTGGCCTGGGGGATCAGGCGGAGCATTTCCATCGCCTTTGGCCCCATGTTCTGGGCGCGGGCGTGGCAGGCGAAATGGACCGCGATCGAGGCCGGCAGGTCCGGGATCGGGGCCAGCCCAGTCTCCTTGTTCAGCGCGACCACATATTCCGCCACGTCGAAGGTGTGCTTGCTCAGCAGGTCGACCGCGGCATTGCCCTGCTCGATCAGCGGCCATTCGAACTTCAGCATCAGCGCGCAGCTGGTGGTCAGCGGGACCACGTCCCAGCCCTGTTCGACCAGCGGGGCGAAATGCGCGGAAATCCGCTGCGCCGCGCTCGCCACGGCGGGCAAGTCGCCATTTTCGAACTTGGGCATGGCGCAGCAATCGGGATGTTCGATCCGCACGCGCACGCCATTGTGAGTCAAAACCTTTACAAGTGCGAGGCCCGGAGTGCCGTCGTTGAAATTATCGTGACAACCGGCGTAAATTGCCACTTTCTTGCCGAAAGCGGGGCCATCGGGGTTCGGCGCGGGGATGATACCGTTGGCCTGGTTGGTCAGCGGTACGTCCATGAACGGCGGCAGATGCGCGCGCCGGTCAATCCCGGCGACCTTTTCCATCAGCGGCCGGGTCAGGCCGTTGCCTTCCTTGGTCGCCCAGTTGGCCAGCCCCGCCGCCATCGAACCGAGCCGTCCGTTGCGGTCCATTTCCGAAAGCTGCTGGTCGGCGAACGAGGTCTGCCCCTTGCGGTGCTGGACCGCGCGGTGGCGCAGCATCAGGTGCGGGAAATCGAGATCGAAGCTGTGCGGCGGGACATAGGGGCACTTCGTCATAAAGCACATGTCGCACAGGGTGCAGGCGTCCACGACCTTGGCCAGCTGGGCCGGGGTCAGATCGTCCACTTCCTCGTTCGGCGCCTCGTCAATCGCGTCGAACAGGATCGGGAAGCTGTCGCACAGGTTGAAGCAGCGGCGGCAGCCATGGCAGATGTCATAGACGCGGCGCAGCTCGGCTTCGAGCGCGGCTTCGTCGTACCACGATTCATCCTGCCACGGGATCGGGTGGCGCACGGGTGCTTCCAGGCTGCCTTCCATTGCTGATTCCCTTGATTATCTGAATTTTCAATACATTAAGGGCGACTGTTACGGCTAAATCGCAACAGTCGCCCTCAATCGGTTACGCGTCGGCGAGCAGGGCGTCGAGCGTCTTCTGGAACTTGCCGGCGTGGCTCTTTTCAGCCTTGGCCAGGGTTTCGAACCAGTCGGCGATTTCGTCGAAGCCTTCGTCGCGCGCGGTCTTGGCCATGCCCGGATACATGTCGGTGTATTCGTGGGTTTCGCCGGCGATCGACGCCTTCAGGTTCGCGACAGTGTCACCGATCGGTTCGCCGGTGGCCGGATCGCCGCATTCTTCGAGGTATTCGAGGTGGCCGTGAGCGTGGCCGGTTTCGCCTTCCGCGGTCGAGCGGAACACGGCTGCAACGTCGTTGTGGCCTTCGATATCGGCCTTCTGTGCGAAGTACAGGTAACGGCGGTTGGCCTGGCTTTCACCAGCGAAAGCAGCCTTCAGGTTTTCTTCGGTCTTGGAGCCCTTGAGTCCCATTGTATCTCTCCTGGTTGGGGTGAATCCGACCATGCTTAGATGCGCCCCGCCTGCAGCCAAGGCCATGCGGAAATTCCGCGAGCGATAATCGGCAAAATCGATCAAATTCCTGCGAATTATTCGCAAAAACGGAAAGTCACTTGCGCGGCATCAGTTCCATCGCCGCCGCAGTCAGCGCTTCACTGGCGCTGGCGATCACCTTGTCCGCCTCGGGCGCCCAGAACGGGCTGTGGAGGCCGTGGAGCAGCTTGCCATCGCGCTTGGCGCTCTCGATCACCTCGGCCGGGCGGCCGCCAACCCAGAAAATCAGCGAATTGATGCGATTGCCATCGGCGCGGGCGAATTCGCCGAAATCCTCGCCCGCCATCGCCGGGGGCACATCGGCGACGCGCGCCGCGCCGAACCGGGCACGGAAGAACGTGCCCATCCGTTCGGTAAAGGCCGGCGTGTTCCAGGTCGCCTTGGCGGGAACCGGATCGACGGTGACTTCCGGCATCCGGTCCTGCGGCATGCCCGAGGCGAGCGCCTCGCCCATCGCGATCCGCTTGATCCCGTCGAGCAGCAGCTTGCGCGATTCGTCGGAATAGGACCGGACGGTCAGCTGCAGCTTCACTTCATCGGGAATGATGTTGTGCTTTGCCCCGCCGTGGAACGCGCCGACCGTCACCACCGAAGGATCGAACGGGCTCGATTCGCGGCTGACCAGGGTTTGCAGCCGCATGACGATGGCGCTGGCCAGCACGATCGGATCGCGGGTGGTCTGCGGATAGGCGCCGTGCCCGCCCAGCCCCTTTACCGTCACGTCGACGCTGTCGACATTGGCCAGGGCAAAGCCGGGGCGCACCCCGATCACGCCCGAGGCGAGGTCCGCCGTGTCATGGAAGGCCAGGGCATGATCAGGCTTGGGAAAGCGCGTGAACAATCCGTCCTTAAGCATTGCCAAAGCGCCCTGATTTATCTCCTCGGCCGGTTGGCCGATCATCACCAGGGTACCCTGCCAGCGGTCCTTGTGCGCGGCCATCAGGCGGGCCACCTCGATCCAGGCGGTCATGTGGGTATCGTGCCCGCAGGCATGCATGATCCCGCTTTCCACCCCGGCGGTGGAAGTCCCGCGCGCCTTGGAGGCAAAAGCCAGGCCGGTCTGCTCGACCACCGGCAGGCCGTCCATGTCGGCGCGGATCAGCACCGTCGGTCCGGCGCCGTTGCGCAGCACCGCGACCACGCCGGTCTTGCCGACGCCTTCGGTCACATCAAACCCGGCTTTCCGCGCGGCATCGGCCATGATCCTGGCCGAGCGCACTTCCTGAAAGCTCAGCTCCGGGTTCTGGTGCAGGTCGCGGTAGATCGTCATCAGGCCGGGCAGGTCGCCCTGGATCTGGTCGGCCAGCCCATCGCGGGCCATGGCGGGGGCGGCGGTCAGCGCGGCAAGCGCGGCGGCGATGCGGATCAGGGGCTTGGTCATGCGCGGCAGGCTAGGCCGCTTGTCGCCGCGCCGCAATCGGCTTGGTGCCCCTGGCCAGACTCGAACTGGCACGGATCTCTCCAACCGATTTTGAGTCGGTCGCGTCTACCATTCCACCACAGGGGCAATCCCGCGCGGAAGAGCCGCTTAGACCGCCCGTCCGCCGTGTTCAAGCACCGGGTTCAGAAATCCCAGCCAAGCGACATGTGCACCACCTTGGGCGTGCCCTTGCGCCCGGCCCCGAGGGCGGCGACTTCGAGCACCGGACCGCCCTCCTCGCCCCAGCTTTTCGAGGGCGGGACGAAACCGACCGGGAAACGCCCGGGATCGAGCCGGGGCAGCGCCTCGTCGCGGCTGCGCTCAGCCGGCGGCACGCGCGGCGGCGCGGCCGGCAACTCGTAGCCATGATCGGGCAGGTCCAGCAACGGCGCGGCCGGAAGCGCAATCGTGGCAAGCGTCTGGGCAAGCAGCAGGGCGGACATCGGCAAGCCTCGGCAATGCGGCGGTGGTGCGCCAAGTATTGCCGGGCATGCCTAAGATTCGGCTAACGCGCCCGCCGATTGGCGGCGGTTACTTCTTGAGCGCGCCGACCAGCGCCTTGTGCAGGCGCGAATGCAGCGCATCGTTGCCGGCCAGCACCTGGGCATCGCAGACCGGCTGCGAAATGCCGCGCCAGTCGGTCACGAACCCGCCCGCTTCGCGCACCAGCAGGCAGCCGGCGGCCGTATCCCACGGCGCCAGGCCGCTTTCCCAGAAGCCTTCGTAGCGGCCCGCGGCAACCCAGGCGAGATCGAGCGAGGCCGCGCCGAAGCGGCGGATGCCCGCCACGCTGGGGGCCAGAGCCCCATAGATCCGTGTCCATTCCACGCTGTCGCCGCGCCCGGCAAAGGGGATGCCGGTGGCGATCAGGCTTTCATCGAGATGGCGTCGCGAGGACACGCGCAGGCGGCGGTCATGCAGCCAGGCGCCGCGGGTCTTTTCGGCCCAGAAGCTTTCGTCGGTGACCGGCTGGTAAACCAGCGCGGCGGTCACTTCGCCCCAGCCCGAACCATCCAGCTTGGGTTCCTGCACCGCGATCGAAATCGCGAAGTGCGGGATGCCGTGAAGGAAGTTGCTGGTCCCGTCGAGCGGATCGACAATGAAGCGCGGCTTGCCCGGCGCCCCTTCGATCTCCCCGGCTTCCTCCATCAGAAAGCCCCAGTCCGGCCGCGCGGCGCGCAGCTCGTCCCACAGGGTGCGTTCGGCGTGCTGGTCGGCCTTCGACACGAAGTCGGCCGGCCCCTTGCGGCTGACCTGGAGGTGCTCGACCTCGCCAAAGTCGCGGCGCAGGCGGCCACCCGCCTTGCGGGCGGCCTTTTCCATCACACGGATCAAGCCGGACAGGACTGCCATGTCAGGTCCTCAATCAGCCTTGCGGACGTAAGTGCGTTCGTACACGTCGACGACGATGCGCGTACCGCTTTCAATGTGCGGCGGCACCATCACGCGCACGCCATTGTCGAGGATCGCGGGCTTGTAGCTGGACGAGGCGGTCTGCCCCTTCACCACGGCGTCGGCTTCGACGATGGTGGCTTCGACCTGTTCAGGCAGCTGCACCGAAATCGGGCGTTCGTCATACATTTCGAGCAGCACGGTCATGCCGTCCTGCAGGAAGGCGTCGGCCCCGCCCAGCAGGTCCTTGGGCAGCGTGATCTGGTCGTAGGTTTCGACGTCCATGAACACCAGGTCGTCGCCTTCGACGTAAAGGAACTGGAAGTCCTTTGTGTCGAGCCGGACCTTTTCGACCGTGTCGGCGCTGCGGAAGCGGACGTTGGTCTTGCGGCCGTCGATCAGGTTCTTCATCTCGACCTGCATGAAGGCGCCGCCCTTGCCCGGCTGGGTGTGCTGGGTCTTGGCGACCTTCCAGATGCCCTTTTCGTATTCCAGGATGTTGCCGGGACGGATGTCCACGCCGCTGATCTTCGCCATGGGGATGCCTTCGAGGTTGAGAAAGAGCCGACCGTAATCGGAAAGGCGGGCCCTTAGCGCCTCAGCGCCGATCCGGCAAGCGCTGTGGCGCGCGCGTTCAGTTCCTGCTAAGCGCGCACCCTGCAAGGGGACCACCATGACAAAGCGCTTCATCGCCCTGGCCGTGCTGGCCGCCGGACCTGCCCTGGCCACCCCGGGAGGGCCGATCGATACCTTGCAGCAGGGCACCTATGTCTGCGAATTGCCCGGCGATGCCACGGGACCGGCCGGGCTGCGCCAACCGCACCGCGATTTCACCGTGATCAATTCGTCCAGCTATACCGCTGAAGGCGTGCGCGGCACCTATCTGCTGACCGGCGATCGGGTGGTGTTCACCAGCGGCCCCCGCCAGGGACACAATTTCACCCGCCTGTCCGCCAATTTCCTGCGCGAAATCGGCGCGGATGGGCAGCCCGGACGGCTGCGCTGCGTGCGCCGGGTGGTCAACAACAAGTAGACCGCCCTTAGGTCGAGGCCGCCGCTCGCCGTGTGCGGGCATAGAGCCCGCCCACCGCCAGCGCGAACACCGCCATGCCTAGCGGCGCGGCCCAGGCGTTCTCCTCGACCACGGCCAGCGCCTCGGCATTGCCGGTGGCGGCCGCAATCCCGGCAAAGGCCACGCCGAACAGGCTTTCGCCCACGATCAACCCGGTCGCCGCCAGCACGCCCATGCGTTCGGCAAAGGCCGGGTCGGCTTGGCGCGCAGCCCACTTGTCGTACAGGTGGCCGCAGATCGCGCCGAGCGGGATCAGCAGGGTCAGCCCCATCGGCAGGTAGATGCCCATGCCCACCGCCAGCGGCGGCAGGCTGCCCCGGCCCGAGCGGCGCAGCGCCTCATCAATGGCGATCACGCCCGCACCGATGGCCGCGCCAAGGCCGATCAGGTTCCAGTCAAGGTTGCCGCCCAGCACGCCCTGCGCGATCGCGGTGATCAGCGCGGCCTGCGGCGCGGCCAGCGCGTTCTCACCCGCGCCGGGCGCGCCCTGGAAGCCGAACGTGGCGTTGAGCAGGCCCAGCACCGGCGGGATCACCAGCGCGCCGAACACCACCCCCAGCACCAGCGCGACCTGCTGCTTCCACGGCGTCGCGCCGACCAGTTGCCCGGTCTTGAGGTCCTGGAGGTTGTCGTTGGAAATGGTCGCCACGCCAAACACGATGGCCGTGACGAACAACGCAAAGGCGACCAGCGCCCTGGTCGCAGCGGGATCGCCGCCCTGGCCGAACAGCATGGCCAGGACCAGCGCGATGCCCAGGCTGGCCAGGATGCCAACTCCGGAAATCGGGCTGTTCGATGCCCCGATCAGCCCAGCCATGTAACCGCAGACCGAAGCGATCACCACGCCCGCCAGCAGCACGTAGCCAATCGACAGGGCGATGGTGGTGCCAAGGTGCGCCTCGATCGGGCCGCCGCGGGCAAAGCCCAGCAGCAGCAGCCCGATGGGGACCATCGCCAGCAGGATCGAGCCACCGATCACCCCAATCGGCAGGTCGCGTTCGGTGATGTCCAGGCTATCACCTTGCCCTTGCTTGCGCACCTGCGCCGCGCGCAGCGCCCCGGCAATGCCGCGCGAGATTGGCCCGATCATTTTCAGCAGCGTCCAGATCGCGGCAACGCCGATCGTGCCCGCGCCGACAAAGCGAACCTGGCTGCGGAACGTGGCGGAGACGAAATCAGCGAGTTCGGTTCCGGCCGGCGGACCGCCAACCGTAAACTGCGGCAGCAGCACCAGCCAGCCGACGGCAAGGCCAACCAGCATCGCCGCGCCCACTGCCATGCCGACCAGGTGCCCGACACCGATCAGCGCCAGCGAGAAACTGGTTGAAAAGGCGGTCGCGCCGCTGCCCAGCTTGACGGCGGTGCCGGCCTCCTCGGCCACCAGCTTCATCTTGGCGAGCAGGGTGTAGCCAGCCGACAGCATGGTGCCAAGGACGATCGCGGCGAGGCCCTTGCGGTTCTCCTCCGCCCCGCCGACGCCTGCGCCGACTTTCAGCACTTCGGCTGCCGCAACGCCTTCGGGATAGGGCAGGTCCGATCCCGTCACCAGCGCGCGGCGCAGCGGGACCGAATACATCACGCCCAGGATGCCGCCGACCGCGATCACCGCGACCGACTGCCAGTAGGGAAAGCCCTGCCACCAGCCGATCATCACCAGCCCCGGCAGGACAAAGATGATCGCCGAAAGCGTCCCCGCCGAACTGGCGATGGTCTGGACGATGTTGTTTTCCTGGATGGTGGTGCCGGAAAAGGCCTTGAGCACCGCCATCGAAATTACCGCCGCCGGGATTGAGGTGGCGAAGGTCAGCCCGATCTTGAGGCCGAGATAGACGTTGGCTGCCGTGAACAGCACGGTCAGCACGGCGCCCAGCACGATTCCGCGCAGGGTCAGTTCGGTCCGGCCCATCGGTTACTCCCCTGATTCACCCGGTCGATCGCAACTTGTTCGCACAATGCCGCGGCCAGGTGAACCAGGGCCGGGCGGCTTATGCCCCGGCGATCGCGGTGTGCAAGGCGCGCACTGCCGCCGCCTCGTCACCATTCCACACCGCGCCCGAGACCGCGAGGAAGTCCGCCCCGGCCCTGACCAGCGGCGCGCAATTCTCCCGCGTGATCCCGCCAATCGCGACGCAGGGGATTTCCATGAGGTCCTGCCACCAGGTCAGCAGGTCCGGTTCGGCGCGATGTTCGGTTTGCTTGGTCGTGGTCGGGAAGAAGGCGCCAAAGGCGACATAGTCCGCCCCCGCCTCGCCCGCTTCCATCGCCAGGTGGCGGCTGTTGTGGCAGGTCACGCCGATCTGCGCGTCGCGACCCAGGCGCTTGCGCGCGTCCTCAACCTCGCCATCCTCCTGGCCCAGATGGACCCCGTCCGCGCCGAGGCGCTTCGCAAGGCTGATCGAATCGTTGACGATGAACGCCACGTCGCGCGCGGCGCACAGCTTTTGCAGCGGTTCGGCCAGGCGCGCCGCCTCGTGCTCGCTGACGTCCTTGACGCGCAGCTGGAACGCGGCGACCGGCCCGGCATCGAGCGCGCGGGCCAGCCGGTCGGGGAAAGCGCCGCCAACGTCGAGCGGCGAAATCAGGTAGAGTTGGCAATCGGACATGACAGCCTCCCTATCGCCCCGGCCCGCCCGCGCCAAGCGTTCTGGCGCCAGGCCAAGCAAAAGGGGCGGCGCCTTGCGGCACCGCCCCTTTGAGTGACGATCGCGCGGGGACGATCAGATCTTCTGGGTCGAACCCTTGTAAATCGCGTCGATCGCTTCGGCGAGCGAGGCGTCGAATTCATCGTCGCTCATCTGCGCGCGCAGGTCTTCCAGCAGCGCGCGGCTGAAGCTGGCGATGATGCCCTTGTTCTTGCTGAGTTCCACGCAGGCTTCGGGGCGCTTGTAACCGCCCGACAGCGCAACCACGCGCAGCACCTTGGGGTGGCTGGTCAGCGGATCGAAGGTGCCCGGCACCACCGGCAGCGACAGCTTCAGCATGACCTGCTGGTCCATGCTTTCCAGGTTCTTGAGGATTTCGGCCAGCATGATCTGGTCGCATTCGGCGCGGGTTTCGCTCTTGATGTTAATTTCCGGCTCCAGCATCGGCATCATGCCGTGCGAGAGGACCTGGCGGCCCACTTCGAACTGCTGCGCGACGACCGCCGCGATGCCTTCGGCATTGGCCGAATTGATCACCGAACGTTCCTTGGTGCCATAGACGCCCAGCGTCTTCGAACGGACCAGCAGCGCGTCAAGTTCCGGCATCGGCTTCATCAGCTGCACGCCGTTGACTTCGTCTTCCAGGCCCTTGTCGATCTTGATGAAAGGCACCACGCCCTTGGCGATCAGCGCCTGCGGGGTGGGCACGCCATCGACCGTGCCCTCCATGGTGCGCTCGAACAGGATCGCGCCGATCACCTTGCTGCCGTCGAACGCCTTCGAACGGATGATCCGGGCGCGCATTTCGTGGATCAGGCCGAACATTTCCTCGTCGTTCGACCAGGCGCCCGCTTCGATCCCGTAACCGGCCAGCGCCTTGGGGGTCGAGCCGCCCGACTGGTCGAGCGCGGCGATAAAGCCGTTGCCGGCAGCCATCTTGGCGGTCATTTCAGCAGTGTTCATGGTGTCCGTCCCTGTCATTGCATACGTATGTGATCGAGGCCGATAACGAGCAAGGCCGCCAATGGCAACCTTGCTAGCCAATCAGAGTTCGAGAGCCTTCACGCCGGGCAGTTCCTTGCCTTCCATCCATTCGAGGAAAGCGCCGCCAGCAGTTGAAATATAAGAGAAATCGTCCGCCACACCAGCATGGTTGAGCGCGGCGACCGTATCGCCCCCGCCCGCGACCGAGATCAGCGCGCCTTCCGCCGTCAGGGCGGCGGCGCTGCGCGCGAGCGCGACCGTGGCATGATCGAACGGCTGGGTTTCGAAGGCGCCGAGCGGGCCGTTCCAGACCAGCGTGCGGCAGGTCTTGAGCACGTCGGCCAGCGCTTCGACCGCCTGGGGGCCAACGTCGAGGATCATTTCGTCCGCCGCCACTTCATGGACGTTGCAGGTGCGCAAAGACGCGGGATTGGCCGCGAATTCCTTGGCCACCACGACATCGTAGGGCAGGTGCACGGTGCAGCCGGACTGCTCCGCCGTTTCAAGGATTTTCTCGGCAGTCGGCGCCAAGTCATGCTCGCACAACGACTTTCCGACATTCACGCCGCGCGCAGCCAAGAACGTGTTGGCCATGCCGCCACCGATGATCAGGTGATCGACCTGGGTGACCAGATGGGTCAGCACGTCCAGCTTCGAGGAAACCTTGGCCCCGCCAACCACGGCCGCCACCGGCTTCACCGGGGTGCCAAGCGCCCTGTCGAGCGCTTCAAGCTCGGCCTGCATCGAGCGGCCAGCATAGGCCGGCAACAGGTGCGCCAGGCCCTCGGTGCTGGCGTGCGCGCGGTGCGCAGCAGAGAAGGCATCGTTGACGTAGATATCGCCATTGGCGGCAATCGCCTTGGCGAGTTCCGCGTCGTTCTTTTCCTCACCCTTCCAGAAGCGGGTGTTTTCCAGCATGGCGATGTCGCCCGGCTGGAGGATGCCCACGGCCTGCTTGACCACGTCGCCCGCCACTTCGGGGACGAACATCACTTCCTTGCCCAGCACGGCCTGGACCGCATCGAGCGTCATCGACACCGACATGGTCGAAACGCGTTCGCCCTTGGGCCGGCCGAAGTGGGCCAGCAGCAGCACTTTCGCGCCCTTCTGACTGAGTTCGAGAATCGTCGGGGCCGAAGCCCGCACGCGCGTATCGTCGGTCACTGCCCCGTCCTGCATCGGCAGGTTCAGGTCGACGCGCACCAGCGCGACCTTGCCGGTCAGGTCTCCGAGATCATCGAGCGTGCGGAACTTCGTCATCTTTCCCGTCCTTACAGCAGCTTGCCCATCGCGCCGGCCGTGTCGACCATGCGGTTGGAGAAGCCCCATTCGTTGTCGTACCAGCTCAGCACGCGCACCAGCTTGCCGTCGATTACCGCGGTTTCGAGGCTGTCGATGGTGCTGCTGTTCGGGCAGTGGTTGTAGTCGATCGAGACCAGCGGTTCGTCCGAGAAGCCCAGCACGCCCTTGAGCGCGCCTTCCGACGCGGCCTTGAGCAGCGCGTTGACTTCTTCCTTGGTCGTGTCGCGCTTGGGCTGGAAGGTCAGGTCGACGACCGAGACGTTCGGGGTCGGCACGCGGATGGCCGAGCCGTCCAGCTTGCCCTTCAGTTCCGGCAGCACTTCACCCACGGCGCGGGCGGCGCCGGTGGTGGTCGGGATCATCGACATCGCAGCAGCGCGGGCGCGGCGCGGATCTTCGTGGATCTGGTCAAGAATCTTCTGGTCGTTGGTATAGGCGTGAACCGTGGTCATCAGGCCGCGTTCGATGCCGATGGCATCGTTCAGCACCTTGGCGAACGGCGCCAGGCAGTTGGTGGTGCACGAAGCGTTCGAGACGATGGTGTGCGCCGCTTCGAGCTTGTCATGGTTGACGCCGAACACGACCGTCAGGTCGACGTTCTTGCCCGGGGCCGAGATCAGGACCTTCTTGGCGCCGGCGGCGAGGTGCTTTTCGCACGACGCGCGGTCAGTGAAGAAGCCGGTGCATTCCAGCACGATGTCGATGCCCTGCGCGCCGTGCGGCAGGTTGGCGGGATCGCGCTCGGCAGTCACGTGGATGCGCTTGCCGTTGATCACCAGGTCGTTGCCATCGACTTCGACCGAGCCGCTGAACGGACCGTGGACGCTGTCACGCTGGAACAGCATGGCGTTCGCCTGGGGCGAAGCCAGATCGTTGATCGAGACCAGTTCGATGTCATGGTCGGTCCGCTCCAGGATGGCGCGGGCGACATTGCGTCCGATACGTCCGAAACCGTTGATCGCAACCTTGATCGCCATGTGCAAATCTCCTGCTTAGAGGCCCAGCTTGGCCTTGATTTGGGGAACAATCGCCTCTGCGGTGAGGCCGAAATACTTGTAAAGCTGGTCAGCCGGGGCCGAAGCGCCGAAGCTGTCGATGCCGATGGTCAGGCCATCGCCGACATACTTCTGCCAGCCCAGCGTGATGCCCGCCTCGATCGAGACCTTGAGCACGCCCGCCGGCAGCACATCGGAGCGGTAGGCCGCGTCCTGTGCATCGAACAATTCGGTGCAGGGCATCGAGACGACATCGGCGCCGATCCCGTCCGCTTCCAGCGCGGCGGCGGTGGCCATGGCCACTTCGACTTCCGAGCCGGTTGCCACCAGCACAACCTGACGCGCGCCGTCCGCCGCCTTGAGGCGGTAGCCGCCCTTGGCGCTGAGCATCCCGCCCTGGGTGCGCAGCTGCGGCAGGTTCTGGCGCGACAGCGCGAGGGCCGAGGGCATGCCTTCAGCTTCAAGCGCCAGCGCCCAGCATTCCGCGGTTTCGATCACGTCGGCCGGGCGGAACACCAGCAGGTTCGGGATCGCACGCAGGGTCATCACATGTTCGACCGGCTGGTGGGTCGGCCCGTCTTCGCCAAGGCCGATCGAATCGTGGGTCAGGACATAGACCACCTGCGCATGCTGCAGCGCCGACATGCGGATCGCGTTGCGGCAATAGTCGGCGAACACCAGGAAGGTCCCGCCATAGGGCACCACGCCGCCGTGCAGCGCCATGCCGTTCATCGCGGCGGCCATGCCGAATTCGCGGATGCCATAATGGATGTGGCGTCCGGCATAGTCAGCGGCGCTGAAGGTGGTCGTCGCCTTGGTCTTGGTCAGGTTCGAGCCCGTAAGGTCCGCGCTGCCGCCAACCAGCTGGGGCAGCTGCTCGGTCAGCGGGCCAAGCGCCATTTCCGACGCCTTGCGGGTCGCGACCTTCTGCGGATTGGCCAGCAGCTCGTCGATATAGGCTTCGATCGCCGGAATCGCGCGGCCGGCCAGGCCCTGCTGCCCGGCTTCGAATTCGGCCTTGGCAGACGACGCGGCGAGGCGCGCTTCCCATGCGGCGCGAGCGGCGTCGCCCCTGGCGCCCAGCGAGCGCCAGTCGGCCAGGATCTCGGCCGGCACTTCGAACGGCGCGGCGGTCCAGCCGAGCGCGGCGCGCGTGGCGGCCACTTCATCGGCGCCCAGCGGGCTGCCGTGGACGTTGTGGCTGCCCTGCTTGTTGGGCGCGCCCTTGCCGATCACGGTCTTGCAGGCGACCAGCGAGGGGCGCGGATCGGCTTCGGCTTCGGCCAGGGCGCGGGCGATGTCGGCAAAGTCATGCCCGTCGCAGCTGGTGGTGTGCCAGCCGCTGGCCTGGTAGCGGGCCAGGACATCCTCGCAGGTCGAAAGCGAAGTATCGCCGTCGATCGTGATATTGTTATCGTCCCACAGCACGTTGAGGCCGCCCAGTTTGAACGTGCCGGCCAGGCCCACGGCTTCGTGGTTGATCCCTTCCATCAGGCAGCCATCGCCAGCGATCACCCAGGTCTTGTGATCGACCAGATCGTTGCCGAAGCGCGCGTTGAGGTGGCGTTCGGCAATCGCCATGCCCACCGCCATCGCCAGCCCCTGCCCCAGCGGACCCGTGGTGCATTCCACACCCGGCAGCTCGGCATTTTCGGGGTGACCGGCGCAGACCGAGTGCAGCTGGCGGAAATTGCGGATGTCATCCATCGTCGGCTTGTCATAGCCGGTGAGGTGCAGCAGCGAGTAGATCAGCATCGAGCCATGCCCGGCCGACAGCACGAAGCGGTCACGATCCGGCCATTTCGGCGCGGCGGGATCGAATTTCAGGAACTGGCTGAACAGCACGGTCGCCACATCGGCCATGCCCATCGGCATGCCGGGATGCCCGCTGTTGGCCGCCTGAACCGCATCCATCGAAAGTGCGCGGATGGCATTGGCCATGGGCGCGAGGCGGGCGGGATCAAGGCTCATGGTCTGGCAGGCTCCGTGAAAAGGCCGAAATGCGGCGGCGATTCGGCGCAGGGGTTCCTTTGCGGAGGCATGCCCCCCCGTCAAGCGCGTGGGGGCACAGACTTTGCCACAAATGACCCTGATCGTGGGAAAAGCCCCGCCCCGCCCTTTGCGCGGCGCGGACTTTGCGCTAGCCGAAGGGTCATGAACGGGGATCGAACCACCCAGGCCCTGGCCCGGATCGAGGCGGCGCTGGCCCGGCTTGAAGCGGCGGCGGGCAATGCGGCTGGCCACCGCCGCAGCGCGGCCGACCTGGCGCGGCTGCAAGCGCGCCACCACAAGCTGCGCGAAGCGGTGAACGACGGTTTGCAGCAGCTCGACCTGCTGATCGAAACGGCACAGGGGTAACCGCGCGATGAGCAACGTAGCCCTGAGGATCGGCGGACGCGATTATACCGTGGCCTGCGCCGAGGGCGAGGAAGACCACGTCCGCGCGCTGGGCGCGATCATCGCGGGCAAAGTCGACGATATGGGCAGCAGCGCCCAGGGCGAGGTTCGCCAGCTGTTGTTCGCCGCGCTGTTGCTGGCCGACGAATTGCACGAAACGCGTGCCAAAGCGCAGGCGGCCAACCCCGATGCCCACGCCCCGGCGCTGGAAGCATTGGCCACCCGGCTGGAAAAAATCGCCACCACCCTTGAGAGCTGAGCCGCAGACGACTAGATAAGGCGGTGACGGGTACTGCCCGGTACGAACCGCATGAAAATCCCTGAGGCTATAAGCAAATCCATGGGGGCTGTCCCTGGTCGGGCCGCTATTTCGCATAGAGGTCCGGCACATATGGTCCCCACCTGACGTGAACGCGTCAGAGGATTTCCCGGCAACGGCCCATGGTGGTCCCGTCACCCGATCTTTTCCCTTTTATCGCGGAGCCGCGCGCATGACCGACAAGCCTGGCCTGCGCCGCGATCTGGCTCGGCGCCGACGCGACCATGTCGCCGCGATTCCCGGCGCGCAGCTGGGCCTGCTGTTCCGCCGCCCGCCGGGCGCGCTGGTCAGCCTGGTCCCGCCGGGCTCGGTGATCTCGATCTATCACGAAATGCCGGGCGAAGCGCCGGCCTGCCACTATGGCCGCTGGTTCTTCGAGCAGGGCCACCACATTGCCCTGCCCTGGTTCGCGGACCGCGCGGCGCCGATGGCCTTTCGCGAATGGACCAACCCGTTCATCGAGGACCTGCTGGAGCGCGATCCGTTCAAGGCGATGCAGCCCGCCGCAGATGCGCCGCTGCTGGAGCCGCAGGTGGCTTTCGTGCCGCTGCTGGGCTTTACCGCCGAAGGCGCTCGGATTGGTTATGGCGGCGGGCATTACGACCGCTGGCTGGCCGATCATCCCGCCACTTTGCGCATTGGCCTGGCCTGGGATTGCCAGCTGGTTGATGAATTGCCGCTGGAACGCCATGACATGATGCTCAACGCTGTGGTCACTCCGACCCGCCTGTATGGACCGCTGTGATGCGAACTGAACCAACCGTGCGGATCCCGCTGGGCGTGCTGGCGCTGCTGGCGGCACTGCTGGTCTATGGCGGGCTGATCGCCCGCTACCTCGCTCCGCTGATCGCCGATTGGCCCGCGCTGGGGCAATTGCCGGTCTATATTGTGCTGGGCGTGGTCTGGCTGCTGCCGCTGCGCCGCTTCCTGATCTGGATGGAAACGGGACGCTGGCGCTGACGCCCAAGCCGGGTTAGCTTCCGCCGCAAGAACAAGGCGGGAGAGAACTGAATGAAGCGCAAGCTGCTGTGGGGGCTGGCCGGACTGGTGCTGGCGATTGGCGCGGTTTTGCTGCTGGGGCGCGGCTGGCTGGCTGAACGTGCGTTCCAGCGCGCGCTGGACACTTCGGTGGGTGTTGACCAATCCGCCAGCCTGCCTGACGGCATCAACGTCTACGTTTGCGGCAGCGGTTCGCCCATGCCCGATGCGGCGCGCGCCGGACCGTGCATCGGCGTGCTGGCGGGCAAGCAGGCCTTCGTGTTCGACGCCGGATCGGGTTCGATTCGCAAGCTGATGCGGATGGGCTTTCCGATGGAGCGGATCCAGGCCGGGTTCCTGACCCACCTTCATTCCGACCACATCGACGGACTGGGCGAACTGCTGCTCCAGGCGTGGATCGGCGGATCGCGCGGCGCGCCGCTGCCGGTCTATGGCCCCGATGGCACCGACAAGGTGATCGCCGCCGAAACCCAGCTGTATGACATCGACAAGGGCTTCCGCATTGCCCACCACGGCCCGCAAGTGGCGCGCCCCGGCGGGTTTGGCGGCACGGCCCAGGTGATTGCCCTGCCCGACGGGACCGACAGCCAGACGGTTTACGACCAGGGCGGCGTCAGGATCACCGCGATCCGGGTGATTCACGATCCGATCAAGCCTGCCTTCGGTTACCGCGTGGACTACAAGGGCCGGTCGGTCACCCTTTCGGGCGATACGGTCTATGCCCCGGCGCTGGTCAAGGCGGCCAAAGACACCGACCTGTTGCTGCACGAAGCGCTGAACAAGCGCATGATCGCCGCGCTGGGGGCCAAGCTGGCTGAACGCGGGCGCGGCGACGCGGCAAAGATCATGGGCGACATTCAAGGCTATCACGCCAGCCCCGAAGACGCCGCGCGCGCCGCCAATGAAGCCGGGGCGAAGGCGCTGGTGCTCTACCACCTGGTCCCCGCCCCGCCCGCGCGGCTGATTGAACCGCTGTTCCTGGGCGATGCGACCAAGGCTTACCGCGGCCCGCTCAAGCTGGCGCAGGACGGGATGATGGTGTCGATCCCGGCAGGCAGCGAGGACGTGACGTTCAGCAAGGCATTCTGAGGCTGGTCCCGGTGCGGCGGCGCCGGGACAACACCACACCCGCGCGGCAGCGCCACGTGGTTGTGTTTCAAATTGTTGGAAAAATTCCCAAGTGGCGCGAGTGACGGGGCTCGAACCCGCGACCTTCGGCGTGACAGGCCGACACTCTAACCAACTGAGCTACACCCGCGCAGCCACTTGGGAGACGCGCCACTAGGGCAGCGCGCGCGGGGTGTCAACACCCCTTCGCACAGATGCCAAAAAGGTTTTCACAAGCGCCGCATCAGTGCGCTTCCGACCGCACTTGCCGGGGCGGCCGGGGCGAATTCCCAAAGGCCCGCAAGTCAGCATTAACCATTCTTTTGCCGGGATTTGCGACACCTTGCCGCGCACAGTCCGCGGCCGCGCGGACGAACAAGGGGGCCGATACCTGTGACCATCCGCCGCACGCTTGCGATTCTTGCCTGCTGCACACCGTTTGCTGCGCCCGCCGTGGCCAATCCGCTGGTCGCGCTCGACAGCGCCGTATTCGTGGAACGGGGCGCGCCGCAATCGGGCCGGATGCTGGAGCCGGCGGCGCGACTCAGCCGGGGGGACCGGCTGGTCTATGTGGTCAACTGGACCCGGATGGGCGGCCAGGGCGGATTCGTTGTCACCAATCCCCTGCCCCGCTCGGTCGCGTTCCAGGGCAGCGCCAATGGCGACGAGGAAGTGAGCGTGGACGGCGGGCGCATCTGGGGCAAGCTGGGCGCGCTGCGCGTGGGCCAGCGGCTGGCCACGCCCGAAGACGTCACCCACGTGCGCTGGCGCGTCGATCCCGGCCATGCCGCACGCGGCGCGGGTTCGATCACCTACAGCGGGATCGTGCGCTAGGTTCAGTTATCCAGCAGCAGCACCGGCGTTTCGATCAGGCGCTTCAGCGCCTGGACGAAGCTGGCCGCATCCCAGCCATCGACCACGCGGTGATCGCAGCTGATCGACACGTTCATCAGCTTGCGCTTTTCGATCCGCTCGCCGCCCATGCCATCGGGCACGAACATCGGGCGTTCGACGATCCGGTTGGGGCCGATGATCGCCACTTCGGGGCGGTTGATCACCGGAGTGGTCGCCACCCCGCCCAGCGGCCCCAGTGACGTGATCGTCAGGGTCGAGCCGGACAATTCCTCGCTTTTCGCGGTGCCATTGCGCGCGGCTTCGGCCAGCCGGGCGATCTCGTTCGCCAGTTGCCAGACGTTGCGGTCCTGCGCGTCGCGAATCACCGGGACCATCAGCCCGCCGGGCGTCTGCGTCGCCATGCCGAGATGGACCGCGCCGTAGCGGGTGACCACGTTGGCTTCATCGTCATAGCGCGCATTCAGCATCGGGAACTGCGGCAGGGTCTTGCAGATCGCGGCGATCAGCAGCGGCAGCATGGTCAGGCGCGGGCGATCAGCGCGGCCTTCGTTCAATTGCCCACGCATCGCTTCCAGCGCGGTGACGTCGCATTCCTCGACATAGGAGAAGTGCGGGATGTGGCGCTTGGACGCGGCCATGTTCTCGGCAATGCGGCGGCGCAGACCCATTACCTTGATCACTTCGTCCGCGCGGCTGCCGCCCGGCGCGCGGTACGCCCCGTTATAGGCCAGGAACGCATCCAGATCGGCGTGACGCACGCGGCCGTCTTCGGCAGCACGAACCTGGGCGAGGTCGATACCGAGATCCTTCGCCCGGGCGCGCACCGCCGGGCTGGCGAGAACCTTGGCCTGCGGAGCGGGCGCTTGGACGACCACAGGCTCAGGCTGAGCGGGCTTGGGAGCCGGCGCGGGCTGCGGTTCGGGCGCAGGCGGCGGCGCGGGGGCAACCGGCGCTGCCGGCGTCGCGGCCGGTTCTGCCTCCCCTTCCCCCTCAGTCTCGATCACCACCAGGGCGGAACCGATCGCGATCATGTCACCTTCCGCGCCGGCCACTTCGATCACGGTCCCGGCCACCGGGCTTTCCATTTCGACCGTGGCCTTGTCGGTCATGACGTCGGCCAGCTTGTCGTCTTCCTCGACCCGGTCGCCCACCTTGACGTGCCAGGCGACGATCTCGGCCTCGGCAATGCCTTCGCCAATGTCGGGGAGGTTGAATGTGTAACGGCCCATGTCGTTTCCTCATGTTCGTCATTGCGAGGAGCGTAGCGACGAAGCAATCCAGGACGGCGTAACGCGCCCCTGGATTGCTTCGCTACGCTCGCAATGACGAGGTCATTTCCTAGTCTTTCAGCAAGCGGTCGATCGCCTCGCCAATGCGGACCGGGCCGGGGAAATAGGCCCATTCGAGGCTATGGGGATAGGGCGTGTCGAACCCGGTGACGCGTTCGATCGGCCGTTCGAGGTGATAGAAGCAGTGTTCCTGCACCAGCGCGCTCAGCTCCGCGCCGTAGCCACCGGTGCGGGTCGCTTCGTGGACGATCAGGCATTTGCCGGTCTTTTCCACCGACCTCTGCACAGTCTCGATATCCAGCGGGACCAGCGTGCGCAGGTCGATGATTTCGGCGTCCACGCCCTTTTCGGCGCAAACGGCGCTGGCGACGTGAATCATCGTGCCATAGGCCAGCACGGTCAGCGCCTCGCCCTCGCGCACCACTTTCGCCTTGCCCAAGGGAATCGAGTAATAGCCCTCGGGCACTTCCGAGGCCGGATGCCTGGCCCAGGGTTCGACCGGCTTGTCATAATAGCCGCCGAACGGGCCGTTGTAGATCCGCTTGGGTTCGAAGAAGATCACCGGATCGTTGTCCTCGATCGCGGCGATCAACAGCCCCTTGGCGTCATGCGGCGTGCTGGGGATCACCACTTTCAGCCCGGCAACGTGAGTGAACAGCGCTTCCGGGCTCTGGCTGTGGGTCTGCCCGCCGAAGATCCCGCCGCCGAACGGCGAGCGCACGGTGATCGGCGCGGTGAATTCCCCGGCCGAACGATAGCGCAGCCGCGCCGCTTCCGAGACGAGCTGGTCGTAGCCCGGATAGATATAGTCGGCGAACTGGATTTCCGGCACCGGGCGCAGGCCATAGGCGGCCATGCCCACCGCCGCGCCGATGATCGCGCATTCGTTGATCGGCGTGTCGAACACGCGCGCCTTGCCGTATTTCTTCTGCAGGCCCGCCGTGGCGCGGAACACTCCGCCGAAATAGCCGACGTCCTCGCCAAACGCGACCACGGTGTCGTCGCGCTCCATCATGATGTCGAGCGCTTCGTTGATCGCCTCGATCATGTTGAGGCGGCGGACGGGCGCTTCGGCCAGGGTCACCGGGCCTTCTTCCAGCTGCTCGCTCATGCTTCCTTCCAGTCCGGCCACTTGATCCGGCGTTCGCGCATCGCCTGGTCGGCCTGCTCGCGCAGGTTCCAGGGCAGCTCCTCGAACACGTCCTCGAACATCGTGTGGAACGGGTGGTGCAGCCCGTGGCCCAGCACGCCGTTCTTTTCGGCTTCCTTGGTCGCCGCCTTGACCTGTTCGACCAGCTCCGCGTCCATCGCCCGGTGCGCTTCGACCGACCATTCACCCATGGCGACCAGGTGGCGCTTCAGCCGCATGATCGGATCGCCCAGCGGCCATTCCTCGCGCTCCTGCGCGCTGCGGTACTGGCTGGGATCGTCCGAGGTCGAATGCCCTTCGGCGCGGTAGGTGAAGTGTTCGATCAGGGTCGGGCCCTTGTTCGCCCGGGCGCGGTTGGCGGCCCAGCGCGCGGCGGCATAGACCGCCAGCGCATCGTTGCCGTCGACCCGCAGCCCGGCGATGCCATAGCCCGTGGCGCGGCTGGCGAAGGTTGCCCGCTCGGCCCCGGCGAAGCCCGAAAAGCTGGAAATCGCCCACTGGTTGTTGACGATGTTGAGCACCACCGGCGCATTGAACACCGTTGCAAAGGTGAAGGCGGCGTGGGCATCGCCCTCCGCGCTGGAACCCTCGCCGATCCAGGCGCTGGCGATGCGGGTATCGCCGCGAATCGCGCTGGCCATGGCCCAGCCAACCGCCTGCGGATACTGCGTCGCCAGGTTGCCACTGATCGTGAAGAAGTTGTGTTCGCGGCTGGAATACATGATCGGCAACTGGCGGCCCTTCAGCTTGTCCGCCCGGTTGGAATAGATCTGGTTGATCATTTCCTGGATCGGATAGCCGCGCGCGATCAGGATGCCCTGCTGGCGATAGCTGGGAAACACCATGTCATCGTTATCGAGTGCAAAGGCGGACGCGACGCTGGTGGCCTCCTCGCCGGTGCACTTCATGTAGAAGCTGGTCTTGCCCTGGCGCTGGCCGCGATACATCCGGTCGTCGAACGCGCGGGTCAGCGCCATGACGCGCAGCATTCGCCGCAGCGTTTCGGGATCGAGCCGCGGATCCCACGGCCCGACCGCGCGGTAATCTTCATCCAGCACACGGATCATGCCGGTGCACAGCGGCGCGGTCTCATGCGGATCGCAGCTCTCGTCCGGGCGCGGCGCAGCGCCGGCGGGCGGAATGTCGAGGAACGAATAGTCCACCGGATCGCCCGGCCGGAACGGCGGTTCGGGAACATGCAGCGACAGCGGCGGCAGATTGCCGCGCCGATCGCCGCCAGCATCAGGCCCCTGGCCCATGATCGCGCTCTCCCGCTTGCCGGACGCCCCATGCGTCCGTGGAAGCAAATTTTAGTCGAGCGACATATTATTTCAAACTGGTTACATCGTCAACTAAACCGCGACCGGCGCCGCAAGATGTCCCTGCGGCGCATAGTCCGGCACTTCGAAGTCCTCGATCCGGTAATCAAAGATCGATTCGGGCCGCCGCATAATCCGCATTGTTGCGCTGCCCTTGGGCACCCGCGCCAGCTGGGCTTCGACCAGGTCAGCATGGTTGAGGTAAAGGTGCGTATCGCCCCCCATCCACACCAGTTCGCCCGGTTCCATGTCGCACTGCTGTGCCAGCATCCGCGTGAACAGCGCCGCGCCCCACAGGTTGAACGGCAGCCCCAGCGCCACGTCGCAGCTGCGCTGGTAAAGCACGCAGGACAGGCGGTTTCCGGCGCTGACGTGAAACTGATAGCTCTTGTGGCAGGGCGGCAGGGCCATGCGGTCAAGCTCGGCCACGTTCCACCCTTCGACGATGTGGCGGCGACTGCCGGGGTTTTCGCGCAGCGACTTCACCACCTCGGCGACCTGGTTGATGCCCTGCGCGCGCTGGCGGAACAGTCCTTCGCCCGCCGGTTCGAACACCGGCCAGTTGACCCATTGCTTGCCATAGACCGGGCCCAGATCGCCCCAGCGCGCGGCAAATTCGGCATCCTCGGCGATTCGCTTCGAGAAGTCCGCCCGTTCGATCTGGTCGCCGGTTTCGCGGCGATACCGGTCGAGCGGCCAGTCGGTCCAGATTTCCACGCCCTGGCGGCACAGCTCGCGGATGTTGGTATCGCCGGTCAGGAACCACAGGAATTCGCGGCTCGCGGTCTTCCAGTAGACCCGTTTGGTCGACAGCAGCGGCATCGCCCCGCCCGACAGGTCAAACCGCAGCTCGGTCCCGAACACCGAGCGCGTGCCGATCCCGGTGCGGTCGATCCGTTCGTCCCCCTGCTCCCAGATGCGGCGCATCAGGTGAAGGTACTGCCATTCCCAGTGATCGGCGGCGGAAGGGTTCGGATTCGCGGGGATAGGCATGTTCAAACGATAAACATGCGATTGCCCGCTTGCCACCCCGGGAATCGCTCTCTATAGGCGCGCTCCTGCCTTGAGCCCTTTCGGGGGTTCTGGATCGGTCGGGGAATAGCTCAGCCTGGTAGAGCACTGTCTTCGGGAGGCAGGGGCCGGAGGTTCGAATCCTCTTTCCCCGACCAATTCACTCTTTTCACGCAGCATTGTCAGATGGCGCAGGCCTCGCCCCCACCAGGGGCGAGGGCCAGAACCTTGGCGTCGCGGCGATAGATGTCCGGGAAATGCGCGAAGCTGCCATCGCCGCGCAGCCCGGCGGTGAAATAGGTGATGTAGACCGGCATCGACCGCGCCGCATCGATGCTGACCGTGTCGCCCGCCGCCACCAGCGCGTCGATCTGTGCCCGGGTCCGCACCCCGTCCAGCACCGCCGCGGCCAGCCCTAGCGCGTCGCCCACCCGCACACAGCCGTGGCTGAACGCGCGCACCTCGCGGCCGAACAGGTCGCGGTTTGGCGTGTCGTGCAGGTAAACGCCGTAAGGATTCGGCATCACCAGCTTCATCTGCCCCAGTGAATTGCCCGGCCCGGGGCGCTGGCGGATCCGCCCCCCGCTCCACACATAGCCGCGCGCCCGCGCCGTGGCGGGGCTGCGCCGCATCAGCGCGCCAACGCTTTCGCGCACGATACTGCCCGGCACATCCCACCACGGGTTGAGCGTGACGCCGGTAATGGTGGCCGCAAACACCGGCGTGGGTGTGCGGGTCTTGCCGACGATCACCGGCCAGACCCCGGCCTGCCGCCCGCCGCGCCACAGCCGCGCTTCGAAGCTGGCGGCGTTGACCAGCACATAGTCGTCCGCCAGCCGGTGCGGCATCCAGCGCCAGCGTTCCATGTTGCGGGCCAGATCCGCCCGCCGCGCCGGATCGCGCTCTACCGCATAGGCGGCGCGCAGCGCGGTGTAATCGGGGTGCTGCGGGCGCAGTCCCGCCAGGAACGGTTCGAGCGTGCCGGCGGCCAGTGCCTGACGCAGCACGGCGGGCAGATCGATCGCCGTATCGCTATCCACGATCTTCCACCCGGTCCGCGCCCCGGTGCCGAGCAGGTGCATCCGCGCCAGCCGCAAGGCCAGCGTATCGGCGGCCTGGTCGATCGCGGCGGCATTGCCGCTGGCCGCCGCCCAGTCGAGCGCAGCGGTATCCGGGCGCGGCAAGGCGTCCTCGGGGGCTGCATCCACCCAGTGCCGCAATCGCGCCAGCGCCGCAGCGTTCCACGCCGGCGCAGGCGGCGGCACCTGCGCACTGGCCAGCAGCCAGACACTCAGCGCAAGCAGGCCACGTTTCATCCGATCCTCCCGTTGATCCGTTGTAATCTGCCACCGCTTTCCCAAATCACCAGCAAAGAACTTCGGGATTTGCCCCTTTATGACAATCAACCGGCGCCAGATGCTCGGCGCGATGGTTGCAAGCACTGCCGGCCTCGTCGCCGCACCGCGCGTTTTCGCGGCGCCGAACTGCGGCGAGGCTCCGGCCCTGCTGCCGCAGGCCCTGGCTGCGCTTGACCATCACGCCGCCCGCATCGCCAACCGAGACGTGATCGGCATCGTTAACTTTGCCGCCCATTCCCGCCTGCCCCGCATGCAACTGGTCGATGTGGCCGGCGGGCGGGTGATCGACACCATGCTGGTCTCGCACGGTCGCGGCTCGGACCCGGCCAATGTCGGCTGGCCCGAGCGGTTTTCCAACCGCCACGGCAGCGAAGCGTCGAGCCGGGGGGCCTACCTGACCAGCGACGCCTATATCGGCAAGCACGGCCGCTCGCGCCGGCTGATCGGGCTGGATGCGGAAAACAACGCCGCGCTGGCCCGCAACATCGTGATCCACGCGGCGGACTATGTCTCGCCCGCCATGGCGCAGGCGCAGGGCCGGATCGGACGCAGCCAGGGTTGCTTTGCCGTATCGCAGGCCGATCTGCTGCCATTGCTGACCAGGCTGGGTCCGGGGCGGCTGCTCTACGCCTGGAAGGACGCGCCAGCCTGAGCGTTCAGCCGCCGCGCAGCAGCTGCACGCCCCAGTCGCGTTCGAACAGATAGAGCAGCAGCCGCGCGGCCTCGCCGCGTTCGCCGGTCAGCCCGCCGTCGCGCTCCACCAGCAGGCGCGCGTCATCATGGGCGACCGGCAACAGGCGCTGGAGCTGGTCCAGCTGCGCCACGCGGAACGGCGTATCGCCCGATTGCCGCGTGCCCAGCAGTTCCCCCCCGCCGCGCAGGCGCAGGTCCTCCTCGGCCAGGCGGAAGCCGTCCTGCGTTTCGCGCATCAGGGCCAGCCGCTCGCGCGCGGTTTCCGACAGCATGGCCCCGCGCAGCAGCAGGCAGGTGCTCTTGGCCGCCCCCCGCCCCACCCGGCCGCGCAGCTGGTGCAATTGCGCCAAGCCGAAGCGTTCGGCCTGCTCGATCACCATCAGGGTGGCATTGGGCACATCCACGCCGACTTCGATCACCGTGGTCGCCACCAGAAGCGCCGCCTCGCCGCGCGCAAAGCGTTCCATCGCCGCGTCCTTGACCTCAGGCCGCAATTGCCCGTGGACCAGCACCACCCGGTCACCAAAGCGTTCGCGCAGTTCGGCAAAGCGCGCTTCGGCCGCAGCCAGATCCGCGGATTCCTGTTCGCGCACCATCGGGCAGACCCAATAGACCTGCTGCCCGGTTTCGATGTGCCGGGCAATCGCGCCGATCACATCCTCGACCCGCTCCACCGCGACCACGCGAGTGTCGATCGGTTGGCGGCCCGGCGGCATCTCGTCCAGCTTGCTGACGTCCATTTCGCCATACTGCGCCAAGGTCAGCGTACGCGGGATCGGGGTGGCGGTCATCGCCAGGCAATGCGGCGTGCGGCGGCCCTTCTGGGTCAGCAGCAGGCGCTGACCCACTCCGAAGCGGTGCTGTTCGTCGATCACCACCAAGGCCAGGTGCTTGTAAGTCACCGTATCCTGAAAGATCGCGTGGGTGCCGATCACCATGTCGATGCTGCCATCGAGCAGCCCCATCAGCACAGCCTCGCGCGCGCGGCCCTTGTCGCGGCCGGTCAGCAGGGCGATTTCGACCCCGGTGCCGGCGGCCATGCGCTTCAGCGTTTCGTAGTGCTGCCGGGCGAGGATCTCGGTCGGGGCGAGCAGCGCGGCCTGCGCGCCCGCTTCCACCGCGATCAGCATCGCTTCCAGCGCCACCACCGTCTTGCCGGATCCGACATCGCCCTGCAGCAGCCGCAGCATCGGCGCGCTTTGCGTCAGGTCGCCCTCGATCTCGGCAATCGCGCGGCGCTGCGCGCCGGTCAGCGGGAACGGCAGTTGCAGACGCGCGCGGCGCGATCCATCGCCGACCAGCGGCGTACCCACCCGGCTGCGGTTGCTCTGCTTGACCAGCAGCAAGGCCAGGCTGTTGGCGAGCAGCTCGTCATAGGCCAGCCGGTCGCGCGCGGCGGGGTGTTCGCCCTGGTGCGCCAGCAGCAGCGCATCGCGCCAGGCGGGCCACTGCATCCGGTCCAGCAAGGCCGGCTCGATCCATTCGGGCAAAGGCTCGACATGCTCCAGCGCCTGGTGGACCAGCGCGCCCATGCGGCCCTGGGTCAGCCCTTCGGACAGCGGATAGATTGGCTCAACCAGTTGTCCCAGCGCCGCGCCGCTGCTGTCAGTCACGTGATCCGGGTGCACGATCTGGAGCATCTGGCCATACTGGTCGAGCCGGCCGGCCACCCAGCGCGGCTCGCCCAGCGGCAGCTGCTTCTTCGCGGTGTAGGACGCGCGCCCGAAATAGGTCAGCGTGCAGACATTGCCCGCGCTGTCAGTCGCCACCACCCGGAACGGCCCGCGCCCGGACGAGGCGCGATGCTCAACCGGGGTCAGCGCCACGACCACGTTTTCGCCCACGCTCGCCTCGTCCAGGTTTTCCACCGCGCGGCGCTGCACGAACCGGTCGGGCAGGTGATAGGCGAAGTCCCTGATCCGGGTCAGCCCCAGCTTTTCCAGCGGGCGCGCCAGCCCGGCGCCGACGCCTTTCAGGCTGTCGGCGGCGGCGAACAGGGGGTTGAGCCGGTCGGGACGCATACCATGCCTCATGCCCGATGCGTCCGGTCGGTAAAAGGGGGCAATCCGCCGCACGATTTGACCGAGCGCATGGATTTTCGCGGCAACCGGGCGCTCACTCCGCTCAATTGGGAAAAGGAGTGCACGATGCTGTTGCCACACGGAGCCGTGATTGCCCTGATCGACGGCCAGAAGTTCGAACTTTACCGCAATGCCGGGGACGAAGCCGGGCCGGAACTGGCCGCGCTGCCCGCACCGACGCTCGACAGCCGGAACCATTCCGGGGTCAGCCACCATTCCTCGCACGGCAACCATGCCGATCATCTGGTGGCCGAGGATGCCCATGTCGGCGCGGCGGTCGAATGGCTGAACGCGCAGGTGCTGGGCCACAAGATCGAACAGCTGGTGGTGATCGCCAGTCCGCGCAGCCTGGGCGAAGCGCGCAAGCACTATCACAAGATGACCGAGCGAGCGGTGATCCGCGAATGCGCCAAGGACCTGGTTGGCCGCCAGCCGGCTGACATCCTGGCCGCGCTGCGCGAGAAGCATTGAGCTTGCCAGAGGCATCGCCGCAGCCTAGCGGCGATGCCATGGACCAGCCCGACAGCCCGCATGAAAACCGCCTCCGCCGCTTGAAGTTCCGCGCCTGGCATCGCGGCACGCGCGAGGCGGACTACATGATCGGCTGCTTTTTCGACAAGTTCCACGCCGCTTGGGACGAAAGCCAGATCGACTGGTTCGAACGCCTGCTGGACGAGGAAGACGTCGACATCCTGGGCTGGGCGCTGGGCACGCTGGACGTGCCCGAGGAGTATCGCGGCGCGCTGATGGATGCGTTCCGCAAGCTCGACTACGTCGACATCCCGCGCTGACAGGGCCGCCGCCAGGCGCTAAGGCCTGCGCTTCCTTTCCCGCCCCCCGCTTGCCCTGATTCGGCACGCGGGGCGCTTGCCGTTGCGTGTGTGATGCCTGACCTGTCGAAAATCCTGGCGGCGAAAGCCCCGCTGACCCTGTCCTCCGTCGCGCGCGGCGCGCAGCCGCTGGTGCTGGCCGATCTGGCCCGCGCCGCCCATGCGGGAGCGCGCGGCGGGCGGGCGGCGTTCATCGCGCCGGACGAAGCCGCGATGCAGGCGATTGTCGACAGCGCCGCCTTCTTCGCGCCGGAACTGGATGTGCTGGCCTTCCCCGCGTGGGACTGCCTGCCCTATGACCGCGCCAGCCCGGCCCTGTCGGTCAGCGCGCGGCGGCTGGCGGCGCTTTACCGGCTTCAAGCCAAGCCGCGCGCGCCGCAGCTGCTGGTCACCACGATCAACGCCGTGCTGCAACGCGTGCAGACCCCGTTCCGCATCCGCGAAAGCGTCCGCGCGCTGCAACCGGGCATGTCGATCGGGCGCGAAAGCCTGATCGCGCTGCTGCAGCGCCAGGGCTATTCGCGCACCGATACGGTGGCCGATGCCGGCGAATACGCGGTGCGCGGTTCGCTGTTCGACATCTATCCGTCCGGGCTGGATCACGGCCTGCGGCTCGACTTCTTCGGGGACGAGCTGGAAACGCTGCGCCTGTTCGATCCCAACACCCAGCGTTCGATCGGGGCGATCCCCGAACACCTGCTGCTGCCCGCCAGCGAGGCCTTGCTCGACGAGGAATCGATCAAGCGCTTTCGCGGCCGCTACCGCGAACAGTTTGGCGCCAATGCGACCGGCGATCCGCTGTACCAGGCGGTCAGCGACGGACGGCGGCTGGCCGGGATGGAACATTGGCTGCCGCTGTTCGAGGACCGGATGGCCACGCTGTTCGACCACCTCGGCGCGGCCGACCTGGTGCTGATTGACAGCGCGGCGCAAGGCGCGGCGGACGAACGGCTGGCCGACATTGCCGATTACTACGCCGCGCGTTCCGACACGTCGGGCAAGGCGGCCGGGTCGTACCGCCCGCTGGCGCCCGATGCGCTCTACCTGGCCCGCGCGGAGCTCGACGCGGCCTTGCAGGGCCGCCCGATCCACCGCACCGACATCTTCGCCCAGCCGGACAGCGCCGGGGTGGTCGACTTCGGCTTTGCCGGCAGCCGCGACTTCGCGCCCGAGCGCGCGCGCGGCGACAACGTTTACGAAGCCGCCGCGCAGTATCTCGCCGGGCAGGCCAAGCGCGGGCGCAAGACCCTGATCGCCGCCTACAGCCAGGGCAGCCGCGCGCGCATCGCCGCGATCCTGGGCGAAGCGGCGCGCCCCGCCCCGGTCCTGGCCGAAAGCTGGCAGGAAGCGATGGGTCTGGCGGCCAAGGGCGCGCCGGTGGCGCTGGTCCTGCCGCTGGAAACCGGCTTCTCCAGCGACGAGCTGGAACTGGTCACCGAACAGGACATGCTGGGCGACCGGCTGGTCCGCCGCAAGAAGCGCCGCAAGGGCGCGGACGCGTTCCTTGCCGAACTCAGCGCGCTGACCCCGGGCGACCTGGTGGTCCACATGGAGCACGGGATCGGCCGCTATGTCGGGCTGCAATCCATCCCGGTGGGCGATAGTCCGCACGACTGCGTGGCGCTCGAATATGCCGGCGGCGACAAGCTCTATGTGCCGGTCGAGAATATCGACGTCCTGTCGCGCTATGGCTCGGACGCGGAATTCGTCGCGCTTGACCGGCTCGGCGGCGAAGGCTGGCAGAAGCGCAAGGCGCGGCTGAAAGAACGCATCCGCGAGATCGCGTACGAATTGCTGCGCACCGCCGCGCTGCGCGCGCTGCGCACCGCTCCGGCGCTGCAGGTCGACCCGTCCAGCTACGACCAGTTCGTCGAAAAGTTCCCCTGGCAGGAAACCGAGGACCAGGAAGCCGCGATCGAGGACGTGCTGGGCGATCTGGGCGAAGGCAAGCCGATGGACCGGCTGGTCTGTGGCGACGTCGGCTTCGGCAAGACCGAGGTCGCGCTGCGCGCCGCTTTCGTCGCGGCCATGGCCGGACAGCAAGTGGCGGTGATCGCCCCCACCACCCTGCTGGCGCGCCAGCACTTCACCGGCTTTACCGAGCGCTTTTCCGGCTTCCCCCTCAACGTCGGCCGCCTGTCGCGGCTGGTCGGCGACAAGGAAGCCAAGGCGACCAAGGCTGGCCTTGCCGACGGCACGGTCGATGTCGTGGTCGGCACCCATGCATTGCTCGCCAAGAGCCTGCAGTTCAAACGGCTCGGGCTGGTGATCGTGGACGAGGAACAGCGTTTCGGCGTCAACCACAAGGAAGCGCTCAAGCAGCTGCGCCACAATGTCCACGTCCTGACGCTCACCGCAACGCCGATCCCGCGCACCTTGCAGATGGCCATGTCAGGCCTGCGCGAGCTGTCCACTATCCAGACCGCCCCGGTCGACCGCCTCGCGGTGCGCACCTATGTGATGGAATGGGACGACATGGTGATGCGCGAGGCCTTGCTGCGCGAACACCACCGCGGCGGGCAGAGCTTCATCGTCGTCCCCCGCATCGCCGACATGGCCGAGGTCGAGGACTGGCTGCACAAGACCGTGCCCGAAGTCCGCTATATCTCCGCCCACGGCCAGATGGCGGCGGGCGAAGTGGAAGAGCGGATGAGCGCCTTCTACGAGAAGAAGTACGAAGTGCTCCTCTCCACCACCATCGTCGAAAGCGGGCTGGATATTCCGAGCGCCAACACGATCATCATCCACCGCGCCGACCGCTTCGGCCTCGCCCAGCTCTACCAGTTGCGCGGGCGGGTGGGCCGGTCGAAGCTGCGCGCCTATGCCTATCTCACCACCCCGGCGGATACCCAGCTGTCCGAAGTGGCGGAAAAGCGGCTGAAGGTGCTCGGCGATCTCGATTCGCTCGGCGCGGGGTTCCAGCTCGCCAGCCACGATCTCGACATTCGCGGCGCGGGCAACCTGCTCGGCGACGAGCAGAGCGGGCATATCCGCGAGGTCGGGTTCGAGCTGTACCAGTCGATGCTTGAGGACGCGATTCTGGCGGCCAAGGCGGGCGACATGGGCATTGCCAAGGAACGTCACGCGCTCAGCCCGCAGATCACGGTCGATGCACCAATCATGATCCCGGAAGACTATGTGCCGGATCTCGCGGTGCGCATGGCGCTCTACCGCCGCCTCAACGATGCCGAGGACGCGGGCGAAGTCGAATCGCTCTCGGCCGAAATGATCGACCGCTTCGGCCCGCTGCCCGCCCCGACCGCCAACCTGATCAAGCTCATCCAGATCAAGCGCCAGGCGATCGAGGCGAACATCGCCAAGATCGACGTCGGGCCGAAGGGCACGCTGGTCGCCTTCCACGGCGACCAGTTCGCCGATCCGGCCGGGCTGGTCGCCTATGCCGAACGGCTGGCGGGCACGATCAAGCTGCGGCCCGACAGCAAGATCGTGGTGCAGCGCGCCTGGGGCAGCGCCGAAGCGCGGCTCAACGGGCTGTTCCAGCTGACCAAGGGGCTGAGCCAGATCGCCCGCAAGGCACGCTAGCTGCGCGCCAGGGCGGTGAATTCGGCGGCACTCATCGGCTGCGCGCGCAGGAAGCCCTGGTAAAAGGCGCAGCCTTCGTGCGCCGCCAGCACGCGCTGGGCTTCAGTTTCGACGCCTTCGGCAATGACCTTCAGATCCAGCGCCCCGGCCATGGCCAGGATCGCGCGGAGCACCGCCAAGTCGCGGGCGTCGCCCGCCACGCCGTCGATCATGCTGCGGTCCAGCTTGAGGTAATGCAGCGGCAGCAGCTTCAAGTAGCGGAAGTTGCAGAACCCCGCCCCGAAATCGTCAAGCGCGATGCGCATCCCCTGCCCCGCCAGCTGGCCCAGCGCGCGCGCGGCGTGGCTGACATCGGCCAGCAGGACCTGTTCGGTCACTTCCAGCGTCACCCGCCACGGCGCAAAGCCGCTGTCCTTGACCAGCGCGGCAAATTCGGCGGCAAAGTTTTCCGCGATCAGATCGTTGGGCGTGACGTTGAGCGAGAGGCGCAGGTCCATCGGCCAGTCGCGCGCGCCTTCCAATGCGCGGCGCTGGATCTCGCGGCTCAATTGCGCAACGTGGTCGGCCCGCTCGGCGATCGCGAACAGGCCGCCCGCGCCGATCCGGCCCAATTGCGGGTGATCCCAGCGGGCCAGTGCCTCGGCCCCGCTCAGCCGGTCGTCGAGGCAGGAGAACTGCGGCTGATAGAGCACCTCGATCTCGCCCCGGTCGAGCGCCTGGAGCAGGTCCGCCTCAAGCAGGGCGGCGCGGCGCCCGGCGCGGGTCGCCTCGCCATCGCCCCACAGCAGGCGGCGGGCCGGCTGGGCCATCACCCGGTCGAGCGCGTGGGCCAGCCGGTCGAGCAGCGAATCGACGCTTTCCTCGGCCAGGCCGCGCAGCAGCGCCGCGCGCGGGCTGGGCCGCACCGTGCCGCTGGCTGTGGCGATCGGCCGGGCCAGCCGGTCCAGCAATTCGGCGCCGAACAGCTGCCAGCGTTCGCGGCTGCACGGATCGGCGCTGAGCAGCAGGAACTGCCCGCCCCCGCCCCGCGCAGCCAGCCACGGTCCGTCCAGCTCGTCGGCGGCGAAATGCTTGATTCGCTGCGCCAGTTCGCCCAGCGCCACATCGCCGCTGCTGGCGCCGTAAGCCAGGTTGACCGCATCGAACCGGCGCAGGCCGATCAGCAGCGCATGGACCTGTTCGCCCCGCGCCAGCCATTCGCCCAGCCGCGCCCGCGCCGCATCGGCCCCGGGCAGGCCGGTCACGGCATCGCGGCCGGCATCAAGCTCGTCAGGGTGAAGCGCGCTCATCGCCTGAGGCCATAGCACAAGGTTCCTGCAAAAGTGTTCCCGCCAAAGTGAACCGGCCCGCACTCATTGCCAAAGCAGGCGGGCATGCATACACCGCGCACCATGAGCCAACGCCAGCGCCTTGCCCTGATGCCCTCGGACACGCCCCGCGCGGAGGAGGCGGCGCAGTTCCTGCAGGAACAGCACCAGTTCGTGCCGCTGGAAGAGGCGGACGTGGCCGTGGTGCTGGGCGGTGATGGGCACATGCTGCACTGCCTGCACCACATGCTGGATCATGGCCGGGTGATCCCGGCTTACGGCCTGAATTATGGCACCGTGGGCTTCATGATGAACCGCCCCAAGTCGAGCCGCCCGCTGGCCGAACGCGTCGCCCGCGCCCGCCCGCTCGATGTCACCCCGCTGGAAATGATCGCCACCACCGGCAGCGGCAAGCAGGAAAGCTTCTGCGCGATCAACGAAGTGTCGCTGCTGCGCGAAACCCGCCAGACCGCGAAGCTGGAAGTGTCGGTCAACGGCAAGGTCCGGCTGCCCGAACTGTTCTGCGACGGCATCCTGGTGTCGACCCCGGCGGGTTCCACCGCCTACAACCTGTCGGCCAACGGCCCGATCCTGCCGATGGGATCGAACATGCTGGCGCTGACCCCGATCAGCCCGTTCCGGCCCCGGCGCTGGCGCGGCGCGATCATTCCCGATCACTACGAGATCGATTTTCGCGTGCTCGAACCCGAAAAGCGCCCGGTGGCGACCGTGGCCGACCAGAAGGAACTGCGCGACATCCTGGCAGTGAAGGTCAAGGTGGCGCGGCAGGACCGCCTGACCTTGCTGTTCGACCCCGGCAAGACGCTCGAAGAACGCATCTTTGCCGAGCAATTCCACTTCTGAACGAAATTTTGCTGGCAGACCCGCTTGCCAAATATTCCGACGCTGGTATAGGCGCACCCCTGCCCGCAGGCGGGGGAACATTCCCCGATAGCTCAGCGGTAGAGTAGGTGACTGTTAATCACTTGGCCGTAGGTTCGAATCCTACTCGGGGAGCCATCCCCGCCTCGGGCATTGCAAAGCCCCGCCCTCACCGGCGGGGCTTTTGCTTTTTGGGTCAGGGTTTGACGGCGCTGACCAGCGAGTAGTAGCCGCCGCCGGTCTCGCAGGTTTCGACCTGGGTGAACCCGGCCTGCTCCAGCATCCCGCGCAATTCGGCAAAGCTGTACTGCCGCCCGCGCGTGCCAAGCAGCATCAGCACCGAGAAGGCCGCAGTGGCCAGCGGGCCGCAGTGGTCGTCATCAAGCAACATTTCGTGCAGCAGAATCCTGCCGCCGCTGGGCAGCGCGGCGAAGGCCTTGTCGGCGAGGATCTGGCAGGTCGGTTCGGACCAGTCGTGGAACACGTTGGAAAAGAACAGCGCATCGTGGCCCTGCGGCCACGCTTCAGTGAACATGTTGACCGCCTGCGTTGCTACGCGACCCTCCACCCCGGCCTCGGCGATGTAGCTGTCAGCCGCCGCGCAAACGCTGGCAATCTCCATTACGGTGGCGCGCAGCCGCGGCCAGGCCCTGGCCAGCTGGATCGCGAAGATTCCCGAGCCGCCGCCGACATCGAGCAGCGAGCGGACCTCGGCGAACAGCGGCAGCATCGCGACACCGCGCGCGGAGGCCTGGCTGTGGGCATTCATGAAGGCAGTGATCCGCACCGCCAGTTCGGGCGGTAAATCACCGCGTTCCCACTCAGCCGCGGCGGAGGCGTGGCCCTCGGCCTTCTCGCCGGTGCGCAGGGTGGCAAGCAGCTGTTCGTGCAGCGGCTGCGACTGGCGAAAGCCATGGATCAACGGGCCGCAATAGCCTTCCGCTTCGGGGTGGAGCCAGCGCCGCGCCTCGGCGGTGGCGCGCCACAGTCCCTCGCGCCGCTCGACGAAGCCCATCGCTGCGAGCAGCGAGAGGTGGATGGCCAGCGCGCGGGCATTGACCGATAGCTGCGCCGCGAGCGCGGCCGTATCGAGCGCGTGGGCAGACAGTGCGGCCAGCGTACCAACCTCGTCCGCAACGGTCAGCACCGGCAGGCGGTAGGCCGCCAGATACGTGTCCCAGACGATTCGGTCATTGTTGGTGGCGGGCAGCGGTCCGGCCATGGTCATCGGCAATCCTCTCAGATGTTAGGATTGCAGACTAATACGCTGTCCCTAAGCGTCAACCGATCAGCAGGCGGCTGCCGGCCCAGATGGTCAGCGCCGCGGTCAGCCAGCGAATCACCCGTTCGGGCAGCAGGCGCAGCGCCAGCAGGCTGCCCAGTTGCCCGCCCAGCACGACCGCCACCAGCAGCGGCAGCGCGCCCGACAGCGCTTCGGCAAAGCGCTCGGGGCCGTTCTTGGCCAGTTGCCCGGCGATCCCGGCCAGCGAATTGATCAGGATGAACACGCTGGTCGTCGCCGCGATCCGCCGCGCCGCATCCCACCGCGCCAGGTGCAGCACCGGGGCAAGGAATATCCCGCCGCCGATCCCGACCAGTCCGGCCAGATAGCCGAGCGGCGCGGCGATGACGGCCATGTAGCGGGCCAGCCGCGCTGGCGGTTCGGCCCCCTCGCTCGCGCGGGGCAGCAACAGCGCCAGCCCCGCCGCGACCAGGCTGAGGCCGAGGATGAACAGGAAGGTCGCCTCGCGCAGCGGGGTCAGCCCGCCCAGGAAGGCCAGCGGCGCGGCGACCAGCGAGAGCGCCAGCGCCCCACGCCACGGCACCGCCCCGGCGCGCGCAAAGCGGATCGTGCCGCCGGTGACTACCACCACGTTGCAGGTCAGTGCGACCAGCGGCAGCAGCCGGTAATCGAACCCGGCCAGCGCCAGCAGCGCGTTATAGGTGGAGCCCCCGCCGAACCCCACCGACGCATAGAGCAGCGCGGTGGCGAAGAACCCGGCGGGGAGCCAATCCACCGCTCAGCTTACCCCACCGCACCGTGGCAGTGCTTGTACTTCTCACCCGAACCGCAGGGGCACGGCGCGTTGCGCGACAGGCCCATGTCGGCATAGGGATCGGTGCCGGCCGGCCCCGCCGGAATGCCCGCCGCCGCGCCAGCGCCCAGCGCGCCCAGCATCGCGTCGGCCCCGGCCATGCGCTGCCCGGCTGCGTCGTTTTCCCCGGTGAAGGGATCGATGTGGGTGGTCAGGAAGTCCGGCAGGTCGGGCAGCTGCACCGGATCGGGCATGCGCAGTTCGCTGTTGCACAGGATCCGGGTCACGTCCTCGCGGATCGCTTCCAGCATGCGTTCGAACAGGCCGAAGGCTTCCTGCTTGTATTCGTTGATCGGCGTCTTCTGCGCATAGGCGCGCAGGAACACCACCTGGCGCAGCGCATCCAGCGTGGCGAGGTGTTCCTTCCAGTAATGGTCGAGCCGTTCGAGCAGCACCTGCTTTTCGACCTGGCGCCAGATCGCGGCGTCATCGCCGATCTTGGCCGCCATCTTGGCGTCGGCCAGTTCGGCAATCCGCTGCTCGATGTCCTCGGGCTCGATCCCGTCGCCCTGGAGCCATTCCTCGATCGGGGCATCGATCCCCGCGACTTCAGCCACCCGCGCCTTGAGCGCGGCGATGTCCCACTGCTCGGGATAGGAGCCCGGCGGGCAGGCATCGCCGACGATCGCGTTGATCGTGTCGTGGCGCATGTCGAGCACCACATCGTCGAGCGCTTCGGCGTCCATGATCTCCTCGCGCTGGGCGTAGATCACCTTGCGCTGGTCGTTCATCACGTCGTCGTATTCGACCACCTGCTTGCGGATGTCGTAGTTGCGCGCCTCGACCTTCTTCTGCGCGGTCTCGATCGCTTTCGACAGCCACTTGGACCCGATCGCCTCGCCATCGGCCAGGTTGCTGTTCATCATCCGGCTGAACAGCGTATCCGGGCCGAAAATGCGCAGCAGGTCGTCTTCCAGGCACAGGTAGAACTTCGACAGCCCCGGGTCGCCCTGGCGGCCCGAACGGCCGCGCAGCTGGTTGTCGATACGGCGGCTTTCGTGGCGTTCGGTGCCGATCACGCACAGCCCGCCAGCGGCCAGCACTTCGGCCTTTTCGGCCTCGATCTCGGCCTCGATCCGGGCCATCGCGGCATCACGCTCGGCCCCTTCCGGCATGTCCTTGAGCTCATCCTCGAAGCGGAATTCGGCATTGCCGCCCAGCTTGATGTCGGTCCCGCGCCCGGCCATGTTGGTGGCGATGGTCACCGCCCCCAGCCGCCCGGCCTGGGCGACGATGTGGGCTTCCATCTCGTGGAAGCGGGCGTTCAGCACGTTGTGCCTGACCCCTTCGGCCTTGAGGAAGTCCGACAGCATTTCGGACTTTTCGATCGACACCGTGCCGACCAGCACCGGCTGGCCCGACTTGCTCTTTTCCGCGATCAGCTTGGCGATCGCCTGGAACTTGTCCTGGGTGTTCTTGTAGAATTCGTCTTCCTCGTCGATCCGCTGCACCGGCACGTTGGTGGGGATGGTGACGACGTTCATCTTGTAGATGTCGAAGAATTCGGCCGCCTCGGTCGCGGCGGTGCCGGTCATGCCGCCCAGCTTGGGATACATGCGGAAATAGTTCTGGAAAGTGATCGAGGCCATGGTCTGGTTTTCCGGCTCGATCTGCACGCCTTCCTTGGCCTCGACCGCCTGGTGCAGCCCGTTCGACCAGCGCCGGCCATCCATCATGCGGCCGGTGAACTCGTCGATGATGATGACCTTCCCTTCCTTGACGATGTAGTCGATGTCCCGCTTGAACATGACATTCGCCTTGAGGCTCTGGTCGAGGTGGTGGACGACCTGGGTGTTCTCCACGTCATAGAGGTTCGAGCCGACCAGCAGCCCGGCTGCTTCCAGCTCGCGTTCGGCCCATTCCACCCCGTCCTCCGTCAGGGTGATGTTCTTGGTCTTCTCGTCCTTTTCGTAGTGCTCTTCCGACAGGCGCTTCACCACGGCGTCGACCGCGATGTAGAGGTCGCTCTTGTCGTCGGTCGGGCCGGAAATGATCAGCGGGGTGCGGGCCTCGTCGATCAGGATCGAGTCCACTTCGTCGACGATCGCATAGTTGAACGGGCGGTGGACCATCTGCCCGCGTTCCTGCTTCATGTTGTCGCGCAGGTAATCGAAGCCCAGCTCGTTGTTGGTGGCATAGGTGATGTCGGAGTTATAGGCCTCGCGGCGTTCATCTTCCGACAGGTTGGGCACGATCACGCCCACGGTCAGACCCAGGAAGCGGTAGATCTGCCCCATCCATTCGGCGTCGCGCCGGGCGAGGTAATCGTTGACCGTGACGACGTGGACGCCCTTGCCCTCGATCGCGTTGAGGTAGGTGGCCAGCGTCGCGACCAGGGTCTTGCCCTCACCCGTGCGCATTTCCGCGATTTCGCCGCGGTGGAGCACGATCCCGCCGATCATCTGCACGTCAAAGTGCCGCATGCCCAGCACGCGCTTGCCCGCCTCGCGCACAGTGGCGAAAGCTTCGGGCAGGATATCGTCCAGCGTCTTGCCGGCTTCCAGCTGGGCGCGGAACTTGGCGGTTTGCGCGGTCAGCTCCTCGTCCGACAACGCCTCCATGGTGGGTTCGAAAGCGTTGATCTGCTTGACGATCTTGTCGAGCGACTTGACGTAGCGGTCGTTGGACGAACCGAAAAAGGCCTTGGCGATGGCGCCGAACATGGGCAGATTCCTGATATAGTGATGACTGTATGGGGCAAAAGCCCGCGCCGGGTGTCCCGCGCAGGCTGGTCAAGACGGCTGACGCCGGGGCGCTATTCGATTGCGCGGTCGGGCCCGAACAGGACCGAGGGGATGTAGACGCGCGCCCGCACCGGCCGGCTGCGCGAAGCTTCCTGTTCGCGGCGTTCCTGGCGGACGACGGGGGCGGCAATCGACTGCGCGGGCAACGCCGGCCGGGCCGTGCTGCGCAGCCCTTCGACCGTACCGATTTCGGTGTCGGACGCACCGCTCATCCGCGCCTGGGCAGGGGAAACCTGCGCGGCCAGCCCTGTCAGCAGGGCCAGAAGGGCAAGAAGCAAGCGGTTCATCGCCCGACGATATAGTGCATCGCGCCCGATGCGTCCAGTGGTGCGGCCCGGCCCTGTCTGGCAATGCCCAGTCGTCCTTGCCAAGCCCCCCTACTTGCGGTGTAAGGGCGGCGGGCAGCGGGACACGGGGGAATTTGGCATGACACAGGCAGCAGGCACGGCACCAGCGCATCCGGCGCGGCTGTTCCAGCTCGACGGGCTGCGCGGGATCGCGGCCTTCATGATCATGCTTTACCACCTCGACATCGTCTACCGGGTGAACGGGTTGTTCGTGCGCGGCTACCTGTTCGTCGACATGTTCTTCCTGCTCAGCGGGTTCGTGCTGGCGGTTTCGACGGAAAAGAAGCTCAATGCCGGAATCGGCGCCTTCGAATTCACCAAGGCGCGGTTCGTGCGGCTGTGGCCGCTGGTCGCGGTTGGCGCGGGGGTTGCGGCGCTGCGCGCCTTTTCCATCGGCATGGCCGACCCGCTGACCCTGCTGCTGTGGCTGGCACTGGACCTGGCGATGATCCCCAGCCTGGCCGGCAGCGGACCGTTCTATCGCTTCAACGGGCCGCAATGGACGCTGTTCTATGAATTGCTGGCCAATTTCATTCACGCCCTGGCGCTGAAGAAAGTGCCGACCCGCGCCATGCTGGTGCTGGCGCTGGCGCTGGGCGCCTGGCTGATCCACACCGTGCAACTGCACCGCTCCGACACGATGGGGGTCGATGCCCCGACCTGGAAGACCTGGTGGATGGGCCTGCCGCGCGTCGGCTTTTCCTATGTCCTGGGGGTGTGGATCGGGCGCAAGTACAAGGACGGCCTTCGCACCCCCGGCCTGCCGTGGTGGCTGGCAATGGTGGTGCCGGTGATCGGGATCGCCGCGGTGCCCAGCCTGCCGCTGACCACGGCCAATGGCGACCTGGTGTTTGTAATGCTGTTCCTGCCCGCGGTGATGTGGCTGGTGGCGATGAGCAACCCGCCGCAGGCGCTGAAAGCGCCGATGGAATGGCTCGGCACCTTCTCGCTGCCGCTCTACTGCGTCCACCTGACCGTGCTGGTCTGGGTGTCGGAAGCACTCGGCCGCGACGCCTGGGTGCAGGCGCTGGCCGTGGCGGCGGCGATGGCGGTAGCCTGGGTGTTCTCGAAGCTGGTTTCATTCCAGAGCAAGCCGACCGTCGTGAAAGCCAAGCCCGCCGGCTGAACCACCTCCAAACCCAAAAGCCAAGCGCCGCGCCTGTCCTGGGACAAGCGCGGCGCGAGGAATTCGGTCAGACCGCGAGGCGATGCGGCCTGCGTCAGAGGCGCGTCTTAGTTGACGGCGTCCTTCAGGCCCTTGCCGGCCTTGAACTTCGGCTGGGCCGAAGCCTTGATCTTCATCGGTTCGCCGGTGCGCGGGTTGCGGCCGGTCGACGCCTTGCGCTTGGCCACCGAGAAGGTGCCGAAGCCAACGAGACGCACTTCGTCGCCGCTCTTCAGAGCGCCGGTGATGGCATCGAACACGCCTTCGACAGCCTTGGTGGCGTCGCTCTTGGTCAGGCCGCTCGAATCCGCAACGGCGCTAATCAGTTCGTTCTTGTTCATGCGGGAATCCCCCTACCTTTCGAAACTTGGGTTGTATCTTTTGAATCGCCTCAAGAGATGGCGGAATTGAGCGATTTTTCGGCGCACTGTCAAAGCCAATCCAGCGAAAAATCCCGCGATTATCCACTTTTCGACGCCAAATTCGGGCGGGTTGACGCTTGCCGTGCCCGGGGCGGGCAATGATGCAGCGCAGCGACTCGGGAATCACCCCTAAATCGCTGCGTTGCAGCAAGAATCAGTGCGCCGTGGGGGATGCCCCGCCGCCCGCCGCAGCGCCCGCGCCGGGCTGGCTGGCCAGATCGTCCGCCTCGGTCCATTCGATCGGCTCGGGCATGGTCACCAACGCCCGTTCGAGCACCTCGTCGACATGGGAAACCGGGATGATTTCCAGCCCCTCGCGGATGTTGGCGGGGATTTCGGCCAGGTCCTTGCGATTCTCCTCGGGGATCAGGACGGTCTTGATGCCCCCGCGCAGCGCGGCAAGCAGCTTTTCCTTGAGCCCGCCGATCGCCAGCACCCGTCCGCGCAGCGTGACCTCGCCGGTCATCGCCACGTCCTTGCGCACCGCGATGCCCGTGAGGCACGAAACGATCGAGGTGACCATGCCGATCCCGGCGCTGGGGCCATCCTTGGGCACCGCCCCTTCGGGCAAGTGAATGTGGATGTCCTTGCGCGAAATCAGGCTGGGCTTGATCCCATAGGCCGGCGAACGGGCGCGGACGAAGCTGAACGCCGCCTGGACGCTCTCATTCATCACTTCGCCCAGCTTGCCGGTGGTCTTGATCCCGCCCTTGCCCGGCACGGTGACGCTTTCGATGGTCAGCAGTTCGCCGCCAACCGATGTCCAGGCGAGGCCCGTGACCGCGCCGACCTGGTGCTCCTCTTCCGACACGCCGTGGCGGAATTTCTGCACCCCGGCAAACTCGCCCAGGTTCTCGGGCGTGATGGTGACGGTCTTGGTCTTGCCTTCCAGGATCTGGCGCAGGCTCTTGCGCACCAGCCGCGCGATTTCGCGCTCCAGCGTGCGGACCCCGGCTTCGCGGGTATAATAGCGGATCAGATCGCGCAGGCCCTCGCTGGTCAGGGTGAATTCCCCGGCCTTCAGCCCGTGCGCCTCGACTTGCTTGGCGATCAGGTGGCGTTCGGCAATCTCGACCTTCTCGTCCTCGGTATAGCCTTCGAGCCGGATGATCTCCATCCGGTCGAGCAGCGGCTGCGGCAGGTTGAGGCTGTTGGCCGTGCAGACGAACATCACGTCGGACAGGTCGTAGTCCAGCTCCAGATAGTGGTCCTGGAACTTGCTGTTCTGTTCGGGATCCAGCACTTCAAGCAGCGCCGAGGCCGGATCGCCGCGGAAGTCCTGGCCCAGCTTGTCGATCTCATCGAGCAGGAACAGCGGATTGCTGGTCCCGGCCTTCTTCAGGTTCGACACGATCTTGCCCGGCAGCGAGCCGATGTAGGTGCGGCGATGCCCGCGGATTTCCGCTTCGTCGCGCACCCCGCCCAGCGACTGGCGGATGAACTGGCGCCCGGTCGCCTTGGCGATCGACTTGCCGAGCGAGGTCTTGCCCACGCCCGGCGGGCCGACGAGGCACAGGATCGGCCCCTTCAGCTTGTTGGTGCGGGCCTGGACCGCGAGGTATTCGACGATCCGGTCCTTGACCTTGTCGAGCGCATAGTGGTCCGCATCCAGCACCGCCTGCGCCGCGTGAATGTCCTTCTTGAGCTTGCTCTTCTTGCCCCATGGCAGGCCCAGCAGCACGTCGAGGTAGTTGCGGATCACGGTGGCTTCCGCGCTCATCGGCTGCATGGTCTTGAGCTTCTTGAGCTCGGCATTGGCCTTGGTGCGGGCTTCCTTCGACAGCTTCAGCTTGTCGATCTTGTCCTGCAGTTCCTGCAGCTCGTTGGCTTCATCGCCGTCGCCGCCCAGTTCGCTCTGGATCGCCTTGAGCTGTTCGTTGAGGTAGTATTCGCGCTGGGTCTTTTCCATCTGGCGCTTCACGCGGCCACGGATCTTGCGCTCCACCTGCAGCACGCCCAGCTCGCCTTCCATGAAGGAATGGGCCATTTCCAGCCGCTTGAGCGGGTCGGCCTCGCTCAGCATCGCCTGCTTGTCGGACACCTTGGCCTGGATGTGCGCGGCCACGTTGTCAGCCAGCACGGCGGCATCGACGATCTCGCCCAGGTTCTCGCCGGCGTCCTGCGGCAGCTTCTTGTTGAGCTTGGCATATTCGGCGAAAGTATCGACCACGCTGCGCATCATCGCAGACACTTCGGTGCCCGACACGGTGACCGGATCGAGCCGTTCGACCTGCGCCACCATCATTTCGCCGGTGCTGGCCTGTTCCAGCCGCAGCGCGCCCAGCTGGCCGCGCTGCTTCGCCTCGACCAGCACGCGCACGGTGCCATCGGGCAGCTTGAGCAGCTGGAGCACGGTGGCGACAACGCCAATATCGTAGAGGTCGTCGCGCTCGGGATCGTCGCAGCCCGGATCGAGCTGGGCGAGCAGGAAGATGTCCTTGTCGCCCTCGCCCTTGTCGCTGGCCATCGCGGCTTCGAGCGCGGCGACCGACTTTTCGCGGCCGACGAACAGGGGAACAACCATGCCGGGGAACACGACAATGTCGCGAAGCGGCAGCAGGGGTAGCAAAGTCGTCATTTCAAATCCGTCCATTCCGGCCTGCAAGACATAGGCCGATGCGGGTGAATCCCGCCCTTGTTCCGGGATATGGGGTTGCCCCCGGTCCGGTGCAATGGGGGCATACCGCAGGGCTGTGGATGGGAAGCCTGCGGTGGCCGATCATGCGCCAGACATTGCCAAGCGGGCCTTGGCTCCGCACCATGGCGCTTTGCCGATCCAGGGGATTCGACCAGATGCACAAGTACAAGATCGCCGCGCTTGCCAGCCTGCTGGCCTGCACTGCCGCCGCCCACCCTGCCTGGGCCGATGCAGCGGGCCCCGCACCCCAGACGGTGATCACCGCGGCGCGCTATCTTGATGTGACAAGCGGCAAATATGTCGAGCATCCGGCGATCTTCGTCGGCGCGGACGGGCGGATCAGCGCGATTGCCGATGCCCGCACGGTGCGGTGGGGAGCCGGTGTGCGCCACACCGACATGGGCGCCAGGACCCTGGTGCCGGGACTGATCGACATGCACGTGCACCTCGACAGCCCGGCCGACATCGGCGGCTGGCGCGGCCTTGAATACACCGACAGCTTCTTTGCGATGACCGCCGTCAGCAACGGCCGGGCGATGCTGGACGCGGGCTTTACCACGGTGCGAAACGTCGGTTCGGCCAACCGCAACGACATCGGCCTGATGCAGGCGATCGATCAGGGCTATGTGATCGGCCCGCGCATCGTCGGCGCGGGCTATGCGCTGGGCAGCACCGGCGGGCACTGCGACACCACCGGCCTGCCGCCCAGCATGGAAAAGCCGGGCAAGGCCGAAGGCGTGGGCGATACGCCCGACGAGCTGCGCCACCAGGTGCGCCGCCAGCGCAAGTACGGCGCGAGCGTAATCAAGGTCTGCGCCACCGGCGGCGTATTCTCGCACAATACCGAGCCGGGCCAGCAGCAGCTGACCGAGGCGGAACTGACCGCGATTGCCGATGAAGCGCACATGTGGGGGCTGCGCGTGGCGGCCCATGCCCACGGCGCGGCGGGGATCAAGACAGCGATCCGTTCGGGCATCGACACGATCGAACACGCCAGCCTGGTCGACGATGAAGGGATCAAGCTGGCCGCGGCCCGCGCCCGTCCGGTGTGGTTCGCGATGGACATCTACAACACCGATTACACCCAGGCCGAAGGCAAGAAGAACGGCGTGCTGGAAGACAACCTGCGCAAGGACCGGGAAATCGGCCAGCTCCAGCGCGACAACTTCCGCAAGGCCCACAAGGCCGGGGTGCGGATGGTATTCGGCAGCGATGCCGGGGTGATGCCGCACGGCCTGGTCGGCCGGCAGTTCAACACCATGGTGACCTATGGCATGACCCCGCTCGACGCGATCCGCGCCGCGACGCTGAACGCGGCGCAGGCACTGGGCAAGGAAAGCGATGTCGGGCAGATCGCGGTGGGGCGCTATGCCGATCTGGTCGCGGTGGACGGAGATCCGCTGGCCAATGTGCGCGAGCTGGAAAGCGTCGACGGGGTGATCAAGGGCGGCGTCGTGATCGAGCGAGCCCGGTAGAAACACAGCTGGGCGGACCGGGCCAGATGGCCCGGTTCCCCCCGCTCCGGCTTACATGCCCGGCAGCTTGAAGCCCGGCGGCAGGCCCATGCCCTGTTGCATACGGGCCATTTCCTGCCCGGCCACTTCGTCCGCCTTGGCGCGGGCATCGTTGAAGGCAGCGGCGACCAGGTCTTCGAGGATGCCCTTGTCAGCCGGAACCAGCAGGCTGTCGTCGATCGCCACGCCGATGATCCGCCCCTTGGCCGAAGCGCGAATGGTCACCAGGCCGCCACCCGCCTTGCCCTCGACCTCGATCCCGTCGAGCTTCGACTGGCTTTCGGTCATCTGCTTCTGGATGGTCTCGGCGGCAGCCTGGGCGGCCTTGATCATCTCTTCCATCGACTTCACGCGCGGTTTCTCCAGTTCTGGCCTTGTTGCCCGACAACGCGGGCTTCGGCTTTTTCATCAACGATTTCGGCCCCCGGAAAGGCGGCCATGGTAGCTTCGACCAGCGGCGAGCGCAGCAGTGCCTCGCGGTCGGCCTCGCGGGCCTGCTCGGCCAGTTCGCGCAAGGTCGGGCGGGCATCGCCTTCGCCCCGCGTCACCTGCCAGCGTTCGCCCGTCGCGCGCAGCAGCGCATCGCGCAGGTCTGCGCCGACATCGCCGGAAAAGCCCGGCGCCAGCGTGTAAAGCAGCTCGCCGGGCTTCAGGTCGATCACCCGCACCCAGTCATGCATGACCTGGGCAACGCGCAGCTGGCCGGACTGGTCAACCCGTTCGACCAGCGCCTTCCAGTCCTGCCCGGCGAGCGCCGGCGGCGGCGCGGCGGCGGCAGGCGCACCTTGCCCGGCAGGCGGTGCGCCCGCTGGCGCGGCAAAGGTCGCGCCGCCCTGGGCAGCCAGGTCTTCCAGCTTTTTCACCAGCGCGCCCGGATCGGGCATGTCGGCGGCATGCAGCACGCGCAGCAGCGCCATTTTCGCCGCGACCAGCGGATCGGGCGCGGTGCGCACCTCGTCATGGCCTTTCAGCAGCAATTGCCACAGGCGGTGCAGCTGGCCTGGGGTCAGCGCCCCGGCCCACTCCTCGATCGCGGCCTTTTCCTCGGGCGCGATGGCGCTGTCATCGCCCTTGCCAAGTTGGGCAACGGTGACGCGGTGGGTCAGGTCCATGGCCCCGCGCAGCAGCGCCAGCGGTTCCACGCCCAGCGCGAATTGCTGGTCGATCAGGTCGAGCAGCTGCGCCCCGTCCCCGGCCAGCAGCGCGGCGTAAAGGCGGCGCTGGACCGACTTGTCGGCCAGGCCCAGCATCTCGCGCACCTGCGCGGCAGAAACCCGGCCATCGCCGCCCAGGTCCGCATGGGCAATCGCCTGGTCGAGGATCGACAATCCGTCGCGCACCGAACCTTCGGCGGCGGCCGCGATCATCGCCAGCGCTTCCGCATCGGCGGTGACGCCTTCCTTGTCGCAGATCGCGGCGAAATGCTGCGCCAGCAGCTCCGCCGGAATGCGCCGCAGGTCGAAGCGCTGGCAGCGCGACAGGACCGTGACCGGCAGCTTGTCCACCTCGGTCGTGGCGAACAGGAACTTCACGTGCGGCGGCGGTTCCTCCAGCGTCTTGAGCAGCGCGTTGAACGCGTTGCGCGACAGCATGTGGACTTCGTCGATAATGTAGATCTTGTAACGCGCGGAAACGGCCGCATAGCGCACCGCCTCGATGATCTCGCGCACGTCGTCGACGCCGGTATGGCTGGCGGCGTCCATCTCGATCACGTCGATATGCCGGCCTTCGGCAATCGCCACGCAGGGTTCGCACTGACCGCACGGATCGATCGTCGGCCCGCCCTGCCCGTCCGGGCCGATGCAGTTCAGCGCCTTGGCGATCAGCCGCGCGGTGCTGGTCTTGCCGACCCCGCGAATGCCGGTCATCAGGAAGGCATGGGCCAGCCGGTCACGCTTGATCGCGTTGGCCAGGGTCTGGACCATCGCGTCCTGCCCGATCAACTCGGCAAAGGTCTGAGAACGGTACTTGCGCGCCAGCACGCGGTAAGGCTGCGCCGGAGCAGCGGCGACCACCGGCTGCTGCGCAGGCGCGGCCGAAGCCACCGGCGGTGTTGCGGGGGCCGGACCACCGAACATCGAAGACTGGCCCGCCGCCTCAAGCTCGGCAGCCGAAGGGGCCTCGTCTTCCGGCTCTGCACCGAAGATGTCGGGGGAATCGTCCATGGTCCCTAGGTAGGGTTTCAGCGCGCGCTTGTCGAATGGGGAAAAGGAGCCGGCCGACCCGCCGCAACCCGTTGTGGCTGCTTCCTTCCGGACCTGACCAGGTTGGCGGACGCAAGCGTCCGACCGACTCCCGGGCGGGCATATGGCGGGCATGTCGCGTTTGCGCAAGTCCGTTCGAGGCGAATCGGGTTAATCATTGTCTCGACTCGCCGTTCTGGCGGTTCATCCAGCCCTTCCCTCCCCTGGGATGGGCGAGGCGGGCGTCGCCGGTTGCTTCACAGCGCGACCCAGGCAATCGACGCGCCCGCCTCAACCCCTCCCTACAGGTCAGGCAGCAGGCGCGGCGGTTCGCTCAGCGAAAGTTGTCGGCGTAGCTTTGCAGCTTGAGACGGCGCGGCGGAGTGGCGTGCATTTCGGCCGGGATGCCGTACTTTTCGGCATAGGCCTTGGCCGCGTCGGCGGAATCGAACTTCAGCACCACCTGGCTTTGCGTGTCACCCGATCCGGTCCAACCCATCAGCGGGTCGGCCTTGCGCGCCTCCGCCGGCGCGAATTCGAGGATCCACTGGCCAAGCAGAGCCTTGCCGGACTGCATGGCGTTCTTCGGGCGCTGATAGATACGTGCGGGCATGGCGGCGCTTTCTGCCGAATCGCGCCGGAAATCAAGAGCGACGGGATGCTTCGAACGCATTCTTTGTCTTGAGGCTGGGGTCCTCCTGCCACGGCGCATCGGGCCAGCGGTGCTTGGGATAGCGCCCCTTCATGTCGCGCTGCACGTCCTTCCACGATCCGCGCCAGAAACCCGGCAGGTCGCGGGTGGTCTGCACCGGCTTGCCGCCCGGCGAGGTCAGCTTGAGCAGCAGCGGCTGCGGCGGCTGGCCGAACATGGGGTGGCGGTCGAGCCCGAACAGCGCCTGGACCCGCACTTCCACCGAAGGCCCGCCGGGATCGTCATAGTCAATGGCGTGGCTGCTGCCCGCCGGGCTGGTGAACTGCCCCGGGGCCAGCCGTTCAAGCTGCTGCTGCCCGGCATAGTCCAGCCGCGCGCGCAGCGCCTCGTGCAGCTTGCCGGGCGCCGCGGCATCCAGCCGCCGATCCAGCAGCGGAGCGAGCCACTGTTCGAGATCGGCGAGCAGGCTCTCTTCGAACAGCACCTCCACCCCGGCAAAGCGGGCGCGGCGCAGCAGGCTGCGGCTGGCGCCGGACAGCGGCAGCAGGTCCAGCCCCTCGGTGCGGACGCGTTCGCACAGGAACAGGCGCAGCGCATCGGGATCGGGCGAGGGATCGGGGCCGCGCGCCAGGGTGACCGCGCCCAGCCGGCTTTCCAGCAAGGCTTCAACCCGGTGTTCGTCCGCCACCCAGCGCAACGTGCTGCGGCGCTCGATCCGGTGGGCGAGCCAGCGGGTGACTTCGGCTTCGTCGAGCGCGATCGCCCCGGTGATCCGTGCGCCCCTGGCCTCGCCCTGCGCTTCACCGACTGCCAGCCACTGCGCGCGCGCCAGGGAGGATGCAGGATCGAGCCGCAGCCCCCGCCCGCCAGCAGCCAGCCATTCCTCGCCCGTGGCAGAGCGGCGGCGGGCCAGGTTGTCGGGAAATCCTTCGGCCAGCAGCACGCCCAGCGGCGGCGCCTCGCCCCCTGCCCCCTGGACCAGCCCGCGCGCCGCCTTGGCCCAACGCTCGGCCAATTTGCGCGAGGCATCGGCGCGCGCCGAACGGTCAGCATTCCAGCGGTCGAGCCGCGCGGCCAGGTCTTCACCCCGCCCGCCAAGCCCGCGTTCCTGGAGCAGCAGCGCCAGCCGCGCCGCATCGCGCTCGGCCCCATGCTGCGCAGCATAAAGCAGCATATGCGCCTGGCGCGGCTCCATCGGCAGGCTGGCCATCGCCCGCCCGTGCTGCGTGATCCGCCCCGCCTGGTCGAGCGCGCCGAGCGATTGCAGCAGCGCCTTTGCTGCAGCCAATGCTGCAGGTGGCGGCTGATCGAGCCACGGCAGGGCAGCGGGATCGCCCGCGCCCCAGCCGGCCAGGGTCAGCAGAAGCGGGGCAAGATCAGACGTCAGGATTTCCGGCGGATCGAATGGCGCGCGGCCCGGATGCGCGGCTTCTTCCCACAAGCGGTAGGCCACGCCCGGCCCCTGCCGCGCGGCCCGGCCAGCGCGCTGCGCGGCGGCGGCCTGGCTGGCGCGGTGGGTGACCAGCCGGGTTACACCGGCGGCCTTGTCGAACTCGGCCCCGCGCGACAGCCCGGCATCGACCACCACCGACACGCCATCCAGGGTGAGCGAGGTTTCGGCAATCGCCGTGGCCAGCACGATCCGCCGCCGCCCTTGCGGATCGCGCCGGATCGCGGCGCGCTGGGCGGCGGGTTCGCATTGGCCGTGCAAGGGCAGGAGCAGCGCCTGGGGCAGCTTTTCCGCCAGCCGTTCGCGCACGCGTTCGATCTCGCCCACGCCGGGCAGGAAGGCGAGCACGTCGCCGCTCTCCTCGCGCCAGGCGGTCAGCACCGCGCTCGTCATCGCGTCCTCGGTCCTGAGGTCCGGGCGCGCGCCCAGCCAGCGGATCGCCAGCGGATGGGCCTTGCCTTCGCTTTCAACCACCGGGGCATCGCCGAGCAGGCTGGCAAAGCGCGCACCGTCGATCGTCGCGCTCATCACCACCAGCCGCAGGTCGGGGCGCAGCACCTGCTGGCTTTCAATCGCGAGCGCGAGGCCAAGATCGGAATCGAGATGGCGTTCGTGCGCTTCGTCGAACAGGACGGCGGACACGCCCGCCAGTTCCGGATCGCTGGTGATGGTCGAAACGAAGATCGCCTCGGTCATCACCAGCACGCGGGTGCGGGCCGAACGCTTGCTGTCGAGCCGGGTCAGGTAGCCGATGGTTTCGCCCGGTGCTTCGCCCAGCAGTTCGGCCATGCGTTCCGCCGCCGCGCGCGCCGCGACCCGGCGCGGGCTGAGCAGGATCACGCTGCCGCTGCACCACGGCTGGTCCAGCAACGCTGGCGCGACCGAGGTGGTCTTGCCCGCGCCCGGCGAGGCGATCAGCACGGCACCGCTGCCCGCGTGCAGGGCGGCCAGCAACTGGGGCAGGACGGCATGGATCGGCAGGTCACTCACGCCCGCCTGATTAGGCGAAAGCGCGCGCGCTGCAAGCCGCCCCGCGCTGGCGGTCCGGTCAGCCCGGAATCAGCCGCAAGTGCGCCGGACCAGACCGGCGCCGCGCCGCCCGTTCGCGGCGGACCGATGCGACGCGCAGGCCGGATACCCCGGCGCGGTCCATCGCGCGCTGCCAGCTGGCGAATTCCTCGTGACTGAGATTGTAGCGCGCCAGCACCTGTTCCAGCGTCAGCAGGCCGCTTTCCACCGCCACCACCACCTGGGCCTTGCGGCTGGCGACCCAGCGGCTCGTATCGGTTGGTGGCAGAGTGTCGGCGGTCAGCAACCGGCCCATCGGGCCGATCACTGTTGCGGGGCGGGAATTGCGATATTCGATCATGTTCATGGCCCTCGTCGTAGTTCGAAACGATGGCCCCCAAGCACGGCTACTGTGGGATTTACGTGGTTAAATCGCAGTGAATCCGCACCGCCATTCGCCGCACGCACGGCGCGGCTCACGCCGGAACGTGGCCGGTGGGCGACGGGAAGCTAAGGCTGGATCAGAAGCGGCGATGAACCGCGAATTCGGCCGCTTCGGTCATGGCCGCCTTGGCTTCGCTGGCCGGGAACATGGCGATCGCGTCGATCGCGCGGCTGGCATAGTGGCGGGCACGCTCGCGCGTGGCGCTGACGGTATCCTGGCGGGCGATCAGTTCCACGGCATGGGCCAGATCGGCATCGCTGGTGCGGTGCCCGGCGATGGCATCGCGCCAGAACGCGCGTTCGTCCTCGCTGCCGCGGGCATAGGCGAGGATCACCGGCAGGGTCATCTTGCCTTCGCGGAAATCGTCGCCCTTGCCCTTGCCCATTTCGCTGGCTTCGGAATCGTAATCCATCGCATCGTCGACCAGCTGGAAGGCGATGCCCAGGTTGCGGCCGTAATCTTCCAGCGCGCGTTCCTCCGCCTCGCTCTTTTCAGCGACGACGGCGGCGATGCGGGTGGCGGCGGCGAACAGCGCGGCGGTCTTCGCGCCGATGATCGAGAGATAGCGATCCTCGCTCGTTTCGATCTGGCGCGCGGCGGTCAACTGGTCAACCTCGCCTTCCGAGATCACCGAACTAGCGTTCGAGAGGATCTTCAGCACTTTCAGGCTGCCATCCTCGACCATCAATTCGAAGCTGCGGGTGAACAGGAAATCGCCGACCAGCACGGTCGCGGGATTGCCGAAGATGATATTGGCGGTGGCCTTGCCCCGGCGCAGTTCGCTGCCATCGACCACATCGTCGTGCAGCAAGGTGGCGGTGTGGATGAATTCGACCGCAGCGGCGAGCTTGTAATGACGCGAGCCTTCGTAGCCGCACAGCGCCGCCCCGGCGAGAGTCAGCATCGGGCGCATCCGCTTGCCGCCGCCGGCGATCAGGTGGCCGGCCAGGGCGGGAATCAGCGGAATGCGGCTTTGCATCCGGTCGAGGATCACGGCGTTGACCGAATTCATCCCGTCCGCCGTCAGCGACAGCATCGGTTGCAGCGAGGGTTCGGCCGCGCGCGGGCGCAGGGGGATCACATCGGCGCTCATCGGGGTGCCCTTGCTCCCATGACAGGGCGAAGGCAAGCTCGAATCAACCTGAAACGGAGCAATGGAATTGCTCGAAATGCCGTGCTAGCGCAGCATCCATGTCTGGAACCTCTGTCGACCCCGTCCTCGCCAATTTCCGCGCCTCGATCGACAATATCGATGCGGCGCTGATCCACATGCTGGCCGAACGCTTCCGCATCACCAAGGCGGTGGGCGCCTACAAGGCGGAAAAGACCCTGCCCCCGTCCGATCCGGGGCGCGAGGAACGGCAGATCGAGCGGCTGCGCCGGTTGGCCGCCGATGCCCAGCTTGATCCGGACTTCGGGGAAAAGTTCATCCGCTTCATTATCGATGAAGTGATCCGCCACCACGAACAGGCGCAGGGCGGGAAATAAACCGCCGCGCCGCGCGCCCGCTCAGGGCGCCGTATCGAGCACCCAGCGGCTGGTGATCGGCGGCGTGCCATTGGGCACGGCAACCTTTTCGCTCAAGGCGGCAGCGCGGCGCAGCGCGGCGATGTCGCTGGCGGTGCAGATCGAATCCTTCACCGCCAGACCCGGGAATGGCGTGGCCGTGACATAGTCGGCACCGCGCGCCGCGCCCTTGTTCTTGCGCTTGGGCAGCGGCCCGCAGGCTACCGGCCAGCGCACCACCTCGACCACGCGGTCCTGCGCGTCACGGGCAGTGATCCGGGTGGCGAGGTAGAGGTAGCCCTTGGTCGGCTTCGCCGCGTCCGGCTCGTCCGCGGATGAGAGGTCGATCTGGTCGATCGCCGGTTCGCCCGCCGCCAGCACATGCCCCAGCTTTTCCCACTTTTCCACGTCCGGCAATTGCCCGGGATCGTCCTGCCCCGGCCCTGGCCCGCGATAGTATCCGCCCTGCACCAGCATCGGCTGGGCGCAATCGGGCCAGTCCTGGATCGCTTCGGCCGGATCGAACCGGCACTTCGCATCCTTGAGGTTGACCCACAGCCCGTCCTTCAGCCCCGGCTGCAACGCATCGGCGGCGGCGAACCACGGCTTTTCGGACACGACCATGTTGCACCCGCCCAGCGCCAGACCCGCCAGCGCCGCCATCACCTTGCGCATCACTTGTTCCCCCGTGCCCGCGGCAAGCGCAGCTTGACCAAGAGGCCGCCCAGGTCCTCGCTTTCATCGAGCGTGACCGATCCACCATAGATTTCCGCCACGTCGCGCACGATCGCCAGACCCAGCCCCGTGCCCGGCTTGCCCGTATCGAGCCGCGCGCCGCGATCGAAGATGCGGGTGCGCTCCGCCTCGGGAATACCCATGCCGTCATCCTCGACCCAGACTTCGCACCACTCCGTCTCGGCGGTCGGGTCCATCGTGACGAATACCGACCCGCCGCCATACTTGGCCGCGTTCTCGATCAGGTTGCCGAGGATCTCGTCAAGGTCCTGCCGCTCGATCGCGATCATCGCATCGCGGTTGCCGTCAAGGTCGAAGCGGGTGCGCTCGTACAGGCGGGTCACTGCGCGCAGCACCGCTTCCACGCTTTCGCCCACGCTGGCGCGCGCCTGGCCCACCGCGCGGCGGCCGACGGCGCGGGCGCGGGCCAGGTGGTGATCGACCTGGCGGCGCATCACCGCCGCTTCGCGGATCACGGTTTCCGAAAGGTCCGGGGCCTTGGCGGTGGCGGCGTTCATCACCACCGTCAGCGGGGTCTTCAGCGCATGGGCCAGGTTGCCGGCATGGGTCCGGGCTTCTTCGGCCTGGCGCTGCGAATGGGCCAGCAGCGCGTTGAGCTCCTGCACCAGCGGCTGGACTTCCAGCGGCAGCGGCTCGGTCACCCGGTTGGCCCCGGCGGCGCGCATCCGCTGGATCGCCAGCCGCACGCGGCGCAGCGGGCCAAGGCCATACCAGGTCTGCGCCATGGCCATCAGGAACAGCCCCAGCCCCAGCACCACGAACGACCAGGCCAGGATCGAACGGATCCGCCGGATCTGTTCATCCAGTTCCTTGCGGCTTTCGGCCACGGTGAACCACCAGCGCGTATCGCTGCCCGGCAGCTTGATCGAGCGTTCCATGATCCGCAGCGGTTCGCCCGCGAACTGGTTGCTGTCATAGGTGTGCGGCGCGTTGTCGACGTGGCCGCCGTGGACCTTCAGGCTGCGATCCCACAGCGAGCGCGAGGGGAAATCCTCGTGCCCATCGCCGCTGATCTGCCAGTAGAGGCCGCTGTTCGGTTCGAGGAAGCGCTGGTCGCCGAGCGGGCGGTTGAAGAACACTTCGCCATCGGGACCGACTTCGGCCGAACCGATCATCGCGGTCAGCATGTAGCCCAACTGGTTGTCGAAATTGCGCGTAACCAGGCTGACCAGCGTGCGATCCAGCGCCAGCCCGCCGCCCAGCAGCAGGACCGTGATCCAGCCCGCCGCGATCAGCATCATGCGCCGCGCCAGCGAACCGGTGTGCGCAGGCCCCGTCTCGCTGCGAGGCGGCTGGTCCGTCTCGCTCATCCGTGGGTCAGCCGCGCGCCTGCGCCGGATCGTCGAGGCTGTAGCCCAACCCGCGGATCGTGGTGATCACATCGGCGCCCAGCTTCTTGCGGATCCGGGTAACGAACACTTCGATCGTGTTCGAATCCCGGTCGAAATCCTGGTCGTAGATGTGTTCGATCAGCTCGGTCCGGCTGACGACCTTGCCCTTGTGATGCAGCAGGTAGGACAAGAGCTTGTATTCCTGCGCGGTCAGCTTCACCGGCTCGCCGTTCAGCGTGACGCGGCCCGAACGGGTGTCCAGTCGCACGTCGCCCGCGATCAGCTCGCTGCTGGTATTGCCCGAAGCGCGGCGGATCAGCGCGCGCAGACGGGCGATCAGTTCCTCGGTCTGGAACGGCTTGGCCAGGTAATCGTCGGCCCCGGCATCCAGCCCGGCGACCTTGTCCGACCAGCTGTCACGCGCGGTCAGCACCAGCACGGGGAACTTGCGGCCTTCCTTGCGCCACATGCCCAGCACGGTCAGCCCGTCAATCTCGGGCAGGCCAAGGTCCAGGATCACCGCGTCGTAATCCTCGGTCGAGCCCATGAAATGGCCGTCCTCGCCATCGGTGGACAGGTCCACGGCATAGCCGGTGGCTTCCAGCGTGGACTTGAGCTGCTTGCCAAGGGTCGGTTCGTCCTCGACGATCAGGATGCGCATGTCAGGTGTCCCTTGTGCTGGGAAATGGGTCTGTTGCGAGTGCTATAGGCCGGTCCGCCGCAAGGCTCAACGCGTCTGGCGCAGGATAGCCCCGGTTCTCGCATCGACATCGATGAACATCACGTTGCCCTGCCGCAGGAACTTGAGCCGATAGGCCAGCGCCGTGGGGTCATATTCGAAGCCCAAGTATTCCCAGCCCTTCATCGCCGGCAGCACCGTGGCTTCGATGTCGCGGACCGACAGGATCTTGCCCGCGCGCAGTTCCCGCCGGGCCTGCGATTGCTCACCCGCCGGGCCAGCGTGGGCCGCGGTGATCGGCAGGGCCAGCAGCGCGGCGGTCAGGATGGCGCATTTGCGAAACATACCGGCAGACCTAGCCATGCGGCCTTGAACAAGCGGTGAATGGTTCATTGGGCTTTGAGCAAGGCAATGTAGCGGGCGCGGATCTCGGCGGTCAGCGTGCCGGGGCCGCCATTGCCGATCGGCTTGCCGTCCACTTCGACCACCGGCAGCACCAGCGATCCGGCGGCGGAGACAAACGCCTCGCGCGCGGCGAACAATTCGTCAGGGGTAAAGGGTCGCTCCTCGACCGTAAGGCCCATCTCGCGGGCGATCTGCAAGGTGCAGATCCGCGTCACTCCGGGCAGCACGCCGTAGTCCACCGGGTGCGAGACCAGCACGCCGCGCGCGTCGATGATGTGGGCATTGGCGCTGGTCTGTTCGGTGATCAGGCCATCTTCGACGAACCAGGCATCGTCCACCCCGGCCGCGCGCGCGGTTTCCTTGGCCATGACGGCGTATAACAGCTGGGTGGTCTTGGCGCTGCGCACCGTCCAGCGGCCTTCCGGGTGCAGCATCACCCGCAGCCCGCGCGTGGCCAGCGGGCTGTCCACCATCTGCGCGGCCTGGGTAAAGGCAAAGCGGGTCGGCGGCGCGGGCGGCGATGGAGAGAGGAAATCGCGGTCAGCCGGCGCGCCGCCGGTGATCTGGAGGTAGACCCGCCCTTCGACGAGGTTATTGCGCGCGATCAATTCGCGCAGAATTTCCGGCCACTGCGTATCGTCGCTGATCCCGACCGTCGCCAGCGAGCGCACCAGCCGCGCCTGGTGATGGGGCCAGTTGCAGAAATGGCCGTCCAGCACCGGGGATACTTCATAGACCGCCTGCCCGAAATTCAGCCCGCGATCGAAGATCGACACCTTGGCTTCGGTTTCGGGAACGAATTCGCCATTGATCCAGACTGTGCGCATGGGCGTTCCCTTCCCCAAGCGGGGCGGCGTGTCAAACCCCCATCCCCCTTCCCCTCGCATTCGCCGCGCAGTTCCGCTAGGGGCCTGCCACCATGGCTGCCGCACCGATACTTTCCTGGGAAGGCCTGGGCCTGCAACAAGGCTCTGGCTGGCTCTTCCGCGACCTTGACCTGCACATCGCCCCGCGTGACCGGCTGGCGCTGATCGGGCGCAACGGCGCGGGCAAGACCACCCTGCTCAAGCTGATCGGCGGCGAGATCGAGGCGGACAAGGGCAAGCGCTCGATCCAGCCGGGCACCCGCGTGGTCATGCTGGAACAGGACCCGTTCTTCACCGGGTTCGATACGCTGCTGGATTTCACCCTGTCCGGCCCGGACGCCCCACCCCGGCACGAGGTGGAGGCCATCGCCGGCCAGCTTGGCATCGACCTGTCGCGTGATGCCAACAGCGCCAGCGGGGGCGAACGCCGCCGCGCCGCGCTGTGCCGTGCACTCGCCAGCGAGCCTGATCTGCTGCTGCTGGACGAACCGACCAACCACCTCGACCTGGCCGCGATCGACTGGCTGGAAGACTGGCTGAACCGCTACAAGGGCGCTTTCGTGGTCATCAGCCACGACCGCACCTTCCTGACCCGGCTGACCAAGGCAACGCTGTGGCTCGACCGCGGTTCGCTGCGCCGCAAGGAAGTGGGCTTTGGTGGCTACGAAGCCTGGATGGAACAGATCTACGCCGAGGAAGCCCGCGCTGCCGACAAGCTCGACGCCAAGCTGAAGCTTGAGGCGCACTGGCTGGAACGCGGCGTCACCGCGCGGCGCAAGCGCAACCAGGGCCGGCTGGAAAAACTGTGGGAGATGCGCGCCCAGCGCGCCGCCATGCTGACCCCGCAAGGCGCGGCAAAGCTCGCCATCGCCACCGACGATGCCAAGAGCAAGGCGGTGATCGTCGCCGACAAGGTCACCAAGCACTTCGGTGACCGCACGATCATCAAGGACTTCTCGCTGCGCATCACCCGGGGCGACCGGATCGGCCTGGTCGGCGCGAACGGCGCGGGCAAGACCACCCTGCTCAAGCTGCTGACCGGCGAACTCGCGCCCGATAGCGGCACCGTTACGCTCGCCAAGACGCTGCAAGGGGTGATGATCGACCAGCAGCGCAGCCTGATGGCGCCGGAAAAGCGCATCCGCGACGTGCTGGCCGAAGGCGGCGACTGGATCGACGTGCGCGGGGTGCGCAAGCACATCCAGGGTTATCTCAAGGACTTCCTGTTTGACCCCGGCCTGGTCGAAGCCCGCGTCGGCACTCTGTCGGGCGGGGAGCGCAGCCGCCTGCTGCTGGCGCGCGAATTTGCCCGCAAATCGAACCTGCTGGTGCTGGACGAGCCGACCAACGATCTCGATCTCGAAACGCTCGACCTGCTGCAGGAAGTGATCGCCGATTACGACGGCACCGTCCTGATCGTCAGCCACGACCGCGACTTCCTTGACCGCACGGTTACCGTCACGCTGGGGCTGGACGGCAGCGGCAAGGTCGATGTCGTCGCGGGCGGCTATGCCGACTGGGAAAAGCAGCGCCAGCAGCGCCGCACCGCCAACGCGCCGAAAGCCGCGAAGGCCGCTGCCGACGTGGCCGCGCCGCTGCCCCCGCCGCCGCCCAAAAAGGCCAAGCTGTCCTACAAGGACCAGCGCGACTACGATCTGCTGCCCAGCCGGATCGAGGAATTGCTCGCCCAGATCGCCCGCGACGAGGCTGCGCTGTCAGACGCGAACCTCTACACCCGCGACCCGGCGAAATTCGCCGCGCTGAGCAAGGCAATCGAGGCCGCCCGCGCCGAAAAGGACGCGGCCGAGGAACGCTGGCTGGAACTGGCGGAGCTGGTCGAGGGGTAATTACCCCTGCGCCAGCCGCTCCCTGATCCGCTCGTCGATCCGCGCTTCCAGCATCGACAGCGGCATCACGCCGTCCTTCAGCACCTCGTGGAACCACGGCAGGCTGAACTTGCTGCCAAGCGCGGCTTCGGCCTTCTTGCGCTGGCTGGCCCAGGTCATGTGCCCGATCTTGTAGGAACAGGCCTGGCCGATCTGGGTGCAATACCGTTCCACCTCGCGCTGGCAGCGCGGGCGGGCAAAGCCGGTGACCTGGACCATGTAGTCGGTCGCCTGCTCGCGGCTCCAGCGCTTGTGGTGCAGCCCGGTGTCGATCACCAGCCGCGATGCGCGGAACAGGAAGCTTTGCAGATAGCCCGCGCGCTCGATCCCCTGATAGGCGCCCAGTTCCTCGGCCACCTGTTCGGCATAAAGCGCCCAGCCCTCGCCATAGGCAGACAGGAACATGTTGCGCAGCAGCATCGGCAGATCGCCCGACAGCTGGGAATAGGAACCCTGCAGGTGATGCCCCGGCACCCCTTCGTGATAGGTAAGCGCCGGCAGCGAATACTTCGGCCAGTCGCCCACGTCCTTGAGGTTGATCCAGTATATCGCCGGGCGGCTGCCATCCAGCGAGGCGCGGTTGTAATAGCCGTTGCTGGCCCCGTCCTGGATTTCCGCCGGCACCGCGCGAATTTCCAGCGGCTGGCGCGGAATATCGGCGAACGCCTTGGGCAGCCGTTCCCACATCGCGGCCATCCCGGCGTTGAGGCTGTCGATCAGCTCCTTCCGCCCGGCAGCGGTGTTGGCATAGAGCTGTTCGGGTCGCTGGTTCAGCGCGGTCAGCCGTTCACCCACCCCGCCCTGGGTCAGCCCCGCGCCCTTCAGGATCTCGTCCAGCTGGGCGCTGATATCGGCCACCTGGTCCAGCCCGGCCTGGTGGACCTGTTCGGGGGTCATGCTGGTGGTCGTCGCCTGCTGCAGCGCAGCGGCGTAGATTTCCTCGCCGCGCGGCAGGCGCCAGGCGCCATCGCCTGCCGGGGTGGTGCGGCGCAGCTCGGTCAGCAGCGCGATCTGGCGGTCGAGCGCGGGATAAACCGCGCTTTCGACGATCTTCGCCGCGCGCGCCGCCCAGTCACCCGGCAGGCCCTTGGCCCGCGCCCGGTCGGCCAGCGATTTGACCAGCCCGCTGTCCGCCGCAGCCGGGCCGCGCAGCTTGGCCATCTGCCCCAGCGTCAGGTCGAGCGACCAGCCCGGCGCGGTAAACCCGCGCTCCGACTGGGCCCGCTGTTCGGCGGTGTCCTCGTCCAGCCGCCCGGCAAAGGCGGACAGGCGCGACAGGTAGGCCTCGGCATCGTCCACCGTGGTGACGGGGTGCTGCGAATTGAGGAAATCCGGCACCCGGAAATAGGCCCCGCCCTGCTGGAAAATCCGATAGGGGCGCTGCACGGAATCAAGCTCGAACCGCGCCGGGGCGGTGATCCGCTGGTCCATCATGTACAGCGCCAGCGCGCGGTTGCGCTTGCCGGCAGCGGTCAGCCCGGCGGGATTGACCGCTTCGACCCGGGCGCGCCAGCGCCGGTCGCGCGCCAGATCGGCCTGGCGTTCGGCAGCGGTGGCGGGCGACAGCTGCCCGCGCAGGTGCGCCAGCTTGCCTTTGTCCAGCCCGAGCGAGGTCGCGGCTTCGGGCGAGCGGGCGATGCCGTCCTGGAACACCGCGTCGAGCACGGCATTGAGCCGCGCATCGCCGCCCATCGACTTGCCCTTGGCCAGCACCGGCTCTGCCGCCAGCGCCAGGGCCGCCGCGCTGCCCGATGCCATGAATTGCCGCCGATCGATCATGCCTGCCTCCATTGTCTGCTTGCTGCCCTAGTGGCGCGGCTGGCAGGCAGCGGGCGGGCTAATCGACGAATGGCTCCGCTGGACCGATGAAAGGTCAGCCGGGAATGCGATAGAACGCCGCGACCCGGTCCAGCGCCAGCCGCAGGACCAGCTTGCCGCTGCGCGCCGGCCATTGCAGCGCGCGTTCGGCATCCGGCAGTCCCTCGCCCGCGCAGACCACCCGCCATAGCACATCCGCCAGTCCGGGGCCTGCTGCCGCGACCGCCCCGTCAAAGCGCTGGCGTGCGGCCAACTGCCGTTCGGTCGGGTTGAGCCGCCGCTCTCCCCCGCCAGAACTGCGCACTTCGTCCCAGCGCATGGTCACGCCGGGGGCCAGCTGGGCCAGTTCCCAGTCGCGGCGCAGGCATTCCCCCGCCGCCAGTTGCCGATCGGACAGGTGCCCGCGCGCGTGCAGCCAGCCGAGCGGGCTTTCCGCCAGGTTCACCGTCACGCTGCGCCGCCCGCGCCGGGGCGCGCGCCGGGTCGGCCCGGTGCTGGCCAGTTCCACGTCCCGCAGGATCGGCTTCATCGCATTCCCCTTTTTCGCCAGTCGATTCGCCATGACGGCTTGCCAAATACGCCGCATTGTAGGAAAGCGGAAAAACCATATTGGTTATTAGAGCTGAGCCATGATCAACCGCATCCGTGACATCCGCCGCCAGAAGGGTTGGACTCTGGCCGACGTGGCCGAACGCTGCGATCCGCCAACCACGGCGCAGACCATCGGCCGGCTGGAAACGGGGATGCGCCAGCTGTCGCTGACCTGGATGAACCGCATCGCCCACGCGCTCGACGTCGAACCGGAACTGCTGGTCAAGGGCGAGGTCGAGGAGCAGCCGCGCTACGTCGCGCGGATGACCGAGGCCGGCTGCGAAGCCCTGGCCGAGCCGCGCGATGCGATCCTGCCCACGGCGCTGGGCGGCGATGGCGCATTGGTGGCGCTGGCGGTGGAAGCCAGCGCGGGCGAATACCGCGCCGGGGACCAGGTGTGGTGCCGCCAGGTCGGCCCGGAACACTATGCCCGGCTGCTCAACCGCGATGTCCTTGCCCCGCGCCCGGGCGGGCGCTTCGCCTTTGGCCGGATGATCGACCGCGACGAGACCCGCGTTGCCCTGCTGCCCCCGGGCCAGGGCACGCGCCAGGTGGTGATCGACAACCCGGCCTGGCTGGCGGGTGCGGAAATGCTGGTGCGCAAGCTGTGACGCGGCGCTTGCGCGTGCTGTCGCTCAGCACGCTGTACCCCAACGATCACACGCCCAATTTCGGCGTGTTCGTTGAACGCCAGATGCAGGCGGTGATGCGGCGCGGCGATGTGGAGCTGGTCCTGGTCAACCCGATCGGACTACCGCCCTTCCCGCTCTCGCTTCACCCACGCTACGCGCCTTTGCGCGCCGTGGCCGCGCGCGAGGAGCGCGGCGGGGTGAGCGTGCTGCGCCCGCGCTTTCGCCTGCTGCCGGGGATCGGGGGCCGGTTCAACGCCGCTGCCGTTACCCGTGCGGTGCTGCCGCTGGCGCACCGCCTGCACGCCGAAGCGCCGTTCGATCTGGTCGACGCGCAGTTCTTCCATCCCGATGGCGTGGCGGCGGTGCGGATCGGCGCGGCACTGGGGCTGCCGGTGTCGATCAAGGCGCGCGGCGCGGATATTCACCACTGGGGCAAGGCACCGGGCACAGCCGCACAGGTGCTGGACGCCGGACTGAAAGCGCAGGGCCTGCTCGCCGTGGCGGGCGGGATCGCCGATGACATGGCCGCGCTGGGCATCCCGCGCGGCAAGATCACCATCCACCGCACCGGCCTCGACCGTTCAGTATTCCGCCCACACGACCAGGCCGAGGCGCGCGCCGCGCTGGGCCTGCATCAGGACCGGCCCTTGCTCGCCTGCGTCGGCGCGCTGATCCCGCGCAAAGGCCAGGTCTTTGCGATCGAGGCGCTGGCAGAGCTGCCGCAAGCCGAACTGCTGCTGGCCGGGAGCGGCCCGGACGAGGCGATGCTGCGCGCCCGCGCGGCGGCACTGGGGCTGACAGACCGGGTCCACTTCCTGGGTGCGGTGCCGCATGGCGAGCTGCCCCGCGAGCTCAGCGCCGCCGATGTCTTCGTGCTGCCGACCGCGAGCGAGGGGCTGGCCAATGCCTGGGTCGAGGCGCTGGCCTGCGGCACCCCGGTGGTGACCACGCCGATCCCCGGCGCGCTCGAACTTTTGACCGACCCCGCCTGGGGCCGCACGGCCGAGCGCAGCGGCCCGGCTTTTGCCAAGGCGATCCGGGAAGTGCTGGCGAATCCGCCCGCGCGTGCCGATGTGCTGCGCGGCGCGGAACCGTTCAGCTGGGAAGCCAACGCGGCAGCGCTGGTCGACTATTGGCAAAGGCTGGCGGGACGCTGAGCGCGCCCGGCCCGGTTCAGCTGCCTTCGCGAGCAAGCCGTTCCTGGCGGTCAACCGCGCTTTCGGTCGGCACGAAGCTGGCCGGGGTAACCTTCAGCCAGATCAGGATCGGCGCAGCCATGTAGACCGAACTGTAAGTGCCGACGAAGATCCCCAGCGTGATCGCGGCGGTAAAGCCGAAGATCACGTCCGGCCCCAGCAGCAGCAGCGCGACCAGCGTGATCAGCACCGACAGCGAGGTGACGATGGTACGGCTGAGCGTTTCGTTGACCGACAGGTCCAGCAGCTCGGGCACCGGCATGCGGCGATACTTCTTCAGATTTTCACGGATGCGGTCATAGACCACGATCGTATCGTTGAGCGAATAGCCGATCAGTGTCAGCAGCGCGGCAACGATGTTCAGGTCGAATTCCATCTGGGTGATGGCGAACATCCCCAGCGTCAGCGTAACGTCGTGGACCAGCGCGAACAGCGCCCCGATTCCGAACTGCCATTCGAACCGCACCCAGATGTAGATCGAGATCGCCACCATGGCGAGGCCCAGGGCCATCATCCCGGTCTTGAACAGTTCGCCCGAAACCTTGCCCGATACCGAATCGACCCCGTCGATCCGCGCGTCGGGATGGTCGGCCTTGACCGCAGCGGTGATCTTGCGCGCCATCTGGTCGGCCAGACCGGCATCGTGGTCCGAACCTTCCGGCAGCTTCATGCGGATCGAGATTTCGTTCGGCTTGCCGAACTGTTGGATGATCGGTTCGCCATAGCCCAGCTTGCCGACCGTTTCGCGCAGTTCGGCGACCGGCGCTTCTGCCGTCTGGACGAAAGTGACGCGGATCATCTGACCGCCGACGAAATCGACCCCCAGGTTCAGCCCGCGCGTGAATACCAGCGTCATCGACGCGGCGATCAGCAGCAGGCTGACGACATAGAACGGCACCCGCCAGCGCAGGAACTTGATGTCGGTGTTGTCGGGGATAAGCTTGAGCAGTTTCATTTCGCCAATTCCCTTACAGCACGAGGTCGGCCGGGCGCGCGCGGCGCAGCCACAGGGCCACCCACATGCGGGTCAGCGTGACGGCGGTGAACACCGAAGTGGCGATGCCGATCACCAGCACCACGGCAAAGCCCTTCACCGGGCCGGAGCCGAAGAAGAACATCAGCGCGGCGGCGATGACATTGGTGATATTGGCATCGAAGATCGCGCGGCTGGCTTCCTTGTAGCCCATTTCCACCGCCTGCACGACCTTGCGGCCACGCGCGCGTTCTTCGCGGATGCGTTCGTTGATCAGCACGTTGGCGTCCACCGCCGCGCCGATCGTCAGCACGAAGCCGGCGATCCCCGGCAGGGTCAACGTGGTGTTGATCCCGGCCATGATCCCCAGGATCATCAGTGTGTTCAGCACCAGCGCAAGGTTCGTGTAGACGCCAAAGCGGCCATAGGTGGCCAGCATGAACAGCATCAGCGCGAGGGTGCCGATGCCAAAGGCGATCATCCCCTTCTTGATCGAATCCGCGCCAAGGTCCGGCCCGACAGTGCGTTCCTCGACCACTTTCAGATCGACCGGCAGCGCACCCGACCGCAGCGCAATGGCCAGTTGGTTCGCGCTTTCCATCGTGAAGCTGCCCGAAATCCGCGCCGTGCCGCCCAGGATCGGCTCCTCGATCACCGGGGCGGACAGCACCTTGCCATCCAGGATGATGGCAAACGGCTTCCCGACATTTTCGGTGGTCAGCCGGGCGAACTTGGCCCCGCCCTGCTGGTCGAACGTGATGTTGACCACGGCGGCATTGGTCTGGGTATCGTTGCTGGCCTGAGCATTGGTCAACTGGTCGCCCTTGATTCCGCCGAGGCGCTTGACCGCGAGCGGCGCGGAGCCGCGCTGGGCATCGGCATAGGGCACCAGTTCGTCACCCGGGGGGACAATGCCCTGGGCCAGGTCGCTGGGCAGCGCGGTCTGGTCGACCATCTTGAATTCCAGCTTGGCGGTCTGCCCCAGCAGGTTTTTGAGCGCGGTCGGGTCCTTCAGGCCGGGCACCTGCACCACGATGCGGTCGCTGCCCTGGCGGATGATGGTCGGCTCGCGGGTGCCCAGCGCGTCGATACGCTTGCGCACCACTTCGGTCGCGGTTTCCATCGCCTGGTTGATCGCCTGGCGAACCCCGGCCTCGGTCGGGGTCATGACGATGCGGTTGCCGTCCAGCACCTGCAGATCCCAGTCGCGCTGGCCGGTCAGCTGCGCGCCGCTGGTCAGCGTCTGGAGCTGTTCGCGCGCGGCATCGACCTGGGCCGGATCGGCCACCATGAACGAAACCGCGCCGTCCTTGGTTGAAATGTCACCGATGCGGATCTGCGGCTGGGCTTGGCGCAGGCGGGCGCGGACGTCCTCCTCCATCGTTTCCAGTCGCTGGCGCCGCACCTGGTCGGCGTTCGCTTCAAGCAGGATGTGGCTGCCCCCGGCAAGGTCGAGACCCAGGTTGATCCGGGGATCGGGCAGCGCCTTGGGCCAGTCCAGCCCCGCAACCGAGAAGATCGAGGGCAGCGCGGCCAGCGCGCAGGCGGCGGTGATGAACCACAACCAGGCCTGCTTCCAGCGAGGAAAATCGAGCATAGGGGTCTATCCGCCGTGCAGCAAAGGGGATTGGATCAATCGTTCGCCGGGGCGCCGCCGCTGGGCGGAATGACATCGGCGATGGTGGACTTCAGCGCCTTGACCTTGACGCCCTGACCCAGTTCCAGTTCGGCGTAGTGTTCGTCGACCTTGATCACCTTGGCCAGGAAACCGCCGCCGGTCAGCACCTGGTCGCCCTTCTTGATGCCGCCGATCTTGTTCTGCAGTTCCTTCTGCCGCTTCATCTGCGGACGCAGGATCAGGAACCAGAAGACAAAAACCATCGCCACCAGCGGCAGGAACTGCATCCACGCCGGGGGCGCTTCGGCCGAACCAGCGGCGGCGAGGGTAAGGAGCACGGAGCTGTTCATGGCCAGTCGAAACCTTCTCTAGAATGGCTGTGCACCGGACAGTACCGGGCAGAATTGCGCGCGCCTAGCAGCTTGGGCAGGCTTTCGCAACGCAAGCCCCCCATCGGCGCTGGGGCTAAGTGGGGCACATGCAGGCCGCTTCAAGCCCGCACCGAAGAAAAGTTCTGCACGCTTGCAAAGGGGCCGCACCCTGCCTATAGGCGCGCTTCCCCGCCTTAGCGCCTCGGCGTCAAGGCAGAACCGGTCGGGACGTAGCGCAGCCTGGTAGCGCATCACACTGGGGGTGTGGGGGTCGGAGGTTCGAATCCTCTCGTCCCGACCATTTTCTTCTTATTTGCCTTGCCACACGGGCTTGCGCTTTTCCGCGAAAGCGCGCGGACCTTCGCGCGCGTCCTCGCTTTGCCGCCAGGCGGCATAGGCGGGGTATTCGCCCTGGTTGGCCATGGCATCGGCCAGGCTGGCTTCATCCAGCCCGCGATAGAACGCATCCTTCGACGCGCGGATCGACATCGGCGAGGCGGCGAGGATTTCCGCGCACCAGCGCGCCGCTGTCGCATCGAGGTCAGCCGCCGGAACCACTTCGTTGACGAAGCCGAGCCGCAGCCCGTCCTCTGCCGCAACCCGGCGCGAGGTCAGGATCATTCCGAGCGCCTGCTTGTGCCCGATCTGCCGCGCCAGGCGGTGGATCCCCCCGCCCAGCGCCACCGCGCCGACAAGCGGTTCGGGCAGGCCGAAGCTGGCCGCGTCGCTGGCGATGATGAGGTCGCAGGCCAGCGCCAGTTCGAACCCGCCGCCCAGCGCCAGGCCGTTCACCGCCGCAATGATCGGCTTCACGCAATCGAAGCGCTGCGCGATCCCGCCATAGCCGTGCGGCGGATAGGCGCGGTGCCCGCCCGAGGCGACCACCGCCTTGAGATCGGTCCCGGCGCAGAACGCCCGCCCGGTGCCGGTCAGCACGCAGACATGCTCGTCATTGGCGGCGGCGAAGGCGTTGAAGGCCTCCTCCAGCGCGTAATGCATGTCGGGCGTCAGCGCGTTGAGCGATTCCGGGCGGTTCAGCGTGATGCGGCGGATGCCATCTGCCACCGCGATTCGAATATGGTCCATGGCTTGCTCCCTTTTGCCCCAAGCGATAGGGGCGCGCGGCAGGCGGGCAAGGCATTTTCCTACATACGCCATTTTGGTTATCTAAATTGCTTCTTTTTTACCAAAAGGCGCATTTGATGCCGATTCTCGACGCTCTGGTCGGCCCGCTGGTGGCGATCATCGACAAGGTCATTCCCGACAAGTCCGCGCGCGACAAGGCCAAGCTGGAACTGCTGCAATTGCAGGGTTCGCAGGAACTGGCGGCAATCCAGGCGCGGCTGTCCGCAATTATCGCGGAAGCCAATTCGCACGATCCCTGGACCAGCCGGGCCCGCCCCAGCTTCCTCTATGTGATCTACGCGCTGCTGCTGTGGGCGCTGCCGATGGGCCTGATCGGCGCGTTCAGCCCGGACAAGGCCCATGCCATCGCCCAGAGCATGAACGCCTATCTGGCGGGCCTGCCCGAGCCGCTCTATGCCTTGTTCGGCACCGGTTATCTTGGCTACACCGCCGCGCGCCAGTGGGGCAAGATCGCGGGCAGCGACAAGTAGCGCCGCCGCGCCAGATCCGCTTGGTTAGTTTCAGGTAATCTTTTGCCGCTATGACCCTCCCCGGGCGCGCAGATCCGGATCGCGCGCCGGGGAGCCATGGTGTGTCGCTGAAGCAGGGTTACAAGGTTGGAACGAAGGTCGCGCTGGCCGCAAGCTGCCTGGCCGTCTCGCTGCTGGCGGGCTGCTCAGGCCGCGATACGGTCTCGGCGGAACGGCTGGCCGCGATGAACGCCGCCGCCGCCCGCGCTGAAGCCGCAGCCGACCGGGCCGAGAAGGCCGCCGCCAAGCTGGGTGCCGCGCCCAGCCCGGCCCCGACCTTCACCGAAGATGCCGAAGCTCCCGCCCCGGCCGAGGATGCCGGCGATGCCCCGGCGGATTCCACCGACTGATTTGCACGCCGGGGGCTTGTCCCGCCGCGCCACGGGCCTATGGGATCGCTGATCGCCATTCAGGGAACCAGCCATGTCCAGCCCAGCCGCCCAGATCCACGTGCTCAACGGCCCGAACCTCAACCTGCTCGGCATGCGCGAGCCAGGGGTCTATGGTGCCGATACGCTGGATGACATCACCGCGCGCGTTGCCGCGCTGGGCGAACAGCTGGGGCTGGCGGTGACCTGTCGGCAAAGCAATCACGAAGGCGACCTGGTCGACTGGTTGCACCTGGCACAGGCCGAAGGTGCACGCGCGGTGCTGCTCAACGCCGGGGCCTATACCCATACCAGCGTGGCGCTGCACGACGCGATCCGCGCGATCAAGGTGCCGGTGATCGAAGTACACCTGTCCAATCCCCTTCTGCGCGAGGAATTCCGCCACAAGAGTCTGATCGGCATGGCAGCCAAGGGCACTGTCAGCGGTTTCGGCGCAAACAGCTATGTCGTCGCGCTGCACGCCGCCGCCTTGCTGTGACTGGCCATTTCGCAGCGTAAAACCGCCATTGGGGCCTTGCCTCTGCCCGCGCCCCCGCGCATAGGCGGGGGGAAATCGCAACAACGAGGACGCGCATGAGCGACGTGAAGGGCGCCAGCCGCAGCAGCGGCATGAACATCGACAGCAAGCTGGTTCGCGAACTGGCCGAACTGCTGGCCGAAACCGGCCTGTCGGAAATCGAGGTGGAAGACGGCGATCGCAAGATCAAGGTCGCGCGCCAGCTGACCGCCGCCGCGCCGGTCCACGCCGTGGCCGCGCCCGCGCCGGTCGCCGCGCCGCTGGCCGCGCCAGCCGCCGCGCCGGCTGCTGCCCCGGCCCCCGCCGATGATCCCAACGCGGTCAAGTCGCCGATGGTCGGCACGGTCTATCTCTCGCCCGAACCCGGCGCCGCGCCGTTCGTCACCGTTGGCCAGCAGGTCAAGGCCGGCGAAACGCTGGTCATCGTCGAAGCGATGAAGGTGATGAACCCGATCACCGCGCCCAATGGCGGCACGGTCAAGGCCATCCTCGTCGACAATGCGCAGCCGGTCGAATACGACCAGCCGCTGATCGTCGTCGCGTAAGGGCGCGCCACCAGTGGCCATCTCGCGGATCCTGATCGCCAACCGCGGCGAGATCGCGCTGCGCATCCACCGCGCCGCGCACGAAATGGGCATCGAAACGGTTGCGGTGCACTCCACCGCCGATGCCGATGCCATGCATGTCCGGCTGGCCGACCATGCGGTCTGCATCGGCCCGCCGGCGGCCAAGGACAGCTACCTGAACGTCGCCGCGATCATTTCGGCGGCGGAAATCAGCCACGCCGACGCGATCCATCCGGGCTATGGCTTCCTCTCGGAAAACGCCCAGTTCGCCGACATCGTCGAAGCCCACGGGATCACCTTCATCGGCCCCAAGCCCGAACACATCCGCACCATGGGTGACAAGATCGAGGCAAAGCGCACCGCCGGCGCGCTGGGTCTGCCGCTGGTGCCGGGATCGGACGGCGCGGTCAGCGATCTTGCCGAAGCGCGGGAAATTGCCGAAAAGGCCGGCTATCCGGTGATCATCAAGGCCGCCAGCGGTGGCGGCGGGCGCGGCATGAAGGTCTGCAACGGCCCGGACGAGCTTGAAACGCTGATTGCCCAGGCCGGGAGCGAGGCGAAGGCCGCCTTCGGCGACGCCACGGTCTATATCGAAAAGTACCTGGGCAATCCGCGCCACATCGAATTCCAGGTGTTCGGCGATGGCAACGGTAACGCGATCCACCTGGGTGAGCGCGACTGCTCGCTCCAGCGCCGCCACCAGAAGGTGTTGGAAGAAGCCCCCTCGCCGGTCATCAGCCCCGAGGAGCGCGACCGCATGGGCGGGATCGTGGCCAAGGCGATGGCCGACATGGGCTATCGCGGCGCCGGGACGATCGAGTTCCTGTGGGAAAACGGCGAGTTCTATTTCATCGAAATGAACACCCGCCTGCAGGTCGAACACCCGGTGACCGAAGCGATCACCGGCATGGACCTGGTGCGCGAACAGATCCGCATTGCCGATGGCAAGCCGCTGTCGGTCGCGCAGGAAGACATCGAGTTCAAGGGCCACGCGATCGAATGCCGCATCAATGCGGAAGATCCGTGGACGTTCGCCCCCTCGCCCGGCCTGGTGCAAAACTATCACGCAGCGGGCGGGATGCACGTGCGGGTCGATAGCGGGCTCTACGCGGGCTACAAGATTCCGCCCTATTACGATTCGATGATCGCCAAGCTGATCGTTTCGGGCCGCAGCCGCGAAGGCTGCATCATGCGCCTGAAGCGCGCGCTGGAGGAAATGGTGATCGGGGGCGTCAAGACCTCGATCCCGCTGCATCAGGCGCTGATGAACGAACCGGATTTCATCCACGGCGACTATACGATCAAGTGGCTGGAGGATTGGCTCGCCCAGCGGGCCGGCTGATCCGGGTTTCGGCTAGCTAGCATTTGCAGGCGTCACCCCGGGCTTGACCCGGGGGCCGGCTGCCTTGTCCACGCTGGCAGCAAGCGAAGGGCAAGCTGAATCCCGGGTCAAGCCCGGGATGACGGAGCGCTAGCGGCTAGATCCCCCGTTTCAGTTCCGCGGCGTCCTCCGCGCCGACCAGCCCCAGCAGCAGCAAGCGGACAGAGCGCGCCAGCTCGCGTGTGAAGCGGGCATCGTCCCACTGTTCGGCCAGCCAGGCCTCGACCGTGGCGGCCATCATCCGCAGCAGCAACTCGGTCAGTTCGTCCGCGCCCAGCAGCGGGGCGAGCGCGCCCGCGTCCTGGCCCGCCTGGACCATGCCGCTCCACAGCAGCTGGCCCTGGTCATGCATCGTTTCGCGCAGGGGGTTGCCCTCGACCCCGACCATCGCGCCATAGAGGCCGCGATAGAACTGCGGTTCGGCGAGGTAATGCACCGCGACAAGGTCAATCGCGCGCAGCAGGCGCGGCAGCGGGGCAAGCGGCGGTAGCTCCGCCAGCCGCGCCGCGAAGCTGGCATATTCATCGTCCACCACCCGCCGCAGCACTTCGGCCTTGGAACCCAGCAGGTTATAGGGCGTTGCCGGGCTGACCCCGGCGCGCTGCGCCAGCTGGGCCATCGAAAAGCCGGTGCCGCCGGTTTCGCGGATCAGCGCGTGGGCCGCGTCGATCACGTTGCGGCGGCGCGTCTCGCGCAGTTCCTGGGACAGTGCCATGGTGCTCAGTCTGCCGGGATATTCTCGTAATAGGGGATCAGCACGTCGCGGCTGCCTTCCTCGACCTGACCCAGCATCGACACGGTGACCGGGTGGACCACATCGGCATCGGTCATCACTTCGATGAAAGCCGGACCGCCGCAGGCCAAGGCCCGTTCCAGCGCCGGGGCGAGATCGGCAAAGCGCGCCACCCGTTCGCTGTGGAGGCCAAAGGCGCGGGCGATGTCGGCATAGCAGGTGCCCTCCAGCTTCGAGATCACGTTGTAATTGCCGCCGAACATGATCTGCTGACCGTGGATCGACATGCCCCAGACCTGGTTGTTCAGCACCACATTGACCACCGGCAGGCGGTGGCGGACCATGGTGTCGAATTCCTGGATGTGAAAGCCCAGCGCGCCATCGCCGGTCAGGTGGACCACGCGCCGGTCCGGGTGGGCCAGCTGCGCGCCGATGGCAAAGCCGGGACCGATCCCGAGGCAGCCGAGGTAGCCGTGGCTGAGCACGCGCGCCGGGGCATTCACCCGCGCCGCCGCTCCGCCCCAGCTGGCCGCCTCGCCTCCGTCGAACACATAGACCGCGTCCGGCCCGGCCGCTTCAGCCACGGCGCGGGCGGCGTGCCAGGGATGGATGCCCTGCGCGGTTTCGGCATCGGGGAACATGGTCGCGAACAGGCCGGATGCAGACAGCGCCTGCGCGCGCCATTCGGCCAGCCCCTGCGGCGCGCGCCCGGCCAGCGCGGCGTCCAGCGCCCGCACCGTCTCGGTGCAATCCGCCGCAATCGCCAGGTCGACGTCGCGGATCCGGCCGATTTCGGCGGCATCGCCGTGGATCTGCGCCAGCTTTGCGGCGTGCGGCACGATCGCGCCCGAACGGCCGCCCAGCAGCAGTCCCAGCTTGCCGCCCAGCAGGATCACCAGGTCGGGCGCTTCCACTCCGATCAGCGGCAGCATGGCGAGATTGCTGGCGGCCCCGCCATCGCAAGGGTGTCCGTCTGGCAGCACGCCGGTTGCCAGCCCCTTGGTGAACACCGGCAGCGGCAATCTGTTAGTCAGCGCGGCCAGCGCTGCCGCGCAGGCGGGCGTCGCCGCCTCGCTCCCCGCGATCAGCACCGGGCGCCTGGCGGCCAGCAGCAAGTCGGCCAGTGCCGCCGTTTCCGCCGGCGCGGGCGCGGGACAGGGCCGGACGTTCACCCCGGCCGGCGGCTGGGCGCGGGTTTCATCAACGCTCATGTGCAGCACATCGATCGGCACTTCGAGCAGGACCGAGCCCCTCGGCAGAGTCATCGCCTTGCGCACGGCCATCGCGGTCAGGTCGGCAATCCGCTCGGTCGCAGGGATCGAAAAGGCCCACTTGGTCGCCGGGCGGGCCATGGCGACCTGATCGATCCCGCCCTGCAGCGGGTTCGTCTCCACCTCGCGCAGCGGCGGGGCGCCGACGATGAACAGCACCGGCGATCCATCCAGCCGGGCATTGGCCATGGCGGTGATCCCGTTGGTAAAGCCTGGCCCGGCGGTGATGATGCACACGCCCAGTTCGCCAGTCGCGCGGGCATAGGCGTCGGCGGCGTGGCCAGCGGCGCTTTCGTGGCGAAAATCGGTCAGTGCAATGCCTTCTTCGACGCAGCCTTTCAGCAGCGCTTCCAGATGCCCGCCGTGCAGCGCGAAGGCGCGCTTTACCCCGGCTGCCTTCAGTGTCCGGGCCAGCAATTGCCCGCCATTCACCCGCTGCCCCATCCCGCCAAACTCCTTGTTGCGACTCTTCCGTCGCCATGTTTATAGTATGCTATAAATATCGGAGGGCAAGAGGATGGCACGGTTTGGCGGCAAGGTGGCGCTGGTCACCGGCGGCGCATCGGGGATTGGCGCGGCGGCGGTGCGGCTGCTGCACGGCGAAGGGGCCAGCGTGGTCATCGCCGATCTGGACGCGGCGGGCGGACAGGCGCTGGCCGGAGAACTGGGCGCAGGCCGCGCCGTATTCCAGCCCACCGACGTCTCCGATTTCGCCCAGGTCCGGGCCGCGGTGGACTGCGCGGTTGAACGCTTCGGGCGGCTGGACGTGCTGTTCAACAATGCCGGGATCGGCAGTGTGTCGGCCATTGCCGACCTGCCGGTGGAAGACTGGAAGCGGGTGCTTGCAATCAACCTTGATGGGGTGTTCTTCGGCTGCAAGGCGGCGATCCCGGTGATGCAGCGCCAGGGCGGCGGGGCAATCGTCAACACCGCATCGGCCAGTGGGCTGGCCGGGGACTATGGCTTTGCCGCCTACAACGCGGCCAAGGCCGGGGTAATCAACTTCACCCGAACCGCCGCGATCGACCATGCCCGCGACAATATCCGCGTCAACGCGGTCTGCCCCGGCCCGGTCGATACCCCGATCCTGGCCGGCGTGCAGGCCGTGCCGGGCCTGCGCAGCCAGTGGGAGGACTGCGTGCCGATGGGCCGCTTTGCCCGGCCCGAGGAAATCGCCGAGGTCGTAGCCTTCCTTGCCAGCCCGGCGGCCAGCTATGTCACCGGGGTATCGGTCGCGGTGGACGGCGGCTTGACCGCGCACACCGGCCAGCCCAACCTGCCCCGGGTGATGGGAGGCATGGCATGAAGGCAGTGATCCGGCGGGGCACGCAGCTGGTCGAGGACGAACTGGCCGAACCCGTGCCCGGCGAAGGTCAGGCGCTGGTGAAAACGCTGGTCTGCGGTATCTGCGGATCGGACCTGCACGCGCTGCACTACCTGGACCACATGATCGGGCTGACCCGCCGCGCCGGGGGCATGGAAACGCTCGACCCGACGAAGGACGTGGTGTTCGGCCACGAATTCTGCGCCGAAGTGCTGGACTATGGCCCGGGCTGCGCGGGCACACTCAAGCCCGGCACGCGCGTCGTCTCGGTTCCGGCCGCCTTCGGCCCGGCGGGGAGCGAGCTGGTCGGTTATTCCAACCTGTTTCCCGGCGGCTTTGCCGAACGCATGGTCCTGCAGGAAGCCCTGCTGCTCGAAGTGCCCAACGGCCTCGATGCCGAGCGCGCCGCGCTGACCGAGCCGATGGCGGTGGGCGAACATGCCGTGGCCCAGGCCCCGCTGACGCCGCAGACGGTGGCGCTGGTGATCGGCTGCGGCCCGGTTGGCCTGTCGGTGATCGCGGCGCTGAAAGCGCGCGGCATCGGCCCGGTGATCGCCGCCGATTTCAACCCGCATCGCCGCCAGGCCGCCGAGGCACTGGGCGCGGACGTGGTGCTCGATCCCGGCCAGCACAGCCCGCACGAGCGCTGGGAAGCGCTGGACGTGCCGGCCACCCTCGCCTCCTATTCCGCCGCGCAGCTGATGGGCCGCGCGATCCGCGATGCGGTGGTGTTCGAATGCGTCGGGGTGCCGGGCATGCTCCAGCAGCTGATCGAAAAGAGCCCGCCGACGGCCAAGATCATCGTGGTGGGCGTGTGCATGGAAAGCGACACGATCGAACCCTCGCTGGCGATCAACAAGCAGCTCAGCCTCAACTTCGTGTTCGGATACAGCCCGGAGGAATTCGCCGCCACCCTGCACGACATTGCCCATGGCACGCGCGATGTGACCCCGCTGATGTCCGGCACGGTCGGCCGTTCGGGCGTGGCGGACGCATTCAAGGCACTGTCGGGCGGCGGCGCGCAGATCAAGCTGCTGGTCGATCCGGGACAGGCTTGAACAGGAACAAATCGCCAGGGGGCCTGTAAGCCGGGTTTTGTAGCGTGGACGGTATCCCAAATGGGACCGTATCCCCGCTGGCAGCCATTCCTCTAGGCCGGACCTTGCGGCGCGGCTCAAGCAACCAACCCGGGCGACTGGCTCGAAACCAGCCTGCTCTTGCGAGCGCGCCGCCCCTATTCGGTCTTGCTCCGGGTGGGGTTTGCCATGCGGTCCCTGTTACCAGGCACCCGGTGCGCTCTTACCGCACCCTTTCACCCTTACCTGCCCGAAGGCAGGCGGTCTGCTCTCTGTGGCACTTTCCCTGGACTTCGCGGCAAGCCACTCGTCCGGCGGGCGTTACCCGCCACCCTTGTTTCGTGGAGCCCGGACTTTCCTCGGCACGTAAGTGACGCGGCTGCCCGGCCCCCTGGCAAGGGGTCATCTAGTCCTTCCCGTGTCGCGATCCAACAACAAAGCGAACAGGATCGCAGAACATTCGCCATCGACCACGCCGTCGATGATATGCGGGCGCCAGCGGCGCTGGAAGGCGCGCACCGCGGCCGGCTGGTCGGAAATGTCATAGCCGAAGCGTTCGAGCGCGAGGAAGAAGGCGCCGTCGTTCTCGTAAGGGCTGGGCATCTGCGCGCGCGGGGTGCGCAGCGCCAGGCGGTGGGCGGCCAGCAGGTCCCAGTCGAACAGTTCGCCCGGATCCTGCTTGCGCGCCGGGGCAATGTCGGAATGGGCCACTACGTTGGCGCGGGGAATGTCGTGGCGCTGGACGATGCCGGAGAGCAGCGGCAGCAGCGCTTCCATCTGCGCGTCGGGGAACGGACGATAGCCGAATTCGTGCCCCGGATTGACCAGTTCGATCCCCACGCTGGCCGAATTCACATCGGTGACGCCGCGCCAGTAACTGCGCCCGGCGTGCCAGGCGCGGCGATCCTCGCGCACCAGGCGGTGGACTGCGCCGTCCTCCTCGATCAGGTAGTGCGCCGATACTTCCCTCGCCGGATCGCACAGCTGCGCCAGGGCCGCCTCGGCGCTTTCCATCCCGGTATAGTGCAGCACGACCATCGAGATCGGCAGCTTGCGCTCGTTCCAGTTGGGGGAAGGCGACTCGAAGTCGATCAGTTCATCCATCAAGCCTCCGGCAGCACCGCGCCCATCACCAGCGCGTCCTCGGTCAACGCATACTGCAGGCCGCCGCCCTGCCCGCTGGCGATCTGGGCGATCATCCAGGCCGGCGCGGTGCGGCTGGACAGGCCGTCGGTGGGCATTTCCAGCGACAGCGCCTTGCCCACTTCCTTGTCGAAGGCGATGCGCGGACCGGCGGCGCGAACGACGATCTCGCTCGCCCCGTCGCGGCTTTCCGCGCCGATATCCAGCGTGCCGCCGCGCACCAGCGCGTCGATCGCGATCGACGCGAGGTTGAGCAACACCTTGACCGCCGGCTTGGGCAGGCTGGCCACGCCCAGCGCCCAGTTGATGCTGATCCGGTCGTTATTCGCCACCAGCGCATCGATCAGCGCGCGCGGTTCCTGCACCGGCACCTGTTCGCCGAACCCGCCCGCCGCGCCAAAGGCGAGACGGAAGAACTTGAGCTTGTCGGCGCTGATCCGGGCGGACTGCTCAAGCAGTTCCATACAGCGCTTGCGCATTTCCGGATCCCGCTCCTCGGCGAGGAGTTCGAGCCCGTTGCTGAGCGCGCCGACCGGGCTGAGCAGGTCGTGGCACAGACGCGAACACAGCAGGGCGGCAAGATCAATCGAAGTGTCGGTCATCAAAATCCTTCCAGGCTGACCACCCTTTAACCCGCCGCGACTCGCAGGGGAAGCGCCTCGAAGCCGTGCGGGCAATCGCGCCACAGCTGCACCGCGCCGCCAGCGACAATCGCCCAGATCCGCCCATCGCCGCTGGCCATGGCGCGGTCGGTTTCGCTGGGTTCGCCCCGCCCGCTCGGGTGCGAATGGTAATAGCCGAGCACCTGCGGCCCGCCGCCGCGCGCGGCGCGGTGCGCGGCGATCAGCGCGGCCGGGTCGATCTCGAACTGGCGGTCCGGCTGGGGGTGAATGTTGGCGGCGGGACGCGCCTCGGCAATCGTCGCGCCCTGCCCCAGCAGCAGCCCGCAACACTCGCGCGGGTGGGCCGCGGTCGCTTCTTTCAGGAGTGTGGCCAAAGCGCCACTTGTCAGCACGGGGTCCATGCCCATGTTGCTAGCAATGAACGGGGGAGAATCCATCATTTCCGGCGTGACCGGCGCGGACGGACAGCGGCTCGACAAGGCCCTGGCCGAAGCGAGCGGCCTGTCACGCGAACGGATCAAGGCGCTGCTGGGCGAAGGCCGCGTGCTGCTGGGCGGCAAGGCGGCGAGCCAGGCCAGCCTGAAATGCGCCGAAGGCACCCCTTTCGAAATCCGCGTTCCCGCTACTGCCCCGGCCGAGGCCCAGGCGCAGGACATCCCGCTGAACGTGGTTTACGAGGATGCCGACCTGATCGTGATCGACAAGCCCGCCGGGCTGGTCGTTCACCCGGCGGCGGGCAACCTCGACGGCACGCTGGTCAATGCGCTGCTGCACCACTGCCATGGCCAGCTTTCGGGCATCGGCGGGGTGGCGCGGCCGGGCATCGTCCACCGGATCGACAAGGACACCTCCGGCCTGCTGGTCGTCGCCAAGAGCGACGCGGCGCACGAGGGGCTGGCCAAGCAGTTCGCCGACCATTCGATCGAGCGCGCCTATTTCGCGATTGTCGCCGGCCTGCCGGTGCCCCCGGCGGGCACGGTGCGCGGCCAGATCGGGCGTTCGGACCACGACCGCAAGAAGATGGCCGTGCTGCACGAGCTGAACAAGCGCGGCAAGCACGCGGTGACCCATTACCGCCTGGTCGAGGCCCTGCCCGGCGCCGCGCTGGTCGAATGCCGGCTGGAAACCGGACGCACCCACCAAGTGCGCGTTCATATGGCGTCAATCGGTCATCCGCTATTGGGCGATCCTGTCTATGGACGCACACCCCCGCGGCTCCGGCCGATCCTTCACGAACTTCACTTCGCCCGGCAGGCGCTGCACGCTGCAGTGCTGGGTTTCCTCCATCCCGTCACCGGGGCCAGCCTGCGCTTTGAAAGCAAGCTGCCCGCCGACATGGCGGCACTGTTGGTCGAATTGAGGGGGTCAAGCTGACCTATACTGGTATAACACGTGTCTATGTGGCCACCGCGCCGGGATGCCTCTATAGGGTCCCTTGAGGGTGGGCCGACGATGAAAGGACAGTAACGTCGATGTCGGACAACGAATCCAAGCTCCCGAGCCGCAGCGGCAGCACCCTGCCGTCGCTGAACGGTGAGCAGAGCCTCAACCGCTATCTGGCCGAGATCAAGAAGTTCCCGGTGCTGACGGCCGAGCAGGAATACATGCTCGCCAAGCGCTATGCCGAACACCAGGATCCCGAAGCCGCCCGCCAGCTGGTCACCAGCCACCTGCGGCTCGTCGCCAAGATCGCGATGGGCTATCGCGGCTATGGCCTGCCGGTGTCCGAGCTGATCAGCGAAGGCAACATCGGCCTGATGCAGGGCGTGAAGAAGTTCGAGCCCGATCGCGGCTTCCGCCTCGCCACCTATGCGATGTGGTGGATCAAGGCGTCGATGCAGGAATTCATCCTGCGCAGCTGGTCGCTGGTCAAGATGGGCACCACCGCCGCGCAGAAGAAGCTGTTCTTCAACCTGCGCCGGATGAAGAAGAACCTCGACGCTTACGAGGATTCGGATCTGCGGCCCGACCAGGTCAAGGCCATCGCCACCAAGCTGGGCGTGTCCGAGACCGAAGTGGTCAACATGAACCGCCGGATGATGATGGGCGGCGATGCCAGCCTCAACGTCTCGTTCAACGACGAGGGCGAAGGCCAGTGGCAGGACCTGCTCGAAGACCAGGGCCCGCTGCAGGACGAAATGGTCGCCGAAGCCGAGGAAGCGGGCCTGCGCCACGCCCTGCTGGCCGAAGCGATGGAAAGCCTGAACGAGCGTGAACGCCACATCCTGACCCAGCGCCGCCTGATCGACGATCCCAAGACGCTGGAAGAGCTGAGCCAGGAATACCAGGTCAGCCGCGAACGCGTTCGCCAGATCGAAGTGCGCGCGTTTGAAAAGCTGCAGAAGGCGATGCTGCGCGTCGCCAATGACCGCCGCCTGCTGACCGCGGCCTGAGGCCGACTTGCGAAACGGGGGGAATTGCGCCAAGGGAGGCGCAGTTTCCCCTTCCCCCGCAGGATCGCGCCCGTGCCCCAGCCTCTGACCGAACGCCTTGAACCGGGCCAGCCGCCCGCGGACGAAGCGCGCGCCCCCCGGCTGGCGCGCGGCGGCCAAAAGCAGATTTCGCTGAAGCTGGCCGGGCTGGAAAGCATCGTCGGGCTGCACCTGGGGATCGGCCATTCGCTGCTGGTCAACAAGCTGGAACCGCAACTCAAGCCGCTGGGGCTGACCGCCAAGCAGGTGACGATCCTGTGGCTGGCCGAAGCCAACCCGGACCTGACCCAGATCGAACTGTCGCGTTTCCTCGAAATCGAACGCGCCACGATCCACCAGTTCACCCGCAGCCTGGTCAAGAACGGGATGATCGAGATCGTCCCCCACCCGAGTGACCGGCGCGCCACCACCCTGCGCCCGACCGCGCTGGGCAAGGCCAAGCTGGCCGAAGCGCGCACCATCATCGCCCGGCATGAAACCGAAACCGTGGCCGTGCTGTCGCCAATCGAACGGCGGCTGTTGCTGGAACTGCTGATGAAGCTGCACGGGGCGGCACGCCCGGATTAAGGCTCTTCACGCGCGCCGGGCGGCGCGTTACCTATCCGCCGATGCGACGCTTCTTCACGCCGTCCCGCCCGCGCAGCGATGCCGGGCTGGCCTTTCGTCTTGGCTGGTGGCTGGGCCGCCTGATCATCTGGTTCCTGGCGATCAGCGTCGGGCTGACGGTGCTGTACAAATGGGTGCCGGTCCCGGTCACGCTGACCATGGTGATGGACCCCAACGGCTTCGACAAGAGCTGGACCCCGCTCAGCCGGATCGACCGCAACATGGTGTCCGCCGTAATCGCGGGCGAGGATGCGAAGTTCTGCAGCCACGCCGGGTTTGACCGCGAGGCGATCGAGAAGGCGATCGAGCGCAACGCCCGGTCCAGCCGCCTGCGCGGCGGATCGACGATCAGCCAGCAGACCGCCAAGAACGTGTTCCTGTGGCAGGGCGCCGGCTGGACCCGCTATGCCCGCAAGGGGCTGGAAGTGTGGTTCACTTTCCTGATCGAACACATCTGGGGCAAGCGCCGGATCATGGAAGTCTACCTCAACGTCGCGGAAACCGGGATCGGCACTTATGGTGTAGAAGCCGGGACACAGCGCTATTTCAACCATTCCGCCGCGCGCCTGTCGAAGATCGAGGCGGCGCGGATCGCCGCCGCCCTGCCCGCCCCCAAGCGCCGCGAGGTCAACGATCCCTCGGGCTTCACCCGCCGCCACGGCAACGTCATCGCCGCGCGCAGCGGCGTGGTCCGCAACGAAGCGCTGGACGGCTGCGTCTACCGTTAAGGGACCGAGCAGGCCAAAGGGCAGCCGCCCGGTTGTTCGCACAACGCAAAAACGAAAAGGGGGCGCCTTGCGGCGCCCCCTTCGCGTTTCGGTCAGGTCCGATCCGGCTGAATCAGAACTTGAACACCACCGAACCCGAGATCGTGCGCGGGGCGCCGATCTGGACGAACTGCGGCGAAGCATAGGCCGCGGTCCCGGAGGTCTTGTTGTAGGTCCCGATCTGGCTGAGGCCGCCACCAAAGCCACCGATGTAGAAGCTGTTGGTCAGGTTGTAGACGTTCAGCTGCAGGTAGGTGTCGTCGTTCAGGCCCAGGAAGCCCAGCTTGAGGCGGGCGTCGAGGTTGAGCATCCAGTACGAGTGCGCGGTCGCGCCATAGATGCCGCCGGTGGCCGCCAGCTGGGCCGCGGTCAGCGCCGGGGCACCGCCCGTGCTGGTCTTGGCGCCATTGGGGATCAGCGTGCCCTGGAACGTCGCTTCATTGGTGTCGTAGATGTAGCGCGGGCCGGTGCGCTTCGCGGTCAGGCCGATTTCGGCCGGGCCGACGTTGGCGCGCACCAGGAAGCCCCAGGTCCACTTCGGCATGCCCGATTCGCGCTTGCCGGCGGTCAGCGCATAGATCGGCGTGCCGTCCTGGTTTTCGCCAACCGCGATGTTGTCGCGGATCTTCGACTTGGTCCAGCTGCCGTTGAGGCCGACCGTCAGGATGTCGTTCGGCTGGTAGTAGATGAAGCCGTCGAAGCCATACTTCTTCACGTTGCCCAGGTTCCGGTACACGTTCTGGTCCAGCGTCGGATCATAGGCGCTGGCGAGGCGGTTGTGGAACTGGTTGTAATAGGCCGAAGCCGCGCCCTGGATCTTGCCCGAACGGAAGCGGACGCCCAGGTCGAAGTTGTCGGTGGTTTCCGGCTTCGGCTTGGTGCCAGCGGTGTTCGCGGCGAAGAAGAACGAGTTGTACAGGCTGTCGGTGCCCGGGACCGAGAGGCCCTGCGAGTAGTTCGCGAAGACATCGACCAGGTCGGTGGCGTGATAGACGAACCCGACGTTCGGCACGAACTTGTTGTAGTTGAAGATCCGGCGCTGCGGCGTCACGGCGGTGGGGTTCAGCGCGGCGTAGGTCGCGTTGGTGGCGCTGCCTTCGCTGAAGCAGTCGACAAAGCCGCCGGCCGAGGTGGTGAAGCAGTTCTGCTTCAGGTTGCGGCGGAAGAACTTGCCGGTCACGCCCGCGGTGACAACCAGCGCGCCGTCCATGTATTCACCGCGATATTCGGTGAAGGCCTGGTGCAGGATCGCGTAGGACAGACGGTCGCGCTTTTCGAGCAGCGAGCCGCCGGCATCCAGTTCGCCCTGGTTGACCGGGAACACGTCGAGCGGCTCGCCATTGCTGGCCAGCAGGCCGACTTCGCCGGTCTGGCGGTGCTGCGCGCGGTCATAGGTGTAGCCGATGCGCAGGGTGTGGGCATCGTCAATGTTCCAGCGCAGGCCGGTGGTCATCGCGATGCGGTGGGTCTGGGTCTGGCTGGGGGCCATCACGGTGACGGTGTCGAGCTTGTCGCCATCGCCGTTCACGTCACGGCCGAAGTACGGCGTGCCGCCGATGTAGCCCGGAACGCAGGTGTTGGTGGCGCTGACCGGGGTCGCGGCGCACAGCACGGTGCTGGCAGTGCCGCCGGCCGAGTTGATGTCGCGCAGACCTTCGTTGCCGGTGACCGTGCCGCCGCCGTTGGCCTTGACGTACTGGTAGCTGGGTTCGAAGTTCCAGACTAGGTCGTCAGCCAGGTGCAGGCGCACCTGCGCGGCAATGTTGCCGGTGTTCGACGGGTTATAGCGACGGTCGAATTCGGTGCCGCAGCTGGCGCTGTTGGTCGGCGCCGGAGCAGGCGCATCGGCAACACCCGCCTGCGCGGTGTCAACCTGGCAGGGGAAGTTGATCAGGTAGAAGCGCTCATCGGCATTGCGCGGGAAGCGGTTCGACGAGTTCGGACCCACCGGGCGCACGGCCGAGTTGGTCAGGCTCTGCGTCAGGTCGGTGCGCAGCGGCAGCGAGCCGAAGAAGTTGTTGCGGTTCTGGTTGTAGTGCGCGCGGATCGCGATGAAATCGGTCCCGCCCAGCGGCTGGTAGATCTTCGCGTTGTACTGCTGCTTGTTGACCTTGCCGTACTGGTTGTAGGGCAGGTTGTTGGTCGAACGGCTGGCCTGGAACCAGGCGCGGGTGCCGCTGCTGGTCAGCTCGCCGGTTTCGATCTTGGCGGAGATGCGCATCATGTCGAACTGGCCGGCCGAACCCGACAGCATCACGCCGAAGTCCTTGTCCGGAACCTTGCTGCGGATGTTGACGGTGCCGCCCACGGCCGAAGCGGTCGGGCTGTCGACGTCGGTGGTGCCGAGGTTGACGTTGACCTCGTCGATCACTTCGGGGTCGATCTGCTGGTTCGAATAGACCGCGTAGTTGCCCGAATCGTTCAGCGGGATACCGTCGACGGTCAGGCTGATGCGGGTCGCGTCAAAGCCGCGGATCGACAGGGTGCCGCCCGACGAACCATAGGCGTCGTTGTTCTGGAAGCTGACGCCCGGGACCTGGTTGATCGTGTCGAGCACGGTCTGGCCGGCCGACTGGCGCTGGATGTTCTCGGCGGTCAGCACCGCCTTGGCCTTGGCCGAATCCGGAGCCGCGACGCCGCCGACCGACTGGGTCTTGTTGCTGGCGCCGGTGACGACGATTTCCTTTTCGAAGTCAACCGAACCGGCCGATTGCGCATGGGCAACGGCGGGAAGCAGCGCAACGCCGACGGCGATGGTGCTGGCGGTGGTCAGGGCGGTCGTGAAACGCATGATGGAGAGTTTCCCTGTTGTGGCGGTCCGGCCAATGCGGGCCCGTGAAAATGCAGTGCTGGCGCGCGGCGAATCGCCGTGGAGCGCTGACTGGCGCCGCTCATACAAGCGCCGCGCCGCCCGCTAAACAGGCCTATGTTGCAAAGTTGTGACCCTCATGGCCCCGTCGCAGGCTACAAGCTGACGATCTTGTTAGTAGATTTCACCAGCCCGGCAGGTCGCGCAACATTAATGCACAACGGCCGGATTTGGCCCTGTTTTCGCGCCTTTGAGCGCACTGCCCAGCCTGTCGATTCTTGCTGCACTGCGGCATTTGTGCAACGCTTGCCCCAGGCCGGGCGCGCCGTGCTATGGACCGGGCATGGGTGGGCATCATCATCACGCGGATCACCATGACCACGACCATAGCCATGGGCACAGCCATGGCCATGGCCATGGCCACCATCACCACCCTGCCCCGGGCAGCCACGGCTTCGCCTTTGCGGTCGCGGTCGTGCTCAACGCGCTGTTCGTGGTGGCGGAGGTTGCCGCCGGGTTCGTCTCGGGATCGACCGCGCTGCTGGCCGATGCCGGGCACAACCTGGGCGACGTACTCTCGCTGCTGCTGGCCTGGGGGGCCAGCGTGCTGGCCGCGCGGCCGGCCTCGGCGCGCTATACCTGGGGTCTGAAAAGCACCTCGATCCTCGCCACGATCGCCAATGCCGCGCTGCTGTGGGTGGCGCTGGGCGCAGTGCTGGTCGAAACGCTGCGCCATCTGTTCGAACCGCGCGAAGTGGCTAGCGGGATGATGATGGCGGTGGCCACAGTCGGGATCGGCATCAACCTGCTGTCGGCGCTGCTGTTCGCGCGCGGCAGCAAGAGCGACCTTAACCTGCGCGCCGCGTTCCAGCACCTGATGGCCGATGCGGTGGTCAGCGCCAGCGTGGTCTTCGCGGGCCTGGCGATCATGCTGACCGGCCAGAACTGGATCGATCCGGTCGCCAGCCTGGTCATCACCGTCGGGCTGGCCTGGGGCAGCTGGGACCTGCTGCGCGATGCGGTGCGGATGGGGCTGCTGGCCGTGCCCGGCCACATCGACGAGGCCGCGGTGCGCGAATGGCTGGCCGCCCAGCCCGGGGTGAGCGCGGTGCACGATTTGCACATCTGGCCGATGAGCACCACCGAAGTGGCCTTCACCGTCCACCTGGTCATGCCGCAGGGGCACCCCGGCGACAATTTCCTGCACGGCGTGATGCAGGCGCTGGAACAGCGCTTCGGCATCCACCACGCCACGATCCAGATCGAACAGCGACAAGAGGATTGCACGCTGAACCACAGCCACTGATCCGCCCCCGCACGGGCGGCCATTTGCCGTTCATCGATCCGCGCTTACGTCTGCCCGCCCGCCATGCTTGAAGGCGTGCGAAGGAGACCGTGCATGCGTTTCAACCATTGGCTGGCCACAGGATTCGCCGTCGCGGCGATCGCTTCGGCCGCCCCGGCCCAGGACGATCCCAGGGCGCTGTTCACCGCGCGCTATGCCGAGCTGCGCGCGGCGATGCAGGCCAAGGATGCCGCGGCAATCGGCAAGGTCGTGACGCCGGACTATGCGATGACCGACATTCGCGGCGAAACCCATGACGCCGCCAGCCTGGCAATGCTGGCCGAACGGATGCAGGGCGGCGCGGCCGACCGCACGACCGAAGCCGAAGTGCTGGCCGCCGCAGTGACCGGCCCCACCGCCCAGGTCAGGCAGAAGGTGAATACCCGGATGACGCGGATCGGGCCGGACGGAGCGCCGCACAAGATGGAAATGATCGTGCTGACCGACGACACCTGGGTGCAGATCGACGGCGCCTGGCGGCTCAGGACGAGCACTCAGAAAGACCTGACCGTCATGCGCGACGGCGAGGAATTCTTTCACCAGGCGAATTGAGGGGAAGTTTCCTCAGGCTTGCCGCGGTGCGGAAAAGCCATCCGGCAGGAGCATTGCCGGGTGCGCTGATCGCCTCCGCGATCAGCTTGGCCTGGCCGGCCCGCTCCCCCGGCCCGACCACCCATTCAGGATACACTTCCGTGGGTGGTCGGGCCG
>NZ_JAYRKX010000029.1:0-11337 GCF_041905565.1 Novosphingobium sp. | reverse complement strand
TTACGTCGAGATGTTCTACAACCCGGTGCGCAAGCAGGTGAGGAACGGGATGCTGTCACCCGTCGAGTTCGAACGGCAGCAGATTTTGAAAGCGGAAGGCGTCTAGAAAACTAGGGGCTACTCAGTCTGCTCGTGTCGGTAAGCGACATTTCGCGAACCGGTCGGGAATGACGGGTTTGTCCCAAGTGCTGGCTTTCACGATCGCCCGCATCTGCCTGAACGGAAAGCAGCTTTCAGGGGAGCCCATTGAGGCGTTTAACGTCGGCTATGTTGGCGGTGCCAGCCATCGGCGTAATGGGTAGAATACGATCAGATTTCGCCGTTCAGCCGGACGAGCTTGAATGTCCGATTACGTCGATACCTGCCATTGGAATACATCTGACCATCCGGGCAGCAGGCGCTGACAGAGCTGACGTTCGAGACTACAAATAAGTTCATAGACAGAGGCCGTTGGTTCGGGCTGGGATCAATCTCAGCGAACCCCTGGCTCAAGCTATCGTCTCGCCGAAGCTGTCATCAGTGAGAGAATTAAGGCAAGTGATCCTCGCCTCACGTCGACAACGACCAGAACGCGCGCAACGAGCAGATCTTGCCGGCTGCATCGGCCTTGTGGATCGTGATCAGGTCGATCGAATTGGTGCCGCCGTCGGGCGATCCGATCGTGAAGGTCGCCGCGCTCGCCACTTCATCACCGCAGGCGAACCATTCTCGGATCTTGTAATCAAAGCTGGTGTTGCGGGCGACCACGGTATCATAGAACTGCGCGATCGCTGCACGCCCGCGGTGCCCCTGGCCGGCGGGATCGAACGGCGAGGGGCCGACCGGGTCCTCGACCACCGCGTCCTCGGCAAATAGGTCGAGCCAGGCTTCGCGCTGCCTGGCCTTGACCGCTTCGAGCGAGGCAATCGACAGGTCGCGGGCGGTGATCATGACAATTCTCCAGGTCTCAACGAATCTGGGGTACCCATTTGCGCTCGGCCAACTGGGCGGCGCGGGTAGCGGCATCGACCTGGGGGGTCGTGGCGGGCAGCAACTGGCGCAGTCTTGCCAGCGGGACGCGCTGCGCAGTCGGCGCGGCATCGGGGCCGAGCGGGGCCCTGATCCCCTGCCAGCGCATGAAGACATAGCCTTCGGGATTGCCCGCTGGGTCGAGCCAGTTGGGCACGCCCGGATCGCCGAGCGCGATCACAAAGCGGATCATGCCGTCGGCATCGACCCGCGCCTGGCGCGCGGTCAGGCTGACCTGATGCAGCACCGGGTTGGGCGTGACGAACCACGGATCGCCCAACTGGATCCCCTGATAGGCCACATCGGCCTTGCGCACCGTGATCACCAGCGCCTCGTCCTGTGCAATCCGGTATCGCGCCATTACGCTCATCTGATTGCCCAGCCCCCCGGTGCTGGTATCAGACAGCCGCGGCTTGGGCAGTTCGTTGACCCAGGTCGCGCGCTCAATCCCCGGCACGTAGGTTTCGACCCACAGCCTGGCGGCCTGCCGCAGCGCATTTGCCGCCTCGACGAATCTGCCGCTCCGTTCGCGGGGCGGCGGCTGATCGAGCCGTTCGACGAACAGTGTCGAGGGGCTCTGCCGCCAGTCGCCGAACGACTGGCGCGCCAACACCGCCCGGGCCTGGTCGGGCAAGGCAAACCAGTTCCCGCTCTTGCGCGGCGCGCCGCCGAGGAACACTTCGAAATCCTTGCCCTGCTTTGCATTCGGACGGATCACCAGCAGGTTCTTGCCCAGGCCGACGATCGGGTACTTGTCGACCACCTGAAAGCTCAGCTCGTCATGCGTCCCGCGCCGCCCGTAGATGCGGTACATCCCGCCCGGTTCGAGCAGGACCGAGCGATAGATATTGTCGGGATTGAACAGACCGGGCAGCCCTTCCACGCCGGTGCTGCGGCCGAACGAGGGAGTGCCGATCGTGCCGAGCTGGCCCGCGAAATCCCAGGCCTGGCCGAACAGTCCGGCGAGGTAGCGGTCGGTGTTCTGCCGCGCCACCTCGGAGCTGGTAGCATAGGGCGACGCGCGCAGGCTGGCGCTGACATCGCGCAACGCATCGATCAGCGGCGCGGCGGGATCGTCCGCCACTTCAGCTTGCGGCGCGACCGGATCGGCGCAGGCCGGGGCGGCGATCAGCAAGGCAAGGGGCAGGAACAGAGCGCGCAGGGACATGGCCGGACCTCAGTCGTTATAACGCAGCTGGACATGGCGTCGGCGCGCGGCGATCGCCCTGGCGCGCTGTTGCGGCGTAATCCGGGGCATGTCCTTCGGCAGTGCGGAGGCCAGCTCGGCCAGCTTGACCTTGGTAGCCACCGGGTACTTCGCCGGATCGAACACCTTCTCCTTCATCCCGTCGAAGCGCAGCAGGAAAACCCCGTGGCGGCGACCCATGGTGTCGAGCCAGTTGGGTATGCCCGGGTCGCTCCCGGCGAGCACGAAGTAATAGGACCCGTCGACGCTGCGCCGGGCCTGGTCGCCGCTCAGGCTGGTCTGGCGGTTGCTGTATTCGAGCGAGGAGAACCACAGGTCGGTCAGCTGGATGCCCTGGTAATTGCCGCTGGCAGGCCAGGTGCGGATGATCAGCGCTTCGTCCGGGGCGAGGTCAAACTGCCCGCTGGCCATGAAGCGGCCCGGAAGCCCGCCCTGCGAGCCGGGATCGAACGGCACGCCGACCGTGTTGGGCGTGCGCTTCATGTAGCGGTTCGCGATCAGCCCCGGCCAGACCCGGACATGGGTGCGCAGATCCGCCGCAGCCTTGTGCAGCCGTGCCGCCATCATCGCGTCGTCCACCACGGGCTTGAGATCGCCTTCGTGGCCGATCCGGTCGACATGGACATCGCCAACCATTTCTCGGTCCCAGTCGCTGACCACCTGGCGGACCAGCAGCTGGCTGCCGTCGGGCGGGTTCTCGATCCAGTTGCCCGGCCGCTTGTCCGGCGTGATCCACACTTCGAACGCCCCATCGGGGCCAAACTTCATCTGGTCCGCTCCGATCGAGCCAACGCTGCGCCCGCCGCTGCCCGCCACATAGGGATCGCCGGCATAGACCTGGAACTCCAGCCGCCGCTGCTTGCCCAGCTTGCCCCAGACCCGGTATCCAGTGCCGCCACGGATATTGGCGATCAGATAGCGCTGGTCGGGATTGTCGCCGCCTTCGCGGATGCGGTGGTCGAGCACCCGAAAGTGGGGGAAGTCCGGGTCGAAGACCACGTTCTCCTCGATCCGGGCCAGCATCATGCTGGTCAGGAAGGCATAGGCCGAGGCGCGGTTCTCATCGTCACGGTAGAACGGGTGCTGACGCAGATAGGTGGTGGATTCGGCCAGCGCGGCCTGGAAATCGTTCCACGCGGCATCAAGCTGCTGGCTGGGCGGGGCTGGCTGTTCGGCTGCTGACGGGGCGGAGAATGCGAGTGCCGCGGCGATAGGCCAGGACCAGACGTACTTCATGGTGTCCTCTCGATGCATGTGTGCTGGATCAGCCCGGATCGACGATCGCTCGCGCGGTTCTGCGCAGGATCGACTTGAACAGCGCCACCTCGGCAGGATCGTCGGGACGATAGGGACGGTCGTCGCCAAGTTGCTGCGGGTTACAGACGTAGTGCAGGATGCTGCCGCTGAGTAGGTTGACCAGGTGCATCGACGCGCTCGGGGCAAATCTGCCTGTCGCAGCACCGTCTGCGATGATGTCTCGGAACATCTGCAGGGCATTCTGCGAAAAGTCCGGCGAGTAGTCGTCAGGATGCTCGGCATTGGCGCAGTTGCGCAGGATCAGCCGCGCTGCGGCCGGCCGGGCGACCATGAAGTCGACCCAGCTTTCGACCAGCAGCAGCAGACGCTCCCAAGGGTCGGACGCGCCCGCCAGACGATCCTCGGTGTGGGCGACCAGGCTTGAGTGGATACCCGCAAACACGTCCTCGAACAGTTCGCGCTTGCTGCGAAAATGATAGAAGATCGCGGCGCGCTTGATCCCGATCGAATCGCCGATCGCTTCGAGCCGGGTTGCATCATAGCCGAGCTCGGCAAAATCGCGTTCGGCCACCTGCAGGATCTGGAGGCGGGTTGCCTCGCCCTTGCGGGCCTTTTTGACCGAGTTTGCCAACGTGATCCCTTCCCCAAGTGCTACGTTCGGCTGGCCTCCCACGTGAGCGGTATCAAAGTCAATCTACTTTCACGAAAGTAGATTAGAGATCGCACCTCAAGGTTCGCGTCCCGGAAAGGTGAACATTTTAGGCCAAAACCCTTCGGTGGTCGCGAGGTGAGTTCCAGAAATTGACTTGCAAGTAAGTTAATCCTCTGCGACCCCTTGAATCCAGGATGCCCGCCAAGGGGCAATCGGGAGAGCGCGATGCGCATGGTCGGAATCTGGGCCTGGACCGCCACTGCTGCATGCTTGACGCTGGGCGCGAGCTCTGCGGCCGCTGGTTCGACCGACCTCGATTGCGGCCCGATCGCAACCGCCGAACAACGAGCACTTGAGGTGCAGGTCAAGGCGGTGCTCGCCTCGGCTCCGATGCAGCGGGAACAGGCCCGGATCGTGGCCCTCTATCGCGCCGACCCGCAGGCCGGCTCACCTGCAGGCCGCGCAACCATCGAGCGCGCGGCAGCCGCGATTGCCAATGCGGCCGCCCAGTACATCGTCAACGATCCGGCCAACGCGCAGCCAATGTGGGTCACCAAGGCGCCGTTGCGCCTGCGCGGCGTTGCAGTCGGGCGCTCGGGCTATGGCATCGACAATCCCGACAATGTCTATCGCAACGTGCCGATCGACGCGGCGGCGTCCTACGAGATTACCGGGCGAATTGGCCCCGGCGGCCCAGCGCAACTGCACTTCACGCTGATGGATGCTGTCCCCGGGACGACGCCGATGTCGGTCGAGGGTGGCGGCTTTGTGGGCACCCTCAGCAGTGAAGACATGGAAATCGGCCCGGACGGCCGCTTCACGGTGACGATCGGTCCCGAACCCGCGAACGGACGCAGCAACCACATCCAGTCGAAAGGCAGCGGCAAACTGCTGATGGTGGTGCGCGACCTGTTCACCGACTGGGGCAAACAGCAGCCTGCCGCACTGGCCGTGCGCAAGACCGGCGGGCCTGACCTGATCGCGCCGACGCCCGCCGAACTGGCCCGCCGATCAGCCGCGCTGCTGGCAAAGATCGCGCCCTACTGGCTCGCCTACGACAACACGTACCTCTATTCCCGACCCGCCAACGCCTTTGTCGCGCCGCGCCTGCGCCCCGGCGGGCGGGGAATTTCGGCGAGCGGCTGGTTCAGCCTGCAGGACGGCGAAGCGCTCGTCGTAACGCTCGATCCGCTCGGCGCGAAGTCGCTGGGCTTTCAGCTGACCGATCCCTGGGGCGTGGCCTATGACTACATCGACCGGACCAGCAGCCTCAATCTTGCGCAGGCCCGGCCCAATCCGGACGGCACGATCACCTATGTCATCGCCGCGCGCGATCCGGGGGCGGCCAACTGGCTCGATCCCAGCGGACAGGGCGGCGGGATCATGACGATCCGCTGGCAAGGGCTGCCCGGCGGGGTCACCCCGGCACAGGCGGTGCGCGAAGTCCGCAAGGTCTCCCTGCCACTGCCCGCAGACATCGCCACGGTAAGCCCCGCAGAGCGCCGCCTGCAGCAGAAGGAACGCGCGGCGACGTACTGGCGGCGCACCTTCGGCCCGGCTCCGGTCGCGGCTTGCAAGGGATGACATGAACGGCCCGCAGCTTCGAGCCAGGTGAACACCAAGGGAGGGAACAGGTTATGACAATCCGCAAACAGAGCATCGCGCTCAGCATCAGCATTGGAGCGCTGGCCCTCGGCCTTGCAGCCCCGGCCCAGGCACAGGACGCCAAGGCGGACGACAATGCCGAAGTCAGCCTCGATGAAATCATCGTCACCGCGCAGAAGCGCGCGCAGAACCTGCAGGAAGTGCCCATCGCGATTTCTGCACTGGGCGCGGAAAAGATCGCCCAGCTGGGCGTCCGCGATACCCGCGACATCAGCGGCCTGGCTCCCAACGTCACCATCGTGCGCTCGGTCACCGGCGGTTCGGGCGCGGCGATCTCGATCCGCGGGATTTCCGGCGGCGGTTCGGAATCGTTCGGGCTCGACCAGGCCAACGCGGTTTATGTGGACGGAATCTACATCGGCCGCTCGGGCGCGACCGCGCTTGACGTGATGGACCTGGAACGGGTTGAAGTGCTGCGCGGCCCGCAGGGCACGCTGTTCGGCCGCAACACCACCGGCGGTGCGATCTCGTTCATCTCGCGCGATCCTTCGCAGGACCTGCGGATCGCGGCGAGCGGCACGGGCGGCAATCGCGGGCAGTGGGCGGGGCGGATCTCGCTCGACACGGGCAGCATCCTGGGGATCCGGACCAGTTTCTCCTATGCTCACAGCCAGCAGAACGGGACGGTCGACAATATCCTTCAGCCCGACAATGCGAAGGACCCGGGCGCACGCAAGCTGGACTCGTTCCGCGCCGCGCTCAAGGCCGATCTCGGCGGCACCGGCTCGATCCGTTACATCTTCGACTATTCACGCAACGAAATCCGCTCGCCCGCGTTCCAGCTGACCAACCTGGCGGACGGCACGGCGCGTCCGCCGCTGGTGGTCGATGGCCAGGCCGGGGTCACCCAGACCCAGGTTGCGCCGGTGCAGCAGTACATAGCCGCGGCAACCTTCGCCAACCCGGCGTGCAAGGCGCTGGCCGTGCCGGACCGGCAGTATCGCTCGCAGATCTGCCTCGATGACGACGGCCCGGTGATTGACAAGATCTGGGGCCACAACCTGCAAATCCAGAACGATTTCGGCGGCTTCCAGGTCAAGCTTACCGCAGGCTACCGCAACTGGTCGGCGCGTAACACCGGGTCCGACCTGGACGGCATGGGGGCTTTCCAGGGGCCGATGTTCACAAGCGCCTCGCTGTTCAATGGCATGCCGGCCTCGCTGCTGGCGTTCGTGCCGTCGATCCCTGCCGTCGCCAGGGCAACCATTGCGGCGGCCCCGGTGCCAACCACCACCCAGAGCCTGTTCGACACCTCAAACACCCGCCACCACAAGCAGTTCAGCCAGGAACTGGAAGTGTCAGGCAAGACCGACAGTCTCGACTGGGTCGTGGGTGGGTTCTACTTCTGGGAAAAGGGCAGTGAGCTCAACTACCAGAACTCGGGCTTCGTGCTTGATACCAACGCCACGTTCCTGGCGAACTTCGGCGCGCTCGGGCCCTCGTTCGCGGCGGCCAACCCGGCGCGCTATCGCCTGGTGCCGACGCTCGGCCTGCTGGAATACACCACCAGTGCGGAATCGAGCGCACTCTATGGCCAGGCCACCTGGTATGTCGGCGGGCGTGACGCCGGCGGCCTTAGCCTGACCGGCGGACTGCGCTATACCTGGGACAACAAGCACATGATCCGCCAGCAGAGCGGCGCGACCCGTCCGTCGACTCCGGCGACCGGGGATGCATCGTTCAAGCGGCTGACCTGGAACGCGATGGCACGCTATGAATTCTCCAGCGAGGTCAACGCCTACCTGCGTGCGGCCAGCGGCTATCGCTCGGGCGGGTTCAATGCCCCCGACACGACCCAGGTCGGCACCTCCACCCTGCTGCCGTTCGATTCCGAAAAGATCATGTCGTACGAAGCCGGAATCAAGACCGAACTGCTCGATCGCCACCTGCGCCTGAACCTGGCCGGCTATCACAACAATTACAAAGATCTGGCCGTGGCCGTGCCCGTGCCGACCGCCTCGGCCGGGGTGTTCGGTTCGCGGATCGTCAATGCTGGCAAGGTCAACTACACCGGCGTCGAAGTGGAAGGCCAGGCGGTACTGACCGACAACTTCACGATCGACGGCAACTTCGGTTACGTCGATGTGCAGTACAAGGAATTCAACATCCCGACCTCTGGTGCAGTCGGTTCGCCGATCGTCAACATCGCCTCGATCTCGAAGCCGGGCTACACGTCGAAGTACACCGGCAATATCGCGCTCAATGCGGTGTTCCCGCTGCCGGGCGGGATGCGGCTGGTCGGGCGGGCCGGCTATACTTATGAATCGCCGAAGTACAGCTTCAGCAACAGCATCTCGGCTCCGTTCAATGAACAGGTCCGCAGCGATGCGCGCAAGACGGTCGATGCCCAGATTGGGTTGGACCGGATTGCGCTGGGCGGTGCGCAGGCCGAGGTCAAGGTCTGGGTTCGCAACCTGACCAACCAGCACCAATTTGTCCGCGCCGTCGATTTCGGCTCGCTTGGCTATGCGGGCGGGTTCTTCAGCGAACCCAGGATGTACGGGGCGACGGTGTCGGTGAAGATCGGCCACTAGTACACAAAACCCGAGCCGCGGCGGTGGGCCGCGGTCGAGTCCGGCGGGACGCTACCCCTCCTTGTCCCGCCGGTCTTTTTTTGCGCCTACAATGCCTGCGCGGCCCGGCTTCAGACCAATTGTTGCGGTTCTTATTTGAAACATTGGAAGAGTTTGAAGATGTCGTTCGATCGACGCAGCCTGATGGCAAATCTGGCGATGCTCTCTGCGGGAAGCGCGCTAGTGCCCCACCCGGCGAAGGCAGTTGGTCTCGATGCGGCCGGCGATCCGCTAGCCGAAGCGATGGCAAAACTGGCAACGACACTGTCCGGATTTCCGGACGCATATCCCGGGCTCCGCGCACCCGCGAGCGAACTCGATCGTGCCGAGGGATATCGGCTGTTTCTGCGTTACCTGACGATCGGTATCGATACCTTCGTGCAATATTCCGATCCGCTGTTTCCTGCCTTCTTCCAGGCGACGCGCGACGGTGTTCGCAAATTTGCCGGTGACAGTCCCGAGCAGCTCTATGACAAGGCGGCCATCTCGGGGGGGCATGATTATCTGGTAACCGGCAGTCTGCGCGACGTGGCCCTCATCGAATTCGGCATCTATTCGGGTGGCCTTTATGCAGGCGCGGATCGCAGGAGGCTGATTGACAGTCTCACGGAGCGCGACCTGCGGGTGCAGTCGAATGGTGAGTTTAAAGTGCGTCTCAGCCGGTCGGAGCGAGGGCCGAACGTGCTCCGTCTGACTCCCGACGCCAGTTCGATTGTGGTCAGGCGCTATCTGCGCGACCCCATTTCCAATCATCCGCCACCATTGGCGATTCACAGGATGTCAGGGGACGCCCAGCTTCAGCCGCTCGATACCGCTGACCTGGCCAAATCCATCGAACGGGCGGGTAACTTTGCCTTGTGGAACGTGCAGACGTGGGCGAAATGGATGGCGAATAACCGCGACAGGCAGCGCAATTCTCTTGCTCCAATGCCTGATGAAGGTGACATCTACACACCTGCCGGCCATCGTTACCTCTCGGGATACTGGCAACTGCCACCGGGCAAGGCCTTGCTCGTGTCCTTCGTTCCATCGTCCGACTCCTACTGGAGCTTCGTGCCGATGAATTTCTGGATGGAATCCTTCGAATGGCGCTTCGGCAACCGAGTATTTGCAAGCAAATACACAACCCAGCCCGACCGCGATGGCGTGGTACGGCTGGCCCTCGGGCCGGTTGACCCTAAGGTTCCGGGGGTGCCGTGGATTGAGACAATGGGCCATTCCGAAGGCGGCATGGTGCTGCGAATCGCGCGTCATGAAGGCCCGATGCCCAGCGCCGATTGCCAATTGATTGGCGTGACAGCCTGAATGCTATTTCCTAACTATTGAGTGTAGAGTGCGCGAAGCCGCTTGATCTCCTTCCGACCGACGCCAAGTTCGGCCTGAAGGTAAGCTTCGATCGATCCCCAGCGCCGGTCGATCTCCTCCAGCGCAAAGCTGAGGTACGCCTTGCCGTCGGCGGTCATCAGCGGGCTGGGCTGCCGGTTACCGGCCTGCTGGTATTTCGCGAACAGCGCAGCGACCGGATTGCTCTCGGCCAGCGCCGGGCCGATCGGCGGCATCTCGTTCTGCGGCCGGCGATAGCGGGTCGAGAGGTGGTAGTCCGCCAGGATCGTCGCGGGGGGGGGGCGCGGCGGCGACCCGAGCAGCACCGGGGGCGCCCCGCGCCGACAGGATCAGCGCGGTCGCGATCCCGGTCCGGTCCTGCCCGGCCGAACAATTGTAGACCAGCGGTCCATCGCCGCGCAGCAGGCTGGCGAACAGCAGCCGCAGCTGCGGCCTCAGGCCCAGCGGCATCGCGCGGTAGCTATCGGTGACCGAGGCCGTGAAGTTGAGGCTAGTCATTGAATAGCCGACCGCGCTGTAATGCACCCCGTCGATCCGGCTCGGCGCGAGCACCCGCTCTTCGTCCGAGCGCAGGTCGATCATCTCGGTCAGGACCAGCGCGCGGATTTGTTCGCGGTCGCGCTCCGACAGCATCGGCGTCGCGCCCGAGCGATAGATCAGCCCCCAGCGCACATGCCGTCCGCCCGCCACTGCATAGCCCCCGATGTCGCGAAAGTTCGAACCCCGCTCCAGCGGCACCAGCCGTTCGGCCACTCGCACGACCTGACCGCTGCGGGGATCGCGCAGCAGCACGTAACTGCGCTTGTCTCCCGTCGGCAGGGTTGCGCTGCCATCCGTATCGGCTCGCGAAACCAGGGTGGCGGATTTGAGGCCCGCATCTGCGCGATCGGCGACGAACACGTCGACCGGGTCCGCCGAAGTCCAGTAAGCAAAAACGGCACCGCTGGCATTGCGCTCCACTGTCGCATCGGTCGGCGGGGCTGCCGCCACATTGGCGGACAGGGCCGCCAGCACCAGCGACAAGATTTCCAGCTTGAGTCGGGTCACCGATTACTTCTCCGTTCGCAAGGCAGGAAGCCATGCTCAGTCTGCCTCACATCTCAAGCAGCGGCAACCGGATTGACGGGCTCTTGTCGGTAGCTGCCGCCGAGACCTGCGCGCAACAACGTCTACTTCTGGTCGTTTGGGCTTCATGAGCTGCCATCCCGGATTGTCCGACAGCTAGGACGTTCCGAGACCCGAAAAAGGGCGTCCTCTTTCGACCAGACCTGCCATTCGCACGCTGAAGCGTAAATGGCGGCTAAGTCCCAGACTCGGACCTTTCACGCCGCCAGCTAAGATGTGAATGGATGACGGCTTTTGAGGAGGCCGCCTCCCCCCCCGAACGGCTGCTCTGTCAGCGGAGCCAGCCGTTCAACTCCCGGCGTCTTCAGCCGGATGGACCTGACAGGCACCGCAGATGAGGTCTCCGCTGAGCTGTTTTACGAAAAGGCCTGTTATGAGAGGGCTAGCGTCCGCGCTCGTGGTGTAATTTCCGGTGTATGTGACGGTGTATTCCGGGGTGGGGCATGCCCCACCCCGGAATGCGGCGTCGCTGGTGGCCACCGGGCTCATCGTTATGGTGGAGTTTG
>NZ_JAYRKX010000043.1:0-2174 GCF_041905565.1 Novosphingobium sp. | reverse complement strand
AAGCGAGTGAAGCCATGTCCCGTATTTGCGAACTGACCGGCAAGGGTCGCCAGGTCGGCCACAACGTCAGCCACGCCAACAACAAGACCAAGCGCGTCTTCCTGCCCAACCTGCAGAACGTCACGCTGATGTCGGAATCGCTGGACCGCAGCTTCAAGTTCCGCGTTTCGACCCAGGGCCTGCGCTCGGTCGAACACGTCGGCGGGCTGGACAACTGGCTGCTCAAGACCTCGGACGAAAAGCTTTCGACCACCGCGCTCAAGGTGAAGCGCGAGCTGGTCAAGAAGCAGGCCGCCTGATTCGGTAGCGGCGCCCCGGGCGCCGCGCGAATCGGTTTCAAGCAAGGGCGTGCGGGGCTACCTGCGCGCCTTTTGCTTTGCCGGCAGCTCGTCCAGCCGGAACTCCATCCGCAGCAGCAGCGTGCGCTGGAACACGGCGTTGTTATCGTCGCTGATCAGCCAGGCGGCCATCCGACCCTGCCCCAGCGGCTCCAGCGTCAGCCCCTCGTAATTGTCCATCGGCACCCCGGCCGGCAGCGCGCCCAGGTCCTGCATGGGCACCACCGCGCCGCCCTGCGCCCCGTCCAGGTCAAGCAGCGCCAGCCGCGCATCGAAGCGCGCCGGGAACGGCCAGACCAGCTTGCGCAGCACCATCAGCAGGCGGCCATCGGGCAGCACCGCGGCATCGGTCGGACGGTAATCCCACGGTCCCGCCACGAAGAAGTGCAGCGGCTCCGCCCCGCTGGTGGGATCGCGCGGAAACAGCAGCGCCGGATAGGCCCCGCGATCCCGCCAGCGGCTGCGGCATTCGCAGATCACCGCAAAGCGCCCGTCCGGCAACCTGGCCATGGTTTCCGGCCCGGTATTGTCCGGCCAGCCCCGCAGTGCCGCCGGCCGTGCCCAGGCCTCCAGCGCCAGTGCGGGATCGAACCGCATGACCATGTCGCGCCCTTCGGATACAACCCATAGATGCTCCGTCACCGGGTCCCACTGCGCGGCTTCGGTATCCCGGTCCGCCTTGCGCCCCTGGCCAGACACGAGCAGGTCCCTGATGGCGACCGGCCCGGCGCGGCCCGGCGTGGGGAAATCCAGGGTATAGCCGCCGTCGCTGATCGCCAGCAGCCGCCCCGGCGCGGGCTGGACCAGCGCCGAATAGCCGCCAAAGCGCTGGCTGGGGCTGGTCAGCTGCCAGGCCCCGGCTACGCGCAGCGGCCCCACCGCGCAGCAATCCGCCGGCAGGGGCAAGGCCTGCTGCGTCATCGTCTCGGTCAGGATGAAGGGCGGGGGCGGACTGCGCAGCCAGATGCCGGGGAACAGCCCCACCAGCAACAACAGGGCCAGGATCCTTCGATGCAGCATCACGCGCTGCAGTGCCCAGTCGGCGCGGGCAAATCAAGCGCTCCCGGCGCGCCAATTGACGCCCCGCGTGGCGAAGGGCAAGATCGGCCATGCCCGTTCATGGGGAGGAACCCTTGCGCCATACCCTTCGCCCAACCGCTATTTGCCTGACCGCTCTTTGCGCGATTGCCCTGTCCGCCCCCGCCGCGGCGAAGGACAAGGATGAAAATCTCGCGCCGCCGCCGGTGTTCCAGGCCGTGATCGAATGCAAGACATTGGCCGATCCGGGCGAGCGGCTCGCCTGCTATGACCGCACCGTGGGTGCCATGGCCACTGCGCGCGATGCCAAGGACCTGGTCGTGGCCGACCGCGCGACCATGCGCGAGGCGCGCAAGGGGCTGTTCGGGCTGTCCCTGCCGCGGATCAAGCTGTTCGGCGGCGGCGACAGCGAGGAAGTGACCGCGATCGACGGCACGATCGAAAGCACCTATGCCGCGCGCGACGGCAATTTCATCTTCGTGCTGGCCGATGGCGCGCGCTGGAAGCAGATCGACGGCCGCCCGGCCTATGCCAAGCGGGGCGATGCGATCCACATCGAGAAGGCTTCGCTCGGCAGCTATTTCGCCAAGATCGGCAAGGGCCAGAACGCCCGGGTGATCCGCGTGCAGTAATAGTCAGGTGCGCCCTTTGCATCCGCAAAGGGCTTTGCAACATCAGCCCGCTCCCCCGGCGGAGTTCTTTCCGGCTGCCGCCGGTGCGGAAAAGCCATCCGGCTTTTCCTGGCCTGGCCGGCCCACTCCCCCGGCCCAACCACCCACAGGGTACCTTGAACGGGTG
>NZ_JAYRKX010000013.1:0-120054 GCF_041905565.1 Novosphingobium sp. | reverse complement strand
CACCCGTTCAAGGTACCCTGTGGGTGGTTGGGCCGGGGGAGCGGGCTGGTGTTGCAAGGACAGGCCGGATGGCCTGTCCGCACCGGCGTCAGCCGGAAAGAAAACCCCTCCCTAACCCATCACTTGCTCGACAGCGCCTTGACCAGGTCGAACAGATAATCGCGCCCGGAGTAGAGCGACTTGACCGCGATCCGTTCGTTCAGGCCGTGCGCGCCGTTGCCATCGGGATCGCCGTACATGCCCGGCACGCCATAGGTCGGGATGCCGACCGCGGCGAGGTAAAGCCCGTCGGTCGCCCCGGTGGACATGGTCGGGATCACCGGCACGCCCGGGAAGTGCTTGGCCGAGAGTTGCTCCATCGGCCCGACCAGCGCGGGGTCGAGCGGCGGGCTCTTGGCGATCGGCTTACCCTTGAGGGTCTGTTCGATCTTCACGCCGGAATCGCCGATCACCTTGGTCAGCACGGCCTGGGTTTCATCGGCAGTGCGCCCGGGGAACATCCGGCAGTTGACGTTGGCCGTCACCGTCTGCGGCAGCGCGTTGAGCGCGTGACCGCCGTTGACCAGCGTGGCAACGCAGGTGGTGCGCAGCATCGAATGGAAGCCCTTGTCGGTGTTGACCTTGGCTTCCGCGTCCTTGTCAGCCGGGTTGGCGGCCAGGGCGACCATCGCCTTGCCCATGTCATCCGGGCGCATCGCGCCGGCCTTGGCGAAGAAGGCGCGGGTGGTGTCGTTCATTTCCAGCGGAAATTCGAAATCGCGGATCTTCGCGATCGCATCGGCCATCTGGTAGATCGCGTTGGCGCGCACAGGCTGGCTGGAATGGCCGCCGGGGTTGGTCGTGGTCAGGGTGAAGTCCTGGTAGGCCTTTTCGCCAACCTGGATGGTCTGCACCACGAGTTTGCCCTTGCCATCGGTGCGGCCGCCGCCGCCCTCGTTCAGGGCAAAGGCCGCGTCGATCAGGTCGCGCTTGTTGTTCGCCAGCCATTCCGCGCCGTTGAACGCGCCGCTGGTTTCCTCGCCGCAGGTCAGCGCCAGCTTGACGGTGCGCTTGGGCTTGTAGCCTTCCTTGGCAAAGCGGATCAGGGTGTCGGTCCAGACTGCGGCCTGCGCCTTGTCGTCCGCCGTGCCGCGGGCATAGAAATAGCCGTCTTCCTCGATCAGGGTGAAGGGATCGCGCACCCAGTCGCTGCGCTTGGCCTCGACCACGTCGATGTGGGCCAGCAGCAGCATCGGCTTCAGCTTCTTGCTGGTGCCGGGATAGACCGCGACCAGCCCGCCATCCCTGGGGTGTTCGCTGGTGAAGTAGACGGTGACCTGGTCATCCTTCAGCCCCGCTGCCTTCAGCCGCGCGGCCATGCGCTCGGCCGCCAGGGTGCAGCTGCCCGTGGTAACAGTGGTGTTGGTTTCCACCAGTTCCTTGTAAAGTCCGCGAAATTCGACCTGGTCCGGGCGCAGCGGGGCCGGCGCGGTCTGGGCCAGAACGGGGGTGGACAGCAGCGAGGCGGCAAGCAGCGCGCCGGTAAACTTGGTCATTGCGGACTCCCTGAAACGATGCACGCAATCAAGCAGGAATTGGCTGTGGATGGAAGGGGCCTTGCCCCGCCGTTTTGCTTTCCCCTCGCGCGCGCACGGCCTATAGGCCGGGCATGTCAGATACTCCCGAGCAGATCCCCAACCAGAACGCTTACGGCGCCGATTCGATCAAGGTCCTCAAGGGGCTCGACGCCGTGCGCAAGCGGCCCGGCATGTACATCGGCGATACCGATGACGGCAGCGGCCTGCACCACATGGTGTTCGAAGTGTCGGACAACGCGATCGACGAGGCGCTGGCCGGGCACTGCGACCTGGTGCTGATCGAATTGAACCCCGACGGCTCGGTCTCGGTCGAGGACAACGGCCGCGGCATTCCGACCGGCCTGCACCCGGAAGAAGGCGTTTCGGCGGCCGAAGTCATCATGACCCAGCTGCACGCCGGCGGGAAGTTCGAGAACACCAGCGACGACAACGCCTACAAGGTGTCGGGCGGCCTGCACGGCGTGGGCGTGTCGGTGGTCAACGCGCTGTCCGAATGGCTGGAACTGACGATCTGGCGCGAGGGCAAGGAACACTGGATGAAGTTTGCCCACGGCGATGCCGTGGCCCCGCTGAAAGTGACCGGCGACGCCCCGATCGCGACCGAGGGCGGGCGCAAGGGCAAGGTCAAGAACGGCACCCGCGTGACTTTCCTGGCCAGCGACGAGACGTTCAAGAACGTCACCGTCTATGACTTCGAAAAGCTGGAGCACCGCTACCGCGAACTGGCCTTCCTCAATTCGGGCGTGCGCATCCTGCTGCGCGACAAGCGCGGCGAAGAGGTCAAGGAACACGACCTTTACTACGAAGGCGGGATCGCCGCTTTCGTCAAATACCTCGATCGCAACAAGCAGCCGCTGATCCCCGATCCGATCGCCATTTCCGCCGAAAAGGACGGGATCGGCATCGACGTGGCGCTGGAATGGAACGATTCGTACTACGAAAACGTCCTGACCTTCACCAACAACATCCCGCAGCGCGACGGCGGCACCCACCTCGCCGCGTTCCGCGCCGCGCTGACCCGTTCGCTCAACAGCTATGCCGAACGCACCGGGCTGCTGAAGAAGGAAAAGGTCAACCTGTCGGGCGAGGACATGCGCGAAGGGCTGACCGCGATCGTCTCGGTCAAGCTGCCGGATCCGAAGTTCTCGTCGCAGACCAAGGACAAGCTGGTCTCCTCGGAAGTGCGCCAGCCGCTCGAAAGCCTGATGAGCGACAAGATGAGCGAGTGGCTCGAGGAAAATCCTGCCCACGCCAAGACCGTGGTCCACAAGATCATCGACGCCGCCGCCGCCCGCGAAGCCGCCCGCAGGGCGCGCGAGCTGACCCGGCGCAAGGGGGCGATGGACATCGCCAGCCTGCCCGGCAAGCTGGCCGACTGCCAGGAACGCGATCCCAGCCTGTGCGAATTGTTCCTGGTCGAAGGGGATTCGGCCGGCGGCAGCGCCAAGCAGGGCCGTGAACGCAAGTTCCAGGCGATCCTGCCGCTCAAGGGCAAGATCCTCAACGTGGAACGCGCCCGGTTTGACCGGATCATTTCATCGAAGGAAGTCGGCACGCTGATCCAGGCGATGGGCACCGGCATCCGCGATGAATTCAACCTGGAAAAGCTGCGCTACCACAAGATCGTGATCATGACCGACGCCGACGTCGACGGCGCGCATATCCGCACCCTGCTGCTGACCTTCTTCCACCGCCAGATGCCCGAGATCATCAAGGCCGGCCACCTGTTCATCGCCCAGCCGCCGCTTTACAAGGTCGCCAAGGGCCGCAGCGAAGTCTACCTCAAGGACGCCGCCGCGCTCGATCGCTACCTGGTCGAAGCGGGCACTGCCGGCCGCATGCTGGAAACCAGCGGCGGCGCGCGCAGCGGCGCGGAACTGCAGGAACTGGTCGAACACGCGATGCGGATGCGTTCGCTGATGGGCTTTGTCCCGCGCCGCTACGATCCCGCCGTGATCGAGGCGCTCGCCCTGTCGGGCGCGCTGGAACACGATCTTGACCGCGCGGGCCGCGAAGCCGCGCTGGTCCGCACCGCCGAATGGCTCGGCCGCGCCGACCGCGAGGCGAAATGGTCCGCCGTGCTGCGCGAAGATGGCTCGGTGCTGATCGAGCGGGTGTGGCGCGGGGTGACCGATGCCTACCCCATCGACGCCGCCTTCCTGGTCAGCGCCGAAGCGCGCAAGCTGGCCCGGCTCGCCGCCGAACATGCCGCGGTCTATGCCGGCACCGCCCGGCTGGTGCGGGCCACGGCCGCCAGCGAAGCCGAACCCGAAACCGGCAGCGACGATGCCGGCGAAGACGCTGCACCCGCACGCGCCCAGGCGCTCGACGGAGCGATCATCCGGCCCTCGCAGCTGCTCGACGCGGTGCTGGCCGGTGGCCGCCGCGGCCTGTCGATCGCGCGTTACAAGGGGCTGGGCGAAATGAACGCCGAGCAATTGTGGGAAACCACGCTCGACCCGGAAAACCGCAGCCTGCTGCAGGTCAAGGTCGAGGATGCCGACGTGACGGACGAGATATTCACCCGCCTGATGGGCGACGTGGTCGAACCGCGCCGCGACTTCATCCAGGAAAACGCGCTGAACGTGGCGAACCTGGACGTTTGATCAGGGTTCAGTCCACCAGCGGTTCGGGAAAGAAGCGCGCGATCACTTCGCGAGCCAGCCGCGCCGGGCGCAGCGTTTCGGCATCGATTGAGCACCAGGTCGAGCGGACCTCGGCCAGCACTTCCTCGCCCCGGCGGATCACGGTTTCATAGCTGGCGCGGGCACCCTGGACCTTTTCGAGCAGGACCGTGGCGATCACCTCGTCCCCCAGGAAGGTCGGGCGGCGATAGGTAATCTCGTGCTTCAGGGCGACCCACAGGTGGCGCGCCACCGCCTCTACCGGCGCAAGGCTGCGCCAGTGATCGATCACCGCGTCCTGCACCCATTTGAGGTAGGACGCGTTGTTGACGTGGCCCATGAAATCGATGTCGGCAGGGTCGATGGCGATGGGAAAGCGATGCGGCAGCGCGGTATTGTTCACACCGGTGTTAATAGTGCTTCGCGGCGGCATTTTCCACCCTGCTGCGACGAAGCGTGCTAAATCGCTTCCCCGGCGGCGCGCCCGCTGGCCCAGGCCCACTGGAAATTGTAGCCGCCCAGCCACCCGGTCACGTCCACCGCCTCGCCAATCGCGTAAAGCCCCGGCACCTTCTGCGCTTCCATCGTACGCGATGACAGACCGCTGGTGGCAATGCCCCCGGCGGTGACTTCGGCCTTGGCATAGCCTTCGGTGCCATTGGGGTGGAACGGCCAATCGGCGAGCCGCGCTTCGAAGGCACGCAGCGCCTTGTCGCTCTGCGCGCCCAGTTCGCCGGACAGCCCGGCGCGGTCCAGCAGCACCGCAGCCAGGCGTTCGGGCAGCGGCACACTTCGGGCCAGTTGCTGGCGCGGACGTTCACGCTTGGCCGTCAGCAGCCAGTCCGGGGCAGCATCGGGCAGGAAATCGACCGCAATCGGCGTGCGGTGCTGCCAATAGGAGCTAATCTGCAGCATCGCCGGGCCCGACAGGCCGCGATGGGTGAACAGCGCCGCCTCGCGGAAGCGGACCTTGTTCCAGCGCACCTCGACCTCGGCCGAAACGCCGGACAACTCGCGAAACAGTGCCTCGTCCGCGCCCAGGGTCAGCGGCACCAGCGCCGGGCGCGGCTGAACCACGCTGAGGCCGAACTGGCGGGCCAACTCGTAGGCCAGCCCGGTCGCCCCCAGCTTGGGGATCGAGGGGCCGCCGCTCGCCAGGACCAGCGCCGGGGCGCTGACCGTGCAGCTGCCCAGCGTGACGCGGTAGTGCCCATCGCCATGCTCCACGCCGCGCACCGGCTCGCCCAGCGCCAGATCGACCGCTCCTTTCGCGCATTCGGTCAGCAGCAGGTCCACGATCTGCCGCGCCGAACCATCGCAGAACAGCTGCCCCAGCGTCTTTTCGTGCCAGGCGATCCCGTGGGCTTCGACCAGATCGAGGAAATCGCGCGCGGTGTAGCGGCTGAGCGCCGACTTGGCGAAATGCGGATTGGCCGACAGGTAGCGATCGGGCGCGGTGTGCAGGTTGGTGAAATTGCACCGCCCGCCGCCCGAAATCAGGATCTTGCGCCCCGGTTCGGCGTTGTGATCCACCACCAGCACGCGCCGCCCGCGCTGCCCGGCGGTGGCCGCACACATCAGCCCCGCCGCGCCCGCGCCGATGACAATCGCGTCGTAGCTCATCCCGCCAGCAGGCTTTGCGCCAGCGCCTCGCCCACCTTGATCCCATCGATCGCGGCGGAGAGGATCCCGCCGGCATAGCCCGCACCTTCGCCCGCCGGGTAGAGCCCGCGCGTGTTGAGGCTCTGGAAGTCCTTGCCGCGCGTAAAACGCACCGGGCTGGAAGTGCGGGTTTCGACCCCGGTCATCACCACGTCGGGATGATCGTATTTGGCGATCTGGCGCCCGAACACCGGGATCGCCTCGCGCATCGCCTCGATGGCAAAATCGGGCAGACAGGCCGACAGGTCGGTCGGGGTCACCCCCGGCTTGTAGCTGGGCTGGACCGTGCCCAGCGCGGTCGAGGGCCGGCCGACGAGGAAATCCTCCACCCGCTGCCCCGGTGCCTTGTAGGCCCCGCCGCCCGCCTCATAGGCCAGGCTTTCCCATTTGCGCTGGAACGCGATTCCCGCCAGCGGCCCGTCGGGATAGTCTCGCGCCGGCTCGATCCCGACGACGAAGCCCGAATTGGCGTTGAATTCGGCGCGGGAATACTGGCTCATCCCGTTGGTGACGACGCGGCCTTCCTCGCTGGTCGCGGCCACCACGCGCCCGCCCGGACACATGCAGAACGAATAGACCGTGCGTCCGTTCGACGCGTGGTGGACCAGGCTATAGGCCGCCGCCCCCAGAATCGGATGCCTGGCAAAGCGGCCATAGCGCGCCTCGTCGATCCAGCTTTGCGGGTGTTCGATCCGCACCCCGATCGAGAACGGCTTGGCCTCGACATGAACGCCGCGCGCGTGGAGCATTTCGAAAGTCGAGCGCGCCGAATGGCCCACCGCCATGACCACGTGACTGGCTTCCAGAAAGCTGCCGTCCGACAGGTGCAGGCCGCGCAGCTGCTGGCTGCCATCGGGCAGGCGGGTCAGTTCCACGTCCTCCACCCGGGTCTGCCAGCGGTATTCGCCGCCCAGGCTTTCGATCTGGGCGCGCAGGCTTTCGACCATGGTGACGAGGCGGAACGTGCCGATATGCGGGTGCGCTTCGTACAGGATGTCGTCCGGCGCCCCTGCGCGCACGAACTCCTCCAGCACCTTGCGCCCCAGGAAGCGCGGGTCCTTGACCCGGCAATAGAGCTTGCCGTCGGAAAAGGTCCCCGCCCCGCCCTCGCCGAACTGGACGTTGCTTTCCGGGTTCAGCTCGCTGCGGCGCCACAGGCCCCAGGTATCCTTGGTGCGCTGGCGCACCACCTTGCCGCGCTCGACGATGATCGGCTTGAGGCCCATCTGCGCCAGCACCAGCGCGGCAAACAGCCCGCACGGCCCCGCGCCGATCACCACCGGGCGCTGCCCGGCCCAGCCCTCGGGCGCGCGCACCGGGGGCGTCCAGGTCATGTCAGGGGTGGGGCGCAGGTCCTTGTCATTGGGGAACCGGGCAAGCACCGCCGCTTCATCCGCCACGTCGACGTCAAAGGTATAGACCAGCAGGATAGCGCTCTTGCGGCGGGCATCGTTGCCGCGCTTGAACATGCTAAAGCCGCGCAGTTCCTCTGCCGCGATGCCCAGCCGTGCGCAGATCGCGGGCGCAATCGCTTCGGGAGGATGATCGATCGGCAGGGACAGTCCGGACAAGCGCAGCATGGACCGCGCCATAAGGCCAAAGCGGCCCTGCCGCCATCCCTGTTGCGCCGGGGCTGCAATCCGGGCCTGCGGGCCGGGCCGGCCAGCTTTCCGGCAATGCGCTATGGCGGGCCGAAGCCGATGAAACGGAGAACTACGTCTACGCTATAGCCCTCCAAAGTACCTAGGCAGGCACCCGCTGGCGAGCGCTGGCGCGATAGGGATATCCGCCATTTCCTTGCAGATCTAGGTGATAGCGCCGGGCGTCGAGAAGCTCCAATAGCTTAGCTTCATCCGTGACGCGGCACTGAAGGCGACCACCGTCAAGTTCTTTGAACTTAATGCCGTGTTGAGCGGCTAGCGCTTCAATCTGCGGTCTTTGAAAATTTGCAAGATGCGGGTTAGAGGCAACTGACGCAGCATGGCGCGCCATTCGCGGATGTTTGCCAATCTTCTCGGCGATCCTGCTTAAATCGAGAAACGGAATAGCATTGTGAATGGCTTGAACCTTTGCTGAAGCCGTTGCAGCAACATGCTCCACGATCTTCGCGACCTGCTCAGTCTGGCGGGCGTTCAGGATGAAGACGTTTGCGTCAGTGACGATGACATCAAATTCCGTGTCCAGGTGCAACACGTCGTCTTGGATCAGTACAAGGGTGTCATCGACGAGCCGCACCAACCTATTGCGGGCATTCAGTGTACCCTTGAGCTTCGTGGCTTTGCGAATCCCGACCGCGCGCCGGTCCTGATTGTCCCTAAATTCAGAAAAATAGAAGTCCACGTCATGCGCGTGATCGTGGATGTTGGTCAGGTCATCAAGCACCCCTGCATCATAGACTGCCGACAACTCAGCCATAAATTCACTGCCGCGCGGTGCATAAATCCGCCTACGATCACCATAGTCTTCCGAGATGTCATGCAACTCCCAATCACCGGGAAGCCCGTCAAAGATATTCCGGGTGGTTCTCAGGGTTCCCTTCAAAGCTTCCTTCGTCGCACCATCGGTCGGTATGAAATACATGTCTCCGCTGCTCCTAAGAGATATAGCGAAATTCACCGAGGCGATGTTTTGAAAATTGAACTCCTGATCAATCATTGTCTTTGTCCACAATAACGTTTCCACCCAGCCTGTAGCCTGTCAGCGCCGAACCTTCGGGCAGGTAATGCCGCCGCGATATGACGGCGAAGGTCACCAGCCGAGGCTGTTCCCTATCCCGCTCCTTGGTGCCGATTCTTGCTTCAACTGTATAAATCCGATACCCCCAGATTGCGAAGATGAGATTCATGTAGTGAAGACGCATATGCCAGAATAGAAACATTACGAACGCCAAAGCGAACGCCACGGCAACTATGTCACGAACGCCGCCTAGGTTGACATCAAACAGAGGAATGAGCATCGCGAAGAGATAGGTAAGCAAATGCTCCCTCTGGTCGCGTGCGCTTACGACATCAATTGTCTTGACGTTTTCACTCTTCCGGGCACGAGAAAAGACCCAATACAGAATCGCAGTGGGCAAGACGAAAAGAACTAGGCAGGTCGGAATCCAAACAGCGTCGTCAACAGCATCGACGCCCCTGATCGACCAGAGCAGGAACACCGGGCTTAAGCTAGACCAGACCAAGACAAGTCTGACAAACCCGAGGCCTTCACTCACGTTGCTGGTTGCCATGTGGCGAGCGTCCCTTTTTCTCTTTGACCTTCCATAGCTCCTCCCGATAGGGTTTACATGTCCATCTCATCATCCGCGAGCGGAAGATTTGGCACGATCTCCACCTCAAGCCAGTCGCCATTTCCTCGATTTGCTGGGATGCTACGTTTCACAGTCTCGACGTCGATAATAAACAGTTGCTTGTCAGGGATAGTCCAAAGATGGAACTCAAGCGCGTCGCCGTATCGCTCGGCTGTTTTCCACTCGTTCCGCGTCAGAATCATTCGCGCGGGTGTCAAGCTGCTCGACTTCACTTCGATAAGACGACTTTTTTCGCTGATGCCAGAGCGTCGATATGAAAGAATATCATAGCCAAGACTGTTGTCTTCAATCGAAGCCCACACTGGCTCGCGATCGATACCAGCCTCCGCGATCAGCGCGGTTTCACGTTGAAAAGACCACCATTCGGCTTCACGGCCTTGCTCGATCAAAGCCGCGTCGTGGTCCGCTCGCACCTGCGCTGCCAAGTTGTCCCACCATGACCATGTGCTAGGACTCGGTGGCGTTTCGAGCAGACCTGCGGCCCGGAAGCATTGGCTACCGTTGAGCGGTACTACGCGCATTACCTGCTCGCGACCGCCGGGTGCCAAGCGCGTCCATAGCGGGCGGTGCATATTGATGATAGCGTCGATGCAAGCTCGAAAGAAGATATCGGGAGTGTCGTCCAATAAAGCCGGTAACGCAGCTTCAAGCAGCAGGCCGGCTTCATAGTCGAGAGCGTATAGGTCTGCTCGAATAGCCCTTATCGTCTTCACAGCTTCCTGATCAGGCAAACCCGGATTGCGCTGCCTGAAACTTCTGAGCACTTGAGCTGCTTCAAACGCGCTCATCGACAGCAGGCGTTCCGCCGATACCGAGGACATCAAACGCCCTCGTTTTCGTCGAAGGCCCGATGTCCCTCCAACTCCTCGACAAGGTCGACCAAGTCCTGCACGTCCACGTCATAGTCGATGGGCTCCTCGGCATTTTCCTCGTCGAGGGCAATCTTGTTCAGATCCTCGTCGTCCAGCAGTTCCTGGAGCGCGCGTACCTTCTTCGCGAGGCGGCGACTAACAGAATGGTCGATGCAGCCCAGCCCCATCGGTGACCGAGTCTGGAAGATATGAACATTCGTGATCGTGCCTTCGGGCAGGCCGAGGCGATGAATGCGGTCGATTGATTGCAGGAAATGAGTGCTGACGTAGCTGCGGTCGAGATAGAGTGCTTCATGTGCAGCCATGTGCAGGCTGATGCCCTCACCAGCGGCGGCGGGGTTCGCGATCATCACCATGCAGTCATCATCATCGTGGAAACGCCTAATGCGCCCCTCACGAGTCTCTGGATCAGTCGGGTGGCCGGACGGTACGGCTCCATACAACGAAACAGGATTTAGGTCTGCGAGCATCAGACTCATCTGCTCGATGTTCGCCGTAAAGATGGTCCAGATGACGCATTTGCGATTCGCTCGCGCCAAACTTCGAGCCATGTCGGCGACGGCTCGCATTTTCAGCGAGGGGCCATCTTCCAGCACCTGATCGATCAGACCCGAGTTGACGCCAACGATATCGCCGGTGATGGATCGTAGAGCCAGCACGGGATTAGATGAGAGCTGAAGCAGACGCATGACAGATTTGCGAGCGGCCGCGAAATCGAAGATACCGCTGCGAACACTGCTTAGCTGGCGCAGACTCTCGTCGCGGACGAGGGCATAGAGTGCGAGCTGCCCCTTCGCCATGCCGACCTGGTGAAAATGTGTTTCTCGTGGCGGCAGACCCAACTGTTCCTTGGTCGTCCGCACATAAAGATCGCCCAGAACTTCGCGGGGCGGCTTGCCTGCGATAATCTTCCGGCCGAGGCCTTGACCCGGCCAAAGGAAGTTAAGCTGCGAAATGATGTCATCCTTGCCTTGCGGCATGGGCGTTCCACTCAGGATATCGCGGCGGACAGGAAGCCAGGCGAGGTTCAATAGTAGCGCACCGCGCTGCGAACCTTCGCCCGCTTTCATGCGATGAGACTCGTCAATGATCAGGTGGACGGGATTGCGCGATAAATAATTGGCGATCACGTCCGGCATCTGGATCATGAGATCGTAGTTGATGACAAAGCGTGTGCCGCCCCCGGCCAGTGTGCGTTCCACGGCATAGGCATTGCCGGAAAGCACTTGGAAGGGCTCTGCATTGGCTCCGGCAATAGCTGGGTCGATGCACTCTTCGACAATTTCCATCCAAGCCGGGAACGCCGCCTTGGGGCAGACGACAAGGACGTGCTGTCCGGGCTGACTGGCGAGAAGATGGACGGCGAAGCTAACGGTGGTTTTACCCGCGCCCGGAACCGAGAAATTGGCACCGTTGGCAAGGGCCAAAAGGTGGCGGACGTCACGCTTCTGAAACCATTTCAGATCGCGCCTCACAAAGCCGAGCGCCTTGAGGCGGGTAACGATTTCTTCCTCGGTTAGGGTAAGCTGGAGCGAGCCTTGGGCTGCCAGTACCTTTCGGCGCTCATCGGAATACTGCCGGATTAGATCACGGGCTTCGCCCTCGGTGCGGAAGCGGAAATTATAGTTGAGCTGCTGTTCCTTGCTGCCGTAGTCGTTGAGAATATCGAGAAATGCAGACCAGGCGACATCGATGCTCGTTTCGGTCAGGCGCGGCTCTTGACTGGCCCCCGAGGCTGCGAGCTTTAGCCGTTCCCAGATCGTGTTCTGCGTCGGCTCCGCGATGCTTAGCAAGGCGCGTCGCGTGTTCGGTTCATACCGGACAGCAATGGCGAGAGGCGCGAGATCGTTTGTCACGGCACGGCCCTAGGACGGCTTAGCGCCGTCGCTCTTTTTCTTCGCCACCACGGTGCGGAGTCGGGCGACGTTGCTCTCGATGGCGTCGAGCTGCTTTTCGATAGCCGCGAGGCTCGCCGGGGCAGCGTCCGTCAGGTCCACCTCGGTAAGCTTGCTGTTGGCTTGCTGGATAAGGTTCAGGGGCTGCTGCGCGCGCTTCTTACCTTTGTCCGCTTCAACGATACTTTCCCACACCTCAAGCAATTCGTCGCCGAGGTCCTCGCGAGTCGTCGGATCGTCAAAGAGCGCGATCAGCGGCTTGTAGGAAACCTCTCCAGCCTCAACGATATCGATGTCAAAATCGTCATCGGTTGCATCCAGATATTCCTCAGCTCCTGTTTGCAGCTCCACGCCCATGCGCTCGGCGAGGCGTTCCGCCACCTCGTCGGCTTTCTTCCCGAACATGGGGTTAAAGTTGTAAACGCGTCCTGAGAGACCACCTTTGCCGCGCTTTTCGACGAGCGTCCACGCGAAGCGTCGGCTCATCTCCTGCGCTTCACCCTGCTTTGACGACAGGCTTGAGCCCATGTCGAAAAACAGCTCTTTAGCGAAGTCGATCGCCTCATAATCGCCTGGCGTGCCGCGCCGGTCAGAGAGATAGAGATCTGCTTCGGCCAGCGCGTTAATGGCATCCTCGATGTCGCCTTTGGACTTGTTCATCAGGGCAGACAAATCTTTTATGCCTTTGCCGCTGTCCCTCAGCTCGCGGATGGCGATGGCCTCATCGATCCAATTGTAGGGAAGTTCAGTGCGCCGCTTCATCTGAAGGCGCACCTCGATCTCCACCACCTCATCTTCAGTGATCGTAGAGGGCAGAACCATGCATTTCACGTGGCTGAAGGCGCGGTGTTGGCTGCTGTCTTCACCGTAGAGCTTACGCATGGCCGCCAGACGACGATTGCCGTTCACCACGATGCCAAGGCTGGTGATGAGAAGCGGCAGGCGTTGCTTCTCATCTTTCAGGACTCCGATGATGCTGGCAATCGAACGGTCGCGTTCTTCCTCGGCAAATTTGATCAATATCTGATGCTGGATCGCCTGCGCGTCCTCGTTCTCCTGCTGGAAAAAGCCGGCATCCTTGCCCTCACGGCGTAGATAGCTCTGCTGGGCCGTCCGGGTCCGAAAGTTCGCCATACGGTAGATGGGAACATGCAGGGGAAGGGTGATGACCGGCAGCTTGTGCTCCCGGTTCTGATATTCGTGGAAGGTCTCCGTTTCGGTCGAAACCGCGACCCGCTCCGCAATCATCTCAGCGCGGACGCGCGATGGCTCTACCTTGGTCTCGTACGTCATGCCCCCTCCGTTTGCCGCCTTACTCGAACCCGATCAGAAACAGCGGCACGGTAATCGTTCGGTCGAAAAGCATTAGCTCGCTCATCACCCTTTCGAAATTGGCGATGTTGCTGCCCATCCGGTTCGCTGCCGCCTTCATCGGCAATGCGAGAGCGGCTGCCTCAATGCGTCGGCATTGAAATAGGTGCTGCATCTTCAAAAGGTCATAGGGGGCCCGGCTGATGTTGCCGGTCTGAAGATGGAAGGCGAGATCGTCCTTTACGCCGAACACCGTGAGATCGAAGTTCTGGTCGATGCGCACGTCATAAGCCCAGCCTTGAGCCGCTAGTTCGGTCTTAACGTGATCCCGGATCAGCGTCGACGTGCTCTTGCCGATAGAGATATCGGGGCGTTCGAACACGTCTGTAAGCCATTCGTCAATCTCGCGATCACGCCATTGATCGTGTCCGTTGTGGTGAGAATAGGCTTGAGTGAACCGCATTAACCCTCCCTCATCGGCGGCTCATAGACCGGCTTGTTCATAGGCCGCGTACGGAGTGTGCCGCGCTCCAAGTCCTCAACACGGCTGAGGGCAATGTCGATATACTCTTGCACCACATCACAGCCGAAAGCATTGCGTTCATTCTTGAGCGCCGCAATAGCCGTCGAACCTACGCCCATGTAGGGATCCAGCACGTTGTCGCCTGGGTTGGTAAGGCTGAGCACCAGCCGTTCAACTAGACCGACAGGAAACTGGCACGGATGCTCTGTCTTCTCAACGTGGTTCGCCTTTACGTTGGGTATTTCCCAAACATCAGATGGATTCTTTCCGAGAGGATTACTAGATATCTCGCCTCGCTTTGGGCCCTTAAAATGCTTCTTCTCTGGATATTTAGAAGGAACACGCACCGGATCGAGATTGAACGTGTAATCTTCGGATTTGGTGAACCAGAGGATCGTTTCGTGGCGACCGGAGAACCGTTTTTGGCAATGAAGACCGTGCCCGAATGTCCAAACGATGCGGTTGCGGAGCTTAAGTCCATGATTCTTAAAGAGGGGGTAGAGCAGGATATCCAGCGGAAACACCTCGCCGTCGTCGACGTGATTGCCGACCTGCCAACATACTGATCCTTGCGGGTGCAACAGGCGAGCAGCTTCCGCAATCGCGGCCGCTTGCTGCTCAATGTAGACATCGTTAGTTGTTCGACGCTCGTAGGGTTTTCCAATATTGTAGGGTGGCGAGGTGACGATGAGCTTCATGCTCTCATTCTTGAGAGTGCGCATGAATTCAAGATTGTCACGGCAGTCAATCTGAGCTGCAACAGGACGCCTGAACGGAATGACCGATTGATTTTCGGATTTTCTTGCAAGAGCTGTCATTTCATTCTCACGTTAAGTAACGACCTCCCTGCCTCTATACTCCGAATCAAAAAGAAGATCTAGCCATATGATGGCGGTGACAGCTGGTGCGCGCAAGCGCCGGTTTGGCGTGGATGAGAGGTGGCCCTGCGATGCGCCCTCGGCTCAAGGACAAGCATCACGGACCTTCCCCGCCGGGCCGCACTTTCGGCTCCGCTGGAACTACGCCTGGGGCGCATTTTCAAGCTGGTGCATGGCCGCCGCCACTTGATCCTCAGCAGGTTTGCTAAGGGCCTTGCCCTCGCGCCAGCAAGGTAAGTGGAACCGTCCGGGGCGGTATCCCCTGCCTTCCGCGCCCAAAGGGCTTGTGCAGGCCGGGTGATCCCCCTCCACCCCGGCCGCCCTTGCTCGTTGCTACCCCAGTCTCGGCGACGGCCAGAAGGTCAGGCGCGGCGTTCCGCTTCGCTGACCTTCAGACCCGAGGATCAGAGACATGACCAATGTATCCTGCAGCACCCCCCGCATCTATGTTGCTTGCCTTGCAGCTTACAATAACGGCTTCCTGCATGGAGCTTGGATCGACGCGGATCAGGACGCCGGCCAGATCAGGGACGAGATTGCCGCGACGCTTGCCCGTTCCCCTGTCGAGGACGCGGAGGAATACGCCATTCACGACTATGAGGGCTTCGAGGGCGTCAGCATCTCCGAATATGCCGGCATCGACAGCGTGGCCCGGATGGGCGCTTTCATCGCAGAACATGGCGCACTCGGCGCGGGCCTGCTGGAGCAGTTCAGCGGCGACATGGACCAAGCCGAATCCACCTTGGAGGACTGCTATCATGGTCAGTTCGCCAGCCTCGCCGACTACATGGAGGAATTGACCACCGAGAGCGTCACGATCCCCGAGGCACTACGCTACTATGTCGATTGGCAGGCAATGGCGCGCGACGCTGAGATCGGCGGCGACCTGTTCACCATCGAGACGGCGCAGGGCGAGGTGCATGTGTTTTCAAGCAGATGAGATCATGCCTGCCTGTCCGTGCTCATACGGGCAGGCATCTCGAAAGAACCGGCTGCCGCCAAGCTAAAAACACCAAAGAATGATCGGGTTAGCCGCTCAAGGTATCTGCTTTGAGCGGCTTCTATATTTCCAGTGATCCTTGAACCTCTTTTTGCCGGGCGCTGCCCAGCATCCCGGCTTGGGGAGGTGACGCCATGCTCAGCATCGATTGGCGATCTCCGGCGGCATACGGGCACACAAAGCACATCCCTGCCGCTGGTTTCGCTTGGGAATATTTGCGCCGCAACGACGAATATCGTCGGGACTGCCAGACCATTGCATCGACCGGAGGGGAGGCTGCGCGCGACCTTGAAGCGTTCGCGCATCGCTGGGGGGTGCGATTTCCCGTGCGATCCCGACGCGCCGCATGACCGGCAATCGACGATCTGGTGTCCGCGCCTTCAACCGCAAGCCGTGATGTTGTCGCCGGTCGATCACAAGGACGACGACACCGAACCGATATTGACGTTGGCGCATCTCGACGGCCTCGACTTGCGCCGTGCTTCCGATGGCTGGCACGGCGTCTGGCAGGTGGATGGCGTCGCGCATCAATTCTGGCTGCCCGATTCCGTGCCCGATGCCGCCGCATTCTACGCCGTCACGTTACCGATGGATTCGTTTCTGGAACTGCGTGCTCACGCGGCCCGCCGATTTTGGCGGTCCCTCAACGGTCGCGCGCCCGGTCCTGATTTCCGAGCTGTGCCTGCCCAACTCCGGCAATGGCATATCTTGACCCTGCGCGCGCTTGACGCGCGGTTGCGCGGCGAAAGCTATCGCACCATCGCTGAAGTCCTGCTCGGCTTTCGCGGCACGAAGGAGGATTTCGAGAGCGATCCGCGCAAGAACAAAGCCCGCCGCCTGGTCGCGCACGGCATCAAGATGATGCGCGGGGGCTATCGCCTTCTGCTCCACTATCCGATCAAGCCCGAGAAGCGTTGATGGGCACGGCCATCGACCTCACGCCCTATTGGCTGCCGCCTGCTCCAGAATCTTCCGATAGCCTTCACGCGATAGCCATTGCGCGCGTTCGAGATGGCTTTGCCAGCAACGGCGGGTCAGCAGTTCCTCAGCGGCCGGATCACGGTGCAGCACGATCCGCGCGACTTCCTTCCAGTCCGCACCCTCGGCCTTCGCATCCAGCAAACGCAGATAGGTGACGTAATGCCGTTCGTCATAGACGGTTATGGTGTCGCCGGTCGGCGCTTCATCGTCCACATCTGGATCGAGTTCGACGGGAACCCGCATAGTCATTCCCCGTATCCGAGAGAGCTTTGTCTGCGGTACGCCCCCGCAAACGATTCTCTCTGACTCTTGGTGATCGGGGAGTTCGAAACCGTCACGAAACGGCCCCATGGCCTTTAGCTCGGAAAGCCTGTTGTATACGCCACAGGCTCCCCGACCATAGGTCAAGGAGTTGGTGCCGTTCTGGCCAGCACCAGCCATTCGTGAGGGGTTTCGACGCCCCAGAGCAGCGCGTCTGCTCCACCCGCATTCTTAGCCGAACCGCGTGCGAATGTCTTTGCCTATTCAGCGCCGCAGGCAATGAGCCGCTGAAATCCCTCACCTATTGGCCGCGCGACGCCCCGAAGGGGGGGTGCCGCCAGCGCATAGGCGCAAATGCGGCACGCTACGCGCCGCCAATCCGTCGCCATGGTTCGCCACAGTCCGCCGCCGCCCCCGGCAGCCCAATCCCGACTGGAGGTGATCCATGCCCAACCCGCTTGCGGGCCTGCCGCCGCGCCTGCTGCGCACCAAGGAAGCCGCGCGCTTCCTCGGCATATCCATCAGAACCCTTGAGAAGCATCGCACCTATGGCACCGGGCCGACCTATCGCAAGGTCGGTGGCCGTGTCCTCTACACCGTCCGCGATCTGGAGAGCTGGAGCGCGGCGGGCGAACGCAAATCCACCCGCGATAAGACCGCTGGCACCGTCTTTCCGGCGCGTCCGCTCACCCCCGAAGAACGTGGCGACTGCTAGATGCTGCGCGAGGACGACCACGATCCCGCGCAACCGGCCGAGGACAGCGAGCGCAGCCGCCTAGACCCCTTCGTGGTCGCAACAGGCGATGCGCCCCCGCGCGACCAGCGCGACTTGATGGAACGGCCGTTTTTCTCGCTGGGGAAGACGCCGCGCACCAAGCCGATTCTTTACAACGCCGCCGACATAGAGGTGCAGGTGTTCGGGATGCCCGAGCACGGGATGGCGACCATATGGGACGCCGATGTGCTGATATGGGCGGCCTCGCAGATCGTCGCGGCCGAGAACAATGGCCTCACCACGTCGCGCTTTGTCCGGTTTACGCCTTACCATCTATTGCGCGCCATCGGGCGGCCGACCGGCAATCACCAATATCGGCTTCTGAAAGCCGCGCTGGCGCGGCTGCAATCGACCGTCATTGCCACCACCATCCGCAACGGCCCGCATTGGCGTCGCCGGCAATTCTCATGGATCAACGAGTGGGAGGAAATGACGACGCGCGCCGGTCGCGTCGAGGGCATGGAGTTCGTCCTGCCCGAATGGTTCTACAACAGCGTCATAGACCGCTCGCTGGTCCTGACCATCGACCCGGCCTATTTCCGGCTGACTGGTGGCATCGAGCGTTGGCTTTACCGCGTCGCCAGAAAACACGCCGGGCACCAGCGCCACGGCTGGATTTTCGAGGTCGCGCACCTTCACCAGAAATCCGGCAGCCTCGCGCGGCCGTCCGACTTCGCGCTCGACCTGCGCCGCATCGCGGCCCGCCAGCAGCTCCCCGGCTACCTGCTCCAGATCGAGCGGGAAGACCGCCGCGAGCTGCTGCGCATCCGTCCCGAAAACCTGTCAACAGGCACTGTTGATAACCCTGTTAATGCCATCGGCAGATCAGGCGCACGGGGTATCGGCACATCAGGCGCATCACTATCGGCAGATCAGGCGCACGAACCGCAGCTAACGCTTTGGCCTGAAAAGCGGAATCCGACCGCTAACTTATCTAACAGAGAATCTAACTCTTTTTCTTTGACGCGCGCGCAGGCGAAGCGTGGTGCCGGTTCTGCCCGAAGGGGCGGCGAGCCATGACGGCCGCGCTCGACGCGCTGCGCCCGCGCAGCCCCCAGCACATCACCGGAGACGAACAATGACCCGTCGCGCCCACCGCAGCGCGCACGGCCGTCCGATGCCGGACGGGCCTGCGCCCTTCACAACATTGGTCGAGTTGACCTTCGAGAAACGCAAGGTCGAGCACTGGATACGCTTCGGCCGCAAGAACTACGAGCAGATCATCGACCGCCGCCGCAGCGTCCTCGGCTTCGCGCCGGGCAGCGTCTTTGCCTTCGTGCGATGGGCGAAAGGCGAGCACGGCACTGTCGTTTCCCGCATCGACATTGTGCGCGCCATCGGCCGGGGCGAGCCGTTCCAGACACTGCCGTTCGTGCGCCCCGGCGGCGAAATCCTGTTGCGCCTCGATAGCTGGCCCAAGGTGCAGCGTGCGCTTGCCGCTATCGACGCCGTGGAATCGCTCGGCCTCGATCCGGCCGATGCCTCGCCGGATCATTGGCGGCACGTCCACAACCGTTTGACCGCCAATCTGGAGCCGCACGCCTACACCCCCGAGCGACATGCCGCGTGGCTTCATCGCCGAAGGATCGACCCATGACGCGCCGCCGCACCCTCACGGTGACGGCGCTCGCCGTCATCGGCATCGCTGCTGCAAGCGCGGTCGAGACGCCGACGAAACTCATATGGAACGCCACCGCCAGCGCGCCCATCGGCTTCTACACCGTCGAGCCAGCCGACCGGATCGACGTGCCCGAGCTGGTCGCCATCATGCCGCCCGAACCGCTCGCCGGCTTCATGGTCGAGCGCGGCTATATCGCGCGAGGCGTCCCGCTGTTGAAGCGCGTCTTGAGCCTGCCCGGACAGCGGGTTTGCCGCGCCGGCCGCACGATCACGGTGAACGGGATCGAGATGGGCGAGGCGCTGGAGCGCGACAGCCTCGGCCGCGATCTGCCCGTCTGGCAGGGCTGCCGCGTCATCGGCGACGACCAGCTTTTCCTCATGAATTGGGAAGTCCGCGACAGCCTCGACGGCCGTTACTTCGGACCCATCCCCGCAGCTTCCGTCATCGGCCGAGCGGTCCCGCTCTGGACCGATGAGGAAGGCGTCGGCCGCTACGAGTGGCGCGCTCCAACGCACTGAAACCACCCCCCGAGAACCAACCGCAGGAGATTTCCATGGCAGAGATAGGCACCTTCACCCGCACCGAAACCGGCTATGCCGGGGAGCTTCATTCGTTCGGCCTCCACGAAAAGCTGTTCATCGTCCCGGCCAAGCCGAGCGACGTGAAAAACGCGCCCGATTATCGCGTGCGCCTCGATAGCGAGGACGGCCCGGACGCCGGCCCCGCATGGAAAGACTTCAGCGAGAACGCTGGCGACTTCGTGTCGATGCGATTGGAGGGACCAATCTTCCCGTTCCCGATCCGCGCCAAACTGTTCCAGTCCAACGACGATCCTTCGGTCTGGACCCTGCGCTGGAAGCACGCCCGGAAGATCGAGGATGAGGAATGACGGCCGCGCGCGTTCGGCCCGCCATCCGGTCAAAGATCGGCATCCCTTTGTTCGCGGAAAAGCCGTCTCATCCCTTCGTCCCGCTCGGCGACCAGACGGCCGGCGCGCGCAGCGAAGGTCAGGGGCGGCCATCGGCCGGCGCTTGCGCCTTGCCCTTGACCGCAGCGAGCACGCTGGCAGGCTGGCGGCGCAGCGGAGACAGGCCGGCATGGCATTATGCCGTCCTGCTACTGGCGGGGGCGCTTTCCGTCTGCATCGGATCGGGCGTCGCTGTCGCGCAATCCGTGCCGGTCGAGCGCGTGGCCGCCGCCCATCCCTATGCGGCGCACATCGCCGAGGCGTCGCAGCGTTTCGGCATCCCCGAGCACTGGATTCGCGCCGTGCTGCGCGCCGAGAGCGCGGGCGACGTGCGCGCGATTTCGTCGGCCGGGGCGATGGGATTGATGCAGGTGATGCCCGACACATGGGCGGGCCTGCGCGTCCGCCATGGCCTCGGCCGCGATCCCTACGACCCGCGCGACAACATCCTCGCAGGCACGGCCTATCTGCGCGAGATGTTCGACCGCTACGGCAATGTCGGTGCGATGCTTGCGGCCTATAACGCCGGCCCCGGCCGCTATGACGAGCACCGCGCGACAGGCCGCCCGCTTCCCGCCGAGACGCGCGCCTATGTCGCCGCGCTCGCCCCGATCCTCGGCGGCGCGGCTGCAATCGAACCGCCGTCATCGGCACCGCCACCGCCGCCAGATTGGCGTGAATCACCGATGTTTGTCACACGCTCGACCGACGCCCGAACTGCGCCCGCGCTGCCGTCCGAGGCGCAATCCGGCGATCTGTTTGCTGCCGTTTCGGAGCCGGATCGCCGATGAAGATCGCCTATGCCGACCCGCCCTATATCGGCTGCGCACACCTCTATCGGGACCATCCCGATTACGCGGGCGAGGTCGATCATGTGCGCCTGATCGAGCGGCTGGAGCGCAACTATGACGGCTGGATATTGCACGCCGCCGCGACGCCGCGCTCCATCGCAACGCTTGCCCCGCTGGTCGAGAGGACGGGCGCGCGATGGATGGCATGGGTGAAGGGATTTGCGGCGTTCAAACGCAATATCCCGGTCGCCTTTGCGTGGGAGCCGGTCATCGTGAAGGCGGCGCGAAAGCCTGTCGTCAGCAAACGGCTGGTGATGAGGGACTGGATTCAGGAGAGCATCACGCTTCGCCGTGGCCTCACTGGCGCAAAGCCCGAAGCGGTCTGCCATTGGGCTTTCGAGATGGTCGCCGCGCGTCCCGACGATACGCTCGACGACCTGTTTCCCGGCACCGGGGCGGTTGCCGAAGCATGGCGCACATGGCGGCTCAAATTCGCTTTGCCGGACGAGCCGGCGGCGCGCTCCGCAGCGCCTCCCGGTGTGCAGGATCGTGCAGCGGATGGAGCAGGATCATGAAGGCAGGAGGGGCAGAAAAGGCAGGAAGGGCGGAGGGCAAGATTAAAGAAGACGGCACCATGTCGGGCCGCTTCTGGAAATTATTGTTGTCTGCACACTGGTTAGGTGACCGGTTCCGGCACCATGGTTTTGAGGGGCGGCGTGCCGCGATTTTGCGCAAAGCCTTGGCTTTGCAGGGGTTCGAGCGGCACCATAGGCGCAGATCGGCCGTTTTCCGGCGGTTTGGGCTGGAGTCGCGCCCTTGAGCGCCGACGACGAAAACCGCTTCCGTCCGAAGCCCGGCCGCATCCGATCCGACACGCCGAAGGCTGGCAAGACCAAGAGCTTTTTCACGCAGGTCAAGAAGATCACCCGGCAGCATCAGGCAGCGGCCTCCCGCGATCCTTCCATGCCGTCACCCGCCCGCCCGTCACCGCCGGGCCGGTCCCGCGCCGTGGTCGCCAGCGGCAAGGGCGTGAAGCGCGGCCGGGGCGCAAGCTTCGTGCGCGCTCGCAACATCTCTGGCCATTGGCATCATCGCCAGCCGGGCAGCCGCCGCGTGATGGTCAAGCAGCGCAGCGTCCGGGCTGCGTGGAAGGGCGGCCGCGCCCGCGCGCATCTGCGCTATGTCCAGCGCGACGGCACGTCACGCGATGGCGAGCGCGGCCGGCTCTATTCGGCGACCGAGGACCGCGCCGATGGCGACGCCTTCCTTGATCGCGGCAAGGACGACCGCCACCAATTCAGGTTCATCGTCTCGCCCGAGGACGGCGCGGAGCTATCGGACCTCACGGCTTACACCCGCGATTTCATGAAGCAGGTGGAAGCCGACCTCGGCACGAAACTCGATTGGGTCGCCGTCAATCACTACAACACCGGCCATCCCCATGTGCATGTCATCGTCAACGGCCGCGACGATAGCGGCGGGGATCTAGTCATCAACGGCGACTATCTTTCCGCCGGCCTGCGCGAACGGGCCAGCGAGCTTGCCAGTCTGGAACTCGGCCCTGTCACCGAGATCGAGCAGACCCGCAAGCTGTCCGACGAAATCGACCAAGACCGTTTCACCCGGATCGACCGCGCCATGGCCGAGGAAGCCGACGCCAGTTTCCTCGACCTTCGCCATGAACCGGCAGAGCCGAGGCGGCAGTTCGAGCGGACGCTGCGCCTGCGCCGTCTCGGCAAGCTGGAGAGGATGGGGCTGGCGACGGGGCACGCGCCCGGCGTTTGGGAATTGAGCAAGGACATGGAGCCGGCCCTGCGCGAATTGGGCGAGCGCGGCGACATTATCCGCACAATGCAGAAGGCGCTCGGCCCGCAGGGCGGCGCACGCGATCCCATGAGCTTCCAAATCCATGACGGAACGCCCGAGACACCCATCGTCGGGCGCGTCGTGGACAAGCACCTGTCCGACGAGCTGGGGGAGAACCTGACCGTTGTAGTGGACGGGATCGACGGCCGCACCCACCACATCGCCGGCATCGCGCCCGAGCGGCTGGAGGACGCCCGTATAGGCAGCGTCGTCCAGATCGGCCCGGCAGAGGTGACGGCCCGGCCGTCCGACCGCAGCATCACCGCCATCGCCGAGGACGGCATCTATCGGCCGAGCCGTCATCTGGAGCAGGCCAAGTTCGAGGGGCGCGTCCCCGGCGGCGACTATGAGGGCTATGTCGATGCCCATGTGCGCCGGCTGGAGGCGCTGCGCCGGGCCGGGATCGTCGAGCGGATCGACGCCGACCAATGGCGCATCCCCGATGATCTGGTCAGCCGCGCCGCTACCTATGACGCCGGCCGCGACCGGCAGGCCAGCGTTCGCGTCCTGTCCCCGGTCGGTCTGGAAAAGCAGATCGGATTGGACGGCGCGACATGGCTGGACCGGCGATTGATCCATGGCGAGACGGCCGACCTTGCGCCGTCCGGCTTCGGCCAGCAGGTGCGCGAGGCCATGGACCAGCGCCGCGAGCATCACATCGAACAGGGCGACGCCACCCGAGCACGGAACGGCCGCATCTTCTATCGGCGTAGCCTTCTCGCCACGCTGCGCGAGCGCGAGGTTGAGCGCGTCGGCGCGGAGATGGCCGGGAGCAAGGGCCTGCCGTTCCGCGCCGCCACGGACGGCGAGAGCGTGAGCGGCAAGTTCAGTGGCACCGTGCAGCTATCGAGCGGCAAGTTCGCCGTGGTCGAGAAATCCCATGAGTTCACCCTTGTCCCTTGGCGGCCGGTCATCGACCGCCAGCTCGGCCGCGAGGTCATGGGCGTTGTGCAGGGCGGTTCAGTATCATGGCAACTCGGGCGGCAGAGGGGGATAAGCCTCTAATCTGCTGTAGATGAACGTAGCCGCTCGAAACCGGCGATGAGGCTGTCGAGTCCGAAGTTGAACGCAGCATCCATGCCGTCTGTTTCCAACTCGTGAAACAGATCGTGCAGGAAGGACGACGGTGCTTGCTCGGACACATCTGGCCTGTCCGGAACTCTCTCATCGGCATCAGATGCCTGCTGCTCGAGAACGGAACCGACCACATAGTGACTGACCGCCCGGAGCGCCCAAACGGCGCGCTTCGGACCAAAGCCCGCCGAGCAGAGAAAGCGTATTTGCGTCTCGGCGGTGCCAAAATTCGGTTCTGTAGGTCGAGTGCCGGCATGGATACGCGCGCCGTCGCGATAAGAGAGCAACGCCGTTCTGAAGCTTAGGGCGTTCTCTTTCAGGAACACCCGCCAGTCCTCATCGCCTTCGGGTAGTGAGCGGGTGTGGCGTTCCGCCAGCATCGCCTCCGCCAATGCGTCAAGCAGCGCTCGCTTGTTCTGGAAATGCCAGTAAAGCGCAGGCTGCTGAACCTTGAGGCGTTCAGCGAGCTTCCGCGTCGTCAGGCTGTCCATGCCAACCTCGTTCAACAGCTCCAGCGCCGCCGCGATCACGGTGCCCTTGTCCAGTTTGGTCATTCACGTTCCTTCGCCAGTGCTTGACAATTTATCACCGATAAGTTCTATGTCCACATCCTTATCGTTGATAAAGTCGCTCGCATTGAGCGGCGCTGGAGTTTCAGGTGCGCAGCTCTGCCATCATTGCCCTGCTGATCGTGGGGCTCGACGCCATGGGTCTCGGCCTCATCATGCCAGTCCTTCCGACTCTTCTGCGTGAGCTTGTGCCAGCAGAGCAGGTCGCCGGTCACTATGGTGCCTTGCTGTCGCTCTATGCATTGATGCAGGTCGTCTTCGCGCCCGTGCTTGGACAGCTTTCGGATTCTTACGGTCGGCGTCCGGTGCTTCTGGCTTCCCTTGCGGGAGCCGCAGTCGATTACACGATTATGGCATCAGCGCCGGTCTTATGGGTGCTCTATATCGGCCGACTCGTCTCCGGCATCACGGGCGCAACCGGAGCTGTAGCTGCCTCAACCATTGCCGATTCGACGGGGGAAGGTTCTCGCGCACGCTGGTTCGGCTACATGGGTGCCTGTTATGGGGCGGGCATGATTGCCGGGCCAGCACTTGGTGGCATGCTCGGTGGTATCTCTGCTCATGCCCCGTTTATCGCCGCCGCCCTTCTCAACGGGTTCGCGTTCCTGCTTGCCTGCATTTTCCTCAGGGAGATCCGTCGCGGTCATGGCAAGACCGGAAAGCCGGTTCGTATCCAACCATTTGTTCTATTCCGGCTGGATGATGCATTGCGTGGGCTAATTGCGCTTTTCGCAGTTTTCTTCATTATTCAACTGATCGGCCAAGTGCCTGCGGCCCTATGGGTCATATATGGCGAGGACCGTTTTCAGTGGAACACCGCGACCGTTGGTTTGTCGCTCGCGGCGTTTGGGGCAACACATGCGATCTTCCAAGCGTTTGTTACCGGCCCGCTTTCAAGCCGGCTTGGAGAGCGGCGCACGCTACTCTTTGGCATGGCTGCGGATGCGACTGGCTTCGTTCTTCTGGCTTTTGCCACGCAGGGATGGATGGTGTTCCCGATTCTGTTGCTGCTTGCCGCCGGGGGCGTTGGCATGCCGGCCTTGCAGGCAATGCTCTCAAACAATGTCAGCAGTAACAAGCAAGGGTCTTTGCAGGGAACGCTAACGAGCTTCACCAATCTAAGCTCTATCGCGGGACCGCTTGGCTTCACAGCACTCTATTCTGCCACCGCCGGAGCATGGAACGGTTGGGTTTGGATTGTCGGCGCGATCCTCTATTTAATATGTCTGCCAATACTACGCAGACCATTCGCAACTTCATTGTGATTTAGTCATGGCGAATTGGCATGCGTAGACTTAGGAGAAATGACGGATTAAATCCGTTGAGCAATCATCTCCTTTCGGGGCGAGTGCCAATGATGACCTTAGTTCACACTCTCGCTGTCGCCGAATATCTCAACTTCCGTCACGCCGCCAATGCGCTCGGCGTTGCACAGTCCAGCGTCAGCGCCCGCGTGAAGGCACTGGAAGAAGACCTTGGCATCCTTCTGTTCGAGCGCCATGCGCGGGGTGTTCGGTTGACCGAGGCCGGACGCCACTTCGTCGAGCGGATAGCCGCAGGCATCGACCAACTCGACCATGCGGTGAAGACCGCCGGCATGGCGGCAGCCGGAGAAAGCGGCCGGCTTCGCATCGGTATCCATGCCCTGATCCCTCGCAGCTTCCTCGCAAAGCTGATCGGCCAATACCGCGAAGGCCACCCCGGCGTTGAAGTCGAAATGACCGAAGGCACGGCCCGCGATGCGGTCATGCAGCTTCGCGCCGACCGGCTGGACGTGGTGTTCGTGGCGGGCACGCCCGAGCTGCCCGACTGCCATTCCCGCCACATATGGACCGAACCGCTCTTGGCGGTGTTACCGGAGCGGCATCCGTTCGCCGAGCGGTCGGCCGTTACATGGGCCGATCTGGCGGGCGAGACGTTCCTTGTTCGGCATGGCGGCACTGGCCCGCAAGTTCATAGCCATATCGTGCTGCGCCATGCCGGACTCTGGCCCGCGCCGTCGATCCTGCGCTTCGACGTGGGGCGCGGCGCGCTGCTGTCCATGGTCGGACAGGGCTTCGGCATCACCATCGTCAGTGCGGCCACGGCGCTGTTGCCATCAACCGGCATTGTCTTCTTGCCCTTCGCCGACGAGCCGGAGCCGGTCGCCTTCTCGGCTGTCTGGTCGCCGTCCAACCGCAGCGCGGCGCTTCGCAACCTGCTCAGCCTCGCCAACGACATGGGCCGGCAGGTCTGCACGAATTCAGTACTGCCACGGATAGCGAGGGCGTGAGCCGAAGTGGTCGCGGAAGCACCGTCCGGGACTGTTATTGCCATCGCCGGAAAGCGACACTTGCATTAACGCCGCCAAAGCCGAATCCGTTGGAAATGGCATGTTCCATGAGAATGGGCCGCGCAGATTGGTGAACTAGGTCGATACCTGCGGCAACAGGATCGGGGTTTTCTAAGTTTCTCGTGGGGGGAGCGATTTGATCCCGTAGGGCGAGTATTGTGAAGATTGCCTCAATACCACCTGCGGCACCAAGTAGGTGCCCCGTCGCCGATTTCGTGGCGCTTACGGCCACATCATGATTGCCAAACACGGATTTTATCGCGGCAATTTCTCCTCGATCTCCTACGGGGGTGGAGGTGGAATGAGCGTTCAAATGTTGAATATCGATTGGCTTCAACCCGGCACTCTGGAGCGCGATTTTCATCGCACGGGCCGCACCTCGACCGTCCTCTGGACCGGCAGTCATATGGTGTGCATCAGCGCTTGTGCCGTATCCCACCAATTCGGCTATGGGCGTGGCACCCCGAGCCAGGGCATGTTCCAATTCCTCTATGACGATCAGACCCGCCCCTTCGGACATTACGAAACCATCGCGCTCGGTGTCGAACGGCCTCGACGCCATTTCCGGTGTAGTATTGTACCCCATGGATAGTGCTCGCGCGGCAGCAAATGCCCCGAGACTAACCGTATCAATGCACGCTTCTGCCCCGCCGCACAGAGCGATGTCGGCTTCGTTGGAGCGTATCAGCCGCGCGGCGTCGCCGATGGCCTGAACGCTGGCAGCGCAGGCGGTTACAGGCGTGCCAATTGGGCCTGTAAATCCATACCTGATGGTAACCTGTCCTGCCGCGAGGTTGGCAAGAAACGATGGTACGGTAAACGGTGATAGCCTCCGTGGCCCCCGAGTGTCGGTTATGCGAACTGCCGAAGCGATAGCGGGAAACCCGCCTATACCAGAAGCAATAATCGTTGCTGTGCGCTCAAATTCGTAGTCGCTCGCGGGATGCCATCCCGCCGTTTCAAGAGCCTCCTTTGCGGCCGCAAGTGCAAACAGAATGAAGCGATCCATTTTTCGTTGATCCTTTGTGTCGACGATCAAATCGGGATCGAAACCGGCTTCGGAATCTTCAATCAGACTAGGAACGAGCCCCCCGATTTTCACCGGCAGATTGCTGGAAATTTCATCAGGCAATGTTCTAATGCCTGACTTTCCATCAAGGAGTCTGTTCCAGCTTATTTCAGCCCCGGAACCAAGAGGGCCGACTAAACCCATGCCGGTCACAACAATTCGACGCATTGGATTATTCCGCTCCTTTTTCTGAGCTTATCCGCTTCACGCGGTTTATGACGCGCATCGTTTCTTCCGTTGCCGCTGGGCCTGCTAGAAGAACCGTGTTTTCAGGAGTGATTTTTTCTCCAGTATCCGCATCGACTATGATGGCGTTTCGTTCCCTACCGGTTTCCCTGTCGCCAAGGCGCATGGCTATTTCATTGGGCGCAAGGTTCCGGTTTCCCCATGCGAACAGGGCGATTGCTACCGGATAGAAATCTCGCCCCTTGTCGGTAAGGACGTATTCAAATCGAGGCGGATGATCATTGTATCGTTGCCTTTCAAACAACCCTTCGGCTGTGAGATGTTTCAATCGCCTCGCCAAAATGTTCGCGGAAATACCGAGATTCTTCTCGAATTCATCGAATTTGCTCAACCCTTGGAAGGCGTCCCGCAGGATCAGGATGCTCCACCAGTCACCGACGCTTTCCAGCGCTCGGGCTGCGGGACACTCTAATGACAGAAAGCTTGTTCGTTGCATGACACATCCATAATGGTGTAACTTCCATCATGCAAGTCACTTGTGCGTAGTAGGCGACATAGAGGGAGGGGGCAATCCAATGCGTCATTCTAAGGAAGCCAAGCAACTGCGTCCGCTACGGCGTGCAATGAAGCACTGTAGTGGCATTTGAGCGATGCGACGGCGGCGATCAGCACCGATGAATGGTTGCCCATGAGGCGACCACTCGGCCGGATAACGTGAAGGGAACCCGTCCTATTTGCCGCCGATAGTATCCGGCAGCCCTCCGGCAACCGCTTTCCTGTTGCCTGTCCCGATTTTGCCTACTCTCTGATCGGCTCCGTCTCTTTTGCCGACTGGAGCCTGCATTGCGCGGAGGTCGAATCCTTTGGGGTCAGATTGCCGTAGTCTTCACCATCGTTCTAGTGATGGTGTGGGCAGCGACGCAATGGACGGCGTTCCGCCTCGGATTCCAGCCGCAGCTTGGAGCACCATGGTTCGAGCTGGCGGGCCTGCCGGTCTATTATCCGCCCGCCTTCTTCTGGTGGTGGTTTTCCTTCGACGCCTATGCGCCCGCGATCTTCGTCGAGGGCGGCATCATCGCCGTATCGGGCGGTATCCTCGCCATCGCCGCCGCCATCCTCATGTCGATCATCCGGGCACGGGAGGCGCGCAACGTCGCCACCTACGGCTCCGCACGATGGGCCGAGGACAAGGAAATCCGCGCAGCCGGATTGCTCGGCCCCGATGGGGTCCTGCTCGGCCGATACGACCGCGACTATCTGCGCCATGACGGTCCTGAGCATGTCCTATGCTTCGCCCCGACGCGCAGCGGCAAAGGCGTCGGGTTGGTGGTGCCGACGCTGCTGACATGGCCGGCATCCGCCATTGTCCACGACATAAAGGGCGAGAACTGGACCCTGACGGCGGGCTTTCGCGCGAAGCATGGCCGTGTGCTGCTGCTCGATCCCACGAACGCCAGATCGTCGGCCTACAACCCGCTGCTGGAGGTCCGGCAAGGGGAATGGGAAGTCCGCGACGTGCAGAATATCGCGGATATTCTGGTCGATCCCGAAGGCAGTCTCGACAAGCGCAACCATTGGGAAAAGACCTCTCATTCGCTTCTGGTCGGCGCGATCCTGCATGTTCTCTATGCGGAGACGGACAAGACGCTGGCGGGCGTCGCCAACTTCCTGTCCGACCCCCGCCGTCCGGTCGAGGCGACCTTGCGTGCGATGATGGACACGCCGCATCTCGGCGAAGCAGGCGTTCATCCCGTCATCGCGTCGTCGGCCCGCGAGCTGTTGAACAAATCTGAAAACGAGCGGTCGGGCGTATTGAGCACCGCCATGTCGTTTCTCGGCCTCTACCGCGATCCCGTGGTGGCGCGGGTAACGGCGCGGTGCGACTGGCGCATTGCCGATCTGGTCGGCAGCCGCCAGCCTGTCACGCTCTATCTGGTCGTGCCGCCATCCGACATAAACCGCACCAAGCCGCTTATTCGCCTGATCCTCAACCAGATCGGCAGGCGCTTGACCGAGGATTTGAACACTTCGGCCAAGCGCCATCGGCTGCTGCTCATGCTCGACGAGTTTCCGGCGCTCGGCCGTCTGGATTTTTTCGAGTCCGCCTTGGCCTTCATGGCAGGCTACGGCATCAAAGGCTTCCTGATCGCGCAGAGCCTCAACCAGATCGAGCGCGCCTATGGGCCGAACAACGCCATTCTCGACAACTGCCATGTGCGCGTCAGCTTCGCCACGAACGACGAACGCACCGCCAAGCGGGTGAGCGACGCGCTCGGCACCGCGACCGAGCTGCGCGACTCCACCAACTATGCCGGGCACCGGCTGGCCCCGTGGCTCGGGCATCTCATGGTTTCCCGACAGGAGACGGCCCGGCCGCTGCTCACGCCGGGCGAAATCATGCAGCTACCACCCACCGATGAAATTGTCATGGTGGCGGGCACGCCGCCGATCCGCGCCATCAAGGCCCGCTATTTCGAGGATGCGCGGTTTCAGGAACGCATCCTGACCCCGCCCGATCTGGTTGCCGCTCCGCTGGCGCCCAGCCCATCCGCCGATGATTGGTCCGGCCGCATGGTCGCGGCGGAAAACCGTCCCGCGACCGACGCCGCAGACGGGGCCGAGGGCGATCCGGCCAATGCCGGCATCCGCCGCGAACCCGAATTGCCCGAGCATGAGGAAATCGTCGCCCCGCCGCCGTCGCCCGAACAGGAGTTCGAGTTTCTGGACGACGAGCCGGACGTTGACGCCGCCAAGACCCGCGCCATGCGCCAGCGCATGAGGATGGTCGCGCGGCAGGTCGCCATGAACCCCGATGACGGCATTGAGCTTTAAGGACACGCCCATGACCACACGCACCCGCCTGAATATCTATTTCGACCCCGCGCTCATTCCACAGATCGAGGCGATGGCGCTGCGCCGCTCGGTGGCGCTGCGCCGCAATGTCTCGAAATCCGCCATCGTGGAGGCGGCGGTCATGTCCTACCTGTCCGGCGATGCCGACGACCAACTCGAAGCCGCCATGTCGCGCCGCTTGGATAAACTCGGCCGCCAGATCGACACGCTCGACCTAGATCTCGCCGTCCTCGGCGAGACGGTCGCGCAGTTCATCCATTTCTGGATGACCCTCACGCCGCCGCTTACGGGAGCCGCGCAATCCGCTGCCCGCGCCAAAGGTGCGGAGCGGTTCGAGGGCTTCATGCAGAATCTCGGCCGGCGTCTGGCGACCGGCGACAGGTTCCTCAAAGAGCTGTCGCGCGACCTCGACTCACTTCCCGACGATCCGTTGCCGGACGAATCCGAGAGCAACGGCGATCAAGAGTAAGTATTCGGACCCGTCCTATTTACCGCCGTTCGCCGCCGATCACCGCACGCAGCTAGATACTTGTTGAACCGGGCCAATTCCGGGCTTTCTTAATCGACCCCGTCCGGGGACCGCCTGTTGCGCCCCGCCAGAAGCCGGGGCCGACATGACCACCAACCACCACAGACAGGAAGCGATCCAGCGCGGCGCGCGCATGTTGCGCACCGCGCTCGGCCCCGCAATCGCCCGGCTGCTCGAAGACCCGGCCGTGGTCGAGGTTATGCTGAACCCGGACGGCCGCCTTTGGGTGGATCGGCTGTCCGAAGGGCTTTCCGACACGGGCGAACGGCTGTCTGCCGCCGATGGCGAACGCATCGTGCGGCTGGTCGCGCATCATGTCGGCGCGGAGGTTCATGCCCGCAGCCCGCGCGTCTCGGCCGAACTGCCGGAGAGCGGCGAGAGGTTCGAGGGCCTTTTGCCGCCCGTGGTCGCTGCCCCCACCTTCGCCATCCGCAAGCCCGCCGTCGCGGTGTTCACGCTCGACGACTATGTGGCCGCCGGCATTATGTTCGCCGATCAGGCGGAAACGCTGCGCGAAGCCGTCGCAGCCCGCGCCAATATCCTTGTCGCGGGCGGCACCAGCACCGGCAAAACCACCCTGACCAATGCGCTGCTCGCCGAGGTCGCCAAGGGCGCGGATCGTGTCGTCATCATCGAAGACACCCGCGAGCTGCAATGCGCCGCGCCCAATTTGGTCGCCATGCGGACGAAAGACGGCGTGGCGACGCTTTCCGATCTGGTCCGTTCCTCGCTGCGCCTGCGCCCCGACCGCATCCCAATTGGGGAGGTGCGCGGGCCGGAAGCCCTCGACCTTCTGAAAGCATGGGGCACGGGGCACCCCGGAGGGATCGGCACTATTCACGCCGGCACCGGCATCGGCGCGCTACGCCGCCTTGAGCAGCTCATCCAAGAGGCTGTCGTCACGGTCCCGCGCGCGCTGATCGCCGAAACTATCGACCTTGTTGCCGTCCTTTCCGGGCGCGGTTCTGCGCGCCGGTTGGCCGAGCTTGCCCGCGTCGAAGGGCTGGGGCCGGACGGCGACTACCGCATCACGCATCCCATCCCTTCGGCAATCCCCACCAGCACAGGAGAATCTTCATGATCCGCACGTTTTCGCGCGGCTATCGCTTCGCCGCGACCGCCGCATCCACCCTTGCCATCAGCCTCATACTCGCCCCGGCCGCCCATGCGTCCGGTTCGTCGATGCCATGGGAACAGCCCTTGCAGCAAATCCTCCAGTCCATCGAGGGGCCGGTTGCCAAGATCATCGCCGTCATCATCATCATCGTGACGGGCCTGACTCTCGCGTTCGGCGATACCAGCGGCGGCTTCCGTCGCCTGATCCAGATCGTGTTCGGCCTCAGCATCGCGTTCGCCGCATCGAGCTTCTTCCTGTCTTTCTTCTCCTTCGGCGGCGGGGCGCTCGTTTGATGGCGGGCGGACTCGAACAGCTCGACGCGGTGCCCGGATTCTCGATCCCGGTCCACCGGGCGTTGACCGAGCATATCCTGCTTGGCGGCGCACCAAGAAGCATTGCCATCATGAACGGGACGCTTGCAGGGGCTGTTGGCCTCGGCTTGCGCCTCTGGCTGGTCGGCATCGCCATTTGGGCCATCGGCCATTTCGCCGCCGTATGGGCGGCGAAGCGCGATCCCCAATTCGTCGAGGTCGGGCGCAGGCATCTCCGCATCCCCGGCCATCTGGCGGTTTGAGGGAGGCGCGTCGATGATGAACCTTGCCGAATACCGCCGCACCGCCACCCGGCTCGCCGACTATCTGCCATGGGCGGCGCTGGTCGGCTCCGGCGTCGTCTTGAACAAGGACGGCAGTTTTCAGAGGACCGCGAAGTTTCGCGGTCCCGATCTGGATTCCGCCGTCGCGGCCGAGCTGGTCGCCGTCGCCGGCCGCATCAACAATGCCGTGCGCCGTCTCGGCTCCGGTTGGAGCATCTTCGTCGAGGCGCAGCGCAGCGAGGCCGCGACCTATCCCGACAGCACGTTTCCCGATGCCGCATCGGCGCTGGTCGATGCCGAGCGCAAGGCCGGTTTCGAGGAAGCGGACGCGCATTTCGTGTCCGGCTACTTCCTGACCTTCCTCTGGCTGCCTCCGGCCGAGGAAGCCGCCCGCGCCGAAACATGGCTCTACGAGGGCCGCGAGAAAACAGGCGTGGACCCGTGGGAGCTGCTGCGCGGCTTCATCGACCGCACCGACCGCGTGCTGGCGCTGCTCGACGGCTTCATGCCCGAGTGCCGTTGGATGGATGACGGCGCGACGCTGACCTATCTCCATTCCACCATTTCGACCAACCGCCATCGCGTGCGCGTGCCCGAGGTGCCCATGCACCTCGACGCGCTGCTCGCCGACCAGCCGTTGACCGGCGGGCTGGAGCCGCGCCTTGGCGACGCGCATCTCCGCGTCCTGACCATCGTGGGATTCCCGACCGCGACGACGCCGGGCCTGCTCGACGAAATGAACCGGCTGCCGTTCCCCTACAGGTGGAGCACGCGCGCGATCCTGCTCGACAAGACCGATGCGACCCGGCTGCTGACCCGCATCCGCCGCCAATGGTTCGCCAAGCGCAAGAGCGTCGCCGCGATTCTGAAAGAGGTGATGACCAACGAGGCGTCCGCCCTTGTGGACACCAACGCAGCGAACAAGGCGCTCGACGCCGACATGGCGTTGCAGGAGCTTGGGGCGGACGTGGCGGGCATGGCCTACGTCACGGCGACCGTCACAGTATGGGATGCCGACCCGCGCCTTGCCGACGAGAAGCTGCGCCTGGTCGAGAAGATCGTTCAGGGCCGCGACTTCACCGCCATGCCCGAGAGCGTCAACGCGGTTGACGCATGGCTCGGCAGCCTGCCCGGACACACCTACGCGAATGTGCGGCAGCCACCCATCAGCACTTTGAATCTCGCCCACATGATCCCGCTTTCGGCAGTGTGGGCGGGGCCGGAACGGGACGAGCATTTCGGCGACGCTCCATTGCTTTACGCTAGGACCGAAGGCTCAACCCCGTTCCGGTTGTCTTTGCATGTCGGCGACGTAGGGCACACCCTTGTCGTCGGCCCGACCGGCGCGGGCAAATCCGTGCTGCTCGCCCTCATGGCGCTCCAGTTCCGCCGTTACGCAGGATCGCAGGTTTTCGCCTTCGACTTCGGCGGTTCGATCCGCGCCGCGTCGCTCGCCATGGGCGGGGATTGGCACGATTTGGGCGGTGGCCTCACGGAAGGAGACGAGGCGTCCGTTTCGCTCCAGCCGCTTGCCCGCATCCACGACACCTATGAACGTGCATGGGCGGCGGATTGGATTGCGGCCATCCTCATGCGCGAGGGGCTGGCGATCACGCCAGAGGTGAAAGAGCATCTTTGGACGGCGCTGACCTCTCTGGCGTCCGCGCCGGTCGAGGAACGCACCATCACCGGCCTCGCGGTCCTGCTGCAATCCAACGATCTGAAACAGGCGCTCCGGCCGTTCTGCGTCGGCGGTGCCTATGGCCGACTGCTCGACGCCGAGGCGGAACATCTCGGCTCGGCGGACGTGCAGGCGTTCGAGATCGAGGGCCTTGTCGGGACCGGCGCGGCCCCGGCCGTGCTCGCCTATCTGTTCCATCGCATCGGCGACCGGCTCGACGGGCGGCCTACGCTGCTCATCATCGACGAGGGTTGGCTCGCGCTGGACGACGAGGGGTTTGCCGGCCAGCTCCGCGAATGGCTGAAAACGCTCCGCAAGAAAAACGCCAGTGTCATCTTCGCCACGCAAAGCCTGTCCGACATTGACGGCAGCGACATTGCGCCGGCCATCATCGAGAGCTGCCCAACGCGGCTCTTGCTGCCGAACGAGCGGGCCATCGAACCGCAGATCACGGCCATCTATCGCCGCTTCGGCCTCAATGACAGGCAGATCGAAATCCTCGCAAGGGCCACCCCAAAGCGGGATTATTACTGCCAGTCACGGCGCGGCAACCGGCTGTTCGAGCTGGCCTTGTCCGAAGTCGGCCTCGCGCTCTGCGCCGCATCCGCCAAATCCGACCAGACGCTCATAGCGCAGATCATCGCCGAACACGGCCGCGACGGCTTCCTCGCCGCATGGCTGCGCGAGCGCGGCGTCGATTGGGCGGCCGACCTGATCCCGAACCTCACCAATCTTGCCGACCAGCCGGAATCCGCCGCGCCGGCCCGGCTCGATAACCACCCCACACAGGAGATTCTTCCATGACCTATCCCAAGATTGTCGGGGCCTCGGCCCTCGCGCTGGCGCTCGCCGTGCCTGTCGCGCTTTCGCCCATGCTGGTAAGCCCGGCCCATGCGCAATTCGGCTTCGGCCGCATCGTCTATGACCCGAGCAACTACGCGCAGAACGTCCTCACGGCGGCGCGCACGCTCGAACAGATCAATAACCAGATCACCAGCCTCCAGAACGAGGCGCAGATGCTCATCAATCAGGCCCGCAACCTTGCGAGCCTGCCGCATAGCTCGCTCCAGCAGCTCCAGCAGAACGTCCAACGCACGCAGCAGCTTCTCGGGCAGGCCCAAAATCTCGCGTTCGAGGTCGGCCAGATCGACCAAGCGTTCCAGAGCCAATACGGCAATGTCTCGCTTTCGGCGACCGACGCCCAGCTTGTCGCCGATGCGCGCAGCCGCTGGGAGAACACGGTCGGCGGCTTGCAGGACGCGATGCGCGTTCAGGCGGGTGCGGTCGGCAACATCGACAGCAACCGCGCCGAGATGGCCGCGCTTGTCGGCCAGAGCCAAGGAGCGACCGGCGCGCTGCAAGCCACGCAGGCCGGCAACCAGCTTCTCGCGCTCCAGTCGCAGCAGCTTTCCGACCTGATCGCCGTCATCTCGGCGAACGGCCGCGCCGACGCGCTCACGGAGGCCGAGCGCGCGACCGCCGCCGAACAGGGCCGCATCCAGCGCGAGCGGTTCCTGACGCCCGGCAGCGGCTACCAGCCGGGCAACGCGCAGATGTTCAACGGCAACAACTGATGGGGAGGCTCGCCATGGACGGCAAGATGCTGGCCCGGCTCGGGGCCGTGGTGTTCATCGCCATCGCCGTCACGGCGACCGCAATCGACATGGCGCGGAAGGACGAGCCTTCCGCGCCGCCCCCGGCCTCGGCCTTCCAGCCCCCGGCCGATCCCCTGCGCGAAACCCTGCGCCGTTGCCAGCAGCTCGGCGAGGCGGCGGCGAATAATGCCGACTGCCTCGCCGCATGGGCAGAATCCCGCGACCGCTTCCTCGGCCGTGACCGCAGCGAGGCGCGCTGACCATGGGCAACACGGGCGTCATCGACTCGTTTCTAGGCGTATTCACCTCCTACATCGACAGCGGTTTCGGGCTGCTCGGCGGTGAGGTCGCCTTCATCGCCACGACGCTCATCGTCATCGACGTGACGCTTGCCGCGCTCTTTTGGGCATGGGGTGCGGATGACGACATTATCGCGCGGTTGGTGAAGAAGACCCTTTTCGTGGGCGTATTCGCCTACATCATTTCAAACTGGAACAACCTCGCCCGCATCGTCTTCGAGAGCTTCGCCGGCCTCGGCCTCATGGCGTCGGGCACCGGCTTTTCCGTCACCGACCTGATGCGGCCGGGCCGCGTCGCGCAGACCGGCCTCGACGCCGGCCGCCCGCTGCTCGATTCCATTTCCGACCTGATAGGCTGGATCGCCTTCTTCGAGAACTTCATCCAGATCGCTTGCCTGCTGTTCGCATGGGCGCTGGTGGTGCTGGCCTTCTTCATCCTCGCCATCCAGCTATTCGTCACCCTGATCGAGTTCAAATTGGTGACGCTCGCCGGCTTCGTGCTGATTCCGTTCGGCCTGTTCGGCAAGACCGCGTTCATGGCCGAAAAGGTGCTCGGCAACGTGGTGTCGTCCGGCATCAAGGTTCTGGTTCTCGCCGTCATCATCGGCATCGGCAGCACCTTGTTTTCGCAGTTCACGGCCGGTTTCGGCGGGGCAACCCCGACCATCGACGACGCCATGGCAATTGTGCTTGCAGCCCTGTCGCTGCTCGGCCTCGGCATCTTCGGTCCCGGCATAGCAAACGGCATCGTTTCGGGCGGCCCGCAGCTCGGCGCGGGTGCTGCCGTGGGAACCGGGCTTGCGGTTGCAGGTGCGGCCGTCGCCGCTGGCGGCGGGGCCATGCTCGCCGCCAAAGGTGGTGCCGCTGCCCTGTCCGGCGGGGCCGCGGCCGTCCGCGGCGGCGCGGCCACCGCGGGCGCAGCGACCGCCGCCTATAGCGTCGGATCGCTCGGCCAGACCGGGGCGGCGGGCGTCGCCTCCGGCCTCGGCGGCGTCGCGCGTGCCGCAGGATCGGCGGCTATCTCGCCGCTCAAACGCGCCGCTGCGCGCGCCAGCGAATCCGTCAAATCCAGCTTCTCCGCTGGCGCGAAAGCCGGATTCGGCGCGTCGGGCGGCAGCTCGACCATGGGCACGGTCGGCGGCGCGAGCGCCGATCCCGCCGCCGCAGCATCCGGCCCGGCCGGCAGCCCGCCCGCATGGGCGCAACGGATGCGGCGCTCGCAGGCCATGAACCACGGCGCGACCATGGCCGCCCATGCGGTGCGCTCCGGCGACAGCCACGGCTCCGGTTCCTCCATCAACCTTTCCGAAAGTGACCGCTCATGAGCATCTTCAAACGACCAGCAACCCATTACGGCAAATCGCCAGAACCCGAGACGCCCTATCAAAAGGGCGCGCAGGCTTGGGACGAGCGCATCGGCTCGGCCCGCGTGCAGGCGAAAAACTGGCGCTACATGGCGTTCGGCTCGCTGATCCTTTCGGCCGGCTTCGCCTCGGCGCTGGTCTGGCAGTCCGCACGCGGAACCGTGGTGCCTTGGGTCGTGCAGGTGGACAATCTCGGTCAGGCGCAGACCGTCGCGCCTGCCAACGCCGACTATCGGCCGACCGATCCGCAGATTGCTTTCCATCTCGGCCGATTCATCGAGCAGGTGCGCGCGATCCCGGCCGACGCGATCATTGTCCGCCAGAACTGGCTTCGCGCCTATGAGTGGACCACAGATCGCGGCGCGGCGGCGCTCAACGACTACGCCCGCGCCAATGATCCCTTCGGCAAGGTCGGCCGCCAGCAAGTCGCCGTCGAGGTGTCTAGCGTCATCCGGGCGTCCCCCAACAGCTTCCGCGTCGCGTGGACCGAACGCCATTTCGAGAACGGCCAGCTTTCCACCACGGAACGATGGACGGCCATCCTCACCATCGTCATCCAGCCGCCGCGCGACGCCGAGCGTCTGCGCGCCAATCCGCTGGGAATCTACGTCAATGCAATTTCATGGTCGCGGGAGATGAGCCAATGAAAGCGTCAGCTTGCATCAATCACCTCGCTGATCTTGCCCTCGGAGATCATGAAGAACGAGGTGCCCGTCATCTTAATCTCCTGTCCGGCTTTCCAGCCGTTGGGAAGGTCAGCTTTGACTTTCGCTCTATACCCGATCCGCACCGCTGCGCGATCCTCGATGGCGATGCAATCGAGGATCGTCTGCTCTCTTTCCGCAAACAATTGAACGCCCTGTTCAGCCAACGCGCGAAATTCTTCAATTCCGCGCGTCTCGTTCGTTATTTCGCCGTTCGATCTGTTAACAAACCGAACATCGCTCGACAGACAGTCAAGCATCGCCCGAACATTCATCGTGTTGTAGGCGTCGATATACCGGGCAACAATCGTTGGGACAGAATCCATTCTGTCGGCTCCTCATCATTGGTTGTGAAGCCGCTATCCTATGCGACTTTTGTGACGGTCGTGGCAATCGCTTTGGCAGGCTGCGCCACCAACCGGACGCCGCAATTCAGCTACGATGCCAGCGTGCCGCCGCTGCCGACCGTGCAGGCGGCGGCAACCGACAACACGCCCCGGCCGTTGCATGTGCCCCCGGCATGGACCGTCGCACGCGGCGGCACGACTGCCGGCACGCCGACCGGCCGCGTCGAGAACGCCAATGCAGCCGCTCGCGTCGAGCCGCGCCGCGAAGGCTACTACAACGCCATCCAGATTTATCCGTGGTCGGAAGGCGCGCTCTATCAGGTCTATGCCGCAGTCGGGCAGATCACGACGATCGCGCTGGAGCCGGGCGAGAGTCTGACAGGCGCGGGGCCGATTGCGGCGGGCGACACCGCCCGCTGGATCATTGGCGACACGGAATCCGGTTCGGGCGCACACCGCCGCGTCCATATCCTCGTGAAGCCGACGCGCCCGGACATTTCGACCAACCTTGTCGTGACCACCGACCGGCGCACCTACATGCTCGAGCTGCGCGCACGGGAATCGCTCTACATGCCCGCTGTCGCCTGGGCATATCCCGCAACGCCCGGCCAGCGCCGAACCGTTCCGGCCACGCCGATCATCCCGGCCGAGGCGGCGCGGAACTATCGCTATGGCTTGCAGGTGCAGGGCGACAGCCCGCCATGGCGGCCAGTTTCCGTGTTCGACGATGGACGGCGCGTCTATGTCGTCTTCCCGGCCGGGATCGTGCAGGGCGAGATGCCGCCGATCTTCGTGCTCGGCTCCAATGGCGAACCGCAGATCGTCAACAGCCGAGTCCACCAGAACGTCTTGATCGTGGACCGCCTGTTCGGCGCGGCCGAGCTGCGCCTTGGCAGCGGCAATCGCCAGCAGGTCGTCAGGATCGTCCGCATCAACCCGACGCAGGCCGCCGCCGCACAGCCCGCCAGCGCGACCGGAGGCTCCCCGTCATGACCGACAACACCATTGCCGACACCGCCGCGCCCATGCGGCTGCGCGCTGAATCGCCCCGCGTCACCCGCCTGTCGCGCAAGATGCTGGCAGGCGTCGGAGCCGTCGCGCTTCTCAGCATCGGCGGGGCGCTGATCTATGCGCTCCAGACCCGCGATGCAGGACCGGGAAGGGACGAGCATTATTCAACCGAGAACCGGCCCACGGCGGACGGCCTGTCCGGCCTGCCGAGCGACTATAGCGGGCCGGCGCTCGGCCCGGCGCTGCCCGGCGACCTCGGCCGCCCGATCCTCGACGCGCAGAACCGGGGACAGCCCATTGTAACGCCGGCAATCACGACGCCCGCCGTCGATCCAGAGGAAGAACGCCGCCGCGCCGAGGAAGAAGCCGCACGCTTGAGCAACGTCTTTTTCCAGTCTGGCCCGCGCACGGTAGCGCCAGCCAGCACGGCCATGCCCGGCCTCGCCGGGCTTGGCCTCGGCGGGCAGCCCGCGACACAGGATCGCCACGCGGCGTTTCTCAACGGGCCGGTGGACCGGCAGACCGTCTCCCCGGATCGCGTTGCGCCGCCGGCATCGCCCTATATCCTTCAGGCCGGGGCCGTGATCCCGGCCGCGCTCATCACCGGCATCCGTTCCGACCTTCCGGGCCAGATCACCGCACAGGTGACGGAAAACGTCTATGACAGCCCGACCGGCTCGCTGCTGCTGATCCCGCAGGGCACCCGCATCATCGGCCAATACGATGACGGTGTGACCTTCGGCCAGCGCCGCGTGTTGCTTGTCTGGAATCGCCTGATCCTGCCGGGCGGCCGTTCCATCGTCCTTGAGCGCCTGCCGGGCGCGGACGCCAGCGGCTATGCCGGGCTGGAAGACGGGGTTGATTACCATTGGTGGGATCTAATGAAGGCCGCAGGGCTGTCCACGCTGCTCGCAGTCGGTTCGGAGCTGGCGACGAGCGACGAGGACCGGCTGATCCGCGCCATCCGCGACGGGGCGCAGGATACCGTCAATCAGGCCGGCCAGCAGATCGTCCAGCGCCAGTTGCAGGTCGCGCCGACGCTCACCATCCGGCCGGGCTTTCCGGTCAGGATTATCGTCACCCGCGATCTTGTGTTCGAGCCGGCAGGAGGTTGACCATGACGAAACTGAAACTCGGCCCGCTGCCAGACGACAAGCCCGTGAAGATCACCGTGGAGATGCCCGCGCCGCTCCACCGCGATCTGGTCGCCTACGCCGAGGTGCTGGCCCGCGAAACCGGCCAGCCCGCCGCCGATCCCGTCAGGCTCATCGTGCCAATGCTGGAGCGGTTCATCGCCACGGATCGCGGTTTCGCCATAGCACGGCGAGCCGCCAACTAAGTCCCATCCCGGCAGGGGTGCCGCCAGCGCATAGGCGCAAATGCGGCACGCTACAGGCCGCCGACTGCCCTCCATGGTTCGCCTAATTCCGGGGCCTATTGCGCCCCGGAATCCACCAGAACCAAGGAGGATTCCATGTGCGCAGAGCGCCGCCGCGCCCGCAAAGGGCGACCGCGATACCCGGTCCCCGAAGCACTTCCCGACGATCTTTTCGATTACGCCGATGAACCCACGCCGGACGGCCGGGAGCGCCGCAAGTCGCCGCTTCGCATCGTCGATGTGGAGTCGTTGCCTGTCTTCGACGACTGGCCCGAGAAGGTGCCGATCACCGAGGAAGAACTGCAAATCTTCGAGCGGTATTTCGGCGACGTGCTCGACCGGCTGTTCGGCCCAATCGACCTTGAAGCCGAGAATAAATCCTTGCAACACTTATCAGAAAGTGATAAGGATAAGCCATGAGCTCGGAACGTGATCCGAGCCTCGATACGCTTCTGGACCTCGACGGACAGGTGCTCGTTGTCGATCCCGAGGGTGGCCATTGGGTGAAGTTCGTTGTCACCCGCGTTCCGGCATCGCCGGAAAAGCCGCACGGCCTCGATTACTCGCTCACGCTTCACGGGCCTTCGGGCGAACGGCTGGTCGGCTTCGATAATGCCCATCCGGTCGGCCGAGGCAGGAGGGGCGAGCCGATGGACCATCGGCACCGCCTCCAGACCGTGAAGCCCTACGCCTACGAGGATGCGGCCACGCTGCTGGCCGACTTCTGGCAGGCGGTGGACGCGGTATTGAAGGAGCGAGGCGTAACATGACCACCCTGAAAGTCGGGATTGCCGGCTACGACGAGATGAAGGCCCGCACCATGCGGATCGCGCGCGGCGAGGAAAAGCCGGCGGCGGACGATCCGAAGGTGTGGTTCACCTCGACCGAATCCTTCGCCAAGGTGCTGTCGGCCGGGAACCGCGAACTGCTGCGCGTCATCGCCGAGAAGGCCCCGGCCTCGCTGGAGGAACTTTCGGAGATCACCGGCCGGGCCTTATCCAACCTGTCGCGCACCATGAAGACGATGGAGAGCTACGGCCTTGTCCGCTTGGAGAAGGAAGGCCGCAAGCTCGCGCCCAAGGTTGTCCATGACCGTGTTGAACTGGCCTTGCCCTTGCTCGAACGCCGCGCGGCGAAAGGAGGCGCGCTATGAACATTCATTCCCCGCACGTCGCCTTGCGCGCCGCGCTCTATCTGCGCGTCTCGACGGCGCGGCAGGCCGAGCATGACGTGTCGATCCCTGACCAGAAGCGGCAGGGCGAAGCCTATTGCGAGTCTCGCGGCTATCAGCTTGTCGAAACCTTCATCGAGCCGGGTGCATCGGCGACAAACGACCGCCGCCCCGAGTTCCAGCGCATGATCGAAGCCGGCACGTCGAAGCCGCCAGCGTTCGACGTGGTGGTGGTGCATAGCTTCTCGCGGTTCTTCCGCGACGAATTTGAAATGGAATACTACTACCGGAAGCTGGCGAAGAACGGCGTCAAGCTCGTATCCATGACGCAGGAACTTGGTGACGATCCGATCCACCAGATGATGCGGCGGATCATGTCACTGTTCGACGAATACCAGTCGAAGGAGAACGCCAAGCACGTCCTGCGCGCCTTGAAGGAGAACGCCCGGCAAGGCTTCTGGAACGGCTCGCTGCCGCCCATCGGCTACCGCGTCGTCGATGCCGAGCAGCGCGGCACGAAGATGAAGAAGAAGCTGGAAATCGACCCGCTGCACGCCGACACCGTGCGGCTCATCTTCCGCCTTGCATCGGAAGGCGACGGCACGTCCGGCCCGATGGGCGTCAAGAACATCGTCAGCTACCTCAACAGGAACCGCATGTTCACCCGCAGCGGCGGGCGTTGGGGCATCGGCCAGCTTCACCGCGTCCTGACCCGCCGCACCTACATCGGCGAACATCGGTTCAATCGCCGGTCCAAGAAAGGCGAGGTGAAGCCCGAGGAAGAAGTCGTTACCGTCGCGGTGCCGCCCCTGATCGACCTTGAGATATTCGAGGCGGTGCAGAAGCGGTTGCAGGTCAACAATCCGAAGGTGACGCCGCCGCGCGTCGTCAGCGGCCCGAACCTGCTGACCGGCATTTGCTTTTGCGGCAATTGCGGCGGGGCCATGACGCTGCGCACCGGCAAGAACGGCCGCTATCGCTATTATGCCTGCTCGATCCGGGCACGGCAGGGCGAAACCGGCTGCAAGGGCCGTGCGATCCCGATGGACAAGCTGGACCGCATCGTGGTCAGCCACATCGAGGAAAGGCTGCTGGACCCCGAGCGGATCGAAGATGTGCTCGCCTCGCTGCTGGATCGCCGGCAGGAGAGCGTCGAGCGGCGCAGCCAGCACATCGCCGAATTGAACCAGCGCGCGGCCGAGGCCGATATGCGCCTCAAGCGGCTCTATGACGCTATCGAGTCCGGTTCGCTCGACCCGGCCGAATCCGCCCTCGGCGAGCGGATCGCGGGCCTTACGGCAATACGGGATCAGGCACGGGCCGACGCCGTAAGGACCGAGGCCATGCTGAAAAACTCGGCCCATAAGGGCCTCACGGGGGCAGCCGTGCGGGAACTGGCGAGCGAAGCGCGCACCGGGCTTCGGCTCGAAAAGGGCGGCTATCGGCGGGATCACGTCCGGGCTTTCGCCCAGCATGTCGAGGTCGCGGACGACGCGATCTACATCAACGGCAGCAAAAACACGCTGTTGAAGGCGCTGATCGCCGCAAAGGGAGGGAAATCGGCGGGAATCGGCGTTCCCGGTTTTATACCAAGGTGGCGGAGCGGGAGGGATTCGAACCCTCGATACGCTTTTGACGTATACTCACTTTCCAGGCGAGCGCCTTCGACCACTCGGCCACCGCTCCGCATGCACTGGAATGGCGCGCCCTAGCCCGGCAGAAGCGCTTAGGCAAGCGTTGCGGATCGCGCCGGGGCGCCTATCTTGCAGGGATGGAGCGCATATTCGGAACTGCCCCGGACGTTGTGGAGATCGAACGCCTGGCCCTCGCCGCGCTGGCGCGCCTGCCGGAGCCGTTCGCCGCGCACCTGGGCGGCGTCAGGCTGGTGGTCGAGGAATTCGCCGATGCGGAAACGCTGGCGGATCTGGGCATCGACGATCCGTTTACCCTCTCGGGCCTGTATGAAGGGGTGCCCGTGGGCGAAAAGCATCTGGCCCCCACCGGCACGATGCCTGACCGCATCCGCCTGTTCCGCGCCGCGATCCTCGATGAATGGATCGCGCGCGGGGACGAGACGCTGGAGCACCTGGTGGCCCACGTGGTGGTGCACGAGGTGGGCCACCACTTTGGCCTGAGCGATGCACAGATCGAGGCGCTGGAGCAGGACGCCTAGACGGCCCAGCGCGCCGCTGGCACAGTGCGGCGATGCGCAAAGCCTTGATTCCCTTCGCCCTCCTGGCCGCTGCTCCACTGCTGGCCGCAGACAAGCCCGCGTTGCCGGCCCCGTCCGAGATCGTTGCCGGTGCGCCCAGGGCGGACTGGACGGCGATTGCCGCAAGCGACCTCCTGGTGATGGACCTGGCCCCCGCCGCCAATGGCAAGCCGCGCTGGGTGGTGATCCAGTTGATGCCCGCGCCCTTTTCGCAAGGGTGGATCGGCAACATCCGCAAGCTCGCCGCCGCGCAGTGGTGGGACGGCCTGGCGGTAACGCGGGTGCAAGACAATTATGTCGCGCAGTGGGGCGATCCCGACGGGGAGGACAAGGCCAAGGCGCGCAAGCTGCCCGACGGTTTGGCCACCGTGCCGGAGAGTGGTTATATGCTGGACCTGCAAAGCGATCCGGCGCTGTTGGACCGGGCTGCGGACATGGTTGAGCCACTCGCCGCCACCATGCAGACATGGTTCGAAACCAAAGGTGCATCTGGCCTGCGCGGCGATCGCTATGCATCCTTGACCCTGGCATGGCAGGGGTGGCCGCTGGCCATTGAAGACGGCTGGGCCTGGCCCGTCCACTGCTATGGCATGGTCGGCGTCGGCCGGAACATGTCGCCGGACACTGGCTCGGGCGCAGAGCTTTACACGGTGATCGGCCATGCCCCGCGCCATCTCGATCGCAACATCGCGCTCGTGGGCCGGGTGATCGAGGGGATCGAGCACCTGTCCAGCTTGCCGCGCGGGACGGGGCCGCTGGGGGTTTATGAAAGCCGGGCCGAACAGGTACCGATTACCGCGATCCGGCTAGGCAGCGCAGTGCCGGGCCTGCCGGCCTACGAATACCTTTCGACCGAAAGCGAGAGCTTCGCCAAATATGCCGAGGCGCGCGCCAACCGCCGCGATGCCTTCTTCATCCGGCCCGCCGGCGGCGCGGACATCTGCAACATCCCGGTGCCGGTGCGGCGCGCCCAGTGAGCGAGCGGCTGACCCACACTGGCCCGCTGTGGCGCTGGACCGGCGGCAATGGCGGTTCGTGGCATTTCCTGAGCATCGACGGGGCGGCGGGCGAGGCCCTGTCCGGCACTGCGCTGATGCGGCGGCTGGAGCAGACCATCGGCGGCTTCGGATCGCTGAAAGTGCGCGCGACGATTGGCGGCAGCAGCTTTGCGACTTCCGTGTTCCCCAGCAAGAGCGCGGGCTGGATGCTGCCGGTCAAGGCCAGCGTGCGCAAGGCCGAGGGGCTGGCCGAAGGCGACGCGGTGACCGTAGTTCTAGAAGTTTGAACGGAGGAAAAGATGCTCAAATGGTTGCCGGGCGGAGAAACGGGTTTCTTGCTGGCTGCGGTGCTGGTGGTGCCGGCAGTTCTGGCCCGCTATCTGATCGGAGCCCCTTGGCTGCAGGTTTGCTGCGCCTTTCTGGTTTGGTATCTGGGGCTCTGGTCGATGCTGGGTGGCCCGGTCAATCCGCGCGGAGAGAGCTTCGGCTGGACCGTGATCCTGAGCATGTTTTTCAGTTGGGCGGGCGTGCCGATCGTCGCGCTGGTCCTGCGGCTGCTTAACGTGCCCTATCGTTTCCTGTAACTTTGCGCGGTTCGATAAACCTGCCGAAGGGGCCATCGGCATAACTGGTCGGACGGGGCTTACCCTGACCTGCCGCGTGATCAGATCCGCTGCGCCTCGGCCACGGCATCGCTGGCGCGCAGGGCACTGACGATGCGGGTCAGGTGGGCCAGGTCCGCCACTTCCAGATCGACCTCGTAGCTGCTGAACAGGTCGTCGCGGCTGGTATTTTCCAGGCTGGCGATGTTCGCGCGGTTGCCGGCAAAGATGCCTGCCGCCTCGGCCAGGGTGCCGGGCCGGTTGTACAGCACCATGCGCAGCCGCCCGACCGCGCCGGTGGTGCGTTCGCCCCACGACAGGTCGAGCCAATCCGCATCGACGCCGCTGGCCAGCGTCAGGCAGTCAATCGCGTGGACTTCCACCCCGCGATCGGGAATGCGGATGCCAACGATCCGGTCACCCGGCACCGGATGGCAGCAGTGCGCCAGGTGAAAACCAACCCCTGCGGTCAGCCCCTTGATCGAGATCGCACGGTCCTGGCTGGGCCACGATTCGGGTTCGGGCAGGTGCGCGGCGCTGCCCGGGACAAGCGCTTCCATCACCTGCCGGTCATCCAGCTTGGCGCTGCCGATCGCGGCCATCAGGTCGGTTTCGCTGGCCAGCCCCAGCCGCTTGCAAGCGTCCTTGACCGCCTTTTTGCCGATCTTGCTGGGCAGCCGCTCGACGATCTCGTCATACAGCTTGCGGCCGATCGCGGCCAGTTCCTCGCGCTCTTTCGCACGCACCGCGCGGCGGATCGCGGCGCGGGCCTTGCCGGTGACGACAAAACCCAGCCACGGCAGCTGCGGGCTGGCCTTGCGGCTCTTGATGATCTCCACCACGTCGCCGTTGCTCAGCGCGGTGCGCAGCGGCATGTGCCGCCCGTTGATCTTGGCCCCGACCGCCCAGTTGCCGAGATCCGAATGGACCGCATAGGCGAAGTCCACCGGGGTCGATCCCTTGGGCAGCTGCAGCAGCTGGCCCTTGGGCGTGAAAGCGAAGATGCGGTCCTGGTAGATCGCCATCCGGGTGTGTTCGAGCAGTTCTTCGGCGTCGTGGCTCGCATCGACGATTTCGATCAGGTCGCGCAGCCAGCCGACCTGCCCATCGGGCCGGGCCGCCTGCTTGTAGGCCCAGTGCGCCGCCAGCCCGAATTCGTTGGTTTCGTGCATGTCATGGGTGCGCACCTGCACTTCCATGCGCATCGAATTTTCGAAGATCAGGCTGGTGTGAAGGCTGCGATAGCCGTTCGACTTCGGCGTGGAGATGTAGTCCTTGAACCGCCCCGGGATCATCTGCCAGGTGGTGTGCAGCACCCCCAGCGCCTGATAGCAATCGGCCACGCTGTCGGTCAGGACGCGGAAAGCCATGATGTCGGTGATCTGTTCGAAGGAGACGTGGCGTTCGGCCATCTTCTTCCAGATCGAATAGGGGTGCTTTTCGCGCCCCGACACTTCCACTTTCAGCCCGGCTTCGGCCAGCGCCTGCTTGATCGACAGCGCGATCGCATCGACCTGCCCGCCTTCACTGCTGCGGATCTGGGCCAGGCGGCCGGTAATCGTCGCATAGGCTTCGGGCTCCAGCTGCTCGAAGGCCAGCAGCTGCATTTCGCGCATGTATTCGTACATGCCCACGCGCTCGGCCAGCGGGGCATAGATCTCCATCGTCTCGCGGGCGATCCGGCGGCGCTTTTCCTCGCTCTTGATGTAGTGGAGCGTGCGCATGTTGTGCAGCCGGTCGGCCAGCTTGACCAGCAGGACGCGGATGTCCTCGCTCATCGCCAAAAGGAACTTGCGCAGGTTTTCCGCCGCGCGTTCCTTTTCGCTCATCGCCTCGATCTTGGACAGCTTGGTCACCCCGTCGACCAGCTTGGCGACATCGGGGCCGAACAGCTTATCGATCTCTTCGGGGGTGGCGAGCGTGTCTTCCAGCGTATCGTGAAGCAGCGCCGTTACGATGGTTTCCTGGTCGAGCTTGAGCTCGGTCATCAGCCCGGCCACTTCGACCGGATGGCTGAAATAGGGGTCGCCGCTGGCGCGCTTTTGCGTGCCGTGGCGCTGCACCGTGTAGACATAGGCACGGTTCAGCATCGCCTCGTCCGCATCCGGATCGTAGGCCATGACCCGTTCGACAAGTTCGTACTGGCGCAGCATCAGGGCACTATGTGGACACTAAAGACACGGCTGGGCAAGGGCTTTCGCGGCCAAATCAGCTCCACACAGCTTCGGGCGGCAGGCTCATCAGGATCGCATCGATGTTGCCGCCGGTCTTGAGGCCGAACAGCGTGCCGCGATCATAGACCAGGTTGAATTCGGCATAGCGCCCGCGCCACTCAAGCTGCTGGCGCTTCTCCGCCTCGCTAAAGGCCATGCGCATGCGGCGGCGCACCAGCCTTGGGAACACGTCCAGGAACGCGCGGCCGACGTCCTGGGTGAAGGCAAAGTTCGCTTCCCACTGCGCTTCGTCGGTGCATTCGAGGTGATCGTAGAAGATCCCGCCAACCCCGCGGTGGACCTGACGGTGCGGTATGTAGAAATAGTCGTCGGCCCAGGCCTTGAAGCGCGGGTAATAGCCTTCGTCGTGGGCGTCGCAGGCGGCCTTGAACGCGGCGTGGAACTCCTCGGTATCCTCGGCATAGGGCAGCGGCGGGTTAAGGTCGCCGCCGCCGCCGAACCAGGCCTTGCTGGTGGTCAGGAAGCGGGTGTTCATGTGCACCGCCGGCACGTGCGGGTTGGCCATATGCGCGACCAGGCTGATGCCGGTGGCGGTGAAACCCGGGCTATCCGCCCCCGCGCCGTGGATCGTCTTGGCGAATTCGGGCGCAAACTGGCCGTGGACGGTGGACACGTTGACCCCGACCTTCTCGAACACCTGGCCTTTCATCACCCCGCGCGTGCCGCCGCCGGGGTTGGCATTGCCTTCCTCCTCGCGGTTCCAGCTGGTGTATTCGAACTTCGCGGCGCTGCCCATTTCGGCCTCGATGCTTTCGAATTCGGCACAGATCCGGTCGCGCAGTTCCTCGAACCAGGTCTTGGCGCGGGCGGTATAAGGGGTCCAGTCGGTCATGGTCCCAGCCCTTGCCAAGCAATTCGGCTTGCGGCAAGGGAAAGCCATGGTTCCCTTTTCGTTCGCAGGGCAGGAATTGGTGCTGGCGGGCCCGCGCGCGCTCTACTGGCCGGCGGAGCAGGCGCTGCTGGTGGCCGACCTGCATCTGGAAAAGGCCAGCTACTTTGCCCGGCATGGGCAACTCCTGCCCCCCTACGACAGCCGCGAGACGCTGGAACGGATAGCCGTGGCGATCCGCGAAACGGGCGCACGGCGGGTGCTGTGCCTGGGCGACAATTTCCATGACGTGGACGGCGCGGCCCGGCTGGAGCCGCACGCCGCCGGTATGCTGGCCGCGCTGGTCCGGGCGACCGACTGGGTGTGGATCACCGGCAACCACGACCAGGGCGTGGTGGGCGAAGGCGCGGCGCTGCCGGAACTGGAACTCGCCGGGCTGGTGCTGCGGCACGAGGCCGTGACGGGCGAAGCGCGGCCCGAGCTGTCGGGCCACTGGCACCCACGCCTGCGCGTCAATGCACGCGGGCGCACCGTGGCCCGGCCATGCTGGGTACGCAGCGAGCGCAAGCTGGTGCTGCCGGCCTTCGGCGCCTTGACCGGCGGGATGGATGCGGCCGATCCCGCGATCATTGCGGCACTGCAACCGGCCAGCGTGGTCGATGCTTTGCTTCCGGCCAAAGGGCGGCTGGTGCAGTACCCGCTGTGGCGAGCGGCTTAACCCGCGTTTCAACCCTTTCCCCTAGGCGCGATTCGGATTAAGGACGCGCGCGATGGCTTTTTGCCGCAACAGGAGACTACGACATAGCACCCCCACCCCGGCGCATGATGACGCCCCCCGTGAAGAGCGGGCCGCGCTACAATCACATGATCACCTCGGACAAGGTCCGCGTCATTGACGAAGAAGGTGAGAACCTTGGCGTGATGTACACGCGCGAAGCGATCGAACAGGCGGCCGAAGCCGGCCTCGACCTGGTCGAAGTGTCGCCGAACGCCGACCCGCCGGTGTGCAAGTTCCTCGATGTCGGCAAGTTCCGCTACGAAGCGCAGAAGAAGGCCAACCTCGCCCGCAAGACCCAGAAGACGCAGGAGATCAAGGAGATCAAGATGCGCCCGAACATCGACGATCATGACTATGATACGAAGATGCGGTCGGTGAACAAGTTCATTGGCGAAGGCGACAAGGTGAAGATCACCCTGCGCTTCCGTGGGCGCGAGTTGTCGCACCAGCAGATCGGCATGGACCTGCTGCGCCGCGTGCAGCAAGACGTGGCCGAGATCGCCAAGATCGAAAGCTATCCGCGCATGGAAGGTCGCCAGATGCTGATGGTGATCTCGCCCAAGTAAAGGCGCCGCGGGCCAGGGGGCGAAAGTGCCCCCGCCCGATCCGGGGGGAGCGAGGATGACCGCACGCCGCATCGGCCTCTGGCTTGGCATTGTCGGCTTCGTCGCCACCCAGGTCCTGCCCGCACCGGCGGGCATGCCCGACATGGCCTGGACCGCTGCCGGACTGGTGTGGTGGATGGCCGCCTGGTGGATGACCGAGGCCCTGCCGCTGGCGGTTACCGCGCTGCTGCCGTTCCTGGTCCTGCCGCTGGGCGGAATCGCCGATGCCAACAAGACGGCGGTGGCCTATTATTCACCGATCCTGTTCCTGTTCATCGCCGGGGGCTTCCTGGCGCTGTCGATCGAGCGCACCGGGCTGCACCGGCGGCTGGCGCTGTTCATCATGGGGCTGGCCGGGGCCAGCCCGTGGCAACTGCTGCTGGGGGTGATGACCGCCACGGCGCTGATTTCCTCGATCATTTCCAACACCTCGACCGCGCTGATCATGATGCCGATGGGCCTTGCCATGTTGCGCGCCGGTGGGGTCAAGGAAGGGGAGACCAATGGCATCGCCGGAGCGCTGCCGATGGGTATCGCATTTGCCGCTTCGCTGGGCGGACTGGCAACGATGATCGGCACGCCGACCAACGCCATTGCCGCCGCGATGATCGAAAAGGGCGTTGGCCAGCGTATCACCTTCCTCGAATGGAGCCTTTATGGCGTGCCGCTGGTCTTGCTGGCGGTGCCGCTGGCGGCCTGGATCATCGCCCGGGTCCAGCGCCTGCACGAGGACGATTTCGACCCCGTCAGTGCCCGCGCCGCGATTGGCCATTCCGCCGCCTGGACCACGCCTGAAAAGCGCCTGATGCCGCTGATCGCACTGGCCTTCCTCGCCTGGATCGCGCAGCCGTGGCTGGAAGGTCTGTTCCCCAAGGGCGGGCTGACGGATGGTACCATCGCCGCCGCCGTGGGGCTGGCGCTGTTCCTGCTGCCCGATGGCACCGGCCGGCCGATGCTGGTCTGGCAGGAAGCCAACCGCGTGCCGTGGGACATCGTCTTCATGTTCGGCGGCGGGCTGGCGCTGGCCATGGGCATGACCGCTTCGGGGCTGACCGACTGGCTGGGCAAGATGATGCTGCCCCTGTCCGCCGTGCCGCTGCCGCTGGTCGCGCTGATCCTGGTGCTGTTCGTCATCCTGGTCACCGAATTCGCCAGCAACATCGCCGCGGCCAGCGCGATCATCCCGGTGGTTGCCGCCCTGGTGGTGGCGCTGGGCGCCGATCCGGTACTGCTGGCGCTGCCGGCCGCCTTCGCCGCGACCTGGGGCTTCATGCTGCCGGCCGGAACCGGCCCCAACGCACTGGCCTGGGCCACCGGGCACATCACCATGGGGCGGATGTTGCGCGCCGGGCTGTGGCTGGATCTGGCGGGTGCGCTGTTGATCGTCGGCGTGGTCTGGGCGGTCGCGGCGCTGCACTGATCCGCGCTTGCATGGCCGCGCGCGATCTGCTGTGGCCATGGGCATGAGCGACACCCCGCATGACAAGCTGCAAGCCGACGATCTCCCGCTGCGCCCCGGCCTGGCGCTGATCCGCGAAGGCCCTTGGGCGGGCTGGTACCACTGGGAACCGGTCGACGATTTCGAGGAGCACGCCGGGCCGTTCTATTGCCAGCCCGAAGGTGAAGGGCCGGATGCCCCGGTGGTCTGCGGATTCATGCCCGAAGCCAAGAACCGCAACGGCGGCGGCAACATCCACGGCGGCGCGCTGATGACCTTTGCCGACTATGCCCTGTTCATGATCGCCGGGGGGATGAGCACGTCGGTCCACGGCGTGACGGTGACGATGAACTGCGAATTCGTCGGCGGGGCAGAGCCAGGCAAGCTGCTGACCGCGCGCGGCGAAGTGGTCCGCGCGGGCGGCAGCCTGGTCTTCGTGCGCGGGCTGATCAGTGAAGGCGAACGCGCCGTGCTGGCGTTCTCTGGCACGATCAAGCGGTTGAAGCGGAACGCCTAGAAATCGACGGCGATCCCGTCCTTCACCCAGTCGCCATAGCGGGTGGGGGAAAGCCCGGCCGGATCGTCGGCCTCACCCTTGCCCTGCTGCGGCGCGGGCACGGGCTCGTTGGTCCAGTGCGCGGGCTTCTGGAACGGGGCGGGGCGTTGGGTGGCGCGCTTGGTCATGGGCCCTATCTGGCTATTGCCGGGCTTCGCGTCTAGAGGCTGCGGCATGGATATTCCGGGACTTCCCGCCCGCAAGGCGGCGCTGCGGCTTCTCGATGCCGTGCTGCATCGCGGCGAAACGCTCGATCAAGCGGCGCATGGCGCATTACAGGGGCTGCGCAGCGCCCCGGACAAGGCGCTCGCCCGCGCTCTGGCGGGCGAGGCGCTGCGCTGGCTGACCGACCTCGATGCGCTGATCGACAGCGCGACGCGCCAGATCCTGCCCCCCGATGCCAAGCCGCGCAGCGTGCTGCGGCTGATGCTGGCGGGCTGGCTGCGGCTGGAAACCCCGCCCCATGCCGTGATTGCCACCGCGCTGCCCCTGCTGTCGGGCGGCCCCCGCCGGCTGGCGCACGGGGTGTTTGCCGCACTGGTGCGCCGTCAGGTCGCGCTGCCGGCCCAGCCCACCCTGCCGCCTGCCGTGGCCGAACGCTGGGGCGCGCGGGCCGAGGCGATTGCCGCCGGGCTCGCCGATCTGCCGCCACTTGACCTGACCCTGCGCGATCCGGCGACAACAGCCGAATGGGCCGAGCGGCTTGGCGGCCAGTCACTGCTCCCCGGCCACCTGCGCCTGCCGCGCGGTACGGCGGTGGAGAACCTGGCCGGCTACGAAGAGGGCGCCTGGTGGGTCCAGGACCTGGCCGCCAGCCTGCCCGCCCGGCTGCTGGGCGCGGGCCAGGGCCGCCGCGTGCTCGACCTTTGCGCCGCGCCGGGGGGCAAGACGCTGCAACTGGCCGCCGCAGGCTGGCAGGTCACCGCGCTCGACACCAGCGCCAAGCGGCTTGAGCGGATGCACGCCAACCTGGACCGGGTTGGCCTGACCGCCGATCTGGTCACGGCCGATGCGCTGGCGTGGGAGCCGGACGCCGCTTTCGATGCCGTGCTGCTCGACGCTCCCTGCACCGCCACCGGCACCTGCCGCCGCCACCCGGACGTGCTGCACCGCATCGGCGCGCGCCAGATTGCCGAACTGGCGGAATTGCAGGGCCAGTTGCTGGACCGCGCCGCCCGCTGGGTGCGCCCGGGCGGCAGCCTGGTCTATGCCACCTGCTCGCTCGAACCGGCCGAGGGCGAAGAGCAGGCCATGCGCGTTGCGCTGGCCCCAGATCCGATTCGCGCCGAAGACCTGCCGCAGGGGCTTGCCCCCACCGCGCAGGGCTGGCTGCGCACCGATCCCGGCATGCTGGCCGAGGTCGGCGGACTGGACGGGTTCTTCGTCGCGCGCTGGCGCGCTTAGCCCTTCAGCCGCTCGGCAAACCCCTTGCGCAGCTTGGCCAGCTTGGGCGGGATCACCGCCAGGCAATAGGGATTGCGCTGCCCTTCACCTTCCCAGTACTCTTGGTGATAGTCCTCGGCGGGATACCAGGTGGCCGGACCTTCGATGGTGGTGACGATCGGCGCATCGCGCTCGACCTGGGCGCGGGCGATCGCCGCTTCCACTTCGCCGCGCGGGCTGTCCTCGTTGAGAAACACGGCCGAACGGTACTGGGTGCCCACATCGCCCCCCTGGCGGTTGAGCTGGGTCGGATCGTGGGTCGCGAAGAACACGTCGAGCAAGTCGGCATAGCCGATCACCGCCGGATCATAGGTCACGCGGATCGCTTCGGCATGGCCGGTATCGCCGGTGCAGACCTGCTTGTAGCTGGGGTCTGGCACCGTGCCGCCAATGTAGCCGCTTTCCACTTCGCTCACCCCGGCCAGTTGCCGGAAGACCGCCTCGGTGCACCAGAAGCAGCCACCTGCGAGGATTGCCTGAGCCATGGTTCGATCACCTTCTATCTGATTGCCTGCGACAAATAGGTACAAAGGGCCGCCTTGTCATCGCCGGGCCGCTGCCTAGTTTCCCCGCCAGCACCAAAAGACATGCGGGAGAACCCTTTCATGCGTCTCGTCATTGCCCTTGCGGCCAGCGCGCTGGCCCTGTCCGCCGCGCCGCTCGCCGCGGCCGCCAAGGCCCCCGTGGCCGTCACCGCCGAAGCCCGCGCCGCCTTGGCCAAGGCCGTCGCCCACCCCCTGCGCGAGAGCGACCGCCCTCGCGACCAGTATCGCCGCCCGGCCGAAACGCTGGCCTTCTTCGGCGTCGCTCCCGACATGAAGGTGGGCGAATATGCCCCCGGCGGCGGGTGGTATTCGCGCCTGCTGGGACTGTACCTGGGCGAACGCGGCAAGCTTGTCGGCCTCTACTACGATCCCACTTCGGGCGCGTTCAATGAAAAGACGCAGCAGAACATCCGCGATGGCGCGGCCAAGTATCCCGCCGATGTCGCCACCTGGTCGGGCCTGCCGGCAGAGCGCTTCGCGGCCCATACGCTTGATGCAGTGCCTGCGGCGGAAAAGGGCACCTTCGACCGCATCCTGGTGATGCGCGCGATGCACAACATGATGCGCATGAACATCGCCGACCGCGAGATCAAGGCGCTGCGCGAGCTGCTTAAGCCCGACGGGATGATCGGGATCGAACAGCACCGCGCCCGCCCCGACGCGCCCTATGCCTATGCCAATGGCGCCAACGGCTATCTGCGCGAGGCAGACGTGATCAAGTTCATGGAAGTCCACGGCTTCACTTTCGTCGGCAAGAGCGAGGCCAATGCCAACCGCAAGGACCCGGCCAACCATGCCGATGGCGTCTGGAGCCTGCCGCCGTCGCTGCGCGGGGCCAAGGACGATGCCGCCAGGGCGCGGCTCCAGGCGATCGGCGAATCCGACCGGATGACGCTTTTGTTCCGCAAGCGCGCCTGATAATGGGCGGCGGATGACCAATCTCACCGTCGCCGCCCTGCAACTGCCGCTCGGATCGCAAGACGAGGCAGAGAACATCGTCGCCGTCTCGATGCTGGTCGAGGAGGCCGCGGCCCGGGGCGCGCAGGTGATCCTGCCACCCGAGCTGTTTTCCGGCCCCTATTTCTGCAAGGTCGAGGACGAGGCGCTGTTCGCGCTGGCCCGCCCGACGCAGGACCATCCCTCGGTCCGGGCGATGCAGGCGCTGGCCGCCAAGCTGAAGGTCGCGATCCCGACCAGCTTCTTCGAGCGCGACGGGCATCATTATTACAACACGCTGGCCTGGATCGACCCGGACGGGCAGATTCAGGGTACCTACCGCAAGAGCCACATTCCCGACGGCCCGGGGTACGAGGAAAAGTACTATTTCCGCCCCGGCAACGACGGGTTCAAGGTGTGGGACGCCTTTGGCCACAAGCTGGGCGTGGGGATCTGCTGGGACCAGTGGTATCCCGAATGCGCGCGGGTGATGGCGCTGCATGGCGCCGAAGTGCTGCTCTATCCCACTGCGATCGGTAGCGAGCCCTATGACGCCGAACTCGACACCAGCCGGATGTGGCGCCGCGCGATGCAGGGCCATGCCGTGTCGAACTGCATGCCGGTCATCGCCGCCAACCGCATCGGCACCGAAGACGGGCAGCGCTTTTATGGTCACTCGTTCATCAGCGACGAATGGGGCGATCTGGTCGCCGAATTCGGCGCTGCGGAAACCGGGGTGCTGGTCCACACGCTCGACCTGGCCCGGGCCGCCACCCACCGCGCCGGGATGGGCTTCTTCCGCGATCGCCGTCCGCAGCTCTACACCCGCATCGCCCAGGACATCTGAGCGTACCCGATGGGCGAGCGCTACCTGATCGCCCTTGGCTCGAACCGGCGGCACCATCGCCACGGCTCGCCCGAACGGGTGCTGGCGGCGGCGCTGACCGCGCTCGATCAGGCAGGCATTGCGGTGCGCGCGCGCGGGCCGGTGATCCGCAGCGATCCGATCGGTCCCTCGCTGCGGCGCTATGCCAACAGCGCGGTGACGGTCGAAACCCCGCTGTCCCCGCCCGAGCTGCTCGCCGCGCTCAAGCACATCGAGCGCGCGTTCGGGCGCACCGCATCGGGCCAGCGCTGGTCGAGCCGGGTGCTCGATCTTGACATCGTGCTGTGGAGCGGCGGTTGCTGGTCTTCGCCCGGACTGACCGTGCCCCATGCCCTGTTCCGCGAGCGCGCGTTCGTCCTCGGCCCAGCCCTGCCCATCGCCGGACAGTGGCGCGACCCGGTCAGCCATCGCACCTTGCGCCAGCTGGCTGCGCGGCTGACCAAGCCAGGACGCCTGCGAGCGGATTGACCAGCGCAAGCACTACCAGGCGAGCGCGCCCTGACACCCGATGCTTGACCCCGCCGCCCGCGCCCCCTAAGCGCGCAGCCGTGGTCAGGGCCCTTAGCTCAGTCGGTAGAGCAACTGACTTTTAATCAGTAGGTCGCTGGTTCGAACCCAGCAGGGCTCACCATACTAGAATCTGCCTTCAGCAAGCGCCAGGTAAGCATTGCCCTGAGCAACACACCCTTGGTTTGCGCAGGCCAGAACGTGTTGGTCAGGTGCCTTGGGGCGCAGGATAACGCGAGGCCGACAGGGACAATAGAGCCAACAGGTCCGAACCGGCCCAATCAATCCAGCAAGTGCTCGCCCCAGCCAAATCGCGGGCGCTCAAACTGACCAATTCATCAATAGTCAATGAGACCGCCGAACGAGCAACTCTACGAGTTTACCCACTTCTTCAACCGAAACCGGTTTAACGGAATGGCGAGAGGTTCCGTATATTTTGGGGAACCGGTTCTGGAAAAACGGCTCTCGAGCAAGGCCTCGATACACCAGATCTTCTTCGACAAACGCAAGTTCGAGCGAAATGGCTTCAATCGTTGCATCGTCAAGCGTCTCGATTGGGGAACGTTCATCGCCGGACTGACAGGCCGCGAAAACCTCTTCGACCAAATCGTGCGAAAACGCTTCAACCCTGCCACGATCTTGCAGGTACTTCCAGGTGAGGAAGGAAACATCATAGAACTTGCGCGATCTGGTAGAATTGACGTGGTCGGACAAGTGCGATTTGGCACTTTCGCGAAACGACGTCGCGCAGATGCCGATAACTGAAAGAAAATCTTCGAGTAGATCGCCACGAGCCAATTGTGCGGTCTCGAACGGGCGAACGGTGATCGATTCAAATCCGCCTTGGGCGAAGACGCTGTAGCAGCGTCCCATGCAGGCCGCATATACATTCGAGAGCATCTGGATCGCCATCTCGTAAGGCAGAAGGCCCGCCTGCCAAGGCAATGAAGCAGTGAAGGCATTGTAGGGCATGGTCATCTCGGCAGCCCAGGACGCGACCAGTTCGGCGGGTTGTCTGACATAGACAACAACCTCCTTTCGAAATCCATCAAACATCGGAGCCAACATCAGCTGCGGCCGTCCGAACAGGCCTTCTTCAGAGATCACCACCCGGTCGCAAGGCGAGGATTCAATCAGTTCGCGCGCAGTTTGGTGAAGCGACGGATCATCCAAGAAATCGGCATTGGCATAGCGCGGCAAATGCAATTTCGGCGGTGTTACCTGAACATAATCCAAGCCATCGTTCTGCAATGCGGACCGGTTTTCCCACATCACCTTTTGTAGAAACGTGCTGCCAGTTTTCACCGTTCCTATATGAAAATAAACGGTTTTTCCCAAGGCACCCTCCGACCCAATGTGTTGCCCGCCCTCTAGAGATCATCATTGCACTGGCGCGATTGGCTAGGGGCGCCCGTTGACGCCCTCCGTGCCACACTGTCGGCAATTTATACAATCTGCCAAATCAGCAGATGCATATCATCTGTTGAGCTATGGTCACCATCAGGCGCGGCGCGGCATCGAAGCCAAGGGCTTCGACACCCGGGAGGACATTGCAGCTGAAGTCGAAAGCGATGGCTTCGCGGGGCGGTTCGCAGGGCAAGCGCGTTCGGCGTCGCCCGCACCGAGCCACTCGACGCCGGCCTCGACCTGTCCGAAGTTTGGCAGGTCAACGGGAATCGCGGTCGAGCGCTAGTCCGTTTGCAGCATGTTTCAGCCCGCTGGGATAACCCATGAGTTCCCGCCAACGGACATGAAACTGACTCTTGTCCGTTGACGGGAAACGCTCACATTGCTGCCATTCGATCGGTGCAAATTTGCACCGGGTGCGTTTGCCTTGCCAGATACCGGCCCTCCGGTTCAGGCCGCGCGGACCAGGCGCCCAGGCAAGGCTCCGGTCGGATTGCCACCGCGCGCGACGATTTCACCCGCGATCATCGTCACGTCATAGCCGTTCGCGCGCTGGATCAGGCGGCGGCCGCCCGCCGGCAGGTCGTGGCAGACCTGCGGCGCGCCGAGCGCCAGCCGGTCCAGATCGATCACGTTGATGTCGGCGCGCTTGCCCACCGCCAGTTCGCCGCGATCGTCCAGCCCGATCAGCCGGGCCGTGGCCTGGGTCATCCGGTGGACCATGTCGGCCACGGTCTTGCGGCCGCGCTGGCGGTCGCGCGCCCAGTGGGTCAGCGCGAAGGTCGAAAAGCTGGCATCGCAGATCGTGCCGACGTGCGCGCCGCCATCGCCCAGCCCCAGCACGACGTCAGGGTGCGACAGGATTTCGCCCACCGCATCCAGGCTGCCATCGGCGTAATTGGCCATCGCCAGATAGAGCAGCCCGCCGTTCTCTCCCTCGATCATCACGTCATAGGCGAATTCCTCGGGCGTAACCCCGGCAGCCTTGGCCAGTCCGGCAATGCTGCGTTCGGGGGGCTGTTCGTAATCCGGTTCATCGCCCAGCAGGAACATGTGTTCGAAATCGCGCACGGCGCGGCCCAGCACCAGGGCGGGGTCGGGATCGACCGGTTCCGACAGGATCGCGGCCCTGATTTCCGGGCGGCGCAGCTGTTCCAGCCGCTGCGGCAGCGGCAGGGCGGACAGGCTGGCGAAAGTGGCCGTGGTGTAGAACGGGTTCAGCGTCAGCTCGAAGCCCAGGATCATGCCGATCCCGCGCGGCATCAGCTGGCCCTTCATCACCAGCCCTTCGGCATTGGCGGCGGCCAGTTCATCCAGCAGACGCGGATAGCCATAAGGGCCGGTATTGCCGGTGCCGATCGAGAAGGTCAGCGGCCGGCCGGACGTCCGCGCCAGTTCGCGCATCGCATCAAGGCTGGCGCCGGGGACATGGATATCCTCGACGATCTGGAACACGCCCTTGCCCTTGGCCCGCAGCACTTCGGCAAAGGCCAGCAGTTCGGCCTGGGCTGCCTGATAGGTCGGGATCGCCTTGCCATCGCTGGAGCGGTGGAACAGGCTGCGCGACGTGGCGATGCCCAGCGCGCCCTGGTCGAGCGCCTGGTCCAGCAGGCGGCACATTTCCGCAATGTCTTCCGCCGTCGCCGGTTCGCGGTCAGCACCGCGCTGCCCCATCACATAGACACGCAGCGGCGCGTGCGGGACATAGGCCGCAATGTCCATGTCGTAGGGACGCGAGGCGAGGAAATCGAGGTACTCGGGAAAGGTCTCCCAGGTCCACGGCAGCCCTTCGGTCAGCACCGGATGGGGAATGTCCTCCACCCCTTCCATCAGGCGAACCATCGCATCGCGGGACGCTTCGTCGCCGCGGCACGGGGCAAAGCCGACGCCGCAATTGCCGATCACTGCCGTGGTCACGCCGTGATAGGACGACGGCGAGAGCCGGTTGTCCCACGTGACCTGCCCGTCATAATGGGTGTGCACATCGACAAACCCGGGCGTGACGATCCGCCCCCGCGCATCGACTTCGTTGGCCCCGGCCGGCAAATCGGGACCGATTGCCACGATCCGCCCCTCGGCGATGGCCACATCGGCCACGAACGGTTCGGCGCCGGTCCCGTCAACCACCGTGCCGCCGCGAATGACAGTGTCGAACGCGCTCATGCCGCGGCTCCCGCTTCGGCGGTTTCGGGCAGGATCCGGCCCATCGCCACATTGCCCTTGATCGTGGTGCGATGGACGATGCGGATCTGGTCCACCGGATGGCCAAACGCGGCGTGCATCGTACGGCGGTTGTCCCACAACACCATGTCGTTGTTTTCCCATTCGTGGATGTACTGGAAACGCGGCTGGAGCGCATGTTCGATCAGCCGCCGGATCAGCGCGTCGCCCTGTTCGTTCTGCTGGCCGATGATGTATTCGATGTTCAGCGTGCTGACGTTCAGCACCTTGCGGCCGGTTTCAGGATGGGTCCAGACCAGCGGATTGGCGACCGGCGGGAAGTGGGGATAGCTGTCCTTGCGCGGGGACAGGCGCGTGCCGCCCTGCTGGTTGAAGCGCATGTCCTCAAGCCCGGCACGGAACAGGTAGACCGCTTCAAGATCGGCAATTTCGGCCTTGGTCGCGTCATCCAGCGCGTCATAGGCGGCGGCGGTATCGAGCCAGCCGGTCTGGCCGCCCGTTTCGACCTTGCGGATCATCCGCAGCAGCGCGCCGGCATTGGGCGTGGCGGTAAAGGCCAGGTCCGTGTGCCAGGGGATGCGCTGGGTCGTGGCCACGCCATCGAAATCATATACCGGGCCAACCGGGCCGCCCTCGTTCGTCAGCAGGATCAGTTCGGGATAGCCTTCCAGCCGGAACTGCGCGATCGGATGGGGTTCCAGCTCACCAAAGCAGCGGCTCAGTTCCAACTGCACTTCGGGCGATGTGCCGATGCCGCGAAACACCAGCACGCCGTGTTCCAGCCATGTGTTGCGCAGCGCGGTGGCGGTTTCCGGCGAAATCCCGCCTTCGACATCCAATCCCACCACTTCCCGGCCGAACCCGCCGTCCAGCTCTCGCAAGGTAAAGCTCATCTCGTTTCTCTCCCGCATGCAAAGTCGTTTCGCGGGTCATCTGCGCCCGATTCGGCGCATCCGCATCATCCATCTGCATGATGCCGCCCCGGCAGGTGCTGCTAGATACGCGGCACAGGCGCACCCCGCGCCCGCACCACCGCGGGCGAAGTGAGGTCAAAAGCCAACGGGAGATGACGGACATGACGATGCAGGCCAATGCGCAAGGCAGCGAATGGGCGCGGGGCTGGCCGATTGCCGTGGTTGGCCAGCTGGGCATTGCCGGCTGCACGATCTTCGCGTTCGCCACCGGCGTGTTGATGGAGCCGATGATCGCCGAACTGGGCTGGTCGCGCACGGCATTTTCATCGGCCTTCTTCCTGCAGATGCTGGCTGGCCTGGTGATCCTGCCGGCCACGGGCTGGCTGGCGGACCGGTATGGCCCCCGCCGGATCGCGATCCTGGGACTGTTGCCCTATACGCTGAGCGTGGGCCTGCTGGGGGCGGTCGGCCAACCGCTGTGGCAATGGTGGGCGCTGTGCCTGGTGATGGCCACCGCCCAGGGCTTCGTCACCCAGACGATCTGGATTTCCGCCGTGGTCGGCTGGTTCCAACGGTCGCGCGGGCTGGCCATTGCGGTCGCCTTGTCGGGCGTGGGCCTGGGTAGTTTCGCCTGGCCGATCCTGGCGGCGATGGCGCTGGAACAGTTCGGCTGGCGCTGGACCTTTTTCGCGCTGGCCGCCGGCTGGGCCGCCCTGATGGTGCCGACCTTCCTGCTGGGCTTTCGCGATCCGCCGCGCGCAGCGGCGGAGCAAACCGGCGGCGGCAAAGGGGCCTGGCTGGCATCCGTGCGCTCTCCCACCTTCCTGGGCCTGATGCTGGCCGGGGGTTTGTTCTCGTGTGCCTACTTTGGCGCCACGGTGAACCTGGTGCCGATCATCAAGGCGAGCGGCCAGCCCCTGGCCACCGCCGCCCGGATCGCCGGAGCGCTGGGGCTGGCGGCCATTGCCGGGCGGTTGCTGGTCGGCTGGCTGCTGGATCGCTTCCCGACCCGGCCATTGGCGATCTGCGTCTTTATGATGCTGCCGCTCGCCGCCGTGGCGCTGCTCAACGCCGAAGGGTCGATGCCGCTGGCGCTGCTGGGGACCGTGCTGATCGGCTTTGCGACCGGCGCGGAAATGGATGTGGTGACCTTCATCGCCGCGCGCACGTTTGGCACAAGGGTCTTCACCTCGATCTATGCGCTGTTCACTTCGGTCCTGGCCATTTCGGCCAGCCTGGGGCCGCTGCTGGCCGGATACCTGTTCGACCGGACGGGCAGCTATGCCGTGTTCCTGATGGCGATCATTCCGCTGGGCACGGTCGGCGCGCTGATCATGGGCTTGTTACCCGCGCCCCGCACCGACTGACGGCGCCCCCCGATCAGACCATTCCCAGCCGCTGGGCCACCCTGGCTGCCGGGATCAGCAGGTGCCTGATCAGCAGTTCCTGCTTGCTGGGCATGGACACCGGCTCGACCTGTTCCAGCGGGAAGGGCAGGGTCTTCAGATCGCCGCGCGTCAGTCCCTCGGCCAGCAACTTGCCCATCAGCGGCGCCATGACGTTGCCCCAGGCGTTGAAGTACATCAGCCCATAGACCCCGCTGTTCAGTTCGAACACGCCGGGGAACTGGCGGTCGCGCATCGCGACGCGGCCGGTCCAGTAGCTTTCCCGGTCGATTTTCAAGCCGCGCGTTACCGGCCAGGTGCGGTGCAGCCAGCGCAATTGCGAGCGGAAGTGCCAGTCGGCATCGTGCGCGCCGCCGACCCGCGGAATCGACGAAAGGATCAGTCGGCCATGCCGGTCACGCACCATCGGGTTCAGGTCGACGGGCGCCTGGGCAAAGGTTCCGCCGCCGGGTAGCACATGGCCCAGCGCTTCGGGGGGCAACGGACTGGTGGTGATGGCATAGGCAGTGAGCGGGTAGAACGCCTGGCGCAAGGACGGGACGACCGCGCCGGGATAGGCATTGGTGCAGAATACCACGCGGTCGGCCACCACGCTGCCCCGGGCGGTGCGCACCCGCCAGCGCGCGTCCAGTCGTTCAAGCGTAAGGACTTCGCTCTGGCCGTGGACCTGCGCCCCAAGCTGCGCCGCCGCCGCGATCATCCCGGTGGTGAACAGGTAGGGATTGACCCGTCCGCCGTCCTCGAACAGCACCCCGTGCGGATAGGCATCGGTGCCCAGGCGCTGACGCATCTCTTCGGGCGAAAGCGGCACCGAGCGCTGGATTCCGGCCCGTTCCAGATAGGCGTGCTGGCGCATGAACGCGGCCTGCGCGCGAGTGCTGCGCATTCCGTGGACATAGCCCGATCGCACCGCATCGCAATCGATCCCGTGGCGGGCCGACAGATCGTAGGGGATCGTCAGGTGCTGGCGGAATAACTCGATAAAGGCCCGGCCTTCATCAGGAAAGTGCGCCATCGCCCCCAGATCGCGCAGGATCGGCAGGACATGCCCGGCATTGCGGCCCGAAGCCCCCCAGCCGGGCTGGCGCGCTTCGAGCACGGTCACCGCCACGCCGGCTTCGGCCAGGTGCAGCGCCAGCGACGCGCCAGCCAGGCCCGCGCCAACCACGACTACATCGGTGGCAGCATCGGCTTCAAGCGCCGGCCATTGCCGGGCGGCGCCCTGCGGCTTGGTCCAGCCGCTCAGTTCGACAGGCACTTCGCCGCGTTCGAACTCGGCTTTCGCTGGCATCGGGAAACTCCTGGAAGGTTGATTCATGGGGCAGGCTGGCGGGCGGGGCGGGGGACGATCAGCAGGCAGGCCAGGGCCGTCGCCAGCAGCAGGACGGTAAACAGGGTGAATGGCAGCTTGTAACTGCCGCCAAGTTCATACAGCCAGCCGGTCAGGCCAGGGGCCACGGCCCCAAGGAAGCCGTTGATCGTGAACACGATGCCGAGCAAGGTGCCATAGCTGCGGCGGCCGACCAGTTCGACCAGCAGCAGCGAGCCCGATTGTGCCGGCAGGCCCGCCACCCCGCCCCACAGGCCGACAAAGGCGATGGTCGCGGCGAGGCCGGCGGCGCTGTCCAGTTCCACCCCCAGCAAGGCCAGGGTGCCGATGGCCTGCATGGCGATGATCGCGGCCAGCATCCGGCGCGCGCTGAGCCGGTCCGACAGGTGGCCGCCCACCAGCAAGCCGGGCAGGCTCATGAAATTGGTCAGGCTGTAAAGCTGGATCGCGGTATCATGCTCGACGCCGTGCTTGCCGAGGAAAGCGATGGTGTTGAACATCACCCCGTTCATGCACAGCTGGCTGACGGTCAGCACCGCGGTCAAGAGCCAGAACGCCGGCAGCCGCAGTGCGGCGGCGCGCGCCAATCCGCCGCCATGGGCCTGATCCGCCGGGGCGCCTGGATCCGCCGTGGCCAGTCCGGCGGGCAGCAACAGGAACAGCACCGGGACCAGGCAGGCCGCCGCCACGGCCACGATGCGGAACGCGCCGCGCCAACCCGCCCCGTCAATCAGATGGCCGGTGGCGATCGGCATGGTCGTCGCCGCCAGCGAGCAACTGGCGATGAACAGGGCGATGGCCAGCCCGGGGCGCTGGTGGAAGGCGCTGGTCAACAAGGCAATGCCGGGCACGATCGTGGCAATGCCCGCACCCAGTCCGGCAATGCCCATCACGATCGCGAATTGCCACAGATTGGCGATCGATCCCGCGGCCAGCCAGCCTGCCGCCGCCAGAGCGCAGCCTGCCGCGAATGTGCCGCGCACGCCCAGCCGCTGCATGGCCGGTCCCACCATCAGGTTGCCGATGCTCATGCCCAGCAGCAGCGCCACCGGCCCTGCGCCCAGTTCGGTCTCGCTCCAGCCGAACGCGGCCTGCATCGCCGCGCCATAGACCGACAGCGAAGTCAGCATGGCCCCGATCATCACGAAGTCCGCCAGCGAAAGCGGCGCCAGCAGCAGCCAGGGATCGCGGCCCGGGCCGGGCTGCGCAGTCATTGCCGGTTGGTTCATGTCAGGCCTTCTCCCGTCGGCGCAGGGCATCGGTCGCGGCGCGGCGATGGTGGCACGGCAGGCCTTGTCGGGTCCAGCCGATGGTGGTTAAGAGCCGGCCATGGCACGTGGTAACATCAGGCCCGGTGGCCGCACAGAACGGGTAAGGCAGGTGGTTGCCGCCACAGTGCTGCAATTCATCAAGGACGGGACGAGCGACTTCACGATGAGCGACGTGTCCGAACGGTCGGGCATCGCGCGTTCGACGATCCATGCGCGCTGGCCCACGCGCGACGCGTTGCTGGCGGAAGCCTTGCGGGCGCACAATTCCCAGTTCCAGGTCGAGCGGTGCAGCGATTGGCGCGAGGACCTTCACCACCTTGCCCGGGCGTTCCGCGACTTTGCGGCCCGCCCCGACGAGATGGCGATCAATGCCCTGACCGCCTATCTGGGGCCGGGCTTCCTGTCGGAGGAAACCTATCGCCAATGGCAGTCGATCAGCGACGAAATGGCCGCCCCCCTGCGCGCCGCGCAGGCGGCAGGGGAAGTCAGGCCGGGCGTGAATCCGACGCTGGTCATCTCCACGCTGTTTTCCTCGATCACCGCATTGATCCTGATTGCCAAGGAAGCCCCGTCCGACCGCCACCTGGAGCAGCTCGTCGACCTGCTCATCCAGGGGTGCGACGCGCGGAAGTAGCGGCCGGCCGAATGCTTCCGATGCCATGCTGATCAGTAGGTGATCCGCGCATCGACGCCAAAGGTGCGCGACTTCTTGAACGAGGCGCTGGCGTAACCCAGGCCGCCGAAGTCGATCCCGAAGTCGATGTTGCGCTGGTCGGTCAGGTTGTCACCCCACAGCCCCACGGCCAGGCGGCTCTTGCCCAGCGCGATGTCGTCGAGCGCAATCCGCGCGCGCAGGTTGTGGTCGGGCCGCGAATGGATCTCCCGGTTGAATTGGCTGAGCCGGTCCAGCGTGAACCAGTAGACGGTGCTGCGATAGGAATAGTCGCTGCGCAGCGACAGCTTGCCGAAGCCCAGGTCGCGTTCGTACTGCATGCCCACGTGCGCATTGAACCGGGCGGCCTGCGACATGCGGGCTTCGCTGGCGATATTGCTCACCGCATCGGTGACCGGATCGACGAACAGGTAGGTCTTGTACTTCGGCGTGGTATAGCCAAGCGAGCCGTCGAAGGTCAGGTTCGGCGTCAACAGGGCCGTCAGTTCGGCCTCGATGCCGCGGTAGCGCACCTTGCCGGCGTTCACGATGGCGGAGGTGGCCCCGCCCGTTCCGGCCAGGAACTGCGACAGTTGCAGGTCGCGGTAATCGACGTTGAACACGGCCAGGTTCGTACGCAGGCGGCGGCCGAACCATTCGGCCTTCACGCCCGCTTCATAGGACAGGACCTTTTCCGGCGCGAACACGTTGATCCGCGAGGCGGCCGGATTGATCCCGCCAGCGCGGTAGCCGCTCGACACGCGGGCATAGCCCATCAGGTCCTGGCTGAACTTGTAGCTGGCCGAAACCAGCCACGACACGTTGTTATAGCTGACCTTGCCGTCCAGGCTGGGCTGGACGTCGCCGGCCAGGGTCAGCCACTTGCGGTCGTGCGTATAGCGCAGGCCGCCGGTCAGCTCGAAATCGCCGTTGCCGGGCGCATAGCTGAGCTGGCCGAACAGCGCCTGGGACCGCGCCTTGCCGTTGAAGGCCTGCACCGGCGCCAGATTGACGGCCGCAAAGCCGCCGGGCAGCACATAGGACAGGGTCTGGTAGTTCCCTTCGGACGACTTTTCGTCGAAGTAGAAGGCGCCCGCGACGTAATTGAACGCCCCCACATCGCCCAGCAGTTGCAGTTCCTGCGAATACTGCCGCTGGCGCTGGGTGGTATAGTTCTCGAACAGGTTCACCGGCTGCACCCCGGTCGGCACCACTTTGCCGGTGACGAACAGGATCGGGCTGAGCGTGAAACCGCGCAGATCACCGTTGCCCGCCAGACCATTCGCGCCATCCTGGCGATAGCTGCGGTAGGCGCTGATCGACTTGATCGTCAGGTGCGGGCTGACCTGCCAGGCCAGGGTCAGCGAATGACCCAGCACGCGGGCCTTGACGCTGAAGGTGGACTGCCCGGACGGGCTGACCGAGGGAACCTGCGCGCCCTGCCGCAGGCTGCTGGAGGAAAGCTGGAACGGGGCGCCGCCAAACGCCGCCGATTGCCCGAAATAGTCGCGCACGTCGCTGGTTGCCGCCACCGTCTGGAAGAAGGCCGGCACACCTTCGCGGTCGTTGTAGTCGAAGGCATAGTTGGCGGTCAGGTTGCCAAGATCGGCCTGCACGGCCGCGGTCACCGCATCGCTGCGCAGCGCTCCGGGATCGCGGTTCGACGGGGCCAGGGTGTTGTCGAAATAGCCATTGCGCTGGCGGTGGACGTAGGCAACCGACGCGCGCAGCGGGGTGTTGCCCAGCGTGCCGGTATCCAGCCGTGCCCGGGCGAACCAGTCATCGAACGTGCCGTAACCCATCTTGGCTTCGGCCCCCAGCGTCGCGGCGGGCTTGCGCGAGACCAGCTGGATCGCGCCGCCCACGCTGTTGCGGCCGAACAGGGTGCCTTGCGGGCCGCGCAGCACTTCGATCCGCTCCAGATCGACCAGGTCGAAAATCGCGCCGGCCGAACGGGCGATGTAGACCCCGTCGAGGTAGATCCCGACGCCCTGCTCGGACACCGCGCTGGGCGAGGCATTGCCGATGCCGCGGATGTAGACCGATGCCGCAGTGATCGAGGCGGGCTGCGCACTGATGACGAGGTTGGGAGTGAACTGCGCCGTGGCCACCACATCGCGCAGGTTCAGCTTGCTCAGCAATTCGCCCGAGAGGGCGGTAACCGCCACTGGCGTCGACTGCAGGTTTTCACGGGTACGCCGCGCTTCGACCACGATTTCCCCCAGCTGGGCGCTGTCTGCGGCCGCATCCGGCTTTGGCGCGGAATCCACGGTTTGCGCGTGGGCGATCCCGCTCGCCGCGATCCACGCCGCACCTGTCAGCAATCCCAACCGAATGATCTTTCCCGTCGCCATGAACTCGCTCCCTGCTGCCTGTTATCTGGCGGAAATCTGGCGTCCTGACCGCCGCTCCCAGGCCGGCTTATGACAGAACTCTTTCGCTCTAACAATACAGCTTGTAGCGTTAAGTGCTGTGCGGTACCATCGGGCGAGTAACCAGGATCGGAAGTCGGAAATGAGTGAACTGCCCATGGAAACCGCGAATTCCAGCCTGTGCGAAGCGCGCGAGATGGGGGGCTGGCTGTTCTGTTCCGGACAGATCGGCCTCAATCCTGACGGCACAGTTCCGGCGGATCCCGCCGCCCAGTTCGATGCGGCCTTTGCCGCGCTGACAAGGGTGCTGGAGCAGCACGGCTGCACGATGCAGGATGTCGCCGACCTGACCTCGTTCCATGTCGGCTACCCCGCGCACATGGACCTGTTCATGGCATCGCGGGCCAAGGCGATGACCGGCGCGCCCGCGGCATGGACCGCGATTGGCGTTGCCGCACTCGGCTATCCCGGCTCGCTGGTCGAGGTGAAGGCGATAGCCCGGTTACCCGAGCTTCGGGCCGATTTGACGACCGACGATTAACTGCAAGGCTGAAGCCGGAGCACTATCGGCAACCGCCGACCCAACGGTCATTTGGGCGCCCGGCGCTGCTGCCTGGAACTCGCCCTACGTTAATTGCCCGGTCGCTTCGAACATTGCGGGTCCATGCTAATCGGTCAACCATTCGGCTGTGATCTCGCCGCTATGCCCCTCGGGCGCCAGCGCGGCGCGCAGGGCTTCCAGCAGAGGCGGGAGCGCCTGCGTGAAGGCGTAGGGCGGGTTGACGATAAACAGCCCCGCGCCGTTATAGATGCCGGGCTGATCGCGATCGTACAACCAATGCTCCACCCCCAGCAATTTCGGGATGCCGAGCTTGCGTAACTGCTCCTTCCATCGCCAATGCGTGGCGCGGTCTTTCAGCGGAAACCAGATCACCGTCACGCCATGCGCCCATTTGCGGTGCGCAGCGGCGAGGGTCGCCGTGATGCGGGCGCGTTCGTCCGTCTGCTCATAGGGTGGGTCGACTACCACGACGCCGCGCGGCGTTCGGGTCGGCAGCATCGCCAGCCAGAACTCGTAGGCGTCGCGCTCATGCACGGCAGCGGATGTACCGCGCATCACGCCGCGCAGGGCATAGGCGTCCTCGGGATGCTTTTCGTTCAGGATCAGGAAATCCTGCGGACGCACAAGCTGCGCCAGAATCCGCGGCGAGCCGGGATAGAGGTGCGGCTCGGCCCCGTCATTCACCGCCTGCACAGCGGCGCGGTAGTCGTTCAGCAAGGGGTTCGCATCGGCAAAGGCCCGCAGCACGCCCTGCGTGGCCTCGCCGGTGCGTTGGGCTTGCTCACCGCGCAGGTCGTACAGCCCGCAGCCCGCATGAGTGTCGATCAGGGTCAGCGCGCTCTGCTTGTGCTGCAAGGCCCGCACGAGCGCGATCAGCAGACTGTGCTTCACGACATCGGCGCTATTGCCCGCATGGAAGGAATGGCGATAATTCATTGAAATTCAGAATCCTGACGACCTGCCTTTGGACGGGCTGCCGGGCGCGAAAGCCGCGCGCGCGGCGATTGAAGTGACCAATCCGGCGTTCGTACAGAGTCGGACGGAAAGCTTCAAAGCACTTCTGCGCAAGGCATCAAGCTCCGTGCGCATCAGGGGCGTTACGGAGAGAGATAATATGTGAGCCGTGATTCAATTGAGTCATGACTCAAATAAGCTATTGCTCAGATCATTCGCCCGTGCGATAGGCAGGGCATGGGAAAGGCTGACAGAATCGAATCTGCCGCAATGACCCCCGCCAAGGGCCGGGTCCGCGGTGTGTCGAAGAACTCTGCCGAGGCGCGGCGCAAGATCCTCGATTCGGCCACGCTGATCTTCGGTCGGCAGGGATTTGCCAGAACCAAGACCGATGAGATCGCTGATCATGCCGGCTATGGCCAGGCCACGGTCTTCTTCCATTTCAAGACCAAGGCCGGATTGCTCGAAGCCTGCCTGGAAGATGCGCTGGCCCGGGCAAAGGCCAGTCTGGTCCCCGCCGAGGGTTCGGGAACGCTGGACCTGATGCAGCGGCTTGACCGGGCGTTCGACAATTCGCCCACTGCCGACCTGTTCGCGCGGATGCTGGCCGAGTTCGGCGAAGATTCGGCCATCCATCCGCTCTATGCCGACTTTCACGAGCATCTGCGCCAGCTGATCGCGGCCGAACTGGCCCGCGAAACCGGCACAAGCGGGACAAGACCCTATCTTGCGGCGGCCGCCATCCTTTCGATGATGGTGGGTGTCCATGCCGAACAACGACTGGAAACCAAGCGCATCGATCGCGGCCAGTTCAGGGCACTTCTGATGGCCATAACGCGGCTGGTGATGGCCGATCTGGGCAAGCCCGACGGGGCAGGGTCATGAATTAATAATCTGATTTAACACGCATTATTGTCAATCAATCACTCGCCGCTTTGGCGGGAACGGGAAGGTTTTGTCTATGGCACAGGTCAAGTTGAAGCTTGCGCAGGCAAGCGGCATGGCAATCGCGGTGGCGCTCATGGCGCCGGCAGCAATGGCGCAGGACGCGCCCGCCGAAGATGGCGGTCTGGAAGAAATCGTCGTGACCGCGCAGCGGCGCGAACAGTCGCTTCAGGATGTGCCGATGGCCATCTCGGCGGTTTCCGGCGATACGCTGCGCGACGCCGGAGCCATCGGGATCGACGGCTTGGCAGCGATGATCCCGTCGCTGGCAACAGTCGCCAACAACCAGCCGCTTGCGCAGAGCTATCGCATCCGCGGCCTTGGCACCGACCCCAACATCCCGACGTTTGAACCCAGCGTCGCGCTGTTCATCGACGGTGTCTACATGCCTCGCACTGGCCTTGGCGTCGACGATCTGGTCGATATCGCCCGCATCGAAGTGCTCAAGGGACCGCAGTCCACGCTCTATGGCAAGAACGCGACGGCTGGCGTGATCAGCGTCGTCTCGGCGCGTCCGGCGAGCCAGTTTGGCGGCAGCGCCGAAGCCTCGCTCTCGGTCATCAAGGGCGGACGCAATGCCGTGGCCAAGCGCTTTGCCGGTTCGCTGACCGGCCCGCTGGGTGACCGGGTCCGCGTGCGCCTGACCGGCGTCTACTACGATGCCGAGCCGAGCTTTCGCAACCTGACGGCGGGCGCCGAACAACCCAACGAGATGAAGCGCTATGCTCTGCGCGGGCAGGTCGAGTTCGACGTCAGCGAGCAGGTGACCGTCAACCTTGCCGCCGCACGCAGCGAAGTGCTGGCCAGCAATGGCACGAATTCCGACTGGACGCGCGGCGTTGCCCCCGAACCGAGCTTCCTGCTCGACAACAACCCGGCGCTCAACGCCCGCTTCGGGGTGAGCGCGTGCCCGGACAACAACCCGTCCAACCGCGTCATCTGCACCACCGACCCCAACCGTTCGGACAGCAAGTTTGACACGGCCTCAGCCACGCTTAACGCCGATCTCGGCATGGCCACGCTCACGGCGATCACCGGCTGGTCGCAGTACAAGAGCAGCCTGCTGGCCACCGATATCGATCAGGTCTCCCTGCCGCTGTTCACGTTCCGCGATACGCAGCAAGGGGAGTCCTTCTCGCAGGAAGTGCGCCTGGTTTCCCCGACCGGGGGTGCATTCGAATGGCTGCTGGGTGGCTACTATCTCGACACCACCTTCGAGCGCGGCGATCGCGGCCGGACGGCGATGTTCGAAGTTCAGCAGGCCGCTCCGCTGTTTTCCATTCCCGGCGCGCCTTCACCGCTGATCGTCTATGGCCAGAACGGCGACAAGGGCTTCCTCGATTCCCGTTCCAGCTCGAAGTATTTCGCGGCGTTCGGACAGACGACCTATCGCTTCAGCGATCTGTTCGCCCTGACCGGCGGGCTGCGCTGGCAGACCGAAACCAAGAAGGCTTCGATCAACAACCGGGCGACCTTTACGCCCAATCCGAACCTGCCCGTCGGCCATCCGCTCGCGGGCCTCAATTTCCTGACCGCGGTCCTCGTTCCGGCGGCCACCTTCCCGGCGGGCGTGCCGATCAACGGCAACCTGCCCGACGTGAAGGATGACGGCTTTACCTGGAACGTCACGGCCAATGTCACGCCCAACGACGATACCTTGATCTATGCGAGCTATGCGCGCGGGACCAAGTCCGGCGGGCACAACATCGGCTTCGGCAATGCCGTGCCTGCCCAGCGCGGGTTTGGCGCGGAAATGGTCGACAACTGGGAGCTGGGCGGCAAGTTCGACCTGGCCGATCGCCGGGCGCGCATCGCGGTCAGCCTGTTCCGGTCCGACTATACCAACTACCAGAACGCCGGGTTCGTCGGCCTGCAATACCTGGTGAACAATGCCGACAAGGTGCGGGTCTCCGGGGTCGAAGCCGAAGGCACTTTCCGCCTCGCCCAGGGGCTGACGGTGAACCTTGGCGCCGCTTACATCGACGCCAAGTTCCGCAAGTACACCGGCGGGGCCTGCTGGTTCGGGCGCGCCCCCGATGCCAACCCCACGGCGACCGGGGCCTTCACCAGCTGCGACCTTTCGGGCCAGCAACTGCCGCTGGCACCCAAGTGGCGCATGACCGGCGGGCTGCAGTACGAGCACTCGGTCAGTGCCGGCGAGCTTTACGTCCGCACCGACATCAACTGGCAGGACAAGGCCAACACCAACACCGCCAGCCTTGATCCGCGCAACATGCAGGGGGCCTATGCCCTGCTGAACGCGCGCCTGGGGCTGCGGCTCGACAACGGACTCGACGTTTCGCTGTGGGCGACGAACCTGACCAACAAGACCGTGGTCAACCAGTCGGGCGTGCTCAGCTTCTTCGGCACGACTTCCGGCTACCAGAACTATCTGGGCGCGCCCCGCCAGTTCGGCATGACCGCGCGACTGGGCTTCTGAGCGATGCGCGGCGGAAAGACACGGGGCCGTAGCAGCCGATTGCTCCAGGCCGCCATGCTTTCCGCCCGCGATCCTGGCACCTATTGACAGCAAGGAACCAGACCCATGGCTATCATCGATTTCTTCGACCGCGGCTGGGACATGAACGGTCAGGCCGCCGCCTATATCCAGGGCGAACGCACGTTTACCTTCGATGAGGTCGGCGAACTGTCCTGCCGGGTCGCCAACACCCTGCTGGCGCTGGGTCTGCCCAAGGAGACCAAGGGCGCGGTCTGGTCGGGCAACGACGTGATGGCCTGGGCCTGCACGCTGGGCCTGTGGCGCGCGAACATGGTCTGGATCCCGGTCAATCCGCGCAACGCGGCGGATGACAACGCCTTCATCCTCGACGCCTTCGACTGCGAGGTGCTGTTCTTCCAGCAGGCTTACAGCGAAACCATTGCCGCCCTGCGCCCCGCCCTGCCAAAGGTGAGGCACTGGATCTGCATCGATGCCGACCTGCCGGACACCCCCGGCCTGGCGGCATGGTGCGGCAGCCAACCGGCCACCAAACCCGCTGTCGTCGCCGGGCTGGACGATGTCTTCATCATCATGCCGACGGGCGGCACCACCGGCGCGCCCAAGGGCGTGATGAACACCCACCGCGCGGCGCAGACCACGTTCGTCCATTTCATGCTGACCTGCACCTACCGCGACGGCACCCGCCCGGTGAACCTCGCTGCTGCGCCGATGACCCACACCGCCGGACTGCTTTCCCTGCCCTGCACGGCACAGGGCGGGACAGTGGTTGTGCTGGCGAAGCCTGACCCGATGCTGCTGGTGCAGGCGATCGGCCGGCACCGCGTGACCGAATTCTTCCTGCCGCCGACCGTGATCTATGCCCTGCTGGAAGCGCCGGGCATCGAGCAGGTCGATTTTTCCAGCGTGCGCTATCTGCTCTACGGCGCGGCGCCGATGTCGGTCGAGAAGCTCAAGAAGGCGATCGCGCTGTGGGGGCCGGTGCTGACCGAATCCTATGGCCAGAGCGAGGCGATGGGGTCCATCGCCACCCTGCGCGCGGACGAGCACATCGAGGCAGGCCAGCTTGCCAGTGATGAACGTCTGGCATCGGTTGGCCGTCCCAATCCGCTGGTCCGGGTCGAGATCATGGATGAGCAGAACCGCATTCTCCCGCGCGGCGAAACCGGCGAAATCTGCGTGCGCGGTGATCTGATCATGAAGGGCTATTACAAGGCGCCCGAAAAGACCGCTGAAACGATCATCGACGGCTGGCTGCACACCGGAGACATCGGCCACATCGACGCCGCAGGCTATCTCCACCTGACCGACCGCAAGAAGGACATGATCATCACGGGCGGGTTCAACGTTTACCCGGCCACGGTCGAGCAGGTGATCTGGAGCCATTCGGCGGTGCAGGACTGCGCCGTGATCGGCGTGCCCGATGCCAAGTGGGGCGAGGCGGTGAAAGCCGTGGTGGAACTCAACCCCGGCCAGAGTGTGACGGCGGAAGAGATCATTGCGCTGTGCAAGGCGCAACTTGGCAGCGTGATGGCGCCCAAGAGCGTCGATTTCGTGCCTTCGCTGCCACGCAGCCCGGTGGGCAAGGTGCTCAAGAAAGATCTGCGCGCTGCCTACTGGCAGGGCCATGAAAAGAAAATCTGAGAGGACGGGACATGACTGACATCTACATCGCGGGAATATCGATGACCGTCTTCGGTCGCCACTTCGAACGCAGTCTGGAGGACCTGGCGCGCGAGGCCGTGGATGGCGCGCTGAAAGACGCAGGCTGCGCCAAGGAAGACCTGGGCACAGCCTTCTACGCCGGGATCACCAACGGTCCGCTGCAGGGCCAGTTCGCCATTCCCGGCCAGGTCGTGCTGACCAAGCTGGGGATCGAAGGCATCCCGGTCTACAACATCGACAACGGCTGCGCGGCGGGGTCATCGGCATTTGCGCTGGCCGTGCAGAGCCTCAAGGCCGGTGTCACCGACGTCGCCCTCGCGCTGGGCGCGGAGAAGATGAACGTCGAGGACAAGCTCTCGGTCCTCAAGCTGATGGAAGCCGGCTGGGATGTCAGCCGGGTCGAGGAAAACTACGCCCGGCTGGTGAAGCTGGGCGAAGGGATTGTTCCGCCGGAAGGGTCGGAATCGGACAAGCCCTATTCCAAGTTCATGTCGATCTATGCCGCGCTGTGCCGCAATCACATGGGTAAATGGGGCACCACCCAGCGCCAGATCGCGGCGGTTTCGGCCAAGAACCACCAGCATTCGGTGCACAACCCCTGGTCGCAGTTCCGCAAGCCCTTCACCATCGACGAAGTGCTGGCCGCGCCGCCGATCACCTATCCGCTGACCCTGCCGATGTGTGCGCCGGTCACCGATGGCGCCGCTGCCGCGATCATCTGCACCGAAGAGGGCCTGAAGCGGATTGGCGCGGACCGCAACCGCTGCATCCGCGTGGCGGCCAGCGTGGTTCGCTCCGCCTCCAGCCGCAGCATCGACCAGCACGAGCTGAACCTCGCCCGTCTGGCCGCCAACCAGGCCTACGAGATTGCCGGCCTGGGTCCGAACGACATGCATGTCGCCGAAGTTCACGACGCCGCCGCCATGGGCGAGATCATCCAGGTTGAAAACCTGGGCTTCGTCGCGATGGGTGAAGGTGGCCCGGCGGCAGAGCGCGGCGATTTCACCATCGGCGGACGCCTTCCGGTTAACCCGTCGGGCGGGTTGGAATCCAAGGGCCATCCGCTGGGCGCGACCGGCATCGGCCAGCTGTACGAGCTGGTCACCCAGCTGCGCGGCGAGGCCGGCGCGCGGCAGGTTGAAGGCGCGCGCCACGCGATCCAGGAGAACGGCGGCGGCAATATCGGCGTCGAAGAAGCGGCAGTTGCCGTCCATATCCTCAGCAAGTGAACGGAGCAGACCATGCGCTTGATTGACCTGACCGTTCTGCTTGATCCCGCCAACCGCGAGAAACTGCCGCCCGCCCTGCAACACGCCGCCGGGGTGGTGGCGCCGCGGATCGATTACAACAACCCGGCTGAACAGGCGGGCAAGGACGAGTTCTGCGCCAGCCTGGGTTGCACCCATGCCGACCTGCCCGATGGCGAGGGCTGGGGCAGCGAGCACCTCAACGACTTCAACTCGCACTGCGGCACTCATGTCGATGCGCCGCTGCATTCCGGCTCGCACTGCGAAGGCAGACCGGCGCGCACGATCGACCAGATCGACCTCAACGAGCTCTACCGCCCCGGCATGGTGCTTGATCTGCGCCCCTGGGCCAGGGGCGGCGAATACATCACGCCGGACATGCTGGATCGCGCGATTGCAGCTGTCGGGCGGCCTGTCCAGCCGGGCGATGCCGTGTTGCTGCGCACCGGGCAGGAAGCGTTCACCATGGACGATCCGCAGTTCTACAATCAGCCCGGCATGTCGGCGGAAGCGACGCTGCATCTGACGGCGATGGGCGCCACGATCCTGGGGACGGATGCGGTTGGCTGGGACCTGCCCTTCCGCCTGATGAACGCCAGATGGCAGGAACAGGGCGACAAGGCCTTGCTGTGGGACGGGCACAAGGCGATCACTCGGCGCGAGGCCTTCATCGTCCAGCAGCTCTGCAACCTGGCCGCTCTTCCGCCCACGGGCTTCCACGTCGGGTTCTTCCCGATCAAGCTGGCCCGCTGCAGCGCTGCCCCATCGCGCGTCGTCGCCTTCGTTCCCGATTGAACCGGAGAAGCCCCGTGACCATTCCCCACATCCTGATCGACCTCGGTCACGGCCTGCGCTTCACCGAAAGCCCGCGCTGGCGCGGTGACCGGCTGTGGTTCATCGACATCCACGACAATGCGATCAAGTCGGTCAGCCTGGCCGGGGACCTGCGCACCGAACTCTCCCTTCCGTTCAAGCCCAATGGCCTGGGCTTCCTGCCCGATGGCTCGGTGGTGTTCAGCGATGCGCTGAGCCTCATGATGAAGCGCTGGGACGGCAGCATGGTGCAGGATCATGCCCACCTGACAGCGACCTCGGTGTTCTGCCTCAGCGATGCGATCACCGACGGCCAGGGCCGGACCTGGGTGGGAGACATCGGCTACAACTTCTGGAACCCCGATGCCCCGCCGGTGGACACCTGCACAATCGCGCGGATCGACCCGGATGGCACGGTGGCAAGGGCTGCGGCTGGCCTCGAATTCCCCAATGGAATGATCATGACGCCCGATGGCGGGACGCTGATTGTCGCGGAGACCAACGCCTTCCGGTTGACCGCCTATGACGTGGGCGCCGATGGCAGCCTGTCCCGTCGCCGGACCTTCGCGGACCTGCCCGCAGGTGTGCAGCCCGACGGCATCTGCCTTGATGCGGAAGGCGCCGTATGGCTCGCCAACCCGGCCGGCAGCCCCGCCGTGCTGCGCGTGCGCGAAGGCGGCGAGGTAACCGACACCATTGCGCTCGGCAGCCACGCCTATGCGGTCATGCTGGGCGGCCCGGAACGCCGCCACCTGTTCATCTGCACCTCGGCCAGCCACGATCCGGCCGAGATCGCCGCCAGCCCGAGCGCGCGCCTGCTGGTTGCCGAAGTCGCGGTGCCGGGTGCCGGCACGCCCTGATCCCTGATCGGCAAGAACGGACCCGCGCAGGCTGCGAGGGGCGCGCTGGATCCAGCTAGATCGCTAGAAGTCGCCGGTACCGAAGATCGCGGAGCTGATCGTCGGCGCGCCGGGGCCGCCGGCCAGCAGGCAGGTCCGCGCATCAGGCACGGGATTGGCCGATTCCCCGCGCAGCACCCGTACCGCCTCGACCGCGCAGCCGATCCCGTGCACGAAGCCCTGCGCAAAGTTGCCGCCCGAGGTGTTGACCGGCAGCTTGCCGCCCGGCGCGACCAGGTTGTCGAAACGGATCACTTCGGCGACGTTCTCGTAAGTGCAGAAGCCATGGTCGATCAGCGAGGCGACGCCCTGGGCGCTGAAATTCTCGTACAACTGGACCACGTCTATGTCCTGCGGGGTCAGGCCCGCCTGGCCATAGAGCCGCTCGCGGATCGCGCCGAAACCGGCGGTCGGATAAAGGTCCGCATCGTCGTTTTCGAGCAGGTCGCCCCACCCCTTCTGCGTGCCCTGCGCCACGGATAGCAGCTTGACCGGCGGTTTGCGCAGGTCCTTGGCCAGCTCGGACGAGACGAGGAGCAGCGCCCCGGCGCCGTCGTTTTCGCGGCTGCAATCGAACAGGCGGAAGGGTTCGGCGATCCACCGCGAGGTACGCGCTTGCGCGATATCGAACGGCTTGCCATAGGCGATCGCCTCGGGATTGCGGCTGCCGTGGAAGTAGTTGGCGCGGATCAGTTCCTCGCAGACCGACTGCGGAACGCCGTGGTATTCGAACAATCGCTGGGCGCGCATGGCGCAGATTTGCGCGGGTGCAACCAGCCCGGCGGAGACCATGTGGTCGTTGAGGTGGTGGGCCATGACCGCGGCGGAAAGGCGGCCGCTGCTGCCTTCGACCAGGGCGCGGAACACCACGACGGCGCGGGCCTGGCCGGTGAGGATCGCGGCAGAGGCGAGGCCGAAGGCCCCGGCCACCCCGCCGCCGCCGCCGCCCCAGACCTGGGCGGACCAGTTGAGTTCCTTTGTGCCGAGGTCGGGCATGAGGCGGACGGGTTCGTTCTTGTCATCGCCGTAGGAGACGAAACCGTCGATCAGCGCGGGGTCGAATCCGGCATCTTCGCAAGCATCCACAATGGTTTGGACCAGAACGCCGCGTTCCGGCAAGGGCGCGCTGCCGCGCTTGTACTGGCGGTAGCCGAGCCCGGCCACGGCAACTTTTCCGCGCGGGTCGATCATGCGCCAAGCCTCCAGCGAATGGCGGGAATCCGCGCCTCTCCGAACATGGTATGGTCAATCCGCCCGGTCACCGGCGCACCGATCCTGAGGCCGGTTTCATCGCCTTCGACCACGCCGATCAAACGCACCGAGAGGCCGTTCAAAGTGACCAAGGCGGTGCTGAACGGCAGCGGGAAGTGTTCAAGCCCGCCAAAGCGGTGGTGCGTGCGGGTATGGCTGAACACCTCGCCCGCAAGCTCGCGTTCCAGCCATTCGTGGTCCCACGAACCGCACATCCCGCAGCGCCACACCGCCGGCCAGTGCCAGGCCCCGCAGTGTGTGCAGCGCGGCAGCAGCAGCTTGCCCGCGAGCAACCCGTCCCAATAGGGCCCTTCCGCCCCGATCGGGCCGGTCGCCGTCTGATAGGTCGAATGGGACATCAGGCCGGGTCCCACTCCAGCGGCAAGGATTCGATCGCGATCACCGTGCCGATGCGAAAGCCGTGGCGCACGCCGGGCACGGCGCGGAAGGTGGGCACGCGCTTGAGCCATTCTTCCGCCAGGATACGCATTTCGGCGCGGGCCAGCGCGTGGCCCAGGCACAGGTGCGGCCCGGTGCTGAAATTGTAATGCGGCATGTCCGTGCGATCGATGTCGAAGCGGTCGGGATCGTCGAGCTTGGCCGGGTCACGCCCGCTTTGCCACAGCGCGCAGAGCACCATCTCGCCCGAGCGGAACGAGACGCCGTGCGCGTCGAAATCCTGCACCACCAGGCGCGGCGTGCCGATCACCCCGAACATCCGCAGCCCTTCCTCGGCAAAGCGCGGCATCAATTCGGGCTGCGCGGCCAGACGCGCCTGCAAGGCCGGATCGCCGGCGAGGTGTTGGAAGGTAAAGGCGGTGACATTGGTCACCGTGTCCATCCCGCCCAGGAACAGCACGAAGCACATCGCCAGGATCTCGTCCTGGCTGAGCTGGCGGCGACCGCCCATGTCGACGGTGAGGAAATGGGTGATCAGGTCATCGCCCGGCGTCTCGCGGCGATAGGCGATCAGTTCGTTGAAGATGCCGAAGATCTGCTGCGAACTGGCCTGGATCGCCTCGCTGGTGCGGGCCTTGAAATAGGTATCGGCGATGGCCCGGAATTCATGCAGCTTGTCCAGCGGCAGGCCCATCACTTCCATGAACACCGAGACCGGAAAGCGCGCCGCGACATCGTGGACGAAATCGCAGCTGCCCTTGTCCACGACGCTGGCGACGATATCCGCCGCCAGCGCGCGCATCCTGCCTTCCATTTCCGCCACCGCGCGGGGGCTGAACTTGGGCATCAGCACGTGGCGATAGGGCACGTTTTCGGGCGGATCGACGCTGAGCGGGATGAAGAACGGCGGATTTTCCACCCGCGGGATCTGCATTTCCCGCGCCGAGAACACCGCCGGGTTCTTGACCACTTCGGCGATCAGATCGTGGCGCTGGACCACCCAGTGCCCGCCGTTGCGCGGGCTCCAGAAGATGTCCGGCGCGCCCTTGAGCGCGGCGGAATAGGTCCCCTGCACGTCATCGCCGATGCGCGGATCGGCATAGATGTCGAAATCGAACACCTGTTCGGGGCGGACATGCGCGGGAATGACGGGGGCGAGGCTGGCCATGACGGTCCTTCTGCTCAACGAACCTTGGGAAGGGTGAGATGCGCGTCGCGGTATTCCTCACGCAGCGCGGGTTTGGAAATCTTGGCCGTGGCGAGGCGCGGCAGCGGTTCATCCCGCACGGCGACGTAACGCGGCACCTTGTAATCGGCGAGGCGGCGGTTGCAGTGCGCGATCAGCGCCGGAACATCGACCGGCTGCCGGGCATAGACCACCGCCAGCGGGGTTTCCTGGAAGCGGTCGTCATGCGCGGCGATCACCGCGACTTCCTCGATCCCCGGAAATTCCAGCACCGCGCGCTCGATCTCGGCAGCGGAAATGTTGAGGCCGCCCGACACGATGATGTCCTTCAGCCGGTCGATGAAAGTGATCAGCCCCAGCTCGTCGATCGTGCCGATATCGCCGCTGTGCAGCCAGCCATCGCGGATCGTTTCGGCGGTGGCCTGCGGGTTGTTCCAGTAACCCAGCATCATGCCGGGGCCGCGGATCAGGATTTCACCTTCCACACCGTGCGGCACGTCATTGCCCGCGCCGTCGACCACGCGGTGGTGGGTGAACATCCCGCCCCAGCCGACCTTTTCCGGGAACTGCCCGGCGAATTTCGCCGGCATCACCGTGGAATTGCCCCCGGCTTCGGTCTGGCCATAGGTCTGGCGGATGATCAGGCCCTTGGCCGCCCAGGTATCGAACAGCTTGCGCGTCACCCGCGCGCCGCCGGCCATGACCACCTTGATGTGCGACAGGTCGGCCTCGGCAAAGCCGGGGCATTCGGCGATCCGCTCGAAAAAGGCGGGCGCCCCGGCAAAGCTGACGATCGGTTCACTGGTCAGGATGTCGAGGAACCGCTGCGCCACGAACACCGGTTCGAGGTACAGCGTGCAGCCCAGCGCGGTGTAATGGACCACCTGCACCATGCCCGCCGAAGTCGCCAGCGGGGCAACAATGATCACCCCGCCGCCGTCGCGCATCGCGCCGTCTTCCATCGCGGAGGCCATGGCATAGTCCAGCATGGTGCGGTGCGAGAACATCACCCCCTTGGGTTTGGCGGTCGACCCGCTGGTCGAAATGATCACCACGCAGTTGTCGGGCGAAATATCGCGCACGGGGTGCGTCGCCCGGCTGTGGCGCAGCGCCGTGACCTCGTCGATTGCGTGAACGGGCACGCCGCAGTCCGCGAACTTTTCCGCCTGCGCGGCATCGGCAAAGATCAGCCGCGAGCCGTGGTCGGCGACGATTTCCGCCAGCTCGTGCGCGGTGAAGCGGGTGTTGAGCGGGGCCATGATCGCCCCGGCGCGCATCGCCGCAAAGGCCAGCACGACATATTCGATCGAATTGGCGGCGCAGGTGTTGATCCGGTCACCCGTTTCCACCCCGAGTTCGATCAGCCGGGCGGCCACCCGGTCGACCCAGGGGGTCAGCTCGGCATAGGTCAGCCGGTCCTCCCCCAGCACCAGCGCGGGGGTATCCGGGCGGCTTTTGGCCCACCATTGCAAGGCGCTGGGGATCGTCAGCATGGGCGCGCGCTCACTTTTCCAGCACGCCGTCGAGGATGTCGTAGTAAAGCGGGATCGTCGCTTCGAGCCCGGAATAGACCACCTCGTCGATTGCCCCGGTGCGCAGCCCGGCATGGCTGATTTCGGCCGCGTAGAAATCCTCGCCGCCGAACACGCCGATGATCATCTCGTAGCTTTTCCTGTAAAGTTCCGCGCCCTTGGGATTGTCGGGCGGACGGCGGGTGAGCATGAAATAGTCGACCGTGGTCTTGTCCGGCGCGGTCGGCATCAGGAACATCACCGAGATGTAATAGGGGCTGGTGACGATCACGCAGTTGGGGAACACGTTATAGGCGTGAGTGACCGAGGCGTGGATATTCTCGCCCGGAATGTCGAGGCAATCGGGCGTGAACTGCATCTTGCCCGAGATCTGCCGGATGTTGAGCCCGAGCCTATCGACCACGTTGGGCACGTCGGCAAACAGCGGGCCGACCGTGCGGGCGTGCAGCCGCTGGACGTGATAGCCTTCGAGGAAGGGTTCGAGCACCAGCTTCCAGTTGGCATTGAGGTGGAACTGCTTGTGCCCGTAAACGTGCAGATCGGGCAGCTCGAAGGCAGCGAAATCGGCGGCAAGCTGTTCGTCCACCCCGCTGAAATCAGGCTCGGCATGGCGGTCCAGCATCGCCCAGATGATCCCGCCGGCTTCGCGGCTGGGCAACTCGGCCAGGCCCCGCGCGCCCTTGTCTAGATTGACGAAGGTTTCGGGCCGCGCCGCACCGATCAGCTTGCCATCGGTGCCGAAGGTCCAGGCGTGATAGGGGCAGGTCAGGCGGTTGCCCTTGGCCACTTCGCAGCCGTCGAGCAGCTTGGCGCCCTTGTGGGTGCAGGCGTTGAGGAAAACGTGGGCCGCCCCGTCCTTGTCGCGGGTGACCAGCAGCGGCACGCCGTAGCCATCGTGGGCCACGCTGCTGCCGGGTTCGGCAATCCGGGCGGAAATGGTGATCGGCACGGCCTGGCGGCGGAACAGGCGTTCCTGCTCAAGCTGGAAGAACGCATCGCCGGTGAACATCGCGACCGGGCGGCGCGCCTCGATCGCGGGGACGTGGGCCTGGTCGTGCGGGGCGATGGCGCGGATCGCGCGCTGCTGGCTGGCGGTCAGCATGTCGATGGTCTGGAACAGCGGACGCTGGACCGGACTGGCGGCGGCGGTTGCGTTCATGGATTCGTTCCTTCTCCCGATGGCCCGAGCGTAACAGGCGGTTTATCTATTGCCAATAGATTTTATCAGCGCTGGCTGGGCGGGGTGGTGACCTCCAGTCCGTCGAGTTCGGGCGTGACCGTGATCTGGCACGACAGGCGCGAAGTGGGCCGGGGGTGGCGGGTATATTCCACCATCTCCGCCTCCATCGCGCTGGCGGGGGGCAGGCGCTCGACCCAGTCGGGCGCGACATAGACCTGGCAGGTGGCGCAGACCATCGAGCCGCCGCATTCGGCCTCGATCCCGGCGATGCCGGCGGCCTTGGCGCTTTCCATCAGCGATTGCCCGGCGCGCGCCTCGATCTCGGCCGCATTGCCCGCGTCATCGCGGAACACTATCCGTACCATCCATCCGCTCCTTTCCCTGTGCGTCACGGTTGCGCGCGCGTATTATCTATGTCAATTAGATAATGACCGCGAGGGATATGCGGCGCTGGAGAGGTGCATGGCTGATTACGATTACATCATCGCCGGGTCCGGCGCGGCGGGCTGCGTGCTGGCCTATCGCCTGTCGGAAGATCCGGCCAACCGCGTGCTGGTGCTGGAAGCCGGGCCGGCGGACCGCCATCCGCTGATCCACATGCCCAAGGGCATCGCCAAGGTGATGGCCGATCCCAGCCACATCTGGCCGCACGAGAGCCGCGCCGAAGCCAGCACCGCCAACAAGCCCGAGTACTGGGTGCGCGGCAAGGTGCTGGGCGGATCGACCTCGATCAACGGGATGATGTACGTGCGCGGGATGCCCGCCGATTTCGACGGGATCGCGGAACTGTCGAGCGAGGACTGGGGCTGGGAGCATATCGGCCAGGCCTATGCCGCGCTCGAGCATCACGAGCTGGGCGCGGCAGAAACGCGCGGCGGGGCCGGGCCGATCCGCATCACCCTGCCGACCCACCGCGACGCGCTCAGCGAGGCGCAGATTGCCGCCGGCCATGCGCTCGGCTGGGGCAGCAAGCTCGACATGAACGAGCCCGATGACGCAGTGGCGATCGGCTATGCCCCGCGCACGGTCTACAAGGGCAAGCGGCAAAGCGCGGCAACCGCCTTCCTGAAACCCGCGATGGCGCGCCCCAACCTGACCGTGCTGACCGGCGCCACGGTCGACAAGGTGCTGTTCGAGGGCAAGCGCGCCGTCGGCGTGCGGGCCATGGTAGACGGCCAGCCGCGCGAGATTGCCTGTGATGGCGAGGTGATCCTGTGCGGCGGGGCGCTGGCCAGTCCGGCGATCCTGGAGCGCTCTGGCGTGGGCGATCCGGCGCTGCTCGAACGCCTCGGCATTCCGCTGGTCCATGCCAATCCCCAGGTCGGCGAGAACCTGATCGAGCACCGCGCGATCCTGATCCAGAGCCGGCTGAAGGCGGACATCTCGCACAACAAGCAGTACGGCGGCTGGCGCGTGGTGAAGAACGCGCTCAAGTACTTCCTCGGCCTCGACGGGCTGATGTCGGCGGCGAGCTACGAAATCGTCGGCTGGCTCAAGACCGATCCGGGGCAGAACCGCCCCAACGCGCAGATCCTGGTCGCGCCGTTCAGCTTCAACATGGAAGATCGCACCCAGGTGGAAAAAGTGCCGGGGATGCACGTGACGGCCTATACCCTGCGGCCGACGTCGAAGGGCTCCATCCACATCTCGACGACCGATCCCGAGGCGGCGGCCAGCCTTTCGGCCAACCACCACGCCACCCAGCAGGACCGCGACGAAATGGTCGCGCTGGTCCGCGCGGTGCGGCGCTATCTGGCGACCGAGCCGCTCGCCTCGCTGATCGCCGAGGAGACCTCGCCCGGCCCGGCCTACCAGAGCGACGACGAGATCCTCGCCGCCTATGACCAGTTCGGGACCTGCGGCTATCATGCCGTGGGCAGCTGCCGCATGGGCAAGGACGAAGCCTCGGTGGTCGATCCGGCGCTGCGGGTGCGCGGGGTGGAGGGCCTGCGCGTGATGGACACCGCGATCATGCCGGTGATCCCGTCGGGCAACACCAACGGCCCGACCATGGCCATGGCCTGGCGTGCCGCCGACCTGATCCTGCGGGACCGGGCCGGCGGCTGATCCCGAGGGCTATTCGGCGGCCTTGGCCATCACGCTTTCGATCCCTTCGTAGAACTGCGGGATCGGCGCTTCCATGCCGCAGTAGATCACGTCCGGCACCGCGCCCGAAGCGAGGCCGCGGTGGCACAACTCGCTCGCCTTGAAGTCCTCGTTGCCGAACACGTCCTGGATGATCGCGAAGGACTTGGCGTAGAGTTCCTCGGCCTTGGGATTGTCCGGCGCGCCTTCGGTCAGCATGTAATAGTCGACCCGGCTGTGACCCTCGTCCACCGGCATGATCACCATGACGCTGGTGTAGTAGGGGCTGGTGATCACCACCGTGTTGGGGAACAGGTTGTAGGCGTGGGTGATGTAGCTGCGCACGTTGATGTCGGGATCATCCAGCACTTCCGGCGCATAGTTGCCCCGGCCCGAGGTCTGCCGGGTGTGCAGCCCGAACCGGTCCACGACGGAAACCACATCGGCGAACATGTCCATCCCCTGCGGCCCGATCGAGTTCACGTGCAGCCGCTGGACGTGGTAGCCTTCGAGGAACGGCTCCATCACCAGCTTCCAGTTGGCGTTCAGATCGAACCGGCGATGACCGTAAACGTGCCAGTCCGGCAGGCCGAGATGCTCGAAATCGCTGGCGATCTGATCGTCGAGGATCGACCAGTCGGCTTCGGCTTTGGGATCGAGGACGCCCCAGATCAGCCCGCCGCTTTCCCGGCACGGCAGGCGGGTCAGCGGGCGCGTGCCCTTGTCGAAATCGGCGTAGGTTTCCTCGCGCGGGACGCCGATCAGGCGGCCGTCGAGGCCGAAGGTCCAGGCGTGGTAGGGGCAGGAAATCGTGCTCCACTTCTTGACCACGCAGTCCTCGATCAGGGCCGCGCCCTTGTGGGTGCAGGCGTTGAGGAACAGGTGGACCTGGCCCTTCTTGTCGCGGCTGATCAGCAGCGGAATGCCATAACCATCGTGCGCCACGACCATGCCCGGATCGGGCAGCCGGGCGGACGGCGCGACCACCACCGGCTTGGCGCGAAAGATCTGCGCCTTTTCCATCTGCCAGTAATCGCCCGACAGGAAGATATCGACCGGGCGGCGCTCCAGCATGCGCGGCGGCTTGGCCTGGTCATGGCGCGGAATGCGGCGAATCGCGTCGATCTGGCTCTCGCTCAGGGCGCTGAGCGGAATGCCATAGCGGCGGCGCGGCTGGTCTTGCGAATCGGTCATGCGGACGGTCCTTTCCCTGCGGGACGGGTTCCGCCCGGCCCTGGCAGCTTTATCTAATAGTGATAGATAAAGGCCCGTCCTTGACCGTGATCAAATCGCCCCGGCGCCGGTTCAGCCGTCCAGCCGGCCGCGCCGCGCGAGGTGGAAATTCTCGCTGCCGAAGCTGCGTTCGATCACCGTGGCGCGCTTGAAATAGTGCCCGATCGCCAGTTCATCGGTCATGCCCATGCCGCCGTGCAGCTGCACCGCGTTCTGGCCGATGAAGCGGCAGGCCTGCGCCGTGGTGATCCGGGCAGCCGAAGCCGCACGGGCCCGCGCCGCGCTATCGCCGTCCAGCGACTGGCAGGCGAGCAGCGCGGCCGAACGGACCAGTTCCAGCTGCAGGTGCATGTCGACCATGCGGTGCTGCAGCGCCTGGAACGAGCCGATCTTCTGCCCGAACTGTTCGCGCTGCCGGGCATAGGCAACCGTATCGTCGACCAGCCGTTCAAGCAGCCCGCTGGCTTCGGCGCTGGCGGCGGCAACCGCGCGGTCGCGCCATTCGTCCAGCAGCGCCAACGCGCCACCTTCCGGCCCGATCAGGGCATCCGCGCCGACCTGCACCCCGGCAAAGGTCACGTCGGCGGCGCGCCGTTCGTCCAGCATGCGGTATTCGTGCAGCGTCAGCCCGCTGGCATCCACCGGGACCACGAATAGCGACAGGCCCTGCGCATCGCCCGCCGCGCCCCCGGTCCGCACCGGCACCAGCAAATGGGTGGCCCAGGGGGCGGCAACCACCACCTGCTTTTCGCCGGTCAGCGTCCATCCGTCCGCGTTGCGCATCGCCGGCATGGCGATGGCCGCCAGATCATCGCGCAGCCCCGCTTCGCCCAGCGCCATGGCCAGCCGCACATCGCCCGCGATCACCTCGGCCGCCAGCGCCTGCGCCGCCGCGCCGCCATGGCCAAGCAGCGGAGCGCACTGGAACAGCGTTTCCGCCAGCGGTTCGGGCAGCAGCGCGCGCCCTGCCGCTTCCATCACCACCAGCTGGTCAAATCCGCCGCCGAATCCGCCCAGCGTTTCGGGCAGGCCCACGCCCAGCACGCCCAGGTCCTGCGCCAGCCGCTGCCACAGCTCGGGCCGCCAGCCCGGTTCGCCGCGCAGGGTGGCGGTGCGGGCCGCCAGATCATTGGCCTGGGCCAGCAGGCGGTCGAGCCCGCTGCGCAATTGCTGCTGTTCTTCGCCCGCTTCGAATTGCATAACCCGTCCCATCGGTGTGTTTGACCTCTTTATCTAATGCTATAAGATAAACTGCGTGGCAATCAAAGGGAGGGCGTGATGGATCTGGCATGGAGTGACGAGGATCGCCGCTTTGCGCAAGAGGTGCGTGCGTTTCTCGATACGGAACTGACTGACGAGCTGCGGGCCGCCGGGCAGTGGATGACCAGTGTCTATGCCGATCACGAAGCCGGGATGGAATGGCAGCGGCGGCTGCACGCGCGCGGCTGGGCGGCAATCAACTGGCCCAAGGCGCACGGCGGGGCGCAGCTCAGCGTGACCCAGCGGTTCATCTTCGCGCGCGAATGCGCGCTGGCCGGGGCGCCGCCGCTTTCGCCGATGGGCATTGCGATGTGCGGCCCGGCGCTGATCGGGCACGGCAGCGCAGAACAAAAGGCCCATTACCTGCCCCGCATCCTGACGGGTGAGCATTTCTGGTGCCAGGGCTACAGCGAACCCCATGCCGGATCGGACCTGGCCCCGCTGAAGATGAAGGCGGTGCGCGACGGCGATCACCTGGTCTGCACCGGCACCAAGATCTGGACCACCCACGCCAATGTCGCCAACTGGATCTTCTGCCTGGTCCGCACCGGGCAGTATGACCGCCCGCAGCTGGGCATCACTTTCCTGCTGATCCCGATGGACAGTCCCGGCGTCACCGTGCGTCCGATCGTGATGACATCGGGCGAGCATATCCAGAACCAGATCTTCTTCGACGAAGTGCGCGTGCCGCTCGCCAATGTGGTGGGCGAAATCGACCAGGGCTGGACCGTGGCCAAGTACCTGCTGGAATTCGAACGCGGCGGCAGCGCCTATGCCCCGGGGCTGCAGGTCCGGCTGGCCCGGATCCGCGAGATTGCCAGGAAAAGCGGGCTGCTGGACGACCCGCTGTTCGCCGCGCAGGTGGCCGCAGCCCAGGTCAGGGTCGACGTGCTCGAAGTCTATGAACTGCGCGCGCTGACCGCTGCCGCGCGCGGTGGGCGTCCGGGGCTGAGCGGGTCGGTGATGAAGATCCTGGGGACCGAGCTCAGCCAGCACCTGACCGAACTGGCGCTCGAAGCGGCCGGTCCCTATGGCCTGGCGTTCCAGCCAGAAGCCGGGGCGGCGGGCGGGCCCAACCTGATCCCGCACACGCCGGGCCTGCGCGGAACGCGCGAAGCGGCGATTGCCCCGCTCAAGTACTTGAACGACCGGGCCGGCTCAATCTATGCCGGTTCGAACGAAATCCAGCGCAACATCATTGCCAAGGCCCAGTTGGGCCTGTGACAGTCTAGGGGAACCACAGTGCCGGCAACCAGGCAGCAACGCACCCGCGCGGGCCGGCCGCTCAAGCCGCTGATCACGCGCGAAGCCGCCGTGGCCGCGGCGATGGCCGTGATCGACCGCGACGGGCTGGAAGCGCTGAGCGTGCAATCGGTGGCGCGGGCGATGAAGGTGTCGGCCCCGTCGCTCTACTATCATTTCAAGGACAAGGACGAGCTGCTGCAACTGGTCGCGCGCGAGCTGCTGCGCCAGATCGGCAAGAGCACCAGCCCCGAGGCGAGCTGGGAAGAACGGATGATCGGCCTGTCGGTCGCCACGCTGCGGGTGATCCTGGAACATGCCAATGCCGCGCCGCTGATGCTGCGCTTCTTCCCGCGTTCGCTGATGCTCTCGGCCTATGAAAACTCGCTGGTCGACACGCCCTATGCGGCGGAACACCAGATGGTGGTGGTCGAAGCGATCGAGAAGCTGACCTACGGCACCGCGCTGTTCGCGGCGGCGGCGGAAACCTATCACCTGCCGGCGATGCCGGCCTTCGACGTGGAACGCTATCCGCGCCTGGCCAAGGCGCTGCAGGCCGGACCGCAAGACCAGCTGGCGATGTTCGAGGAATCGCTGCGCGCACTGCTCGACGGGTTCAAGACGCGCTACGGCTGAACGGCAAGGTCGCCCCACCCCTTGCGTCATCCCGGGCTTGACCCGGGATCCAGCTGTTCTTCAGCGACGCTGCCCTTCCCCGAACGGCCGAGCAGGCAGCTGGCCCCCGGATCAAGTCCGGGGTGACGAGGTATTCTTGCAGGCCGCATCGCACGTTCAATGAAACGCTGCGCGCCACGGCGAGGTAACGCCGGTCAGGCCAGCGTGACGTAGATTTCCGCCTCGATCACCCAGTCGCCGCTGGCCGACTGGCGCCACTTGGCCGAATAGTCACCCGCGGCGATTACCTCTCCGCTGGCGCTGGAGGTGCCGTGCCACTTGCCCTGTTCCAGCGCGATCGGCTCCACCGCCGATACGGTGATGCTGTCCGGAATGCGCGCATAGATCAGGCGCGGGCTGGCGGCGAAATCGCGCTTCCACACCTGCAGCTGCGCCTTGCGGCCGGAAAGCACCGCGCTGTCGGTGCCCGTGACCAGCACCGCGCCCGGCGCCAGCAGCGGGCCGATCGCGGCGAGGTCAGCCTCGGCCAGCGCGCGGTTGAATGCGGCGCGGCGCAGGCGGATGGCAAGATCGGGTGACGTGGTCATGGCCGCTCATGGCCAGAGCGGGGCCGGGGCGTCAATGCCCCCGGCGTCCGAACAAGAAAGGGGCGCGGACGGCCTCGCCATCCGCGCCCTTGCATGGGGTGGGTGATCAGAACTTGAAGCCGACCTCGACGAACACTTCGCGCGGGTTCTCGACGAAGGCCGACATGTCGGCCAGCACGCCGGTCCCGGCGGTGCCGGTGCCCGTGCCGCCGGCGAAGGGAATGTCGTTGGCGGCGGTCACGACCAGCTTGTTGGTCAGGTTGCGGCCGATCAGCGACACGCTCCAGCGATCGTCCGGGCCCTTCAGGCGCAGCGCGGCGTCGAACTTGGTGAAGGCCGCCTGGACCGCATCGGGCCGCAGCGTATCGGTGAAGTTGTAGCGCGACGTGTGGGTCATGTCGCCCGACAGGGTCAGGCTCATGCCGTTGTCGGCCAGCGGCATTTCATAGGCAAAGCCCAGCGCGCCGCCGAACCGGGGCGCCTTGGGCGGGGTGCGGCCGCTGTAGTCCTGGCTGGTGAAGGCGCCGCTGGCCGCTTTCAGCAGGTTGCAGCCCGCCGCCACGGTCTGCCCGCCATAGCACTGGCCGACATAGCCGTGGTAGGTCGCCTTGTTATAGGCCGCCGCGCCGTGGAAGCTGAGGCCCGAGAGGCCCGGCACCTTCAGCGTGAAGTCCGCTTCGACCCCCTGGGTGCGCAGCTTGCCGGCGTTGGCCACGACCTGGCCGATCGTCACCGGATCGAAGTTCTGCACCTGCAGGCCGATGTAGTCATAGAGATAGGCCGTGGCGTTGAACGCCAGCGCGCCATCCAGCAGGATCGAGCGCAGCCCCACTTCGCCGCCCTTGGCCTCTTCCGAGCCATAGTGCGCGGCGGCGACCGTCGCGGCGGCGGTCAGCGTCTGCGAGATGTTGAACCCGCCCGACTTGAAGCCCTGCTTGTAGGCGGCATAGACCGTCAGGTCGCGCGACGGCTTGTAGCGCAGCGTGACTTCGGGCGAGAGGTTGGTGTCGCGGAAACGGTCCTGCAGGCGCATGTTGCCCGGGAAGGCGGCGGCGAAGGCGAGGTGCCCCGGCAGCGACTGCTGGAACGAATTGCGCGATTCCACGCTGTAACGCGCGCCGCCCGACAGTTCGAGCTGCTCGGTCACCGCGGCGGTCAGCTGGAGGAAGGCCGACATCGAATCCGAGCTGAAGCCGTTGTCGCGCTTGAAAGTGGTATAGGTGTTGGTCACCGGGCTGATCGGCACCGGGAAGATGTAGGCATCCGTGTTGAACACGAACTTGCCGTGCGAATAGAACACCCCGAACAGCGCATTCAGCGCGCCGTCGAACTTGGTCTGGAAGCGCAGTTCCTCGCCGAACTGGCGGTAATCGGCCAGCTGGCTGAAGGTTGCCGGATAGGCTTCGCCCGAGACGTTGTTGAGGTCGTTCTGCTTGAAGCGGTAGTACGAGGTGATCGAGTTGACGTCCATCACGTCGCTCGTCAGCTTGGCGTTGAGCACCGCGAAGCCCGACTTCAGCCGCGAATACATGTGCCCATCGCCGGCATAGCGGTAATTGGCAGCGGCGACCGCCGTGGGGATGGTCGAGCTGTCCGAGCGGCCATCGATCTTGCAGTCCGCGTTCGGGCTGGGCGGAATGCCGTTGGCAGTAAAGGGCACGAGCCGTCCGCCGCCGCAGATCCGTTCGAGCGAGTCGGTCGGGCCGCCGTCCTTCTGGTCGGTGTAGCCGGTCTTGAGCACGAAGCTGAGGCTGTCGGTCGGCGACCAGTCAAGCGTCACGCGGCCGCTCAGCGTGCGCCCGCCGCCGCGCCGGTCGGAATTGCGCTGGCGGGTCATGCCGAGCGGATCGGTATAGCTGGGGGCGGCGGTGTTGGTGAAGGCGCCGTCGCTGTCCGACACGCGGAACGCAAGGCGCGCCTTGAGCGTGTCGCCGAGCGGGCCGGAAATGTAGCCATCGGCATACTTGTCGCGCGCTTCGAAGCCATAGCCGCCGCGCAGGCCGGCCTCGAACTGGTCGGTGGGGTTGTTGGTCGACACGCTGATCAGGCCGCCGGTGGTGTTCTTGCCGAAGAACAGCGCCTGCGGGCCTTTCAGCACTTCGACGCGCTGGACGTCATACTGGCTCAGGCCGATTTCGCGCCCCCGGCTCATCGGCATGCCATCGACCACGAACGAGACCGACTGGTCGAACCCGGCGCTGAGCGCGGTCGAGCCGACCCCGCGCAGGAAGATGCTGGCCGAGGAACCCGACGCCGCCTTGCCCGCGATCATGGTCGGCACCTGGGTGGCGATGTCGGAAAAGCGGGTGATCGCCTTGTCTTCCAGCTGCGCCCCGCCAATCGCGGTGATCGCAACCGGCGCATCGACCAGGCGTTCGTCCTTGCGGCGGGCGCTGACGATGATCTCGGCCTGGTTGTCGGCAGTGACCTCGTCCGCCGGCGCCGCCTCGGCCCAGGCCGTGACCGGCGTGAACAGCGAAGTGGACAGGGCGAAAGCGGCAATCTTCAGGCGCAGCGACATATATCCCTCCCGGTTCCGGCCGTGCTCCGGCCGCTCGGCGCCGGCCGCATCGCGCGGTCCGGTCACCATGATCCTCTTGTGCCGCGATGTTCCCCGGAACATTTTCTAATGTCAATAGATAATCCGCGCTGGCGCCGATAGGGCCTTTCAAGCCGCTGTTTTATCGTGATTATTGGCAAGGCCGTGAATCAATGGTCGTTAGGCAAATGGGCTCGCACCGCGATCGCGCCAGCGCGGCTGACGGGGGCAAACGCAAACCGGGGGCCAGCGCGGCGCGCTGGCCCCCGGCTGTCCGGCGGGCTCCAGGATCAGGAAAATAGGGTCAGGCCCCCTTGGCCACACCTTCGAGGCGGCAGAATGGCGAACAGATCGGACGGAAATTCCCGCCGGGAAGGCTGGTTGCCTTTCTAAGGGAATTTCCGTTCGAGATGGAAGCCATTCTGCCGTCCCGCAGGGATTTGGCCAAAATGGCCTCTCGCAGCGTCAAGAAGTCTTGAAATATCGACATATTCCTGCGCCTTCTCTCCTCGCGACAGGCCATTTTGACTCAAACCTCGAAGGTGCGGCCAAGGGGGCCTGACCCTATAGCCGAGTCCGGACCATCAGCCGCACCTGCTGGCCGCCCAGCGTGTGCAGGCTCATCCCCGATGTGCCGTATTCGATGCTGATCGAGACCCCGCCCGTCAGGGCTTCGAGCCCGGCGGTCAGCGCCACGTTGTCCGCTTCGTTGCTGGCGCGAACCAGCTGGTACAGCGTGCCCGGGGTATCGCTGTAGGCGATCGCCTGGTCATAGCTGCCGTTGAAGCGGTGGCGGTATTCGGCGCGCAGCTTGGGCCGCAGGATGCCCCAGCTTTGCGCATAGTCGCGTTCCGCCCGCAGCCCCAGCACCGCAACCTCGCGCTTCTGCTGCGACTTGGCGAAAGTCAGCGCGAAGGGATTGGTCCCCACTTCGCTGAACCCGTCGAGGTTGATGTCGTAGTAATCGAACCGGGCGTAACCGGCGAGCAAGACTTCCCGCAGGCGGGTTTCGCCGGTCAGCGCCACCGACAGGAAGCCGACGTCACCCTTGCGCTTGCTGGCGAGGATGTTGCCGTTGACGGTGACATAGCGGCGGTTGTCGAGCTCGACCCACGAGTAGCCGCCCAGCGCATCGAGATAGAGCGAACCGACCGGGTTGAAGCTGGCATAGGCCAGGGCCGTGGTCGCATCGCCCTTGGCATGGGTGCCGTTGAGGCCAACCCGTTCGTCCGAGAAGCCGAGGCCGAAACCGGCGCCCAGGATCAGGCGGTCGGACAGCTTGGCATCTAGCCCCAGGGTGATCGCTTCGCTGTCGAACCGGTTCGAACCGTTGCGGTCGAAGTCGATCGCACCGGCCGCCCACAGCCGCAGGCCGTGGTCGCAGGTGGCCTTGTCCTTGGCGTCTTCAGCCTTGGTGCCGGCATTCACCGCGCCGCCATTGGCCGCGTTCGGATCGCCCACCGACTGGCCCGGCAGGCGCCGACCAGTGGTGTCCTGGGTGACGCGCAGCTGGTTGTCGATGCTGCAATCGAAGGCCGAGTGCAGGCTTTCCATGTGCCGCATGACATTGTTGACCTGACCTTCGGCAAAGCGGTTGGCCTGGCCGAACTGGGCGTCGATCAGGCCGATCACTTCCCGGTCCTTCGACGGGTCGGGACGGGCCGAGATCGCCAGGGTGTAGACCCGGTTGCCGTAGTTGCCGAGCGAATCGACCGCACCGATGGTGACCACGAAGGCCCCCGTCACGCGCGGCGTCCCGCTGATCACGCCACTCGCGGTGTTGAGCGACAAGCCGGTGGGCAGCGCCCCGCCCAGCACCGCGTAGGTGTAGGGCGCGACCCCGCCGCTGGCAACGACCGTGACCGAATAGGGCACGTTCACCATGCCCCCAGGCAGGGTCGGCGGATTGATCGCCAGCACCGCACCCGGATCGATATGCAGGGTATAGGCGCGCAGCCCGGTGTTACCGGCCGAATCGGTGGCCGTGACAGTCAGGTTGAAATCCCCGGTCGCATTGGGCGAACCCGACATGATCCCGCCGCTGGTCATGGTCAGCCCGGCCGGCAGCGCCCCCGCGGTGATTGCGAAGGTATAGCCGGTGCCGGTGCCGCCCACGGCAGTGACGGTGGCGCTGTAGGGGGTGTGCCAGTAACCGAACGGCAGCTCGGTGGGCAGCACGGTCAGCACCTGGCCGGCATTGATCGCCACCGTATAGGCGCGGGTGCCGGTGTCGCCATCGACGTCGGTGGCGGTCACGGTGAAGCCGTAGGTGCCAACCGAAGTCGGCGTGCCCGAGAGCACCCCGGCGGCGCTGAAGGTCAGCCCCGGGGGAACCGTGCCGGCCGTCACAGCATAGGCATAGGGCGCCGCGCCGCCCGAGGCCGTGACGGTCTGCGGGGCATAGGGCGTGCCGTTGGTGCCATCGGGCAGGGTGGCCGGATCGATCGTCAGCGTGTGGCCGACGATCTTGACCACATAGGCCTGGGTCGCGGTGTGAGCGCCCGAATCCTGCACCTGGACGGTGAAGGAGAAGGTGCCGCGCGCACTGGGCGTGCCCGCCAGCACGCCGGTATCGGCCGCCAGCGTCAGGCCGGTGGGCAGCGCGCCCGCGGCCACGGTGAACTGATAGCCCGTACCAGTCCCGCCGGTGGCCGAAATGGTCTGCGAATAGGCCGTCAGGATCGTGCCGTCAGGCAGGGTGGGCGGGCTGATCACGATGGCGCCGATCGGCTGGATCACCAGCGTATAATCGCGGGTGCCGGTGTTGCCGGCGGAATCGGTGGCCTTGACGGTGAAGGTATAGGTGCCGGGCGTGGTCGGCGTGCCGGCCAGCGCGCCCGAGGCGGCCAGCGTGATCCCGGCCGGCAGGGTGCCGGTGGTCACCACGAAGCTGTAGCCCGTGCCCGTGCCGCCGCTGGCGGTGATGGTCTGGGCATAGGGCGAATCCTCGACCCCATTGGGCAGGACCGGCGGCGCGACAGTCAGCACCGCGCCCGGCTGGACCACCAGGGTATAGGCCCTGAAGCCCTTGTTACCGCCCGAATCCGTGGCCGTGACAGTGAAGCCATAGGTGCCCGCCGTGGTCGGCGTGCCGGTGAGCGCGCCCGAAGTGGCCAGCGTCAGGCCCGGAGGCGGGGCACCGGCGGTCACGGCAAAGGTATAGCCGGTGCCGGTGCCGCCCGTGGCGCTGATGTTCGCCGTATAGGGGGTGCCGTTGGTGGCTGGCGGCAGCGTGGGCGGATTGACCACGATGGGCGGCACGCCGATCGTGACGGTATAGGTCCGCACCCCGGTGTTGCCCGCCGAATCGGTCGCCAGGACGGTGAAGGTATAGGGGCCCGCCGTGGTCGGCGTGCCGCTCAGCGTGCCGCTCGCGCTCATCGAAACGCCGGCCGGCAGGCTGCCGCTGGCCAGGGTGAAGACGTAGCCGCTACCGGTACCGCCAACCGCGCCGATCGTCGCGCCATAGGTGATCCCGACCGTCCCGGTGGTGGGGATGTCGCCCAGCGTGATCACGCAGTTGCCGTTGCCCCCGGTGGAGGTCATGTTCATCTGGAAGTGGGCCTGGCCCGTAAAGTCGGCGACTGCCCCGCCGGCGGCCGTGATGCGGACATCGAAATTGTGCGATCCGTTGGTGTGTTCGCAGCTCGCCCCGGTGACCAGCCCTGTTGGTGACAGGGTCAGCCCCAGTGGCAGCGCCCCTCCGGTCAGCTGGAAGGTGTATGGCCCCGCCGCCGTGCCGGTGCCGCTGGGCTGGATCTGGAAGCTGTAGGGCGACCCGTTCTGCCCATTGGGCAGGATCGTGGCCACGGTGATGCCGTTGATCGTGTGCTCGCCCGCGGCATGGGCCGCCGCAGACCAGGCAAACATCGACAGGAACAGGATCAGTACCTGGACCAGGGCACTCAAGCGCTTGCGGAACATCGCCGTCTCCAGAGGCTGTCTGGCGAGCCTGGCAACGGGGCAAACGGGGCAAACGGGGCTGCCCACGCCGGAACACGTCCGGCATGGCAAGCCGCGTCCATCCTCTCCCGAAGACAGGCGCACCTTACGGATTGACCTGATGCTGGGGATGCAGGGTTAACGCGGCAGCAACAATTTCGTGAATCTACGCAAGCACCGCCGGGCGGGCCGCTCCGGCCCGGCCTGGCTCCCCTGTAGTTCTACGAGGGCGGCCGGTGGGCCGGGGGTCAGCCCGCCGTGGGCTCGGGCCGGGCCAGCGCGCTGACCAGCAGCTTGTCGATCTTGCGCCCGTCCATATCGACCACTTCGAAGCGCCAATCCTGATCGGCGAAATACTCGCCTTCCTTGGGCAGGCGTTTCAGCACCGACAGGGCAAAGCCGGCGGCGGTGGCATAGTCGCGGTCGCCCGGCAGCTCGATCCCCAGGCGGTCGGCCAGCAGATCCGCCGGCATCGCGCCGGACACCAGCAGCGAACCGTCCTCGCGCTCGACCAGCATCGGCGAATCGCCCGCGTCCTGGTGGCTGGCGAAATTGCCGACGATCGCCGCCAGCAGGTCGGCCGGGGTGACCACCCCTTCGAGGTGGCCGTATTCATCATGGACCAGCGCCATCGACACGCCCGACTGCTGCAGGATGCGCAGCGCGTCCATCGCGTCGAGCTGGTCGGGGATGATTTCGGCCTTCTTCATCAGCCGCCCGATCTGCAGCCGCTTGCCCGCCAGCAGCACCGCCAGCACTTCCTTGACCTTGACCACGCCGACGATGTTGTCCGGGCTGCCATCGGCCACCGGCAGCAGCGAATGCGGGCTGTCCTTGATCGCGGCGCGGACTTCGTCCTCGCTCGCCTTGCGGTCGATCGTGTCAAGCTCGGTGCGCGGGGTCATCAGCTCGCGCACCGGGCGGTCGGCCAGCCGCATGATCCCGGTCATGATCGCGCGCTCGTCCTCCTCGATCACGCCGGACCGGGTCGCCTCGGCGAAGACGACCTGCAATTCCTCGGCCGTGAGGGCGTGTTCGCCCTTGTGCCGCACTCCCATCAGCCGCAGCAGCAACGCGGAGGAGGTGTCGAGCAGCCAGACGAACGGCGCGGTGACCCGCGCGACCACGGCCATCGGCACGGCGGCGGTCACCGCGATTCCTTCGGCCGCGCGCAGGGCAACCTGCTTGGGCACCAGTTCGCCCACCACCAGGCTGGCATAAGTGGTGATCGCGATGACCACGGCAAAGCCGGCTTCGGGCGCCCAGTGCGGCGGCAGGCCCAGCGCTTCCAGCCGCTCACCCGTGGGGCCGCCCAGGCTGGCGCCGGAATAGGCGCCGGCGATGATGCCGACCAGGGTGATGCCGATTTGCACGGTCGAGAGGAACTTGCCCGGATCGGACGCCAGCTCCATCGCGGTGCGCGCGCCCTTGCTGCCGCGTTCAGCCAGCACTTTCAGCCGCGCCGGGCGCGCCGAAACGATCGCCAGTTCCGACATCGAGAACAGGCCATTGAGCAGGATCAGGCCTGCGATGATGATAACGTCGGTCCAGGGAAACGGGTTCACCCGGCGGGCGATAGCAGATTCCTGCGCCAAGGCGAAGGGGGCGCGGGCCGGAACGTGGCCAAGCTATTGACAGGACAAGCGGTCAAGATTCTGTTCAGGTTACCGGGCCCACAGCTTCCGGCAAGTGCTGTACTGGAAAGGGGATCGCATCATGGCTTTCAACAAATCGCGCTGGCTCGTCTCGGGCTTTGCCGCCGCTTCGCTGCTGACGGTGTCGGCCTGCGTGACCGACCCGAACACGGGTGAGAAGAAAGTGTCGCGCACCGCGATCGGCGGGGTTGGCGGGGCCGTGGTCGGCGGCCTGCTGGGCGGGCTGATCGGCGGCAAGACGGGCCGCATCGTCGGTGCCGGGATCGGCGGCGTGGCCGGCGGCGTGGTCGGCTACAAGATGGACCAGCAGATCAAGACGCTGAAGGAACAGACCGCCGGCAGCGGCGTGGACGTGTCCGAAACCGATGGCGGCAAGGCGATTCTGGTCAACCTGCCCGACGGCGTGACCTTCGACGTCGGCAGCGCCAGCCTCAAGCCCGAGTTCCGCGCCACGCTCGACAAGGTGGCGCAAAGCCTCAAGGACTATCCCGACAGCCTGGTCGACGTTTACGGCCACACCGATTCGACCGGATCGGACGCCTTCAACCAGACCCTGTCGGAAAGCCGCGCCCGCACGGTGATGAACTACCTGATCACCCAGGGCGTGCCCGCCGCGCGGCTGCGCAGCCAGGGCTTTGGCGAAACCATGCCGGTCGCGTCGAACGACACGCCCGATGGCCGCGCCAAGAACCGCCGCGTCGAAATCAAGATCGTGCCGGTCACGGTCGAGGAAGTGCAGGCCGCACGCTCCAACTGATCCCGCTCGCCGCCCCGGGCGCTTGTCCGGGGCGGCGGCGCTCAGCCTTCGGCGGACAGTTCGCGGGCGCGGTCCGCCAGCCGGTCGACCGCCGCCTGGTGGATGCCGGGCGACGAGACCAGCACGCCAAAGGCGCGCGGATCGCGCTTGTTGTAATTGAGCGGGCCGCCGAACACATCGGTCACCGCCGCCCCCGCCTCGCGCGCGATCAGCGCGGCGGCGCCGATGTCCCATTCATAGCCCCAGCGCAAAGTCGCCACCAGGTCGGCCTCGTCGGCGGCGACCATCGCCATGCGCAGCGCGATCGAATTGGGCCGGGCGACCGGCACCAGGTCGGCATCGCCGTGGGGCACCGCCTCGGCCGGAACGCGCGCGCCGGGCAGCACGGTGCGCCGGCTGGCCACCAGCCGCACGCCGTTGCGCCAGCTGCCCCGCCCGGCCTCGCCCTGCCAGAATTCCTCGCGCGCGGGGGCCGCCAGCATGCCGAGCAAGGGCCGCCCGCTGCTGACCAGCGCGACCGACACTGCCCAGCCCGCCCGGCCGCGGATGAAATCGCGCGTCCCGTCGATCGGGTCGACCAGCCAGATCAGCCCGCCTTCCAGCCGTTCGGGCGCATCGACCGTTTCTTCCGACAGCCAGCCCGCCGCCGGCAGCAGCAGCCCCAGCTCGCGCTTCAAAAAGCCGTCAACCTCCAGATCGGCCGCGCTCACCGGGTTGCCCGGGTCCTTTTCCCAGGTGTGCAGCGCATGGCCATGACCCGGCCAGCGCGACAGGGCGATTCGCCCCGCCTCGCGGACGATCGCTTCCAGGCGGTCCCGGTCAATCAAGGGAACCGTTCAGGCCATTTTGCCGAATACCTGCGAACAGCTCGCAACTAGCGTTCATATTTCTATCCTAGGACCCCCATCGGGGCCTTTTCAAGCCTGTCACTCTATGCTTATGCGGCGGCGCACAAAGGCCTTGCGGCCGCTTTTCCCCTGCGGAGTCCTGAACAGATGAACATTCACGAATACCAGGCCAAGGAACTGCTGGCCAAGTTCGGCATCGCCATTCCCACGGGCATCCCCGCCCTGTCGGTCGAAGAAGCCGTCGCCGCTGCCAAGCAGCTGCCCGGGCCGCTCTATGTCGTGAAGAGCCAGATCCACGCCGGCGGGCGCGGCAAGGGCAAGTTCAAGGAACTCGGCCCCGATGCCAAGGGCGGCGTCCGCCTGGCCAAGAGCATCGAGGAAGTGGAAAGCCACGCCAAGGAAATGCTCGGCAACACGCTGGTGACGATCCAGACCGGCGACGCCGGCAAGCAGGTCAACCGCCTGTACATCACCGACGGGGTGGACATCGGCAAGGAATACTACCTGTCGATGCTGGTCGATCGCGCCACCGGCCGCGTCGCCATGATCGCGTCGACCGAAGGCGGGATGAGCATCGAGGACGTTGCCCACGAAACCCCGGAAAAGATCACCACCATCACCATCGACCCGGCCGAAGGCTTCATGCCGCACCACGGCCGCGCGCTGGCCTTCGGCCTGAAGCTGAAGGGTGACCTGAACAAGCAGGCGCAGGTGCTGGGCAAGCAGCTGTACGACGCCTTCATGGCGCTCGACTGCGCGATGATCGAAATCAACCCGCTGGCCGAATCGGACGGCAAGCTGCTGGTGCTCGACACCAAGATGAGCTTCGATTCGAACGCGCTGTACCGCCACCCCGACGTGATGGAACTGCGCGACGAGACCGAGGAAGACCCGGCCGAAATCGAAGCCAGCAAGTACGACCTCGCCTACATCAAGCTCGATGGCAACATCGGCTGCATGGTCAACGGCGCGGGCCTGGCCATGGCGACGATGGACATCATCAAGCTGAACGGCGAATTCCCGGCCAACTTCCTTGACGTGGGCGGCGGCGCCTCGAAGGAAAAGGTCACTGCCGCGTTCAAGATCATCCTCAAGGATCCGGCGGTGAAGGGCATTCTCGTCAACATCTTCGGCGGGATCATGAAGTGCGACATCATCGCCGACGGCATCGTTGCCGCGGCGAAGGAAGTGAACCTGTCGGTGCCGCTGGTGGTCCGTCTCGAAGGGACCAACGTCGAACAGGGCAAGCAGATCCTCGAAGGGTCGGGCCTGCCGATCGTTTCGGCCAGCGACCTGGGCGATGCCGCCCAGAAGATCGTGGCGGAAGTGCGCAAGGTCGCCTGATCGACCTGGCCCCGACAAGGGCCACTGCAAAAGGCCGGTTCCGCCAGGCGCGGGACCGGCCTTTTTGCTGCCCGGCTGGCGGCGGCGACGGCCAATTCGTAAGCACTGCTGACCATCGCGGGCACAAATCGGACCTGCCTCAAGGGACATGGCCCGATTCACCCCTTGACCCCATGTGAATGCGCGGCAATGGCGGGTCGCGTCACAGCTTTAATCGAACGCCTAATCGCTGGTTGACGTTTACGTAAACGACAACTATGCGGCGGTGCAGCATCAAGAGGAAAGGCTTGCAAGCATGAAAGCCCTGGTCTGCGTGAAGCGCGTGATCGACTATAACGTCAAGCCGCGGGTCAAGTCCGACGGCACCGGCGTCGATCTCGCCAATGTCAAGATGAGCATGAACCCCTTCGACGAAATCGCCGTCGAAGAAGCGATCCGCCTCAAGGAAAAGGGCGTGGTCACCGAAATCGTCGCGGTTTCGGTCGGGCCGGCCAAGGCCCAGGAAACGCTGCGCACCGCGCTGGCGATGGGTGCGGACCGCGCCGTGCTGGTCCAGGTCGACGATGGCGTCGAAGTGGAACCGCTGGCCGTGGCCAAGATCGTCAAGGGCATCGCCGATGAGGAAGCCCCGGGCCTGATCATCACCGGCAAGCAGGCGATCGACGACGACAGCAACCAGGTTGGCCAGATGGTCGCCGCGCTGCTCGGCCGTCCGCAGGGCACTTTCGCCAACGAACTCGCCGTCGAAGGCGATGCGGTGGTCGTGAAGCGCGAAATCGACGGCGGTCTGGAAACGGTCAAGCTGGCGCTGCCGGCGGTGATCACCACCGACCTGCGCCTGAACGAACCGCGCTATGCCTCGCTGCCGAACATCATGAAGGCCAAGAGCAAGCCGCTCGCCACCAAGGCCCCGGCTGACTACGGCGTCGATATCGCGCCACGCCTCAAGACCCTCAAGGTCAGCGAACCGCCGGTGCGCAGCGCCGGGATCAAGGTGGCCGACGTGGACGCCCTCGTCGCCAAGCTCAAGGAAATGGGAGTCGCGTAATGGCTAAGACGCTCGTTTGGGTCGAACACGACAACGCCTCGGTCAAGGACGCCACCCTGTCGGCCGTGACCGCCGCCAGCCAGCTGGGCGAAGTGCACCTGCTGGTCGCTGGCCACAACTGCGGCGCCGCCGCCGCTGCCGCCGCGCAGATCGCCGGGGTGGGCACGGTCCACGTCGCCGATGACGCCGCCTATGCCAACGCGCTGGCCGAAAACGTCGCGCCGCTGGTGGCCGGCCTGATGGCGACGCACGACGCTTTCGTCGCGCCCGCCACCACCACCGGCAAGAACGTTGCGCCGCGCGTCGCCGCGCTGCTCGACGTGATGCAGATCTCGGACATCCTGTCGGTTGAAGGCCCCCAGACCTTCACCCGCCCGATCTATGCCGGCAACGCCATCGCCACCGTCGAATCGAGCGATGCCAAGCTGGTGATCACCGTGCGCGGCACCGCCTTTGCCAAGGCGGACGCGACCGGCGGTTCGGGCAGCATCGAAGCGGTTGCCGCCGGGGCGGATTCGGGCCTGTCGACTTTCGTCGGCTCGGAAATCGCCAAGAGCGAACGTCCGGAACTGACCAGCGCGAAGATCATCGTTTCGGGTGGCCGCGCGCTCAAGGACGCGGAAACCTTCACCGCCACCATCTTCCCGCTCGCCGACAAGCTCGGCGCGGGCGTGGGCGCCAGCCGCGCGGCGGTTGACGCGGGCTACGTCCCCAACGATTTCCAGGTCGGCCAGACCGGCAAGATCGTTGCGCCGGAAGTCTACATCGCGGTCGGCATCTCGGGCGCGATCCAGCACCTGGCGGGGATGAAGGATTCCAAGACCATCATCGCCATCAACAAGGACGAAGACGCGCCGATCTTCCAGGTTGCCGACATCGGCCTGGTTGCGGACCTGTTCAGCGCCGTGCCGGAACTGACCGGCAAGCTCTGAGCCCAGGCGCTTCGCCAGACGGAAAGGCCCTGCTTCGGCGGGGCCTTTTCTGTTTGGGCTACCAGCGGTTGTGGACCCGTTCGGCAAAGCCGGTCAGCCCGGCGAACTCCAGCACGGTGCCATCATCGCAGGTGGCCTTGCCCGAAAAGTGGCCGAAGACCTGATGCTGGCTGGTGCGGAACAGGCCAAGGTCCACGGTATCATGCCTGTCCACGATCGGATCAAAGCGCATTACCAAGCGCCGGTCACTGCTGGTGAAGTGCCACGGCGCGGCGTCGAGCGGGCCTTCGGGCAGATGCCAGGTGACCTGGTCCAGCTTGTGCGCGCGGCCATCCACGAACAGCATGTTCTCGCTCGCCGCCGAAGTATCGCCAAACCCGCAGCCGATGTTGAACCCAAACCGCCGCCCCTGGTGCAGCCCGCTGGCCGAAGCCCAGAACCAGGTGTTGTCATAGGTCCAGACCCCGCGTCCCCAGTCGAGCACGGCAAAGGCGCTGGCGGGATCGAACACGATCTGCTGATCCCCCAGCGTGACCGTGCCGGCGGCAGGCAGGCAGTTCAGCTTCTGGTTGTAATAGAATGCGCGCGGCGCATCGGGGAACGGGGTGGCAATCACCATCCGGTCGTCGTCGGGCTGGCGCAGCACCACCTCGCCCGACAGGCCCCGGCCCCGGTCGAATCCCGGCGCGCTAAAGGTCAGGCGGCGCTCGCCCGGACGCTGCTCGAAAGCGATCCGCACCTCGCCCTGCCGCTGGTCGATGCTGCCGCTGTCCGCGCTGGCGGGCAGGCGCATCCGGCCAAACGGAAACGGCCTGACCGCGCCGTGGTTGATCGCCGTGCCTTGTTCCAGATCGATCCACGACAGCCCGAGGAATCCCAGATAGCCGTTGTCGGCCACGGTCAGGGCCAGGGCGTGGGCATCGGTCTGGATGCAGTAGTAATCCCATTCCTTGATCCGCCAGCCGCTGGCACGGATCATAGCGCGATCATACTGGCGCACTTCGGCTGTGGAATAGCCGGGGTCGATCAGGCGTCCGGTGCTGTCCAGCAGCGGCCCCGGCTGCATCCGGTGTTGCATGGTGATTCCCCTCCCCGCCCCGGTCAGGGCAGCCGTTCGTACAGCACCAGCGCCGGGCCGGTTTCACCCTGGTGCCGGCCATAGCGCACGAAGCCCAGCTTGCCCGCCAAGGCATCGGATGCTGCGTGGCCTTCCTCGATCATGCAGGCGATCCGCTGGCGACCGTGGGCGGCGTCGAACCAGGCGAGCGCGGCTTCCATCACTTCGCGCGCCACGCCCAGGCCCCAGTGGTCCTTGTGGACGATCCAGCCAGCCTCGGCGACATCGTCCAGCCCCTGGCCAAAGCCGCGATGGCTGCGGAACACGCCGCAGTTGGCAATGATCCGGTCAGCCCCCCGCGGCCGAACCATGAAAGTGCCATAGCCGTGCAGCGCCCAGGACCCGGCGTTGCGGTGCAGGCGGTTGAAAGCGTCCATCTCGCTCGGCACGAACGAGCCGAGGAACCGGCGCGTCTCATCGTCCAGCGTCAGGGCATAGAGATCGGGCAGGTCGCGCAGCGCCGGTTGCCACAGCTCGAACCGCGCGGTGGAGAGCAGCGGCGCGGTCACAGCAGCACATCCACCGCGTGGATCGCAACCCCGGCCAGCCCGCCAACCAGCGTGCCGTTGATGCGGATGAACTGCAGGTCGCGGCCGACCGCGCCCTCGATCCGGTCGGTCACGGTCTGCGCGTCCCAGCGCTTCACCGTTTCCGACACCAACCGGACGATCTGGTCGCCATAGCGGCTGGCGATGCCGACGACAGTACGGCGGGTGTAGCGGTTGATCTGGCGCTGCAAGGCGGGATCATCGCGCAGGTGACGGCCGAGTTCCGTCAGCGCTTCGGCAATCTGGCCGCCGCTTTCGCCCGCCGGGCGGCGCAGCCGCGCCAGCATGCCGGTGCGCAGCCGTTCCCACACCCCCTGCCACCAGCGCGACACAGCCGGGTTGGTCATCAGCTCGCTTTTCAGCCGCTCTACCCGCTCGCGCAGCTCCGCATCGTGCTGCAGGTCATCGGCCAGCTTGGCCAGCCCTTCCTCGACCTTGCCGCGCAGCGGATGCGCGGGATCGACGATTACTTCGGCGAGCAGCTTGTACAGCCCGTCGAGCACCGAATTGGCCAGCGTTTCATCCAGCCCGGTCCAGCGCAGCACGGCATTGGCGCGGCGGTGGATCAGCTCGCGGATCAGTTCCTCGTTGTCTTCCAGCGTCAGTCCGGTCCAGCGGACCAGCGATTCGATCACCGGCATGTGGCGCTTGTCGGCAATCGCCGCGGCCAGCATCTGGCCGATCAGCGGCGACACTTCCAGCCGGTCGATCTGGCGAAACAGCCCGCCGCGCACCTGCGTGCCGAGCCGTTCGGGATCGAGCGATTCGAGCACCTGGGCGAGCAATTCGGCTGCCCCGTCGCGCAGCCGGGTGCTGCCGCCGCGCGTGGGATCGGCCAGCCAGTCGCCCGCCGCGCCGGCCAGGTTCATCCCCGCCAGCCGCCGTGCGACCACTTGCGGGGTGAGGAAATTGTCGCGCAGGAACACCGCCATCGTATCGGCGATGCGGTCCTTGTTTTCCGGGATGATCGCGGTGTGCGGGATCGGCAGGCCAAGCGGGCGGCGGAACAGCGCCGTCACCGCGAACCAATCGGCCATGCCGCCGACCATGCCGGCTTCGGCAAAGGCCAGCAGCCACGGCCACAGCGGATGGCTGTGCTGGAAAGTGCGCGCCAGCAGGAACAGCGCGGCCATGGCCACCAGCAGCGCCGTTGCCGTGCGGCGCATGCGCAGGGCGCGGTCCGGCGGGGCCGCCGGGGCGGGGGCGCTCCGGCTCACTCGGCCGGGAAGCCCTCTGCCGCGGCGGCGGCCTGGCGTTCGCGGCGCGCCTCTGCCGGGTCATAGCTGAGGAACATGCGGCGCAGCTTGGGCCCCAGCCGCTTTTCCACCCCGTCGGCCAGGCTGAAGCCCGCGGGCACGATCAGCAGGGTCAGCGCGGTCGACAGGATCAGCCCGCCGATCACCACCGTGCCCATCGGCGCGCGCCAGGCCCCGTCGCCGGTCAGCGAGACGGCGGTCGGCACCATGCCCGCGGTCATCGCCACCGTGGTCATGATGATCGGCTGGGCGCGCTTGTGCCCGGCTTCGACGATCGCTTCGAACTTGTCCGCGCCGCGGCTCATTTCCTCGATCGCGAAGTCGATCAGCAGGATCGAGTTCTTGGCAACGATCCCGAACAGCATCAGGATGCCGATGAACACCGGCAGCGAAATCGGCTGGCCGATCAGGAAGATCGCGATCAGCCCGCCCAGCGGCGCCAGGAACAGCGAGGCCATGTTGACCAGCGGCGACACCAGCCGGTGATACAGCAGCACCAGCACCGCGAAGACCAGCAGGATGCCCGAGACGACCGCGATGGTGAAGCTGGTGATCAGCTCTTCCAGGAACTTGGTCTGCCCGGCGGCCTCGTTCGACACGCCATTGGGCAGGTTCTTCATCAAGGGCATTTCCTTGACCTTGGCCATCGCCTCGCCCTGGTAGACCCCGGGGGCGAGGTCAGCCGAGATGTAAGTGCGGCGCTGCTGGTTGTAGCGCTGGATGCTGACCGGGCCGGAACCCATCGAGATTTCGGCGACGCTGGCCAGCGGCACCGATCCGCCGCTGGCGGTGGGCACCGGCAGGTTCTGGATGGTCGACAGGTCGCGCCGCGAGCTTTCCGCCAGCCGCACCCGGATCGGCACCTGGCGGTCCGACAGCGAGAACTTGGCGGCGTTCTGGTCGATTTCGCCGATCGTGGCGATGCGGATCGCCTGGCTGAGCGCGGCGGTGGACACGCCCAGGCTGGCGGCCAGGTCCAGCCGCGGGGTGATCACCACTTCGGGGCGGCGCATGTCGGCGCTGACGCGGGGCGCGACCAGATCCGGCATCTTGCGCATTTCCTCGGCCAGCTGGTTGGCGGTGGTTTCCAGCACTTCCGGATTGCTGCCGGTCAGCATCACCACCACCGGGCGGTTCGGCCCGTTCGACGGCGGCCCGCCGCCCTGTTCGACAAAGCTGATCCGCGCATCGGGGATCTGCAGCAGCTTGGGGGTCAGCCGGCGTTCGATCTCCTGGCTCGTGCTGTCGCGATCCTTGCGATAGGTGATGAACAGGCTGGCCTGCCCTTCGCGGATGCTTTCCGGGGCAAGGTAGACATCGGGATCCTGGAACAGGATCTCGGTCACCTTGTCGGCCACGGCCTCGGTCTGGGCCAGGGTCGTGCCGGGGACCATTTCGATCGAGATTTCGCCGAAATCGCTGTTGATCTGCGGGAAGAACTGCTTCGGCGTGGTCACCAGAAGCACGCCGGTCAGCATCAGCGCGAACAGGCCCACGCCCAGCATCCACACCCGGTGATCGCGGAAATAGGTCATGATCCAGCGGGTCCGCGCGGTCAGCGGATGATTGTCCCAGCCGCGCAGCTTGCCCCAGATCATCCCGACCACGAAAGTCAGCAGCATGATCGCGATGTAGGCGCCGATCCAGGTCAGGAAGGCCATGCCCAGCGACACGTCGGGCGCCGGGGTGCCATCAGGGCGGGCCTGGAGCCGCGGGGCGACCTGGCTGGCGATCGCGGCGAGGAGGCCCAGGCCCAGCGCCGGCAGGTGGAACGCGAGCCGCGAATGGACATGGGCCAGCCGCGCCCGGTCCGCTTCGGCCGCGCTCTTGTCGAGCGACCAGCGCAGCACGTTCAGGTAGCGGTCCATCCACGGGCCGCTGCCGTGTTCCTCCTGCCCGTGGGCTTTCAGGAAATAGGCCGCGACCATTGGCGTGATCATGCGCGCCACGGCCAGGCTGAGCAGCACCGAGATGACCACGGTGAAGCCGAAGTTCTTGAAGAACTGGCCCGGAATGCCCGGCATGAAGCCCACCGGCAGGAACACCGCCGCGATCGAGAAGGTGGTGGCGACCACCGCCAGCCCGATTTCGTCAGCCGCGTCGATCGACGCCTGGTAGGCGCTTTTGCCCATGCGCATGTGCCGCACGATATTCTCGATCTCGACGATCGCGTCATCGACCAGCACGCCGGCCACCAGGCTGAGCGCGAGCAGCGACATCTGGTTGAGCGTGAAGCCCAGCCAGGTGCTGAGGAACCAGAAGGTCGGGATCGCCGACAGCGGGATGGCGATGGCCGAGATGACCGTGGCGCGCCAGTCGCGCAGGAAGAAGAACACCACCACGACCGCCAGGATCGCCCCTTCGACCATGGCCGAAATCGAGCTTTCGTACTGCTGCTTGGTATATTCGACCGAAGTGAACAGCGTGGTCACCTTGACCCCTGGGTTCTCCTTCTCGATCTTGGCGATTTCCTTGGTCGCATCGTCGAACACCGACACGTCGGAGGCGCCGCGCGCGCGCGCGATCGAGAAGGTCACCACCGGCTTGCCGGCGTTCTTGGAAATCGCGCTGATTTCCTTGTAGCCGTCCTTGACCTCGGCAATGTCGCTCAGCTTGATGAACCGCCCCGCGCCCAGCGAGATTTCCGCCTGCGACAGGGTATAGGCATCGGCCGCGTTGCCCAGCACGCGGACCGACTGGCGCGAACCGCCGATTTCGGCCTTGCCGCCCGCCGCGTTGAGGTTGAGCCCGCGCAGCGCCAGGTTGACCTGGCTGGCGGTGACCCCCAGCGACTGCATCCGCGCCGGATCGAGCGTGACCATGATTTCACGGTCCACCCCGCCGCCGCGCTTGACCGCGGCCATGCCCGGGATCGCCTGGAGCCGCTTGGACACCGTATCATCGGTGAACCACGACAGCTGCTCCATGGTCATGTCATCGGCCGCGATCGCGTAATAGGCGATCGGGAAGGACGAGCCCTGGACCTTGAACACCTGCGGTTCGAGAATCCCGTCGGGCATGTCGCCGCGGGCCTGGTCGACCGCGTTCTTGACCTCGTTCACCGCCTCGTTGACGTCGACGCCGATCTGGAACTGGATGCCGGTGGCGCTCATCCCTTCGGACGCGGTCGAGCCGATCGATTCGATCCCGTTGATCGTCCGCACCGCGGCTTCGACCTTCTGGGTGATCTGCTTTTCGATTTCGGTCGGCGCGGCGCCGGGCTGCGAGATGATGACCCGCACGACCGGAAATTCGATGTCCGGATCGTTCTGGATCTGCATGCGCGAGAAGCTGACCACGCCGGCCAGGATCAGGCCGGCGAACAGCACGATCGGGACGATCGGGTTGCGGATGCACCAGGCCGAGATGTTGCGGAAATTCATGTCGGTTCAGCTCCGCTCGCCCGGCAGGGTCACTTGCTCACCAATTGCGGCTTGATTTCCTGGCCCGGGGCCAGGAAGGCCCCCGAACGCGCGACAATCCGCTCGCTGCCGGTCAGGCCGGCGACCACTGCGGTGCCGTTGCCGGTGATCAGCCCGGTCTTCACGTCGCGCCGCTCCACCTTGTTGCCCTTGCCCACGACATAGACGTAGCTGCCCTTGGCGTCCGACAGGATCGCGCTATCGGGCAGCATCGGGGCGACCACGGTGCCCGCCTTGATCACGGCATTGGCAAAGCCGCCCGGGCGCAGTTCCGGGGCATAGGCCAGCGCGATCCGCGCGGTGCCCTGGCGGGTGGCGGGATCGACCACCGGCGACACCTGCCAGACCTCGCCGGTGAAGCTGGTCGTCGCGCCGACCGGAGTGACCGCGGCGCTGACGCCCTGGCTGATCTTGGCCAGGTCCACTTCGCCCAGCAGCGCCTTCATTTCCATTTCGCCGCCCTTGGCCAGGCGGAACAGCACGCCCGAGCCGCCGCTGACGACCTGGCCCGGTTCGACCTTGCGTTCGAGCACCAGCCCGGCGGCGGGGGCGATCACGTTGAGCCGGCGGGTCTGCGCCTGGAGCACGCCCAGCTGCGCCCCGGCGACCTGGACCTGCGCGGCGGCGGCATCGCGCGAGGCGCGCAGGCGATCGACATCGGCCTGCGAGACGAAGCCCTTGTCGACCAGCTTGAGCGCACGGTCGAAATTGGCCTGGGCCAGCGCGGCATTGGCGCGGGCGACCTGGATCTGCGCGGCCTGGCTGGCCTGCTGCTGGGCCTGGACCGAACGGTCGATCACCGCCAGCACCTGGCCCGCGCCGACCCACTGGCCGGGTTCGACCAGCACCGAGACCACCTGACCGCCTTCGCCCGGCACGCCGACCGGCAATTCGCGCCGCGCGGCGAGCGAGCCGCTGGCGTTGATTTCACCCTGGATCGTCGCGCTGCCGGGCGAGATCACGCTGACCAGCGGGACCTGCGCCTTGGCATCGGCGGCGCCATCGCCCGCGCCGCGATGGCTGAGCCAGTAGATCGCGACCAGCGCCACCAGCACAACCGCGGCGATGATCCACAGCCGCTTGCGCGAGGCCTGATCCTCCTCGTCCGGTTCGAGCAGGGGATTGACCACGTCCGTCGCGGTGCCATCGCCTTCGGCCTGGGTTTCGATCCGCGAGTCATAATTCATTGCCGGCATCGCCTCTGTCTTGCTCCGTCCGGGCCGCCCGCCAGACAAGGCGGAGCGCAAGCGCGGGCAGAGCTGTATTACTATGCTATATCACCAACCGCAAGCCCCGGGCTTCCGGCATGGTTCCGCATTTGATCCCGCCGAATAGGCGCGCGTGAGTGCAGGCGCAACGCAAAGCTCGGCAAAGTGCTGATGCGCTTCGGCAAACGCCGCGTCACTGTGTCCCTTCGGGCACAGCGGGCCGGGCATCCGCGCGCAAGGCTAGCGCAGGCGCCCGCGCTGGATCAGGTTGGCCGCGGCCAGCAGCAGCACCGCGCCGGCCAGGCCGGCAAGCAGGACCCGCCAGTCGAACGGATCGCCATCGAGCCGGACGCCGCCGGGCACCAGGCCCAGCGCAGCGCGGCCCAGCGCCGAACCCAGGCAGCCGACCACCACATTGGCCATGACGCCCATCGCGGCATCGCGGTTCATCACCAGGCTGGCCAGCCAGCCGATGATCCCCCCGCTGATCGCGGCCAGCAACAGATCGAACATGCCCTTGCGCCTCCCGGCCACGAATCAACAGCGCCCAGCCTATCCGGGCCGGGCGCTGCTGGAAACCGGGACTTGCGCCCCGGTGTGGTTCAACAGGCGTGGATCAGTACTTGAGCTGGCGCTCGTACAGATCGCGGTAGTGCTGGATCCGCGTCACGCGCAGGCCCTGCATGCCCGACCGGTCGACCGCGCGCTGCCAGCTGGCGAATTCCTCCAGCGTCAGGCCATAGCGTTCGCACACCTCGTCGATCGTCAGCAGGCCGCCATTGACCGCCGCGACCACTTCGGCCTTGCGCCGCACGACCCAGCGGGTGGTGTTGGGCGACGGAAGCGAATCGATCGTCAGCGGCTCGCCAAGCGGGCCGATTACCATCGCGGGTCGGATCTTCTGGTTCTCGATCATGTTTATCCTCGACCGCCGGCAACGGGTTGACCGGCGCTGCCGCATCCAATGCCCGCGGGGATTTTTCCATCTGCTGAACTCATAGGGTTAATGCCGTGTGAGGCATAATCCCCGGATTGACCCGCGACCCTGGCCCAATCCGCGAAGGAGCCCGAAAGCAGCACGCCCGCCGCACCCCCGTCCCGCAGCGCGCGCCGCGCGGCATGGGCCGCGGCGAGTCGCGCATGCAGGCCGGCCCAGTCGAACTGGTCGGCAACGCACGCGCTGCCGCCACTTCCAAGCCGGTCCCGCAGGCTGGCAATAAGCTGGCTTCCGATCTCCATGAGCAGGCTTGTAGACCCAGCTTGGTCAAGATCAGGTAAAGCGGCGATTTACCTTGTGTTGAGATTGCCTAATGAATTGCCCCGCCCGCCCCCCGGGGTGTAAGGGGGCGCCGCCATGCCCCAGAATCCCGCCATTTCCCCTGCTGCAGAGCTGTTCCAGCTGGCCGAGCCGCTGGCCGGCAAGCGCATCGTCGTCGCCATGTCGGGCGGAGTCGACAGCTCGGTCGTGGCCGCGCTGGCCGCGCGCAGCGGCGCCGAAGTGATCGGGGTGACGCTGCAACTTTACGATTACGGCGCCGCCACGGGCCGCAAGGGCGCGTGCTGCGCGGGCGACGACATCCGCGATGCCCGCGCCGTGGCCGACCGGCTGGGAATCGCCCATTACGTGTTCGATCACGAAAGCGCCTTCCGCGAGGAAGTGGTCGAGCGCTTCGCCGACGATTACCTTAACGGCCGCACGCCCATTCCCTGCATCCGCTGCAACATGGGGCCGAAATTCACCGACCTGATGACCATGGCGCGCGAGCTGGGGGCGGACTGCCTGGCGACCGGGCATTACGTGCGCCGCGTGATCGGCCCGGCCGGGCCGGAACTGCACCGCGCCGCCGATCCGGCCCGCGACCAGTCCTATTTCCTTTACGCCACGACCGAGGCGCAGCTTGATTTCCTGCGCTTCCCGCTGGGCGGCCTGCCAAAAAGCGAAGTGCGCCGGATTGCCGAGGCCGAAGGGCTGCGCGTCGCAGCCAAGCCCGACAGCCAGGACATCTGCTTCGTCCCCGATGGCGACTATGCCAAGGTGGTCCGCGCGGTCCGCCCGGAAGCGGAACTGGGGGGCGAGATTGTCCACGCTGAAACCGGCGCGGTGCTGGGCGCGCACAAGGGGATCATCCATTACACCGTCGGCCAGCGCCGTGGGCTGGAAATCGGCGGCCAGGCCGAACCGCTCTACGTCACCGGGATCGACGCCGCGCAGCACCGCGTGCTGGTTGGCCCGCGCCGCCTGCTGGCGGTGGGCGCGGCGCGGATCGGCGAGACCAACCGCATCGGCCCGCTGCCCGGCGGCCCGCTGCTGGCCAAGGTGCGTTCGCTGGCCAAGCCCGTCCCGGTCACGCTGGAAGGCGAACTGGGCGAAGGCCGTAGCGTGACGATCCGCTTCGCCGCGCCCGAATACGGCGTTGCGCCGGGCCAGGCGGCGGTGCTCTATAGTGGGGACCGCGTGGTTGGCGGCGGCTGGATCGAGGCAACCGAACCGGCGGTTCTGGCCGACTAGCAGCCCTGCGCGATCAGGCAGCGGCCACCGATCTCCACCGCATCAAGGCTCGCGGCCTGGCCGCACTGCCCCGGCAGGATCGTTTCACCCGCGATTCGCACCGCGCCGTCCAGCGGGATCGCCAGGACCGGGCCGTCGAACCGCGCGCGGGTGGCCGCATCGGGCGGGCCGTCCAGCCGGTCGAGCCGGAACAACGGGCCATCGACCAGTACCACATGACCGCTGCCGGGCACCTGCCGGTGCAGTGTCGGCGGATAGGGCTGGCAGCGCGCCACGGCCATGCCGGCTTCCAGATGCAGTTCGCGCGGGCGGCCGTAATCGTACAGGCGATAGGTGATGTCGCTGTTCTGCTGCACCTCGATCAGCGCCACGCCCGCGCCGATCGCGTGGACCGTGCCCGCCGGGATGGAAAAGAAATCGCCCGTCTGGACCGGATGCCAGGTCAGCAGCTTTTCGATGCTGCCATCGCGCGCGGCGGCCCGGAGTGCTTCGGCGGAATGCGCCCGGTCGAACCCGATCCCCAGCCGCGCGCCCGGCTCGGCATCCAGCACCAGCCAGCACTCCTCCTTGCCGCGCTGACCTGCCGGGGCCTGGTCATCCGCAGGGTGGACCTGAACCGACAGCGCCTCGCTGGTGAAGATGTATTTGACCAGCAACTGGTCAAGCAGCGGCTGCGGTTCGAACCAGACTTCGCCGATACGCTGCCCTGCCGGGATCACGAACGGCGCAGGCAGGCTGGTGCGCCCCCACGGCCGGTCGACCATCCGGATCGGCAGCAATGCGCTCACTGGTGGACGGCGCCGTGCAATTTGCCGACCTTCTGCGCCCCGTCGTGGGTGGTCACCAGCACATCGTTGCCGTCGATCACGATCACCACGTCGCTCAACCCGATCACCGACACGCGCGGCCCGTCGCTATCGACCAGCACGTTGCGGCAATCGACCAGTTCGACCGCGCCGCGCGGGCTGTTGCCATCGGCGTCGCGCTCCACCGCCGCGTGCAGTGCATCCCAGCTGCCGATGTCGGACCAGCCCATGTCGGCCGGGACCATCGCCTTGTGCGCGGTCGGCTCCATCACCGCATAGTCGACCGAGATCGACGGCGCCTGCGCAAATTCCTCCGCGCCGGGGAAGAACAGGTGCCCTTCGCTGTGCCCGGACGCCACGGCGGCGCGCGCGGCGGCCAGGATCGCGGGCGCATGAGCCTCAAGCTCGCGCAGGAAGGTACCGACCCCGAAGGCAAAGATCCCGCCATTCCACGCATAGTCGCCAGAGGCGATGAATTGCCGGGCCCGCTCCAGGTCGGGCTTTTCCACGAAGCGCGCGGTGCGGAAGCCGTCCGCGCCGATCGGCTCGCCCCGCTGGAGATAGCCGAACCCGGTTTCCGGGCTCTGCGCCTCGATCCCGATCGACACCAGCCAGCCCTGCGCGGCCAGGCCGGCCGCGGCCAGCGCGGCGCGGCGGAAGGCGGCGGGATCGGCAATGTGGTGATCGCTGGGGCAGACCAGCATCACGGCGTCTTGCGGCAGGCGCAGCGCCGCCAGCGCGATCGCGGCGGCGGTGTTGCGGGCCGATGGCTCGACGATCACCTGCGCGCCGGCGGGATCGTGCAGCTGCGCTTCGATATGGGCGACGTGGGCGGCGCCGGTGACCACCACGGGCGCGGCAAAACCCGACGCGGGGTCGCAGCGCGCCAGTGTCGCCTCGAACAGGGTGCTGTCGCCCACCAGCGGCAGGAACGGCTTGGGCTTGGTCGCACGGCTACGCGGCCACAGCCGCGTGCCGCTGCCGCCGCAAAGGATGACCGGGAAAATCTGCAAGTCGTTCATCGCCCTCAAATCCGACCCGGTCTCATGGTTAACCGACCCTCTCTTGGCCCCCCGTTAGCACAGGCGGATTAAGATTTGAAAATACTGCCCGCAGCCGCGCAAATTATTCGTGCCATGCCTCCAGCCGGCAACCCTCACCCTCGCGGTAGGTCGCGGTTTCGCGGGCCAGCAGCGGGAACCGGGCGGTCACGCTCTTGGCCTCGGCATCCTCGCTCAGCATGACCAGTTCCATCCCCGGCTCGAAATCCTTGCGGCAATCGCCCAGCGCCCGCCCTCCTTCGAAGCGGCACGAACAGGCGACCCGCGCACCGTAAGCCGCACCGATCCGGGCATAGCCGTGCAGCGGCGCCCAGAACCACGCCAGCAGCGCAGCGCCGACCAGGACGAGCGCCAGGACCAGTCGATTGATGCGCCGCCGGGGCGGGGTTGAAGCGGTCTGCTTTGCGGTTGCCATTGGCCAGCCTTTGGGCAAGTGATGCGCGCCATGCCGACACGCCGCCTGCCCCTTATCCTGCCCGCGCTGCTGCTGCCAGCCCTGATCGGCTGCGCCCGCCCGGCCGATGGCCCGCCCCCCCTTGCCCCCGAGGCGGTCAAGGCGGTGGTCAAGCAGCCCGGCGTGCCGCGCGAGGCGCTGGCCCGCGCGGTGGACGCGCTGTTCAGCCAGCCCGAAATGGCCGAAACCCGCGCCGTCGTGGTCCTGAAGGACGGGCGGATCGTGGCCGAACGCTACGCCCCCGGCTATCACGAGAACACCCGCTTCGTCTCCTGGTCGATGGCCAAGACGATCACCGGGGTGATGATCGGCCAGCTGGTCAGCGACGGGCGGCTGCGGCTGGATGAAAGCGCGCCGATCCCGGCCTGGCAGCGCCCCGGCGATCCGCGCGGCGAGATTACCCTGCGCCAGTTGCTGCAGATGCGCTCCGGCCTGCAACATGTCGAGGCGGAAGGCCCGCCCTACCTGACCGACACCGCGCGGATGCTGTTCCTCGACGGGCGCGATGCCATGGCCGCCTATGCCGAGGCGCAGCCGCTCGAGGCCGAACCGGGCAAGAAGTGGGAATATTCGAGCGCGACCACGGTGATCCTGGCGGACCTCGCCGCCCGCGCGCTGAGCGCGACCAACGATCCCGCCGAACGCCGCCGCCTGGTGGGCGATTACCTGCGCACCCGGCTGTTCGAACCGCTGGGGATGAAAAGCATGGTCCCCGAATATGACGCGGCCGGCACGCTGATCGGCGGCAGCCTGATCCACGGCACCGCGCGCGACTGGGCCCGCTTCGGCGAATTCCTGCGCAACAAGGGCGCGGTGCGCGGCGCGCAGCTGGTGCCATCGGGCTGGATCGAGTTCATGACCACGCCCAGCCCGCGCAACCCCGGCTACGGCGCGCAGATCTGGCTCAACCGCCCGCAGGCCGGTGACGGTTCGGTGCAGTGGCCACGCCTGCCGGCCAGCGCCTTTTCGATGAACGGCCATCTGGGGCAATATGTGCTGGTCGTCCCCGGCACGGGGCTGACCGTGGTCCGCCTGGGCAAGACCGATGATGGCCAGCACGAACCGGTCCGTGCCGCCATCGCCCGGATCGCGCAACTCTACGCGGGGAAGTAGGGAGTTTTTCCAGCTGACGCCGGTCCAACAATCCGGCTTTGCGCCAGCGGGAAAATCGGTCGTAGTTGGTTGTCGAGAGACTATTGCGATCAGGCGGGGGAAGCGATGTCAGGTGCAATTCGACAATTTTTCGCGATAGCGGCGGCGATTGGCTCAATATCCACCGCTTCAATCTGCCATGCTGACACTGGCACCGGCCCTTACCCGCGCAAGGCTGATGTGCTGGAAGCCACAAATGCGCCTGCGCTGGATACGATTGGCGATGACGTCGTTCGCTTCAGCTCGACGCCAGCGCTTGGCGGCCGGGGCGTCATAATCGAGATTCATCGACGAGATGCTGAGTGGGCAACTGGGACAATGACGCTCCTGATGGGACATCCATCGCATCGTTGGGTGACCACCGCGACGCTAGCCATCGAAATGACGACGCCCCGATTTGAAGCGCTGTCTCGCCAAATCGACGCTCAACTCCGACGCAAACAACCCCAGCTCGAAGATACGAAGGGGGAACTTGTCGTCTGCACTGACGGGCCCGGCTATGTCACCGAACGGCTCGGCGGTGAAGGCAGTCAATGGTCGAGCGGTTTTTGCGGCGACCACCCCAACAATCGCATCGCCGAACTGATCGCGCCCATTGCTCACGGGGCACTCGAGCGGTGGTTACCCGACTTTATGCGGCAGAGTTCAATACCGCACTAGCCGCGCTCCACTATGAGTTTGCGGTCTCACCCGCCTTGTCCGGATCGATCCCGGCCAGCAGGTCCTTGCTCGACAGGTCGGTCGGATCAACATGGCCTTCCGGATCGGGATGGATCAGGATCTCGATCCCCGGAAACTCCGCCATCAGCTTCATCTCGATGTCGTCCATCACGTCATGCGCGGCGCGCACCGTCATCTGCGGGTCGACCGCAACGTGGAACTGGACGAAATCGCGGTTGCCAGACGTGCGGGTGCGCAGGTCGTGCAGCCCGCGCAGTTCGGGGTGGCGGGCGACCACTTCCAGAAAGCGGTCGCGCTTTTCGGCGGGCCATTCGTGGTCCATCAGCTGCTCGATCGCTTCCTGCGATGCGCCCCAGGCGCCCCAGCCCAGCCACAGCGCGATCGCCAGGCCAAACACCGAATCCGCCCCGCGGATCCCGGCGTACTGGTCCAGCGCCAGCGCCGCGATTACTGCCAGGTTGAGGAACAGGTCCGACTTGTAGTGGACGTTGTCGGTGCTGATCGCCAGGCTGCCGGTGCGGCGGATCACATAGCGCTGCCACAGCAGCAACAGGATCGTCGCGGCCATGGCAATGCCGGACACGATGATCCCGCCTTCCGCGCCTTCGGGGCGCGCCCCGGCGAACCACTGCTGTACCGCGCGCAGCGCCAGGCTGAGCGCCGAAATCGAGATCAGCACCACCTGGAACATCGCCGCCAGCGCCTCGGCCTTGCCGTGGCCGAAACGGTGGTTCTGATCGTCGGGCTGGGCTGCCACCCAGACCCCGGCCAGCGTCGCGATCGAGGCGACGAGGTCGAGCACAGTATCGGCCAGGCTGCCCAGCATCGCGGTCGAACCGGTCGACAGCGCGGCCCAGGCCTTGAGCCCGACCAGCAGCAGCGCCACCGCGATCGAGGCAATGGCCGCACTGCGGTTAAGGGCGTTGGCGTCCGTCATGGGAACAGCAGCGTGCTCGCCCAGCCGCCTTCGGCCAGCCGGGTGAACCGGCGGCGTTCGTGCAGGCGGAAGGGGCGGTCCATCCAGAATTCGAACGCGCTGGGAGTCAGGCAGAAGCCGGTCCAGTGCGGTGGGCGCGGCACCTGCCCGACCAGGTGGCGCGCCGTCGTCTTCGCAATCCGGGCCAGGAACGTGGCGCGCGAATCGAGCGGGGCGGACTGGTCGCTGGCATGGGCACCCAGCTGCGAATCGCGGCTGCGGCTGGCGAAATAGGCATCGGCCATCGCATCGGGCACCGGGGCGATGGTTCCTTCGATGCGGATCTGGCGGCGCAGCGACTTCCAGTGAAACAGCATCGCCGCCTGCGGGTTGGCGAGCAATTCGCCGCCCTTGCGGCTGTGGCTGTTGGTATAGAACACAAAGCCGCCGTGCGGGCCCAGCAGGTCGGCCCCGTGATCCTTCATCAGCACCATCCGCACCGATGGCATGGCATCGGGCGTCGCCGTGGCAACGGCCACCGCCTCGGGATCGTTGGGCTCGTGCTTCTTCGCTTCGGCGAACCATTCGTCGAACAGCGCAAAGGGCGCGGCATCGGGGATGGCATTGGCGACCTGGGTTTCATCCATGCGCGCATCATAGCCGTGCTGCGCCTGCGAAGAAAGCGCGAGTGTCTCGCAATTCCCTTTCCGGCATATGCCGGTGCGGGAAGGATTCCTTGTTGGGTGCGCTGATCGCCTCCGCGATCAGCTTGGCCTGGCCGGCCCGCTCCCCCGGCCCAACCACCCACAGGGTACCTTAAACGGGTGGTTGGGCC
>NZ_JAYRKX010000012.1:3634-124516 GCF_041905565.1 Novosphingobium sp. | reverse complement strand
AGTCTTGCGCTTTCAGCAATCCGGCCCATATGGGGCGCACATGGTGACGCGGGGTGGAGCAGCCCGGTAGCTCGTCAGGCTCATAACCTGAAGGTCGCAGGTTCAAATCCTGCCCCCGCAACCAACAAAAAGCCCCGCTTCCGCGGGGCTTTTTTGTGTTCCAGCTCCAGGCTTTCCGGCCGCCTAGGGACCAGGCGCTCAGCCCAGCCCCCTGTGCCGCCCCGCAATCAATCCGCCATCAGCCCGCGCACAAACCCAATCAGCCCAGTCTGCCGCGCACGCTTCATCCGCTCCGCCGCTAGGATCTGGCTCACCTTGGCAAAGCAGCGCTCAATGTCGTCATTGACCACGACATAGTCATAGCCGTCCCAGTGGCTGATCTCCGCCCGCGCCCGGTCCATCCGTGCCTGGATGACCTCTGGCGCATCGGTGCCGCGCCCGGTCAGGCGGCGGCGCAACTCGTCGATGCTGGGGGGGAGCAGGAACACGCGGACCACGTCGGTTTCCAGCTTCTGGTACAGCTGCTGGGTGCCCTGCCAGTCGATGTCGAACAGGAAGTCCTGTCCTTCACGCAGCCCCGCCTTCACCTGGGCCTTGGGCGTGCCATAGGAATTGCCGAATACCGTCGCCCATTCGAGGAACTGTTCATCGGCGACCATACGGTCGAATTCGGCCTGGTCGACGAAGATGTAGTCCTTGCCGTCCACCTCGCCGGGCCGCATCGGCCGGGTGGTGGCGGAAACCGACATGCGGATGGCCGGATCGTGTTGCAGCAGCATCCGCGCAATGGTGGTCTTGCCCGCGCCCGAGGGCGAGGACAGGATGAACATCAGCCCGCGGCGTTGCAGGGCATCAGCGGATGGCTTGCCGGTATCGTCCATGCGCTCCATTCGCGCATGGCGGGCCGGGGATCAAGTGCCGGGGCTGGCCTTTTTTGGACCGGCCCGCTTGCGTTCGCGCCGCCGGTTATAGAGCTTCTTGGCGAGCGCGCCCGAAACAACGACGATCGCGCCGGGGACGGAACTGGTGGCCACGCGCAGCGCCACCGCGCCAACCGCCCCGCGCAGCAGGTTGCGGTCCTTGGGTTGAGGTTCCGGCTTGTCCGGCAAGGCGCGCCTGACCGCCACGTCCAGCAGCCGGCTACCGCCCTTGCGGGCCAGCGTGGCCAGGATGCGGTCCGCCCCGGTCATCGCCGCGCGCTCATTTCTTGCGGCCGAAATCCACCGTGACCACGTTCGAGCCGTCGTCGCTCGTCACCGCGGGGGCGGCATCGGGCGCGTCATTCTCGGCCGCTTCGTGCGGTTCGGGGGCGGCATCGGCCTGCACGGCCTGGAACTGCAGCCCGAAATCGACCGCCGGATCGACGAAGGCGGTGATCGCGGCGAAGGGAATGTCGAGCTTGGCCGGCTGCTGGTTGAACGACAGGCCCACGGTAAAGCCGTTTTCGTCAACCCCCAGGTCCCAGAACTTGTTCTGGAGCACGATGGTCATCTCGTCCGGGAACCGTTCGCGCAGGTGCGCCGGGATCGAAACGCCGGGCGCGCCGGTCTTGAAGGTGATGTAGAAGTGGTGATCGCCCGGCAGCATGCCGCCGCCGTCCACGATCTGGCCCAGCACGCGGCCAACCACGGCTCGCAGGGCTTCCTGCACGATTTCGTCGTAGGGGATCAGGCTGTCGGGCATGTCATCGCTCATCCGCTTCAAATGGCCATGCCGCGCGGCGCGGTCAAGGGCAAAGCGCTTGCACCTGCCCGATTCCAGCCTATAGGCCCAGCCTATGCGCACCGCCCGGATCGCCCGCAAGACTCACGAAACCGACATTGCCGTCGAGGTGAATCTCGACGGTACTGGCAAGTATGACGTGTCCACCGGGATCGGCTTTCTCGATCACATGATCGAACAGTTCAGCCGCCACTCGCTGATCGACGTGACTTGCCACATCAAGGGCGACCTGCACGTCGACCAGCATCACACGGCCGAGGACAGCGCGATCGCGATTGGCCAGGCGATTGCCCAGGCGCTAGGCGACAAGGGCGGGATCGGCCGTTACGGCGAAGCGCATTCCGCCATGGACGAGGCGCTGAGCCGCGTCGTGCTCGACATTTCGGGGCGCCCCTGGCTGGTATGGAACGCCGCCTTCACCCAGGAACGCCTGGGCGAGATGGACACCGAGCTGTTCGAACACTGGTTCCAGTCGATCGCGCAGGCCGTGGGCATCACCCTGCACATCGAGCTGCTGTACGGCAGCAACAACCACCACATCTGCGAAGGCATCTTCAAGGGCTTTGCCCGCGCCATGCGCCAGGCGGTCGAACTGGACCCGCGCAAGGGCGGTGCCGTGCCCAGCACCAAGGGCCAGCTCGGTGGCTGAAGTCCTCGCGCTGATCGACTACGGCGCGGGGAATCTCCATTCGGTCGCCAACGCGCTGAAGGCCGCCGGGGCAGACAATGTCCTGGTCACCGCCGATCCCGACGTGGTGCGCGCGGCGGACCGGATCGTCCTGCCGGGCGTCGGCAGCTTCAAGGCCTGCGCCGAAGGGCTGCGCGCGATCCCGCACCTGGTCGACGCGATGAGCGAGCGGGTGCTGGTGGGCGGCGCGCCGTTCCTGGGCATCTGCGTTGGCATGCAACTGCTGGCAACGCGCGGCGTCGAACACGGCATCACGCCGGGGCTGGGCTGGATCGCCGGCGAAGTGCGGCTGATCGAGCGGACCGACCCCGCGATCAAGATTCCCCACATGGGCTGGAACGACGTGATCGTCCGCCCCCACGCCCCGCTGGTCGAAGCGGGTGAGGCCTATTTCCTGCATTCCTACCACTTCGTCCCCGAAGACGGGCATCACGCCGTGGCCATGACCGATCATGGCGGCGGGCTGGTAGCCGCCGTGGCGCGCGACAACGTGGTGGGGGTGCAGTTCCATCCGGAAAAGAGCCAGGCTTACGGCCTCGCGCTGCTCCGCACGTTCCTGGAGTGGAAGCCGTGATTGTCTTTCCCGCGATCGATCTGAAACAAGGCCAAGTCGTGCGTCTGGCCGAAGGCGACATGGACCGCGCCACGATCTATGGCGACAACCCGGCCGCCCAGGCGATGAAGTTCGCCGAGGCCGGATCGCAGTTCCTGCACGTGGTCGATCTTGATGGCTCGTTTGCCGGGCGGGCGGAAAACCGCGCCGCGGTCGAAGCGATTCTGGCGGAATTTCCGGGCCACGTGCAACTCGGCGGCGGGATCCGCACGCGTGAGGCGGTGGAAGGCTGGTTCGATCTGGGCGTGAGCCGGGTCGTGATGGGCACCGCCGCGCTGAAGGATCCTGAATTCGTCAAGGACATGGCCAAGGAGTTTCCCGGCGGCATCGTGGTGGCAGTGGACGCGCGCGACGGCATGGTTGCGACCGAGGGCTGGGCCGAAGTGTCGGACGTTTCGGTGGTCGATCTGGCCCGCCGGTTCGAGGATGCGGGCGTTGCCAGCCTGCTGTTTACCGACATTGGCCGCGACGGGCTGCTCAAGGGCGTGAACATCGACGCGACGGTCGAACTGGCGCGGCAGGTCGACCTGCCGGTGATCGCCAGCGGCGGGGTCAAGGGGCTGGACGACATCCACATCCTCTCGCTGCACGCGGCTGACGGGATCGAAGGGGTGATTACCGGCCGCGCGCTCTATGACGGGCGGCTCGATCTGGCGGCGGCGATCGCCATGGCCAACCGGGCCTGAGCCATGACCGTCCGCATCCGCGTCATCCCCTGTCTCGACGTCCGCGATGGGCGCGTGGTCAAAGGGGTGAACTTCGTCGACCTGCGCGATGCCGGCGATCCGGTGGAGCAGGCCCGCGCCTATGACGCGGCCGGGGCGGACGAATTGTGCTTCCTCGATATCAGCGCCAGCCACGAAGGGCGCGGCACTCTGCTCGACGTGGTGCGGCGCACTGCCGAAGTGTGCTTCATGCCGTTGACCGTGGGCGGCGGTGTCCGCTCGGTCGAGGATGCGCGCGCGCTGCTGCTGGCGGGCGCAGACAAGGTCGCGGTCAACAGTGCGGCGGTATCCCGGCCCGAAGTGGTCTCCGACATTGCCGAGAAGATGGGCAGCCAGTGCATCGTCGCCTCGGTCGATGCGCGGCGCACGGGCGAGGGGCGGTGGGAAATCTTCACCCATGGCGGCCGCCGTCCGACCGGGATCGACGCGGTGGAACACGCCGTCCGCCTGGCCGCACTGGGCGCGGGCGAATTGCTCGTCACCTCGATGGACGGCGACGGCACGCAAAAGGGCTATGACCTTGCGCTGACCCGCACCATCGCCGACGCGGTGTCGATTCCGGTGGTGGCCAGCGGCGGGGTTGGCAATCTCGATCACCTGGTCGAAGGGGTGACCAAGGGCCATGCCAGCGCGGTGCTGGCGGCCTCGATCTTCCATTTCGGCACTTATACCATCGCCCAGGCCCACGCCGCGCTGCGCGCCGCCGGCCTGCCCGCGCGGGGTTAGCTGACGGCTTGCTGAACGGGCGCGGCCAGTCCCGGCTTGGGACGCCCTCAGTCATGGCCATTGCGCGCGGGGCCGACATGACGCAGGCCGGGCGGCATGATTGGTCGCACTATCATTGCCTTATCCGCCCTGCTGGCCGCCGCCCCGGCGTTGGCCCAGTCGGGCACCTCGATCCCGGAACCGTCCGATGCCATGCTGTTTGGGCTTGGCTTTGCCGGGCTGGTGATCGGCCGCTGGGCCGCGCGCCACAAGCCGGGCGATTGAGCGCCGCTGCTTGACCTGAACGCCAGCGCAAAGCATGGCTGGCCGCCATGGATACGCTGACCCGCCTTGCCGCCACCATCGCATCGCGCCGCAATGCCGATCCCGCCAGCAGCTGGGTAGCCAAGCTGCACGCGCGCGGTGTGCCCGTGATTGCGAAAAAGCTGGGCGAGGAAGCCGTCGAAACGGTGATTGCCGCGCTGTCGGGCAGCCGCGAGGAACTGGTCGGGGAAGCCGCCGACACGATCTTTCACCTGCTGGTGCTGCTGGATGCCAAGGGGGTCAGCCTGGAGGAAGTGCTGGCCGAACTGGACCGCCGCGATGGCACCAGCGGGATTGCCGAAAAAGCCGCAAGGAAGCCTGACTGATGCCGATCGATCCGACGCTGCCCTACGATCCGAACAACATCTTCGCGAAGATCCTGCGCGGGGAAATCCCGAACAAGACCGTATACGAGGATGAATGGGCGCTGGCGTTCCACGACATCAACCCGCAGGCCCCGGTGCACGTGCTGGTAATCCCCAAGGGCCCCTATGTCAGCTGGGACGATTTTTCCGCCCGCGCCAGCGCCGATGAAATCGCCGGGTTCATCCGCGCCGTCGGCCAGGTCGCCCGCGATCTGGGGCTGGTCGAGCCGGGCTACCGCCTGCTCGCCAACATCGGCCAGCACGGCCACCAGGAAGTGCCGCACCTGCACGTCCACATCTTTGGCGGGCGCCAGCTGGGGCTGATGCTGCCGCGTTAGGGCGGAGGGTGCGATTAATGCGCCCTGCCGAACGAGCGCCCTTGCCCTGCGAGTCGCCACCCGGCTAAAGCTGTGGCGGCATGACGTCTTTTCCCGCTCCGCCCTCCGGCCTGATCGAAGGCAAGCTGCACCGTTTCGCGGTCCGCGCCTATTTCGAGGACACGGACCTGTCGGGCGTGGTCTATCACGCCAATTACCTGCGCTGGTTCGAACGCGCCCGGTCGGACTTCGTCCGGCTGCTGGGGATCGACCAGCGCGCGGTGAACGAGGCGGGGGAGGGGGCCTTTGCCGTGGCCGACCTGACGATCCGCTATGCCGCCCCGGCCCGGCTGGACGATGGCGTGCTGATCGAAACCACTTGCGACGAGCTGGGCGCGGCCAGTTGCCGGATGCACCAGAAGGCCTTTCGCGAGGACGGCCTGCTGTTGTCCGAAGCGCGCTTTCGCATCGGCTTCGTTGCCCCCGATGGTCGCCCGCGCCGCATGCCCGCGCCGTGGCGCGCGGCCTTTGCCAGCATTGTTACCGAAGGATCCCGATGACCCAGCTTGCCCTGCTTGCCGCCGCCGCCGCGGCTGCCCCGCGCCATCTCGACCCGGTGAAGCTGTTCATGGACGCGGACATCGTGGTGCAGGTGGTCATGGCCGGGCTGGTGCTGGCCAGCATCTGGGTCTGGGCGATCGTGGTGTCGTTCAGCCTGCGCATGGCCGGCATTCGCAAGCGCACCGAAGCCTACGAAAAGGACTTCTGGAAGGCGCCCAACATCGATGAATACCAGGCCGAAATGGGCAAGGGCGAAGTGCCGATTGCCCGCGTCGTCGCGGCGGGGCTGGCCGAATGGCGCCGTTCGGTCGGCAGCAAGCCGATCGACCGCGAAGGCACCCGCCAGCGCCTTGCCGTGGTGATGGACAGCGCCGTCGCGCTGGAAGCGGACAAGCTGGCCGAGCGGTTGAACTTCCTCGCCACGGTCGGCTCGGTCGCGCCCTTCGTCGGGCTGTTCGGGACCGTGTGGGGGATCATGAACAGCTTCTTCCAGATCGGGCAGCAGCAGAATTCGTCGCTGGCGGTGGTCGCGCCGGGGATTTCCGAAGCGCTGTTCGCCACGGCCATCGGCCTGTTCGCGGCGATCCCGGCGGTCATCGCCTACAACCGCTTCTCGCACCGCGTGAACGCCTATGAAGCGCGGTTGCAGCGCTTTGCCGACCGCTTCCACGCCAGCCTCAGCCGCGAGCTGGAGGCGCAGTAATGGCGATGGGGTCCGGCCCTTCATCGGCGCGCGGCGCGCGGCGGCGCGGGCGGGGGCGTGCGCCGCTGGCAGAAATCAACGTCACCCCGCTGGTCGACGTGATGCTGGTGCTGCTGATCATTTTCATGGTCACCGCCCCGCTGATGAACGCGGGCGTGCCGATCGACCTGCCCGACAGCAATGCCAATGCCCTGGCGCAGGAACCCCAGCAGGTGGAAATCAGCCTGTCGCGCGATGGGCGGATCTACCTTGATCAGACCGAACTGGCCCCGGGTGAGCTGCCCGCGCGGCTGGCCTCGATGCCGCGGGACGGCGACGGTAAGCCGCCGCTGGTCACCCTGCGCGCCGACAAGACGCTGGACTATGGCCGGGTGATGCAGGTGATGGGCGAATTGAACCATGCCGGGTTCAATGCCATTTCGCTGGTCACCAACGCGGCTGCCGGGCCTGCGCCGGTCATGAGCAGTTCAGCGACGGCACCGTAGCCCCGTCCGATGGCGCAGCAGTCCCTTCGCAAGGAAGAAGCCCTTGGCCTGGCCGTGGCGATTGCCGCGCATGCCGGGTTGGTGGCGTTCCTGCTGCTGAAGCCGCCCGCGCCGCCCGCGCCCCGGCCCGAACGCATCACCGTGACGCTGAGCGACGAGGTGGGTCTGACTTCGGCCGCGCCCAGCCCCGCCGCCGATGCCGCGCCCGATACGGGCCCCGAGGTGGGCGAACCCGCGCCCGAGCCGAGCCCGGCGCCCCCGCCGCCCAAGCCTGAACCGCAGGTGGTGCCGAAGCCCCAGCCCACAGCCGTTCCGGCGCCTCAGCCCAAACCGCAGCCCAAGCCCCAGCCGACGGTTGCCGCCAAGCCGGTTGTGCCGGTCAAGCCGGTGGTCAAGCCCGCGCCGGTGAAGCCCGCTCCGGCAAAGCCGGTCGCCGCTCCGGCCCGGCCGACTGCCGCCGCGCCGGCGGCCAAGCCTGCCGCCAAGCCCGGCGCGTCGCGCTTCGCCGATGCGTTCAACAAGGGCATCCCCGGCGCTACCGGCAAGACCCCGACGCAAAATCCGCCCGCCGCCACAATTGGCCCGGCGGTGCGTTCGGCGTTGGCCGGGGCGATCTCGCGCCAGCTCAAGCCCAAATGGGTCGCGCCGCAGGGGATGGAAGCGGAAAAGCTGGTCACGATCCTGGCCTGGGATCTCAATCCCGATGGCACGCTGGCGGGCAGCCCGCGCGTGGTCCGCCAGGACGGGATCACCGAGGCCAACCGCGCCCAGGCCCAGCGCCATGCCGAACAGGCCGTGCGCGCGGTGCGGCTGGCCGCGCCGTTCAACCTGCCGTCCGAATATTACCCCGCCTGGAAGCGGATCGCCGAATTCCGCTTCGACCGGAGATTGTCGCAATGAAATTGCCCGTTCTGACCGCCCTGGCCCTGGTTCTGGCCGCCCCGCTGGCCGCGCAGCAAGGCGTGCCAAGCCCCGTGCCCGCGCCGTCGCCTGCCGCTCCCGCCGCCGATGCGGGGCTGTCGGGCGCGGTTTCCGACGAAAGCGACTGGCAGGACCTGGGCATTGCCATCCCCGCCTTCGCCACCGATGCCGATGTGCCGACCCAGGCCAGCGCGGGCAGCACTGCGGCGCTGGGCTACAGCGTGGCGGCGGTGATTACGGCCGACCTCAAGAACAATGGCCTGTTCAAGCCGACCGGCCCCGATGCCCTGCCGCGCCCCGGCTTTGGCGAAGTGCAGGCCCCGGCCTATGACGGCTGGCGCTCGCGCAGCGCGGAAATGCTGGTGCAGGGCTATGTCCGCGCCGGGGCTGACGGGCAGGTCACGGTCGGCTGCTACCTATACGACGTGGCGCTGGGCCAGCAGCTCGCCAAGGCGGGCTGGACTGTCGCGCCCGGTGACTGGCGCCGCGCCGCGCACAAGTGCGCCGACATGGTCTATTCGCGCCTGTCGGGCGAAAGCCCGTTCTTCGACAGCCGCATCGCCTATATCGCGGAAACCGGGCCCAAGGACCGGCGGATGAAGCGGCTGGCGATCATGGATTCGGACGGGGCCAACCACCGCTACCTGACTACTGGCCAGGCCACCGCGCTGACCCCGCGCTATTCGCCGGACTACAAGTCGATCCTTTATCTCAGCTATTTCAACGGCCAGCCGCGGATCTACATCTACAACCTGGAAACCAACACCCAGCGCCTGCTGCTGTCGAGCCAGAACCCGGTGTTCGCCCCGCGCTGGTCGCCGGATGGCAAATGGGTGCTCTATTCGATGGCGATTGCCGGCAACACCGACATCTACAAGCTGCCCAGCGCGGGCGGGGCCAGCGTGAAGCTGACCGACAGCCCCGGGATCGACATCGGCGGGTCGTTCAGCCCCGATGGTGGCCGGATCGTGTTCGAAAGCGACCGTTCGGGCAGCCAGCAGGTCTATGTGATGAACGCCGATGGCACCGACCAGAAGCGGATCAGCTTTTTCGGCGGGCGCAGCGCCACGCCGGAATGGAGCCCGCGCGGCGATCAGATCGCCTTTACCCACATTGCCGGCAACCTGCGCATCGGGGTGATGAGCCCGGCGGGCGGGGAAATGCGCTATCTGACCGACAGCTGGCAGGACGAAGCGCCGACCTGGGCGCCCAACGGCCGGATCATCCAGTTCTTCCGCACCGCGCGCACCAGCGGCAAGACCGGCATCTGGCAGGTTGACCTGACCGGGCGCAACGAACGCAAGCTCGATACCCCGGTCGATGGCTCCGACCCCGCCTGGGGACCGCTTCGTCCGTGATGCCGGTTGACTCTGTCCCCCGATTGACCCGTAATTCCCTGTAAAGGAGACCGCCGATGACCAAGCCCCGCATGCGCACCCTGGCCCTGCTGCTGACCGGCGCGGCCGCGCTGGCCGCCTGCGCGCCCAAGGCGCCCAAGATCCTGCCGCCCGATCCGGGCAATGCCGTGTCCACCGATACCAGCGGCGGTGGCGGCGTGCAGGGGCCGGTGCCCGGCACCCAGGCTGATTTCGTGGCCCAGATGATGGGCCAGGACACGGTCTATTTCGATACCGACAAGTACAACATCGATGCCGCCGATCAGGCTGCGCTGGCCGCACAGGCGCAGTGGCTGGCCAAGTATCCCGGCAAGAAGGCGACGATCGAGGGGCACTGCGACGAACGCGGCACCCGCGAATACAACCTGGCGCTGGGCGAACGCCGCGCCAATGCGGCCAAGAACTACCTGGTCAGCCTGGGGATCGACGCCAGCCGCATTTCGACGATCAGCCAGGGCAAGGAACACCCGATCGCGCTTGGCTCGGACGAGGCCAGCTGGTCGAAGAACCGCCGCGCGGTGACGATCACGATCGATTGATGGTGGGCCGGTGCGGGGGCGGTTTCGCCCCCCATCGGCGCGGCGCTTATTGCAGCGACGGCAGCAGGTCGCCCAGCGCGGGCAGCGCGGGCATGGCGGCAGAGGCGCCGACATGCGGCAGGACCAGGCCCAGCGGCTCGCTGGCCAACTGGCCGCCGGCCAGCGCGAACAGAGCCATGGCCAGCACGGAAAGGGTCGCGGAAAGCTTGAGCTGACGGCTCATCGGTTCGGTTCCTTGCACTTGCTGGATGCCATATGGGGACGGTCCATTCCTATTGCAATGCAACATTGCATGTTGAAACCTAAATTTTGCTTCATGCGCGCTTCCGCTTGCACCCGCATAGGGCTTCGGATTATCGCGGCGCGATGAGGCGCTCTGGCCGTTCGAACGATTGGGGTTTCCCGCGCTGGCGCGGCTATGAAGGCGCGCGCGAAGCCGCGCGCATCCGCCTGTGCGATCGCCACGGCTGCACCGAGCCTGGCACCTGCCCCGCACCGAAAAGCCCGAACAGCCCGGACCGCTGGATGTTCTGCCAGCGCCATGCGGCGGAATACAACCAGGGCTGGGACTATTTCGCCGGACTTGACGCCGAAGAAGCCGCCGAGCGCGAGAAGGCCGAACGGCAAAGCCACGAAGGCTTCCAGGAAAGCGCGCATTACGGCTGGGCCATGTCGGGCGACGGCAGCCGCAGCCGCGACGAATTGCGCGCGCTCGAAGTGCTGGGGCTGGAGCCTGACGCCGAATTCGATGAAATCCGCAAGGCCTGGCGGACCAAGGCCAAGGAAGTCCACCCCGACGTGCGCCCCGGCGACGAGGAAGCCGCCAAGGCGTTCCAGGCGCTGCAACTGGCCTACGAAGTGCTGCGCCAGGCCGAGGAACGGCGGGAGTGGAAGGGGTAACCTTCGCGCGGGTGCGAAAGGGACCTCCCCGTTCACCGTCATCCCGGGCTTGACCCGGGATCCAGCTTTCCTCCGGCGGCCTCGCGAAAAGGCAGCAAGGCCCCGGGTCAAGCCCGGGGTGACGCGTTGCCTGGGATTTAGACCCAGCCCGCCAGCTCGCGCCGCACCAGGTCTTCCAGCATCGTCATGCCCGCGTCCGACGTGTTGAGGCAATCGAGCGCGGCAAAATGCGCGCCGCCCGCTTCGGTGAACTGTTCGCGCCCGCGGATCGCCAGTTCCTCGCGCGTTTCGAGGCAGTCGGCGGAAAAGCCCGGCGCGGAAATCGCCAGGCGGCGGGTGCCGCGCTGCGCTTCGGCGGCCAGCACCGCGTCGGTCGCTGGTTCCAGCCACTTGGCCCGGCCGAACCGCGACTGGAAGCTGACCTCGATCCTGAGCTCCGGGAACTCGGCGGCCAGCGCCTCGCCCAGCAGGCGCGCGGTCTTGCGGCACTGGCAGTGATAGGGATCGCCCAGGTGCAGGGTGCGTTCGGGCATGCCGTGGAACGACAGCAGCAGCACTTCGGGCACGAAATCGAGCGCGCGCAATTGCCGCGCCGTATCGGCGCGCAGTGCTTCGATATGGGCGGGATCGTCGTAGTAGGGCGGCAGCGTCCGCACCGCCGGTTGCCAGCGCATCGCGGCTAGCTGCGCGCCCAGCGCATCCAGCGCCGAAGCCGTGGTCGCGCCCGAATACTGCGGGTAGAGCGGGGCGACGAGGATGCGTTCGCACCCGGCGTCCTTCATCGCCTGCACCTGCGCCCCCAGCGCCGGATTGCCATAGCGCATCGCCCAGCGCACCAGCACATCGTCGCCCAGCCGGGCCTGCAGCGCCTGAGCCTGGCCCTTGGTGATCGCGGCGAGCGGCGATCCGTCCGGCCCCCAGACCTGGGCGTAAGCATGGGCCGATTTGCGCGGGCGGGTGTTGAGGATGATCAGGTTGAGGATCGGCCACCACACCGCACGCGGGATTTCCACCACGCGCCGGTCCCACAGGAACTGCTTGAGATAGCGCCGCACCGCCGCCGGAGTGGGCGCATCGGGTGTGCCCAGGTTGACCAGCAGCACGCCCACCCGGGGGCGGGCGACAGGCGGGTGATTGGCAGGCAGGGTCATTGGGCCTCGCTGGTCAGCGGCAGGGCGTGCAGGCGCGCGCCGCCGGCGGAATGGAGCGCGTTGGCAATCGCGGGCGGGGCGGCAATCGTGCCCAGTTCGCCCGGATCGAACGGCGGTTCGGCGCTGTCGATAAAGTCGACCTCGATCTCGGGGCAATCTGTCAAAAGGGGCAGGCCCATCATGCCCAGCCGCCCGGTCAGCGGCAGGCCGTCGCCAAAAGCGCTGGTCGATCCGGTCGCCAGGCCCAGCCCGAACAGCAGTCCGCCCTCGATCTGCTGGCGGGCGATGTCGACGTTCACGATCCGGCCGATGTCGGCCACGGCGGTCAGCTTGTCGACGCGGATGCCGCGTTCGTCATGGCGGGCGCTGGCGATTACCGCGATCCGCCCCTCGCGCCCGGCAACCTGCATGTGATGGATCGCCAGCCCTTGGCCACTGCCGCCCGCGCCGCCGTTCCATTCCGCCAGGCTGGCGGCGCGTTGCAGGCACTGCGCCAGCCGGATGTCCTGCCCCAGCATGGCGATGCGGTAGGACAATGGCTCGCGCCCGGCACGCTCGGCCAATTCGTCGATGAAGGTTTCGATCAGGAAGCAGGCCAGCGCGTGGCTGTTGCCGCGCATCCGCCCGGTCGGCAGGCCAATCGCGGCGGGGACGTGTTCGATCACCAGGTTGGCAATGCCATAGGGCGGGACCATCCCGGCCATGGCGAGCCGATCGCCCTGGTCCTGCGCCGCCAGCGCCTCGCGCGGCGGTTGGTCCGCAAACAGGCGCTGGCCGAATTCCCGCGCGGTGGCCGGCATTGCGAGGCGCAGCTTGAGCGCGGTGAGCGAGCCGTCCGGCGCGGTGCGTGCGGCCAGCACGGCGTGCAGCGGCGTGCGCGGCAGCCCCGCAACCTGTTCCTGCCAGCGCGACCAGGTGAGTTGCACCGGGCGTCCCACCTCGCGCACGATCAGCGCCGCTTCGGCGAGGTGGTCGCTTTCCAGCCGCCGGTCAAAGCTGCCCCCGGCGGGCATGGGATAAAGCACGACGCGCTCCACCGCGATGCCCAGCGCGGCGGCCGCCTTGCGCCGGGCGGTCTGCGGGGCCTGGCTGGCGGCCCAAAGTTCCAGCTTGCCGTCCTGGAACCGGGCGGTGGCGCTGGCGGTTTCCAGCGTGGCATGGAACGCCGGGGCAACGGCATAGTGGGCGACGTGTTCGAACTTTTCCGACAGCCACTTGTCCGGATCGCCGCGCTCGGCAATCCGGGTGGCCGTGCCGAAATGCAGCGCCTCGCGCAGCGCGGCATCGATCTTCGCGCTTTCCGCGCGGCCCTCTGCGGCAAAGCGCGGCGCGATCAGCGACAGCGCGCGTTCCGCCGCCCACCAGTCATTCGCCACGGCGGCCAGCCAGTTATCGCCGTTGACCAGCTTGACCAGGCCCTGGACCGCTTTGGCCTGGTGGGTGTCATAGCCGCCCAGCCGGCTATCGCCCACCGGACCGTGGCGGATCGCGGCGTGGAGCATGTCGGGCAGGCGCACGTCGCCGGCAAAGGCATGGCTGCCATCGACCTTGGCCGGCAGGTCCAGCCGGGGATAGCGCAGCGGCGCGCCGGGCGGAAATTCGGCCGCGCGCTCGGCCATCGGTTCCATCCGCACGGCGGCGGGGCGGGGCGGGGTGTATCCCGCCGCATCCTCGACCACCTGGGCGAAGGACAGCTTCTTGCGGTCATGCACCACGAAACCGGCCTGCGCGTCGCATTCCTCCCAGGCCACGTCCCAGCGATCGGCCGCGGCCATGGCCAGCATCGCGCGGGCGCTGGCGGCGGCGATCCGGGCCGGTTCCTCGTGCGCGGTGAGGGACGTGCCATCGGCGCTGGTGACGAAGGCTTCGCGCTCGGCAAAGCGGCGGGCGAGCAGGCTGCCCGGTTCATCCGCCAGCCCCGGCATCAGCGGCATCCACAGCTGCGCCCAATGCGCCGCCAGTGGCGCATTGGCATAGGCCCCGCTGACCGGCGCGGGTTCCACCGCGACCTGGCGCCAGTCGGCGCCCAGCTCGTAGGCGACGATCTGCGGGATCAGGGTGGAAATGCCCTGGCCCATTTCCACTTCGGGCACGGCCACGCTGACCACGCCGTCCTTGCCGATCTTCAGCCAGGCATCGAACAGCACTTCATCGGGGCCCGCCCCCAGCGGCGCGGGAAAGCGGCGCGGGGTCAGCGCCCAGGCGACCAGCAGGCCCCCCGCCGCCCCGGTGCCAAGCACAAATCCGCGCCGCGAAATCCGCATGGAGAAGGGCTTACTGGTTGTCGAGCCAGGCTGCAACGCGCCGCGCCAGCGTGGCGAAGGCATCGGCCTGCGGGCCGTCGCCGGCGGCAGGGGGCGTGCCGGCATCGCTTTGCTGGCGGATCGCGATGTCGAGCGGAATGCGGCCCAGGAAGGCGTGGCCCAGCGTCTTGGCGGTGGCTTCCGCGCCGCCCTGGCCGAAGGGATCGCTCACCTCGCCGCAGTGCGGGCACATGTAGCCGGCCATGTTCTCGACAATGCCGACCACCGGCACCTGGCCGACATCGAACAGTTGCAGCGCGCGCGCGGCGTCGATCAGCGCCAGGTCTTGCGGAGTGGAGACGATCACCGCGCCGGTGGGCTTGTGGCGTTGCAGCATGGTCAGCTGCACGTCGCCGGTGCCGGGCGGCAGGTCGACCACCAGGGTATCGATATCGCCCCAATCGGCATCGACCAGCTGGCCCAGCGCATTGCTGGCCATCGGCCCTCGCCAGGCGATTGCCTTGCCCGGTTCGATCAGCTGGCCCATCGACAGCACCGGCACGCCCCACTGGGTCGGCACCGGGATCAGCTTGTCGCCGCGCGCCTGCGGCTTGATCCCTTCGGTGCCAAGCAGGCGCGGCTGGCTGGGGCCATAGATATCGGCATCGACCAGGCCGACCTTGCGCCCCATGCGCGCCAGCGCGACCGCCAGGTTGGTCGACACGGTGGACTTGCCCACGCCGCCCTTGCCGGAACCGACGGCGATGATCCGGCGGCGCGGCTTGTCGGCCATCATCGCCACGCGCACTTCACTGACGCCCGGCGCGCCCGTCAACGCTTCCTTGACCGCCGCTTCCAGCCGCTCGCGCTCGACGCTGTCGAGCCCGCCGACATCGAGCACCAGCACGGCCACGCCATCGGTCAGACGCAGCGATTGCAGGCGCTGCTGGGCCAGCGGCGGCAACAGGGGCTTCAGGGTATCGGCATCGGGTCCGGCAGTCACGGTCAGGCTCCTCGGGGTTGGTCTGCGCGCCCTAGCAGGGAAAAAGCGCAGGGGGGCACTGTTTTTGTGGGAACACCATACCTATAGTGCCTGACATGAGAGGAATTCGCAGCCCCGGCCGGGGCATTAGGCTGGGTATGGACGCGGGCCGGAACCCGTGGCGCGGAGACGGTGATACCGGGTCTGCTGCCAGCGATCCCGCACCCGCGCCGGACAAGGAAGGCGCGGCCCAGCCGCACAATCCCTGGAAGTCCCCCGAGGACGAGGCGCAGGCGCGCCGTTCGGCCGGGATCGACGATATCTTTCGCGGCCGTGACCGGCGTCGGCGCATGGGCGGCGGGCCGGATGCGGCCGGTCCGGGGCCGGGCCTGGCGCGGCTGGCAGGGCCCTTGGCGGCGGCGCTGGTGCTGGGCGCGCTGGCGGCCACATCGGTCCACGTGCTGGACGAAGGCGAACAGGGCCTGGTGACCACGGCGGGGCGCTATGCCCGCACGGTCGGTCCGGGGCTGACCGTGACTCTGCCCTGGCCGGTGCAGCAGGTCAGCGTGCACAAGACCGCCGAAATCGCGCAGATGGGCTTTCCGGCCAAGGGCGGCGAAGCCACGCTGCTGACCCGCGACCAGTTCCTGGTCAACCTGGCCTGGCAGCTGCGCTGGAAAGTGCGCGATCTGAAGGCGTTCAGCTATGGCGCAGCCGATCCGGAGCAGACCTTGCGCCGGCTGGGCGAAGCGCAGATGCGCGCCGCCGTGGCCGAAGTGCCGTTCGACGCGCTGTGGGACGGGACCCAGCAGGGCGCCTTGCAGGACCGGGTGCGCCGGCGGCTTCAGGCGGTGCTTGACGCCTATGGTCTGGGCGTCGCGGTCGAAGGGGTGGAAGTGGTCCGCGCCGATCCGCCCGCGCGGCTGGCCGATGCCTTCCGCCGCGTCTCCGAAGTGCGCGAGGAAGCGCGCAAGGACCAGGACACCGCGCGCAAGTTCGCCGAACAGACCCTGACCAAGGCCGAGGTCGAGACTGCCGAATTCGACAAGGCTTATGGCGAATACAAGGCGGCCCCCGGCGTGACCCGCCAGCGGATGTATTACGAGACGATGGAAAAGGTGCTGGGCAACAACCAGAAGGTGGTGGTCGGATCGGGCGTCAATGCCACGGTCCCGCTGCCCGCGGCGCGCGCCGTTGCCGCTGAACCAGCGGTGAAGAAATGACCGTGGCCGCGTGGCGGACGCCCCTGTTCGCAGCCGCGCTGGTTGGTGCGCTGGGGCTGGCCAGCGTGGTCATGGTGCCCGAAACCCGTCAGGCGGTAGTGCTGCGCATGGGCCAGCCCGACCGCGTGATCAACGCCTTCCGCCCCGGCGGGCAGAGCGGGGCGGGGCTGGAATGGCGCATCCCGTTTGTCGAACGGATCGTCTGGGTGGACCGCAACCTGCAGCGCTTCACCAGCGCGGCCGAACAGGTCCGCAGCAATGACGAACAGGTGCTGAACCTCGATATCGACACGACCTACCGGGTGTTTGCCCCGGTCAAGCTGGTCAGCACGGTGGGCAGCCAGGACAAGCTGGTCGATCAGCTGAAAGCGATCCTGCCCGCCCTGCTGCGCGAGGAACTGGGCGCGCACAGCGCCAACACGCTGCTGGCCCCCGGCGCGGGCGGGTCAACGGCGCGGCTCCGTGCGGCGCTGGATGCCAAGGCGCGGGCGTATGGCGCGCAGGTGATCGACCTGCGCATCGCCGCTGCCGCGCTGCCCGAACCGGGCCTGCAGGCCGCGCTGGCGCGGATGCAGCTCGACCGCGAACAGCGCGCTTCGCTCGAACAGTCGCGCGGCTCGGCCGAAACCCAGGCGATCATCGCCGATGCCAAGGTCCGCGCCGCGCAGATCTATGCGCAAAGCTATGGCCAGGACCCGGCGTTCTACGATTTCTGGCGCGCGATGAAGAGTTACGAGGCGGTCTTTGCCAATCCGTCGAACAAGGACGGTACGACCATCGTGCTGTCGCCGGACAGCGAATATCTCCGCCAGTTCAAGGGGAAATAGGCCATTCAAATTCCGTTCAGGCGCGGCGGCGTGAATCCGCACGCAGGGGCTGGCGCAGGAACGAACAAGCAAGAGGAAACACGACACGTGCGATACGCCTATGGAGTGACCAGTGCGCTGCTGCTGGGCGGGGCCGTTGCCTCGCTGGCGACCGGCCTTCCCGCCGGGGCGCAAGTGGCGCAGAACGACGCCCAGCAGATGCAGAACGTGGTCCCCCGCGCTGGGGCTCCGGCCAGTTTTGCCGACCTGACCCAGCAGTTGCAGCCGGCGGTGGTGAACATTTCCACCCGGCAGAAGGTCAAGGTACCCAATGCCAACCCGTTTGCCGGGACCCCGTTCGAGGACCTGTTCGGCGGCGGCGGCGGATCGGCCACGCGCGAGGCGCAGTCGCTCGGTTCGGGCTTCGTGATTTCGGCCGATGGCTATGTGGTGACCAACAACCACGTGATCACCGCCGATGGCCAGGGTCAGGTCGAATCGATCACCGTGACCATGCCCGATGGCACCGAATACCCGGCGAAGCTGATCGGCCGCGATGCCCCTTCGGATCTTGCGGTGCTGAAGATCAACGCGGCCAAGCCGCTGCCCTTCGTCAAGTTCGGCGATAGCCGTTCGGCCCGCGTGGGCGACTGGGTGATCGCCATCGGCAACCCGTTCGGCCTGGGCGGCACGGTCACTTCGGGGATTGTTTCGGCGATTTCGCGCAGCACCGGCTCGGGCAGCGCCTATGATCGCTACATCCAGACCGACGCCTCGATCAACCGGGGCAATTCGGGCGGCCCGATGTTCGACATGAAGGGCCAGGTGATCGGCATCAACAACGCGATCTTCTCGCCCACCGGCGGGTCGGTCGGGATCGGCTTTGCCATCCCGGCGGAAACCGCCGCGCCGATCGTCGAAAAGCTGATCAAGGGCCAGTCGATCGATCGCGGCTACCTCGGCGTGCAGATCCAGCCGGTGACCGAGGACGTGGCGGATTCGCTGGGCCTGACCCACAATCGCGGCGAACTGGTGCAGACAGTGCAGCCCGGCCAGGCCGCCGCGAACGCCGGGATCCAGCCGGGTGACATCGTGGTCAAGGTGGATGGCAAGGCCGTTTCGCCCGAACAGACGCTGTCCTACATCGTTGCCAACACCCAGCCGGGCAAGCGCATCCCGATCGAGCTGATCCGCAACGGCAAGGCGATGACGGTCACGGCCATCGTTGGCAAGCGGCCCAGCGACGACGAGCTGGCGCAGCAGAGCTTCAACCCTGCCGCCCCGGATGACGATCAGTACAACCGCAACCCGCAGCGCCAGGGCGAAGGGCTGGCCGAAAAGGCGCTGGGCCTGTCGGTCCTGCCGCTCAACCCGCAGATCGCGCGCCAGATCGGCATGCCCGACAGTACGCGCGGGCTGGTGATCACCGTGGTTGATGGCTCGTCCGATGCCGGGACCAAGGGCCTCCAGCGCGGCGACCTGGTGCTGAGCGCGAATTACCGCCCGGTCACCAACGTCAGCGAACTGGAAGCGGTGATCCGCCAGGCCAAGGCGGATGGCCGCAACGCGGTGCTGCTCCAGGTCCAGCGGCGCGGCCAGCCGGCGGCCTACCTGCCGATCCGTCTGCGCTGATCCACACGGGCCTTGGCCCAACGAAGCGGGGCTCCGTTCCGGGTGGAACGGAGCCCCGTTTGCGTTGCGGCCCAGGCAGGCGGCGCGGCGCCTATTGCTGCGGCGGCGGAACCGCGCGCGGCGATCTGGCCGGGCTGGGTTCGGCGCGGGGACGGCGGCCGGTCGCCTCGTCCAGAAAGTCCTGGTTGGCGGCTGGCGGCGGCGCGGCATCGCCGGGGACCAGTTCCGGCCCGCCATCGGCGCTGCCGGGGTTCTGCGGATCGATCAGGTTGCCCTGTTCATCGACATAGCGGTAATCGTCCGGATTGCCCGACAGTGCGGCTTCGTCATCCGGTTCCAGCTGCCAGGCCGGGGGCACGGCGGCGGTATCGAACTGTTCGACCGGCCGCCCGGCCACGGCGACCTTCATGAAGCTGGCAAATGCCCGCGCCGGGGCCGAGCCGCCCTGCAGGCCGGGCACCGGCTTGTCATCGTCGCGGCCCATCCACACCCCGGTGGTGATCCCGCTGGAAAAGCCCATGAACCAGCCGTCCTTGTTCGACGTGGTGGTGCCGGTCTTGCCGGCCACCGGGCGGCCGATCTGCGCGGCGCGGCCGGTGCCGATGCTGACCGCGCTTTGCAGCAGGTCGGTGATCCCGGCGGCGACATAGGCCGGCACCAGCATCTGCCCGCCCTTGGCCTGGCGCTGGTACAGCACCCGGCCATCGGTGGTGGCGATCTTGGTGATGCCATAGGGTTCGACCGCCTGCCCCTTGGCCGAAACCGAGGCGAAAGCGCGGGTAAGGTCGATCAGCCGCACCTCGTTGGTGCCCAGCACCATCGACGGCACGGTCGAAATCGGGGTGGAAATGCCGAACCGGCGGGCCATCCCCGCAACCGAGCTGAAGCCCACTTCGTTGCCCAGCTGCGCCGCGACGGTGTTCTTCGAATAGGCGAAGGCAGTGCGCACGTCGATCTTGCCGGCAAAGGTGCCGCCCGAATTGCGCGGGCTCCACCCGTCGATCGTCACGGCTTCGTCGACCACTTCGGAGGACGGGGTATAGCCCGCTTCCAGCGCGGCGAGATAGACGAACAGCTTCCACGCCGAACCGGGCTGGCGCACCGCGTTGACCGCGCGGTTGTAATTGGTGGTGACATAGTCGGTCCCGCCGACCATCGCCAGCACCGCCCCGTCGCGGTCCATGCTGACCATCGCGCCCTGCGCGCCGGCGGGCACGTTCTTCTGCACCGCATCGGTCGCGGCGCGCTGCATGCCCACGTCCAGCGTGGTCCACACCTCGATCGGGTCGGTCACTTCGCCCAGCAGGATATCAAGCTGCGGCAGCGCCCAGTCGGTGAAGTAGCGGACCGAGTTCTGGCCCTTTTCCGAAGCGAACTTGATCGACTTGAAATCGACCGCGGCGGCATCGGCCGGGCCGACCACGCCGTTTTCCTGCATCAGGCCCAGCACCACCTGGGCGCGGCCGATGGCGGCTTCGGCATCGGCGGTGGGGCTGTAGTGCGACGGCGCCTTGACCAGCCCGGCGATGATCGCCGCCTCGGGCAGCGACAGCTCGGTCCCCGGATGGCCGAAGAACTTGCGCGCGGCGCTGTCCACGCCGTAAGCGCCGCCGCCGAAATAGACCTTGTTGAGATAGAGTTCGAGGATCTGGTCCTTCGAGAACTTCCACTCGATCGCCATGGCCAGCACGATCTCGCGCAGCTTGCGGCTCCACGTGCGGTCGTTGTTGAGGAACACCGTGCGGGCGAGCTGCTGGGTGATGGTCGATCCACCCTGTTTCCAGCGCCCTTCCTGCACGCGGACATAGAAGCTGCGCACGATCCCGATCGGATCGATGCCGATGTGGCTGCGGAAGCGGCGGTCCTCGGTGGACAGCATCGCATCCTTCATCACCTGCGGGATCTGGTTGTAGGTCAGCCACTTGCCATAGCTGGGGCCAAGCGAGACCAGTTCCGACCCGTCACGCGCGCGGACCACGATCATCTGCCCGGCCTGGCTTGACTTGAGCTCGCCATAATTCGGCAGCGACTGCGCGGCGAGGCCGACCGCGACGCCGACGATCATCGCCCCCAGCAGCGCCAGCCCCAGCCCCCAGACCATGGTGCGGCGGATGAACCGGCTGAGCCGCGAGCGCTGCGGCGGTTCCGGCTGGCGCCGGGCAGGCGCCGCGCGCCGGATGTCATTGCGTGCCATGTGGCTCGATCGTTCCCATTGGCGCGGTGGTTTCCCGATGCGGTCCGCGCTTCTTCGCTTCTGTGCATAGGGCAATTGTAACCCGGGGTTAATGGGGCAAATTGCCGTGCTGTGCGGTGGATCACAGCCGGGCGGGTCTGGCATGGTCCAGATGCCCCCACGGAGACCGACCATGTCCGACCAGGCCGAATTGCCGCGCTATACCCCCGACCAGTTCGCTGCCGATGGCATGAGCGAATGCGACATGATCATGAAGGGCGGGATCACCTCGGGCGTGGTCTATCCCTATGCGGTGCTGGAAATCGCGACGCGCCACCGCCTTCGCTCGCTGGGCGGGACATCGGCCGGGGCGATTGCGGCGGCCTTTGCGGCGGCGGCGGAGTACGCGCGGCGCGGCGGCGATCCGGCGGGCTATGTCCGCTTGCAGGAACGCTGCGACGCGCTGCCCGAATTGCTCCCCAGCCTGTTCCAGCCCGCCCCGGCGCTGGCCCCGGCGGTCGACGCGGCGCGCGAAGTGGCGGCGCTGCGCCGCGGGACGGGGGCCGTGGCGGCCTATGCCTGGCGCCATGCCGGGCTGGCCGCGCTGGCCTGCGGGGCAGGGGCGGCGCTGCTCGCCTGGTGGCTCGGCGGAGAAGTGGCGAGCGTGGTGCTCGCCGGGCTGCTGGCGCTATTCGTCGCGCTGGTCGGCCTGGTCGTGCGGCAGGTGCTGACCCGGCTGGTCCGCCCGCTGCGCCGCGCGGTGCGGGATGCCGAAGCGCACGGGTTCGGGTTCTGCCCCGGGCCGACCCAGCCGGGCAGGGATGGCCCCGGCCTGACCGACTGGCTGCACGCCTCGCTGCAATACATCGCCTTTGGCGACGAGGCCCACGGCCCGCCGCTGACCTTTGGCGATCTGGCGGGGCAGGAGGGCCAGGTGCCGATCGAACTGCGGATGGTCACCACCAACCTGTCGATGCGCCGCCCGCACACGTTGCCGCGGCTGGGGTTCACCGCCGGGTTCGAGCCGGAGCGCTGGGCGCGGCTGTTTCCCGCTGCGGTGATGGACCACCTGACCGCCACCTGCGCGCCGTGGACGGCGCAGCCCGGCACGCTGAAGTTCCCGGCCGAGAGCGCGCTGCCGGTGATCGTCGCGGTGCGGATGAGTCTGTCCTTCCCCGTGCTGTTCACCACGGTGGAACTGCATGTCGATGATCATGAATTGCCCAAGGTGCTGCAAAGCCTGGGCGCGGCGCCCAGCCGCCAGGTGCGCAAGGCGCATTTTTCCGATGGCGGGCTGTCCAGCAACTTTCCGGTCCACCTGTTCGACGCGCCCTTGCCCAGCCGCCCGACCTTTGCCTTCAGCCTTGACGCGCTGGACTGGGATCCGGCCGGGGTGCGCCGCCGGGTGGCCTTGCCCGACAGTGCGGCGCAGGGCACCGGCGGGCGGATCAAGAAGATCGAGGACCTCGCCGCCTTCGGCTGGCAGGTGCTGGATTCGGCCAAGGACTGGCAGGACCAACTGACCTCGCAGCTGGCCGGGCAGCGCGAACGGGTGGTGCACATCTACCTCGATACCGATGAAGGCGGGCTCAACCTGTCCATGCCACCCGAACGCTCGCGCCGGCTGATGCGCTATGGGCTGGAAGCGGGGCAGGCGTTCAACGCCAGCTTCGATTTCGACGAGCACCGCTGGCGGCGGCTGGTGGTGTTCTACAAGGCGATGGGCCAGAAGCTCGACGCGCTGGCCAGCGGCTGGCCGGAATTCGCGCAGTGGTATGCCGGCTATCGCCAGCAGGTTCGCAGCTTCAAGGGGATTGCGGCGGATGACCGGCGCGACATGGCGGTGAACCTCGACGCGCTGCTCGCCGCCTGGACCGCCGGACCCCGCGTCAGGACCGAGGCGCGCAGCTTTCCGCGCACCCCCGTGCGCGAACGGATCAACCCGGACTACTGACCCGCGCTTATTCCTCGGGCTCGAAGTCCAGGCTGGCGCTGTTGATGCAGTAGCGCAGGCCGTTCGGCCCCGGCCCGTCGGGGAACACGTGGCCCAGGTGCCCATCGCACGTCGCGCAGCGCACTTCGGTGCGGGTCATGCCGTGGCTGGTATCGCGCAATTCCTCGACCGCCGCCGGGTCCAGCGGATCGGTATAGCTGGGCCAGCCCGAACCCGAATTGTACTTGGTCGCGCTGGAAAACAGCGGCGTGCCGCAGCCCGCGCACATGTAGACCCCGGTCGCCTTGTTGCTCTCGTACTTGCCGGTAAAGGCGCGTTCGGTGCCGTGCTGGCGCAGCACGTGGTACTGCTCGGGGCTCAGGCGCTCGCGCCATTCAGCGTCGGTCAGGTTCAGCTTGTCGGTCATGGCTTGGTCCTTTGCCCCGATATGCGGGTTGTGGCGGTTTTGCACAAGACCGCTGGCGCGCGGCCGATTAGTTTGCGGCCTGATCGTCAATCGGGAGGACACGATGCGCATAGCGATTGCCGCCATTTGCCTGGCGCTTGGCGCGGGGCGGGTCCTTGCCCAGGGCTGGGGCAATTCCGGCAGCCAGGTCATTCCCGCCCGCCCAGCCAGCCAGCGGCCCGCCGATGCGCCGGACAGCGATGGCCGGGCATTGGCCAGCCCCGCGGTGATCGCGGTGATTGCCGCGGCCAAGGAGCGTACGCAGCGGGTCCTGCTGGAAGCCGATGCCGGCCGGCTGCGTGATCTGCTGATGATGGATGGCCAGCTCGACGCGAGCGAATGGGATCTGATCGATGAATTGGCGGCGCCCAATATCCGGGCAATCACCGTGGCGCCGACAGCCGGCAATGGTCCTGCCGTGGTTACCGGCACGGTCGGGGGCGCGACCCGTCAGGTGCTGGTCGCCGTGCTGGAGCAGCGTTACCGCGAGTGGTGGGATGCGAAGGACCCGTTCGCGGGCTGGCGCGCGCTGGTTGACGAAGCCCGGCGTTCAAGCGGATCGCATGAGCGGGTCCGGCGGTTCCTGGGCACAATCACCACCCAGGCGGCGAAGGACGGGACGCCTGCCAATACCTATGAACCTGTTCGCAAGCAGGTCTCAGCCTTCGCGCAGCGCAATGAAAAGCAGCCGTTGGCGCAGCGGACACTTGGTCGCCGCCTGCAGTACGAAGCCTTCGTCGATGCCGACATCAACCTTGGCGGGCAGCTGCCCGACTTCTTTTACGACTGGCTGAAGCAACCGCCCAAGCCCGACGCGCCGCCGGCAAAATAGCCTGGCCGCGCCGGTTCAGTGCAGGTGCTCGACCAGCAGCACCGCGCCGTCATGCCCGGCCACACGCATCCGGGTGCCGGGTTCCGCATCGGGGCCGCGCGCCAGCCATTCGCTGTCACCCAGCCGCACCCGGCCGCTGCCGCCTTCGATCACCTGCGTCACCAGCACCGTTTCGCCCACGGCGCGCGCGCCGCGATCGTTCATCTTGGGATCGGCGCTTTCGATCGGGTTGGCGCGCAGCCAGTTGCGCCCCATGAAGACCGATGCCAGCGCCAGCGCCACGAACAGCACGATCTGCAGCGCCAGACCGATCGGCACGGCCCAGCTGACCAGCCCGGTGACGATTGCCGCCCCGGCCAGCCAGATCAGGAACACGCCGGGGATCGCCATTTCGCCCACGGCCAGCAGCAGCCCCAGCGCCAGCCAGCCCCAGTGCGTCTCCATGCCCAGCAGCTGGTCCATCACTTGCGTTCCCCGCCCGAACCCAGCGCGTCCCTGACCAGTTCTCCGATCCCGCCGACCGAGCCGATCAGCTGGGTCGCCTCGACCGGGAACAGGATGGTCTTGGCATTGGGCGAATTGGCGAACTGGGCCACCGCTTCGGTATACTTCTGCGCCACGAAGTAGTTGAGCGCCTGGCTGCCCGAACCGGCGATCGCCTCGCTCACCACCTTGGTTGCCTCGGCTTCGGCCATTGCCGCGCGCTCACGCGCCTCGGCATCGCGGAAGGCGGCTTCCTTGCGCCCTTCGGCTTCCAGGATCTGCGCCTGCTTCTGCCCTTCGGCGCGCAGGATCTCGGCGCTTTTCAGGCCCTCCGCCTCAAGGATCTGGGCGCGCTTTTCGCGTTCGGCCTTCATCTGGCGGGCCATGGCGTTGGAAATGTCAGCCGGCGGGCGGATGTCCTTGATTTCCACGCGGGTCAGCTTGATCCCCCACGGCGCGGTGGCATGATCGACCACAATCAGCAGCTTGGCGTTGATCTCGTCGCGCTTCGACAGGGTTTCGTCGAGGTCCATGCTGCCCATCACCGTGCGCAGGTTGGTGGTGGTCAGCTGCATGATCGCGACATAGAGGTTCGACACCTCGTAAGCGGCCTTGCCCGCGTCCAGCACCTGGAAGAACACGATCGCGTCGACCCCGACCATCGCGTTGTCCTTGGTGATGATTTCCTGGCCCGGAATGTCCAGCACCTGTTCCATCATGTTGACCTTGTGACCCACCCGGTCGACGAACGGGATGATCAGGTGCAGCCCCGGATTGGCGGCCAGGGTGAACTTGCCCAGCCGTTCGATCGTGTAGACATAGCCCTGGCGCACCACGCGGACGCCCATGGCCAGGAACACGAAGCCGAACAGCAGCAATGTCAGCAGAAAGCCGGCCATGATCTTGATCCTTTTGCAATTCCGCCGCGAAGTCTAACGTCTGGCCCGCCCCCGGCAAGCAAAACCGGACAAGCGGCCGCACCGGCCCGGCTTAACCCCGAAGCAACCATTTTTCGTTAATTTCCCGGCCCATGATCCAGGAAAATCCCGTCAAGTGGGGGCAGGGCTTCTACGGCTCCGAACATCCCGATACGGCCGCGCTGCGCGTGCAGAAGGAATACATCGACACCATGATCGCGCTGAAGCGCGAGAACATGGACCGTGTGTTCGCTTACCTGACCGGCGTGATGGAAAAGGCCAAGGAAGAAATGCAGCACGCCCGCGGCGCGCAGGCCGATCACCGCCGCGCCGCGCTGCGCCAGCATATCGATGAAATCGTCGCCTACCTGAAGGGGCAGGCGCTCGATATCACGCCGCCATCCACTTATGGCCCGGAAACCGGCCCGGGGTTTGTCGGCACCTACAATCTGGATGAGATTGCGGGCTTCTTCGGCCGGGTCAAATGCGTGCTCGACCAGTGGTACGACAGCCATCTGATCGCCGTTTACGATGAGATGGTGACCCTGGTGAACCTCAAGAAATAGCGTCGACGCGGGCTTGCTCGCGCCGCCGGCCGCAGGTTACGCTCTTGTCAGAAACGACAAGAGAGAGGACCCGCCATGCCCGCATCGCCGTTTGACCTGACCGGCAAGGTCGCGCTGATTACCGGCGGCAACGGCGGGATTGGCCTCGGCATGGCCGAAGGGCTGGCCGCTGCCGGCGCCAGCCTCGCGATCTGGGGGCGCGATCCGGCCAAGAACGAACAGGCCCGCGCCCGGCTCGAAGCGCTGGGCGCAACGGTGCTGATCCAGCCGATCGACGTGACCGACGAAGCCGCGATCGCCGCCGGGGTTGCCGAGGCGGTGGAGCGGCTTGGGCGGATCGATTTCTGTGCCGCCAATGCCGGGGTGTTCGGCGGCGCGCCGTTCCACCAGCAGACCACCGAAGGCTGGCGGCGGGTCACCACCGTCAATCTTGACGCGGTGTTCTGGACCTTTCGCGAAGTGGTCAGGCACATGCTGGACCGCGCCGCAGCGGGCGATCCGGGCGGATCGCTGCTGGTCACTTCCAGCACTTCGGCGATCGACGGCGCCCCCGCGAACGAGGCCTATGCCGCCAGCAAGACCGCCGTGCTCGGCCTGATCCGGGGGCTGGCGGTGGAATATGCCCGCCACGGCATTCGCGCCAATGCGCTGCTGCCCGGCTGGATCCGTTCCGACATGACCGCCGAATTGCAGGGCTGGGACAAGTTCAACGACAAGGTGATCGGCCGCGTGCCGATGCGCCGCTGGGGCGAGCCGGAAGACTTCGCCGGCATCGCGGTCTACCTCGCGTCCGACGCCTCGCGGTTCCATACCGGCGACAGCCTGGTGATCGACGGAGGGTATACGATTTTCTGACTTTGCGGACAGGCCATCCGGCCTGTCCTTGCATCACCGGCCCGACCACCCGTTTAAGGTACCCTGTGGGTGGTCGGGGCGCCACGACGAAACTGTCCCCCGGACAGTTTCGCGACTTCGTGTCACGGGAGCGGGCTGGTGATGCAAAGCTGATCGCGGAGGCGATCAGCGCACCCGGCAAGAACCCCCTTCAATCCGCCCAGTACAGCGCCTCGGGATTGTCGATCAGCAGCAGGCGCTGCAATTCCTCGGTCGGGGCAATGCGCGGGATCATGTCGACCAGGTGGCCGTCATCGGGCACCGCGTCCTGCATGTTGGGGTGGGGCCAGTCGGTCCCCCACAGGCAGCGGGTGGGATAGTCGGCGACCAGCGGGGCAACGCTTTCGGCGAACATGTCCCACGGGTCGCCATTGCCGTCGAGCCGGTCGGGGCAGGTCGCCTTGAACCAGATGTCGTCGCGGCTGTTGAGGAAATTGCGGAACGCCTTCATGTCGGCGCCGTCCGGGCCCTGGGTCACGTCGGGGCGGCCCATGTGGTCGATCACCAGCGGCACCGGGATCGCATCCATGAACGGGCGCAGTTCCTCAAGGATGTCGGCTTCGAAATAGATCACCACGTGCCAGCCCTGCGGCAGGCGGCGCGCCACTTCCAGGAACTTGTCCTTGGGCGCGTCATCGACCAGCCGCTTGAGGAAGTTGAAGCGGATGCCGCGAATGCCGCCTTCGTGCAGCGCCTGCAATTCGGCATCGTGGATCGCCGGATCGACCACGGCGACCCCGCGCGCCTTGCCGTTGGAACGGGCGATGGCGTCCAGCGTGGCGGCATTGTCGGTGCCGTGGCAACTGGCCTGCACGATCACGTTGCGATCGAAGCCCAGGTGGTCGCGCAGCGCAAACAGCATGTCCGGCCCGGCATCTTCTGGCAGGTACTTGGCCTTGGCGCTGAACGGGAACTCAGCCATCGGCCCGAACACATGGCAATGCGCGTCAATCGCGCCGACGGGCGGGACGTAAAGCGGCTTTGACGGGCTGGGGTGCCAGGAAACGATACGGTCAGTCATCTTGCGGTTTTCCAGTTGTTCGTCATTGCGAGCGGAGCGAAGCAATCCAGGGCCATTGCGCGCAACCGCTCTGGATTGCCGTGGCGGCTGCGCCGCCTCGCAATGACGAGAAGCGGTCTATCCGAACACCACGCCATCCATCAGCTTGCGGGCGGTGCGCAGCAGGGCGGCGGAAACGACTTCGCCCGCGTCATTCACTTCCAGCACGCAGCTCATTTCGCCGGTCGGGTGTTCGACCGACAGGGTCTTGCGCGGCCCTTCCGGGACCACCGCCACACCGGCGGCCGGCGATCCGGGGATCAGGCAGGCGGTGGCGACGCTGACCGCGCCCAGCACGCCGATGGTGGCGTGGGCGCGGTGCGGGATGAAGCTGCGCACGCAGACCGCGCCGCCATTGCGGGGCGGGGCGACCAACATCATCTTCGGCACGCTTTTTTCGCGCACGTCGCCCAGGTTCATCGTCTCGCCCACTTTCAGGCGGATCGCCTCGATCCGGGCTTTCAGCTCGGTGTTGGCGTCCAGCCAGTCGCGGTCTTCATAGCCGGTGATGCCGACATCCGCGGCCTTCATCACCACGCAGGGCATGCCGTTGTCGATCAGCGTGACCGGCACGCCGTCCACCACATCCACCGCATTGCCGCTGGGCAGCAGCGCGCCGCAGCTCGATCCCGCCGTGTCGCGAAACAGGGTGGGGACCGGGGCATGGGTGCCGGGCACACCGTCAATCGCGGCGTCGCCCCGGTAGGTGACCTTGCCGCCCGGCGTCTGGACCGTCGCCACCGCGACCTGGCCCGTATTTTCCATGTAGATCGCGACCTGCGTTTCGTCGCCGCGCGCTTCCACCAGCCCGCGCTCGATCGCGAAGGGGCCGACACCGGCCAGGATATTGCCGCAGTTCTGGGCATCGGTGACGATCGCCTGGTCGACGAACACCTGCAGGAACAGGTAGTCGACATCGATCCCGGCGCGGGCACTCTTGCTCACCACGGCGACCTTGCTGGTCAGCGGGTCGGCGCCGCCCATTCCGTCGATCTGGACCGGGTCGGGGCTGCCCATCACCCGCAGCAGGAACGCATCGCGCGCAGTCACATCGGCGGGCAGGTCGGCCTTCAGGAAATAGCCGCCTTTCGACGTGCCGCCGCGCATCCACATGCACGGCGCGCTGTATCCTTCAGACATATTTGAGACCCATTTCCGCCAGCTTTTCGCGCATCTTGTACATGTCGAGGCCCAGTTCGCCCGCAGCCAGGCGGCGGCGCTTGTCGCCCTCGTTGGCTTCGCGGGCCTGTGCTGCGGCCAGCACTTCGGCGGCCTTGGCGCGCTTGACCACGCAGACGCCGTCATCGTCGGCCACGATCACGTCGCCCGCCTCGATCGGCGCGCCCGCGCAGACCACCGGCACGTTGACGCTGCCGAGCGAGGCCTTGATCGTGCCTTGCGCGAACACCGCCTTGGACCACACCGGGAACTGCATTTCGGTCAGGTCGCGCACGTCGCGGATGCCGGCGTTGATGATCAGCCCCCGGCAGCCGCGCGCCTGGGCGCTGGTGGCCAGCAGGTCGCCGAAATAGCCGTCTTCGCACGGACTGGTCGGCGCGATCACCAGCACGTCGCCTTCTTTCAGCTGTTCGATCGCGACATGGACCATCCAGTTGTCGCCCGGAGGGGCGCTGATCGTCACCGCGCTGCCCGCGATCCGCGCGCCGGCATAGATCGGGCGCATGTAGCTGGCGAGCAGGCCGGTGCGGCCCTGCGCTTCGTGCACCGTGGCGACACCGCAGGCCGCCAGGCCGTCGATCACCTCAAGGGGGGCACGCTCGATATTCTGGACGACGATCCCGCTCATCTTTCTCTCCGCGCAAGGTCAGCACACTGGGCCATGCGCGCGGGCGGCGTCCAACGCATAATGCGAAGTTGGCGGCGGATATAATTATTTGCTAATCGACTATAGCCATGACTGATCGGCCGCCCAACATCCGCCACTATGCCGCGCTGGCTGCAACCGTGCGTCACGGCAGTCTCAGCCGCGCGGCGCGCGCGGTCAACCTGTCTCAACCCGCGCTCACCCAGGCGATCACCGGGCTCGAGGCAAGCCTGGGCGTTACCCTGTTCCAGCGCGGCCCGCAGGGCATGACCCCGACCGAGCCGGCGCTGCTGCTGGCCCCCCGCGCGGAAGAAGCGATCCGCTACATCGGCAGCCCGCGCGTCACCGGCACGCAGCTGCGCGCCTTCCTGGCGGTGGTCCGCGCCGGGTCCTATGCCGCGGCGGCGGAAGCGACCGGGATTTCCCCGGCCTCGCTCCACCGCGCGGTGGCCGACCTGTCGGTCGCGCTGGGGCAGCGGCTGATTGACCGGCGCGGGCGCAGCCTGGCCCTGACCCCGGCGGGCGAACGCCGTGCGCGCGGGTTTGGCCTGGCCATGGCGGAACTGCGCAGCGGCCTGGCCGAAGTGGCTGCCTTGCAAGGCAAATCCGGCGGGCGGATCGCGGTGGGTGCCATGCCGCTGTCGCGCGCGCGCTGGCTGCCCGAAGTGATCGCGCGGTTCGTGGCGGACTGGCCCGGGGTGGACGTGGTGGTCCACGAAGGCAGCCATGCGGAACTCGCCGGCCCGCTGCGCCACGGCGAAATCGACCTGATGCTGGGCGCCTTGCGTGAAGTGACGCTGGTCGATGACCTGGCGCAGGAAGCCGTGTTCGAGGACTGCCCGGTGCTGGTGATGCGCGCCGGGCATCCCTTGCTGGACAGCCCGGACCTGGCCGACGCCATGTTCGCCTATCCGTGGTTCCTCCCCGGCCGCGAAACCCCGCTGCGGCGCTATTGGGAGCACATGGTCCAGGCTCTGGGCCGCGCGGTGCCGCACGTCGGGATCGAATGCGGCTCGACCATGATGATCCGGCAGCTGCTGCTCGCAGGTGATGGGCTGACCCTGCTGTCGCCCGATCAGGTCTCGCTCGAACTCAAGGCCGGGGTGCTGGCCGCGCTGCCCACCCCGGTCCCGGTCGCCCGCACCATCGGCATCACCACCCGCGCCGGCTGGCGACCCACCCCGACCCAGGCGGGCTTCCTCGGTCTGCTGCGCGAAGTGGGGCGCTCGCTGACTGATTGATTCGCAAATTGCGATAGCCGCATTGGTCATTCGATTGGCGCATGGCCCGGCCCGGCGCGCATGGCCCGGAATGATGCAATGCGAACTTGCCCTGATCGGATTCGGTGAAGCCGGATCGACCTTTGCCGCTGCCGCCGGGTGGGGACACCGGGCGCGCGGCTGGGACTTGCTGCCCGCCCGCCGCGCCGCCATGGCCGCAGCGGGGGTAATCGCGGCGGACAGCGCCGAGGCTGCGCTGGCCGGAGCGCCGATGGTGCTGTCGCTGGTCACGGCGGATCAGGCGCTGCCGGCGGCCCAGCACTATGCCCCGTTCCTGGCCCAGGGCGCGCTGTGGTGCGATTGCAATTCGGTGGCCCCCGATACCAAGCGCGCGGCGGCCCGGGCGGTCGCGGCGGCGGGCGGGCGCTATGTCGATGTAGCGGTGCTGGCCCCGGTCAATCCGGCGCGGCTGGCGGTGCCCCTGCTGCTGGCGGGCGACGGTGCAGAGGAGGCCGAGGGCAAGCTGCGCGCCGCTGGCTTCACCAACATCCGCGTGGTTGGCAGCGAAGTAGGCCGGGCCAGCGCGATCAAGATGATCCGTTCGGTCATGGTCAAGGGGATCGAGGCCCTGACTGACGAGATGATGGCGGCGGCTGAAGCGGCGGGCGTGGCGGACGAGGTGCTGTCCTCGCTTGACGCCAGTGAAAAGAGCCAGCCGTGGGCGGCGCGCGCCGCTTACAACCTGGAACGGATGTACACGCACGGGGCACGCCGTGCGGCGGAAATGGAAGAAAGCGCCAAGACGCTGCTGTCGCTGGGGGTGCCCCCGGTGATGACGCGCGGCACTGTGCTGCGCCAGCGAGCAGCGGCGGGAAAGGGAAAAGCATGATCATCGACTGCCACGGCCACTATACCGTGCTGCCCAAGGCCCACGACGAATGGCGCGAGGCTCAGAAAGCCGCGTTCAAGGCGGGGACCGAGTGCCCGCCCTATCCCGAGATTTCGGACGACGAGATCCGCGAGACGATCGAGAGCAACCAGCTGCGCCTGATCAAGGAACGCGGCGCGGACATGACGATCTTCAGCCCGCGGGCCAGCGCCATGGCCCCGCACGTTGGCGACCAGTCGGTCGCGGTGAAATGGGCGCAGGTCTGCAACGACCTGATCGCGCGGGTGGTCGGCCTTTATCCGGACGTGTTCGCGGGCGTGTGCATGTTGCCGCAGTCGCCCGAGGCGGACATGACCAGCTCGATCGCAGAACTGAAGCGCTGCGTGGACATGGGCTTCATCGGCTGCAACCTCAATCCCGATCCGGGCGGTGGGCATTTCAAGCATCCGCCGCTGACGGATGAATACTGGTTCCCCTTCTACGAAGCGATGTGCGAGCTGGATGTGCCGGCGATGATCCACGTTTCGGGCAGCTGCAACCCGGCGATGCATGCCACCGGCGCCTATTACATCGCTGCCGATACCATCGCTTTCATGCAGCTGCTGGAAGGCGACCTGTTCAGCAAGTTCCCGAACCTGCGCTTCATCATCCCGCACGGCGGCGGCGCGGTGCCCTATCACTGGGGGCGCTACCGGGGGCTGGCCGACATGCTCAAGAAGCCGGATCTGTCGGGCCATCTGATGAACAACGTGTTCTTCGATACCTGCGTCTACCACCAGCCGGGGATCAACCTGCTGGCCGATGTGATCGAGAACAAGAACATCCTGTTCGGCAGCGAGATGGTGGGCGCTGTGCGCGGGATCGACCCCACAACCGGGCACTATTTCGACGATACCAAGCGCTATGTCGACGCGCTGGATATCAGCGACGCCGAACGCGCCGCGATTTTCGCAGGCAACGCCCGCCGGGTCTTCCCGCGGCTCGATGCCCAGTTGAAGGAGAAGGGGCTGTGACAGCGCCGACCGAAAAGCAGAACATCCACGAATACCTCGCGGAGTTCGACGATATTCCGGGCACCCGCGTCTACACGGCGGCCCGCGCCCGCAAGGGGTACTGGATCAACCAGTTCGCGATGAGCCTGATGAAGGCCGAGAACCGCGAGCGCTTCAAGGCGGACGAAAAAGCCTACCTCGACGAGTGGAAGCTGTCGGACGAGGCCAAGGACGCGCTGCTGGCGCGCGATTACAACCGCCTGCTCGATCTGGGCGGCAACGTCTATTACCTCGCCAAGCTGTTCAGCACCGATGGGCTGAGCTTTGCCGAGGCGGTGTCTTCGATGACCGAATACACGTTCCCCGAATACCGCGAGATGATGAACAAGGGCGGCCGCAGCCCCATCGGCAACCGCTCGATCAAGGGAGGGTACTGAGATGGCCCGCATTACCGCCGGCGTCGCCTCCAGCCACGTGCCCTTGCTGGGCGTCGCGGTTGACCAGGGCAAGACCCAGGATGACTATTTCGGCCCGATCTTCGCCGGGTACGAATGGACCAAGGAATGGGAACGGCAGCAAGAGCCCGACGTGGTGATCCTGGTCTACAACGACCACGCCAGCGCGTTTGACGCCAACATCATCCCGACGTTCGCGATCGGCTGCGGCGAAAGCTACAAGAGCGCCGACGAAGGCTGGGGTCCGCGCCCGGTGCCCGACGTCGAAGGCCATGCCGACCTTGCCTGGCACATCGCGCAGAGCCTGATCCTCGACGATTTCGACATGACCATCATCAACGAGATGGACGTCGATCATGGCCTCACCGTGCCGCTCTCGATGATGTTCGGCACGCCTGAAAAGTGGCCGTGCAAGGTCGTGCCGCTGGCGGTCAACGTGGTGACCTATCCGGTGCCGTCGGGCAATCGCTGCTGGGCGCTGGGCGAGGCGATTGCCAGCGCGGTGGAAAGCTTCCCCGAAGACCTCAACGTGCAGATCTGGGGCACCGGGGGCATGAGCCACCAGTTGCAGGGCCCGCGCGCGGGGCTGCTCAACCGCGAATGGGACAACAAGTTCCTCGACATGCTGGAATCGGACGATGACGCGGTTCGCTTCATCCCGCACATCGAATACCTGCGCGAAACCGGCAGCGAAGGCATCGAAATGGTGATGTGGCTGATCATGCGCGGCGCGCTCGGCAAGAAGGTCAAGCGTCTGCACCGCCATTACCACATCCCGTGCAGCAACACGGCCATCGGCCACATCGTATTGGAGCCCGCAGCATGACCCAGCCGATCCGCATTGCCCTGGCCGGTGCCGGTGCCTTTGGCGAAAAGCACCTCGACGGCCTGAAGAACATCCCGGGCGTCGAGATCGTCTCGATCATCAGCCGCACCGCCGAACAGGCCGCGGCGGTCGCCGCCAAGTACGGCGCGCAGCATAGCTCAACCGAACTTGAGGATGCCCTGGCGCGTGACGACGTCGACGCGGTGATCCTGTGCACTCCCACGCAGATGCACGCCGCGCAGGCGATCGCCTGCATGAACGCGGGCAAGCACGTGCAGGTGGAAATCCCGCTGGCCGACAGCTGGGCCGATAGCGAGGCCGTACTGGCCAAGCAGAAGGAAACCGGGCTGGTCTGCATGGTCGGCCACACCCGCCGCTTCAATCCGTCACACCAGTACGTGCACAACCGGATCACGGCAGGCGAGCTGAACATTCAGCAGATGGACGTCCAGACCTATTTCTTCCGCCGCAAGAACATCAACGCCAAGGGCGAGCCGCGCAGCTGGACCGACCACCTGCTGTGGCACCACGCCGCGCACACTGTGGACCTGTTCGCCTACCAGGCAGGGAAGATCGTCCAGGCCAACGCCATCGAAGGCCCGATCCACCCGGAACTGGGCATCGCGATGGACATGTCGATCCAGCTCAAGAGCGAAAACGGCGCGATCTGCACCCTGTCACTGTCGTTCAACAACGACGGGCCGCTGGGCACCTTCTTCCGCTACATCGGCGACAATGCCACCTACATCGCGCGTTACGACGATCTGGTGAACGGCAAGGAAGAACCGGTCGACGTGTCCAAGGTGGACGTCAGCATGAACGGGATCGAACTGCAGGACCGCGAATTCATTGCTGCCATTCGCGAGGGCCGCGAGCCCAATTCCTCTGTCGCCTCGGTGCTCGATTGCTATAGGGTGCTTGGCGAACTGGAACAGCAGCTGGAAGCGGCGCGGTAAAGGATTCAGCATCGTCATTGCGAGCGGCGCAGCCGCGTGGCAATCCAGAGTCGAACAAGACGCCCTGGATTGCTTCGCTCTGCTCGCAATGACGAAGGACTGGGTTCAAATTGAGGAATTCGCAAATGGTCGGAATGCGGCGGATCAACGGACGCGAAGTGAATCCGGTTGGGCTGGGGTGCATGTCGCTGTCCTGGGCCTATCGCACGCCGCCTTCCGACGAAGAGGGCGAACGCCTGCTCGGCCGGGCGCTCGACCTGGGCTACAACAACCTCGATACCGCCAACATCTATGGCCTGGGGCACAACGAAACGCGCCTTGGCAATGCGCTGAAGGGCCGCCGCAAGGAGTTCTTCCTGGCGACCAAGATGGGCATCAAGGTCGATGGGGCGCGCCGCTCGGTCGATTGCAGCCCGGAAGCGATCAAGCGCTGCATCGATGAATCGCTCGCCCGGCTGCAGACCGATCACATCGACCTTTATTACATGCACCGCCGCGATTTCAGCGTGCCGATCGAGGAATCGATGGGGGCGATGAAGGATCTGGTCGAGGCGGGCAAGATCGGCTCGGTCGGGCTGTCGGAAATGGGGGCGGACACGATCCGCCGCGCCCACGCGGTCCATCCGGTTGCCGCGCTGCAGACCGAATATTCGCTGTGGACCCGCAATCCCGAAATCGCCGTGCTGGACACCTGCCGGGACCTCGGCATCACTTTCGTCGCCTTCTCGCCCGTCGCGCGCGGGGTGCTGGCGAACGGGGTGCGCGATGTCGCCGCGCTGCCCGACAAGGACCTGCGCAACACCATGCCGCGCTTCAACGCGGACAACTGGCCGAAGAACCTGGCGCTGGTCGATGCGTTCAATGCCATCGCAGCGCGCGAAGGGGTGACCCCGGCGCAGCTCAGCCTGGCCTGGGTGCTGAGCCGGGGCGAACACGTGGTGACCATTCCCGGCACCGCGAACGAAGCGCACCTCGCTGAAAACATCGCGCGCTGGGACTGGGACATTCCCGCCCCGGTTGCGGCCGAACTGGACGGGTTGATCAACCAGCAGACGGTTGCCGGCCACCGCTATGGCGAGGCAATCCGCTCGACCATCGATACCGAGGATTTTGCCTGAGCGCGGGGCGCCAAAATCTACACGCGGCGCAATTCACCCCTTTGAATTTTTCACATCTGTGATATTCAGTAGGTAAGGCTTACAATCAAGCCGGCCTTACCAGAGGGAGGATGAAGGCAATGACCAAGCTTCGTCATGCGGCGATGTTCAGCGCGTCAGCGCTGGCTTTCGCCATGATCGCGGCCCCCGCCGCCGCGCAGGAATCGAACGAATCGGACAAGGTCGGCAACCCGGAAATCGTGGTCACCGCCCAGTTCCGCGAACAGAAGCTGCAGGATACCCCGCTGGCGATTTCGGCGGTCAATTCCGAAATGCTCGAAGCGCGCAGCCAGACCAGCGTCGAGCAGGTCGCCGCGCAGGCCCCCAACGTCACCCTGACCCCGCAGGGCCAGCAGAACGGTTCGGGCCTGATCGCCTTCATCCGCGGCGTCGGGCAGACCGACTTCAACTTCGCGCTGGAACCGGGCGTCGGCATCTATGTCGACGATGTCTACATCCCGACGCTCACCGGCTCGCTGCTCGACCTGATGGACCTTGACCGGGTCGAAGTGCTGCGCGGGCCGCAGGGCACGCTGTCGGGCCGCAACGCCATCGGCGGCGCGATCAAGCTGTTTTCGACCAAGCCCAAGGGCAATGGCAAGGGTTCGCTCCAGGTCGCCTACGGTTCGTACAACCGCGTCGAAGTGCGCGGCTATGCTGACATGGCGCTGGCCGACAACCTGTTCATGCGCGTGGCCGGCGTGTCGAAGAGCCGCGATGGCCACGTCAAGCGGCTGGACTATGGCCTGACCCATCCGGGTTCGGGCGTGAAGCCGATGGGCGCGGGCAGCAACCCGCTGCTCGGCACGCTGGGCGGCCAGTCCTATTCCGCCGGCAAGCTGTCGATGCGCTGGGTGCCGACCGAAACCGTCGAAGTGAACGTATCGGGCGACTATACCCGCGACCGTTCGGAAGCGGGCGCCTCGGTGCTGCTCTACTACAACAACCCCTCGGTCAATTCGAACGGCCAGCCCTGGCTGCCCAGCTCGATCGATGGCAGCGCGATCCGCGGCAACTGCGCCTTCGTGCCGTACGGGGTGAACTCGTGCGACACGCTGACTGGCTACGACCGCAAGTTCGTCAGCTACGCCACCTTCCTTGACCAGACCCCGGCGACCACCCAGTCGCCGTTCAAGCCGGTCGCGTTCGATCCGCACCAGTGGCTCGATAACTATGGCGTTTCGGGCACGATCGACATCGACCTGTCGGACAGCCTGCAGCTCAAGTCGATCACCGCCTGGCGCCACTACAAGTCGGACTGGGCGCAGGACGTCGACAACTCGCCGATCACCAACCAGCAGCTGCGCCAGACCCTGGTCAACGACCAGTGGAGCCAGGAACTGCGCCTGAACGGCAAGGTCGGCGATCTGCTCGACTTCACCCTGGGCGGGTTCTACTTCAAGCGTGACGGGACGCTGACCGCGCGGGTCGACCTGAACTATGCCGGGATCGACTTCATCCACGGGCCCGATCCGACGCCGGCATCGAACAAGGCGCTGTTCGCCAACTTCATGCTGCACCCGGTTGAGAACTTCAACATCACCGCGGGCCTGCGCCATTCGTGGGACAGCAAGGACTACACCTTCTTCCGCCGCAATCCGGACATGACCGTGCCGGGCGTCTGCGCCTTCTTCCTCGGCGCGCCGACCGCCGGCCCGACCGGGATCGGCAATGCTCCGAACTGCCTGCTGGTGGGCCTGAACAACGTGTCGGCCAGCTTCGATTCGAAGCGCTTCGACTGGCGCGTGGCGGCGGACTATCGCTTCAGCCCCGAAGTGATGGCCTATGCCCAGGTCGCCACCGGCTACCGCGCGGGCGGGGTCAACCCGCGGCCGTTCTTCGGCCCGTCCAGCCCCAACAACCAGATCAAGACCTTCGCGCCGGAAACGCTGATTTCCTATGAAGCCGGGATCAAGACCGACCTGTTCGACCGCCGCATGCGGCTGAACATTTCGGCCTTCCTGAACGACTACAAGGACATCATCCTGACGCTGTCGGCCTGCCCGATTTCGCCCTGCCTCCAGCCGAACAACATCGGCAAGGCCAAGGTGAAGGGCTTCGAAGTCGAAACCCTGATTAAGCCGGTCGAGAACTTCACTCTCGACGGCGCGCTCAGCTACATCGACTTCCAGTACAAGTCGTTCAACCCGGGCAACGGTTCGCTGGGTGCGCTGACTCTCAACATGGTCACGCCCTACACGCCGAAGTGGAAGTACAGCTTCGGGGCGCAGTACGACATTCCGGACGTGATGGGCGGCACCGTTTCGGCCCGCTTCGACGGTTCGTACCAGAGCCACGTCTATACCGAAGCGATCAACTACGACAGCGTCGCGGTTCCGGCGATCTCTGGCCCGCTGGCCACCTATTATGCCAGCAACCGGATCAACAGCTACTTCCTGGGCAATGCCCGCCTGACCTGGAAGCAGCAAAGCGAAAGCCCGCTGTCGGTCAGCGTCGAAGTGCAGAACCTGTTCAACAAGTACTACATGACCTCGCTCTACGAACAGTACGCCAGCCCGCGCACCGTCTCGGGCGCGCCGGGTATGCCGCGGACCTGGGCGGTGACGCTGAAAAAGGATTTCTGAACCACCGGATAACCCTGAACCTGGGGCCGCCGTCATCCAGACGGCGGCCCTTTTTTCTGGCTTGCGCCGCGCGCCGGAACGGCTAGAAAAAGGTAACAATAGTTAGGATGAGGACTATGGGCGCTTTTCCGCAAACCCCCTATTTCACCGGGCTGAACGAACCCGTCGGGCGCGAAGTGGCGCTGACCGGGCTGGAAGTGCATGGCACGATCCCGCCCGAGGTGCGCGGCAGCTTCTATCGCGCGGTGCCCGATCCGGCCTATCCCCCCAAGTTCGCCGACGATCACACCCTGTCGGGCGATGGCATGGTCAGCCGCCTGTCGTTTGGTGCCGATGGCAGCGTCGATTTCGCGATGAAGTTCGTCGAAACCGCGCGGCACAAGGCGGAAAAGGAACTGGGCCGGGCGCGCTTCGGCAAGTACCGCAACCCCTGGACCGACGATCCGGACGTGGCGGGCGTGGACCGCACGGTGGCCAACACGACCCCGGTGTGGCACGCCGGACGCCTGCTGATGGCCAAGGAGGATGGCCGCCCCTACCGCGTCGATCCGCTGACGCTGGAGACGATCGGCAGCTATGATTTCGGCGGCCTGCTCAAAAGCGAGACGATGACCGCCCACGTGCGGATCGACGCCGAAACCGGCGAACTGTTCTTCTATGGCTATGAAGCCGATGGTCAGGCCAGCACCAAGATTGCTTATTGCGTGGTCGGGGCGGACGGCGCGCTGAAAAGCGAACAGTGGTTCGACGCGCCTTACTGCGCGATGATGCACGATTTCACGATCAGCCAGAACTATGCGCTGTTCCCGATCTATCCGACCACGGCGGACATTGACCGGCTGAAGGCCGGGGGCGAGCACTGGCACCACCAGCCGGAACTGGAAAGCTGGCTGGGGGTAATGCCGCGCTATGGCGACGTGTCCGAGATCAAGTGGTTCAAGGGGCCCAAGGGCGTCCATTCGTACCACATGATGAACGCCTGGGAGGACAGCGAAGGCCTGCTGCACTTCGACGCCTGCCTCAATAGCACCAATGCCTTTGCCTTCATCCGCGAACCGTCGGGGATTTTCCTTCAGCCGCGGGAAATCAAGGGCGCGCTGACCCGCTGGACGGTCGACCCCCGCGGCCCTGCGGGCGAGGTCAAGGAAAGCGAGATCGGCCCGCCGGGCGACTTTCCGGTGATCCCGGCGGCGAAGCAGGGCCGTCCCTATGACTTCGGCTGGATGCTGACGATGAACCCCGATCTTAAGGGGCCGCCGCTGGCTGCCGGGCCGGTGGGGGTCGATTTCAACCTGCTGGTGCGGCTGGACGGGATGCAATCGGCCGCGCCGCAGGTGAGCCAGGCGCTGCCGCTGCCGCCGCTGGCGGGTTACAACGAGCCGGTCCACGTGCCATCGGCCACGCCGGGCCATGCCGGCTGGCTGATCATGATCGTGGATCAGCAGGTGGGCGACAACCAGTTCCACCACGAAGCCTGGATCCTGGATGGCGATGCGATTGCAGCGGGGCCGGTGGCGCGGATCGTCATCCCCACGCGGCTGCGCCCGCAGGTCCACGGCTGGTGGGTACCCCAGGCCCAGCTTGACGCCGCCACCACGCCGTGACGCGGATCGCGATTACCGGGGCGTCCGGCCAGTATGGCCGGATCGTCACCCAGGCGCTGATCGACCAGGGCCGCGCCCGTGACCTGATCCTGATGAGCCGCACGCCGGACAAGCTGGCCGACATGGCCGCGCGGGGCTGCGAGGTGCGCTATGGCGACTATGACCAGCCCGCCAGCATGGTCGAAGCCTTGGCAGGGGCGGAGCGGCTGCTGCTGATTTCCGGCACCCGCGTAGGCGCGCGGGTGGCGCAGCACCAGGCGGCGGTGGATGCGGCCAAGGCGGCCGGGGTGGGGCACGTGGTCTACACCAGCTTCATCGGCATCGACGATCCCGCCAACCCGGCCGAAGTGCGCCACGATCATATCGAGACTGAACGCCTGATCCGCGCCTCGGGCCTGAACTTCACCTTCCTGCGCGATGCCCACTATGCCGATGCGATGATCGTCATGGCCGGTCCCGGCGTGATGGCCAGCCGCCAGTGGATCAGCAATGCCGGCGCGGGGCGCGAAGCGATGGTCTGGCGCGAGGACTGCGCGCTGTGCGCCGTCGCCGTGCTGGCGGGCGAGGGCCATGGCGGCCAGACCTATGACATTACCGGGCCGGACCTGCAGAGCTTTGCCGAAGTGACCGCGCTGCTGGCCGAGGTGACCGGCGTGCCGCTGGACTACGTGCCGGTCAGCGACGAACAGCAATATGCGATGTTCGATGCGATGGGCATTCCGCGCCGCCCGGTCGATGATCAGTATGTGTCGGGCATTCCGTGGAACAGCGACGACATGGTCAGCTTTGGCCGGGCGATCCGTGAAGGGTTCCTGGAAATCCGCTCAGGCGACGTGCAGCGCCTGCTTGGCCGCCCGCCGCGTTCAGTACGGGCCATGATCGCGGAAAACGTCGAAATGCTGCGCGGTGCGGCGGCCTAGTCCCGCCACAACGCATCAAGCGCGGGCTTGAGGTGATCGCGGTGCGCGGGCGGTATTCGGGCAACCAGCCAGCTTTCGAACTGTTCGATCACGCGGCGCGCCTCGGCCAGCTTGACCTCACCCGCATCGGTCAGGTGCAGGCTGTGCGACTTGCCGTCGAGCGGGCGGCGGGTGATCAGCCCGGCATCGGTCAGCCGGCCCAGCAAGGGCACCATGTTGGCGCGCTGGATGTCGAGCATCCGGCCCAGCTGGCTGGCGGTCAGCGTTGGGTTGGCCCCGATCAGCAGCAGCGCCGAAACATCGGCATAGCGCAGGCCCAGCGGTTCCAGCCGACGCGAGAATTCCGCCATCATCGCCCCGGCCGCGCGGCGCAGGGCATATCCGGGCAGATCGAGCAGCGGATCGTTCATCGCCCCAGCCTAGCAATGGCTATTGTGCATAGCAATTCGTTTTGTTATAACTCATAACAACATTGCGACATCAGCAGAGGATCGACCATGAGCACCGAACGCGCCGAAGAAGATACCGTTGCCTTCACCGTCGAGGACGGCATCGCCTGGGTCAAATTCAACCGCCCGGAAAAGCGCAACTGCATGAGCCCCAAGCTCAACCGCCAGATGGGCCGGGTGATCGCCGAGCTGGAATTCCGCGAGGACGTCAAGGTGCTGGTCCTGACCGGCGAGGGCGAGGCCTGGTCGGCGGGCATGGACCTCAAGGAATACTTCCGCGAGACCGAGGAGCAGGGCCTGTGGGCAATCCGCAAGAGCCAGCGCGAAGCCTATGCGTGGTGGGAACGCCTGCGCTGGTATGAAAAGCCGACCATCGCCATGGTCAACGGCTGGTGCTTTGGCGGCGGCTATGGCCCGCTGTTCGCCTGCGACATCGCAATCGCGGCGGAAGACGCGCAGTTCGGCCTGTCGGAAATCAACTGGGGCATCCTGCCGGGCGGCGGCGCGAGCAAGGTCGTGGCCGACCTGATGCCGCTGCGCAAGGCGCTGTACCACGCGATGATGGGCGAAAACCTGACCGGCAAGCAGGCCGAAGCCCAGGGCCTGGTGACCGAGGCGGTACCGGCGGACCAGCTTCACGCCCGCGTGCTGGCAGTCGCCAATGCGCTGAAGGCCAAGGACAGCCACGCGCTGCGCGCCACCAAGTGGGCCGTGCGCCGGATGACCGAAATGACCTATGACAACGCCGAGGATTACCTGATCCGCGCGCAGGAAGCCCTGCACAACTTCGGCGGCGTCGAAGCCCGTCACGAAGCCACCCGCCAGTTCCTGGACGAAAAGAGCTTCAAGCCGGGCCTGGGAACTTTCGATACCAGCAAGATCAAGCGCTGAGCCAACTTTCGTCATTGCGAGGAGCGCAGCGACGAAGCAATCCAGATCGTCGAGCCCTGTCGCCCTGGTTTGCTTCGCTGCGCTCGCAATGACGATGACAAGGGAATAGGGGTGCCGCAGATCCGGGAGGCAGCAATGCGCGAGGCGCTGATCGCCTATGTCGAGCGGGATGGCTCCCGCCCCTATTACTATGCCAACGCGCACGAGAAGGACCGCGTGCCGGTGGCGCTGCACGCGATGCCGGTGCACGATGCCCGCGCGATCGACGCCCACGTGGACCGCGAGGGGTTCCAGCTGGTCCGCCACCGCAGCGCGATCACCGACTGGACCGACCGCGCGGCGCTGGAAGCGGTGCACCGCGATGAAGTGGCGGCGCTGATCAAGACCCTGACCGGCGCGGACGAGGTGCAGGTCACCAGCCCCGGCATCCTGCGCTTCAGCGAAAAGAGCGGCAAGGCCGGCAGCACCGACAATTCGCACCCGGCGCGCTTTGCCCATGTCGACATCAACGATGTGACCGCCGCCCAGTTTGCGCAGCGCGGGGCCGGGGAGCGGGCCTTCACCCGCTGCGCCGCCTACAACCTGTGGCGCGCACTCAGCCCGCCGCCGCAGGACGTGCCGCTGGCCTTCTGCGATGCGCGCAGCTTTACCGAGGCCGACCTGATCGTCGCGCAGGCGATCTTCGATCCCGTCGATGGCTCGCCCGAATGGTCGTTCGAAAGCTGGGTGGCGGCGCACAATCCCGCGCACCGCTGGTATTTCTACCCCGATCTCACTGCCGACGAGGCGGTGCTGTTCAAGACCAACGACAGCGATCCGGCCCGCGCCCACTGCGTGCCGCACGTCGCCTTCGACGATCCGCGCGCCCCCGCCGACGCGCCGCCGCGCATCAGCATCGAAATGCGCGCGACGGCCTATTGGTGGGCCTGAGCTAAAGCCCCTTGTACAGCGCCAGCAGCCGCGCCCAGGCGCGCTCGGCCTCGGCCTTGTCATAGATCGGGGCGTCGAGCGTGCACCAGCCGTGGTCGGCGGCGTAGACCTCGATCTCGGCCGGGCGGCCGGCAGCCTTGGCGGCTTCGCGCAGCACGTCCTTTTCGGCTGGCGCGCGGGTATCGTCGTTGCGGGCGATGGCGATGAGGTAGCTGGCCTTGGTTTCGGCCAGCAGCTTGTGCGGGCTGCCGGGCTGGTCGGTCACCAGTCCGCCGCCGTGGAACGAGGCCGCCGCCCTGATCCGGCCCGGCACGGCATAGGCCGCGCGCACGGTGTAGGGGCCGCCCATGCAATAGCCCTGGGTGCCGATCCCGCGCTTGCGGTCCACCGCCTTCTGCGCGTCCAGGAAGGCGACGCAGGCCTTGGCATCGCGCATCGTCCCTTCGGGGTTGATCGCGGCGATCATCGGCTTCAGCTTGGCCTGGCCTTCGGGGGTGCGCCATTCGGCGATCGAATTCAGGATCGGGGCCGGGCTGGAGCGGTAATAGTGGTTGAGCACCAAGACGGCATAGCCTTCGCCCGCCAGCCGCCGCGCCATCTGCTTGTAGGCATCGCGCAGCCCGGCAATGTCGGGCCACAGGATCACGCCGGGATGCTTGCCCCTGGCCGGGTGGACGAAGAAGCCGTCGGCTGTGCCGTCCTCGGTCTTGAAAGTGACCGTGGCTTCTTTCAGCGCCGGGCCGCCCTTGGCCAGCGCGGGGCCGGACGCGGCGAGCAGCGCGGCCGAACCCAGCGCGGCGAATTCACGGCGGTTGAGGCCGCTGCGGGCGAGGGCGGCTTCTTCCTGCTCGGCGGTAAAATCGTCACACATGCGGTGTCTCCGTGTTCTCCCCCAGTCGGGAAGATAGCGGGGCGCGCCCTCGCGTCTAGGTCAGATCGTTGATGCTGATCGCCTTGCCGGCCAGCGCGGCGCGGTTCGCCGCGCGGCGCAGGCGTTCCACTTCCAGCCGCTCGGGCGGGGCAGCCTCGTCGGGCAGGGCGGCAAGGCTGTCCGCGTAGATCGCCTCGAAGTCCTCGGCGAATTCGGGGTGGGTGAAGATCAGGCCAGCGCCGCGCGTCATGCCCGCGACGATCTTGGTGCCCGCCTCCAGCGGGTCCATCCCCGCCTCGAACGCGGTGCCGAACTGTTCCAGTTCCGCCCGGTTGACCTCGCCAAAGCCGCTTTGGGCAAATTCGGCCGGGCGGCGAAAGGCGCTGTCCCAGGCATTGGTGCGGATCAGCGCCGGGCAGACCAGCGAACAGCCGATGCCGTGGGGCACCAGATTGTAGCGCAGCGATTCGGTCAGGCCGCGCACCGCGAACTTGCTGGCGGTATAGATCCCCGCCTGCGGGCCGGACAGGTAGGCAGCCATGCTGGCGATGTTGACCACGTGACGCCGCCCGCTGGCCGCTTTCAGCCTGGGCAGGAAAGCGACCAGGCCGTTCGCCACACCGCCGAAATTGACCCCCATGATCCAGTCATAGTCGGCATGGCTGGCCTCGGCCGTATCGCCGAACACGCTGACCCCGGCGTTGTTGCACAGCACGTGCACCTCGCCGAACCGCGCCGTGACTTGTTCCGCCGCAGCGGCCCAGCCATCGCGGTCCAGCACGTCGAGCCTGATCCACAGCGGCTCCTCGCGGCCCTGCTCGGCAAACCAGCGGGCGGCCTGGGCGCGGTAGTCCTCGTTGCGGTAGGACAGCGCCAGGCGCATCCCCGCGTTGCTGAACGCCTGGGCGATCCCAAGCCCCAGTCCGGAAACCCCGCCACTGATGAAGGCCACCCGGCCCGACCATTCGCTCATCTGCTTTTTCCCTCTCGCCAAACGCTGCCATTTTGTTAGCATTGCATACAAATTAATGGGAGAGTCGAAAATGGCCGATGTCGAAGCCCGTCTTGCCGCGCTGGAAGCGCGGATCGATGAGCTGGAGGATCTCAACGCAATCCGCCGCCTGCAGAACGCCTATGGCTATTACATCGACTACAACCGGCCCGAGGAAGTGGCCGGCCTGTTCAGCCAGGACGGCGCGGTGGTGTTCCTGTCCGGCGAATACCGGGGCCACGAAGGGATCATGCGGCTTTACGGCACCTGGTTCCAGAACCTGTTCACCGGCGGCCGGCGCGGCCCGGTCAAGGGCCTGCTGCTCGACCATTTCCAGTTGCAGGACGTCATCACCATCGCGCCCGATCGCCAGACCGCCAAGGGCCGCTTCCGCGGCGTGCTGGCGGGCGGCTGGCACGATGCGATCAAGGATGCCCTGCCCGAAGGGATGCCGCAGCAGTTCTGGGAAGCGGGCATCTATGAGAACGACTTTGTGCGCGAAGACGGGGTGTGGAAGATCCGCCGGCTCAACTACATGATGCAGTGGCAGGCCGATTACGAAACCGGCTGGTCGCATACCGTGGCGCACCTGCAACCGGCGGTGCAGTGCTATCCCGAAAACCCGATCGGCCCGGACGTGATCCTGGCGGAAAGCGAATGGCGCCCGACCTGGCCCGATCGCCAGGAAGTCAGCATGAGCTTTGCCCACCCGGTGCTGGGCGCGGCTTTCGCAGTCGAGCATTTCCAGAAGATGCAGCGTACGTGGCCGTAGGGCCGGCTGGCCTGCTGCGCGCGCGGAGTTAGCCCAGCTTCACCCCGTCGTGGTGATCGCGGATCCACTGGGTCATGTTGCCGATCACCCGGTCGGCCAGCGCGGCGAAATCGCGGCGCTGGCGCGCGGTCAGCCCGCTGAGCAGGTCGGCGGCGACCTGCTGGGCGGCGGGCAGGGTGGCGGCATAGGCCGCTTCGCCCGCCGCGCTCAGCCGCACGGGCTTGCGCCGGCGGTTGTCGGGATCGAGCGCGTCCTCGATCCAGCCGCGTTCGCGCAGGGTCATCAGCGCGCGGCTGACGTTCATCGCCGGGACGCCCATGATCTCGACCAGGTCATGCCCGGCCAGCGCGCCTTCGCCGGCCAGCGCCATCAGCACTTTCAGTTCGATCTGGCTGATCCCCGATGGGTCGCAGACCCCTTCCTTCATCGGCGCGTTGATGAAGCTGCCCAGCTTGAGCAGGCGAATCAGCAATTCGAACGTGTCGTCCTGGCTGTCGGCGGAAGGGGCGGTGGGGGCATCCATGTGCCCAGCCTATCCGCCGGACCGCGCGGCGACGCAAGGGGCGAAACGCGGCGCTTTCGCCATGCTTCATAACAATCGTGACCTTTTTGCATCACCCGTCCGAAATATGCAGCGCCGTAACGGAAGGCTTGCCTTCGCGAATTTTGTATGTCTTACTCACTAAATCGAGGTGACCCTGCAGAGGTCAGCACAAGGAGAGGGAAGAATGGCCAAGCAATCCGGCATGACGGTTTTCTGGCGCACGGGCCTTGCGCTCGGCGCATCGGCGCTGGCGATGGGAATCGCCGCCCCGGTCATGGCGCAGGACAAGGCGAGCGACGAGGAAGGCGCCGGGCGCGAAATCGTCGTGACCGCGCAGTTCCGCGAACAGAAGCTCCAGGATACGCCGCTGTCGATCACCGCGGTCGATTCCGGCCTGCTGGAAAGCCGCAACCAGACCGATCTGTCGCAGATCGCCCGCCAGGCCCCGAACGTGACGCTCAACGGCATGGGCGGCGCCTATGGTTCCTCGCTCGGCGCCTCGATCCGCGGTGTCGGCCAGTTCGACTTCAACCCCGCCTATGAACCGGGCGTCGGCATGTACATCGACGATGTCTACTATGCCACGCTGACCGGCGGGATCTTCGACCTGCTTGACCTTGAACGCGTCGAAGTGCTGCGCGGTCCGCAGGGCACCAACACCGGCCGCAACGCCATCGGCGGTGCGATCAAGCTGTTCTCGAAGAAGCCGACCGACGAAAACTCGGGTACGGTCCAGGCCACCTATGGCTCGCGCCAGCGCTCCGAACTGCGCGCCAGCGGCAACTTCGTGCTGGCCAACGGCCTCTATGGCCGCGTTTCGGGCGTCTACAAGCACCAGAACGGCTATGTCGACCAGGTCGACTATGGCTGCGCCAAGCCGGGCAATCCCGAAGGCGTCAGCGCGCTGCCCAGCTCGGGTTCGGACTGCGTGATCTCGAAGTTCGGCGAAGTGAACTATTCGGGCGTGCGCGGTTCGCTGCGCTTCAACCCGAACGATGCGATCGATTATACCGTCGCGGCCGACTACACCTATGAAAACCGCACCAACGCGGCCGAAGTGGTGACCAGCTCGACCAAGGCCGGCACGGTCAACGCGATCTGCGGCAAGTTCTGCAACTATGCCAGCTTCTACCTGCCGGGCGGCGGCCAGGTGACCCAGGGCTATTTCATGCCCAACACCACCAAGTTCGATGGCTGGGGCGTGTCGGGCAACGGCACCTTCACCCTGTCGGACAGCCTCAACGTCCAGTCGATCACGGCCTATCGCCGCTATCGCCAGATCTGGGGCACCGACGATGACTATACCCCGTTCTCGAGCCTGGGCGCCGGCGGTTACAACGATCTCGACTTCTGGTTCTTCAGCCAGGAACTGCGCATCAACGGCAAGGTCGGCGATCTGGTCGACTGGACCCTGGGCGGCTTCTATTCCAAGCAGAAGTCGACCTACTTCACCCGCCAGGACATCCGCTACATCGCGCCGGGCCTGAACTTCCAGTTCATGGGTGACGATCCGGTCAAGGCGGACAGCAAGGCGGTGTTCGGCTCGGTCTTCGTCCGGCCGATGGAAGGCCTGACCCTGACCGGCGGCCTGCGCTATACCGACGAGCACAAGGACTACACCTTCAAGCGCAAGAACTTCGACGGTTCGAAGTCGATCTTCCTCGGCGCGCTGGACGGGGTGGTCGCCACCTATGACGGCAGCAAGTGGGACTGGCGCCTGTCGGCCGACTATCGCTTCTCGCCGCAGGTGCTGGCCTATGTCACTGCCGGCACCGGCTTCAAGGGCGGCGGCGTGACCGCGCGTCCGTTCGACGCCGCCCAGGCGCTGAACGGCTCGTTCGGTCCGGAAACCGTCACTGCCTACGAAGCCGGTCTCAAGACCGACCTGTTCGACCGCCGCCTGCGGCTGAACCTGTCGGCCTTCATCAACGACTACAAGGCGATCCAGCTGCCGCTGATCAGCTGCGCCTCGCTGGGTTCGAACGCCCCGTGCGGCGCCCGCCAGAACGCGGGTGACGGCAAGATCAAGGGCTTCGAACTCGAAATGTCGGCCACGCCGGTCGAAGGTCTCGATATCGACGCCTCGCTCAGCCATCTGACCGGCAACTGGTCGACCATCGACGCCCGCGTCGGCAACGCGATCCTGATCACCGATCCGATCGTTTCGCCCAACTGGAAGTACAGCTTCGGCATCCAGTACAAGGCGGACATGGGTTCGGCCGGCTCGATCACGCCGCGCTTCGACCTGGCCTACACCGGCAAGACCAGCGCCGGCCGCGTCGTCGCCGGTGGCCCGATCGACTACTTCCAGGCCTACACGCTCGGCAACGCGCGTCTGACCTGGCGCAACCAGGGCGAAGACCTGTCGATCAGCCTGGAAGTCCAGAACCTGTTCGACAAGTACTACACCCCGTTCCGCTTCGCGGCGGTGCAGTCCTTCTCGGGCACGATCTACTCGCAGGTCGGTCGTCCGCGCGAATGGGCGGTCACGGTCAAGAAGGAATTCTGATCGACAATCTGACAGGCGGTAAATCCGCCAACCAGGTGGGGGCGCCCCCGTTAGAACGGGGCGTAAGGGCGGTCGGCAACGGCCGCCCTTTTCCTGTGCCGTTTTCCTTTGCATGATAGGCGGCACGGCGATAGCTTCGCTAACAATTGTTACAATGTGTTCCAGTGGGAGAATGACCGGATGCTGCCCGAAGGCGTGAACCTCGCCCATCCCGACAAGCTGTACATCGGCGGCCAGTGGGTGCCCGCCCGCAGCGGCCGCATGCTGGAAATGGTGTCGCCCAACACCGAACAGGTGGTGGCCCGCTGCGCCGAAGCCGACGCGGCCGACATGGACGCCGCCGTGGCCGCCGCGCGCGCCGCGTTCGATCATGGCCCCTGGCCCAGCACCCCTCCGGTCGAGCGGATTGCCGCGTTCCGCCGCATGGTTGCCCACCTGGAAACCCGCGTGCCCGAAATCGCCCGCGCCTGGACCGCACAGATGGGCGGCCTGACCACTTTTGCCGGGCCGATGCACGGCGGCGCGGTGATGACGCTGGGGCAGATCGCGAACTATGCCGAAGCCTTCCAGTTCGTCGAACAGCGCGCCACCGTCGGCGCCGCAGTGGGGCTGGTGGTGCACGAACCGGTCGGCGTGGTCGCCGCAATCGCGCCGTGGAACGGGCCCTTCGCGATCATGGCCAACAAAGTCGCCTATGCGCTGCTGACCGGCTGCACGGTAATCATGAAGCCCAGCCCGGAAACCCCGCTCGAAGCCTATTTCATTGCCGAAGCCGCCGAAGCGGCGGGCCTGCCGCCGGGCGTGGTCAACCTGGTGCCCGGCCACCGCGAGGCGGCCGATCACCTCGTCTGCAATCACGGGGTCGACAAGGTCAGCTTCACCGGATCGACCCTGGCGGGCAAGCGCATCGCCCAGGTCTGCGGGGAGCGGATCGCGCGCTACACCCTGGAACTCGGCGGCAAGAGCGCGGCGATCGTGCGCGACGATTTCCCGACCGAAGCAGCGGCAAAGCTGCTGACCGGCACGCTCAACACCCTGTCCGGGCAGGTCTGCGCCATGCTCAGCCGCGCAATCGTCCCGCGCCGCCGCCATGATGAACTGGCCGCCGCGATCAAGGCGGAAATGGCCAAGGTGGTGATCGGCCATTCCGACGATCCGGCCACCCAGCTTGGCCCGCTGGCGATGAAGCGCCAGCTGGAACGGGTGGAAATGTACATCGCGGAAGGCAAGCAGACCGCCGATCTGGTCTGCGGCGGCGGGCGGCCCAGCCATCTCAACCAGGGCTACTTCATCGAGCCGACATTGTTCGCCAATGTCGATAACACCAGCCGCATCGCGCAGGAGGAGATTTTCGGCCCGGTGCTGTGCCTGATCCCCTGCGAGGATGAGGAAGACGCGATCCGCATCGCCAATGAAAGCAATTACGGTCTCAACGGTTCGGTGCTGACCCAGGATCCGCAGGCCGCCTATGCCATTGGCCGCCGCATCCGCACCGGCGGGTTCGGGCAGAACGGCCTGCGCATGGACTTCGGCTTGCCGTTCGGAGGGTTCAAGCAGAGCGGTGTGGGCCGCGAGGGTGGACCTGAAGGCCTGTGGGGCTATGTTGAAACCAAGACCATGCTGCTCGACGGGATGCCGGCAGCGCTCTGATTGGGAAGGACAAGTGCATGACTGACCACGTGGCCGGCAAGTCGATCGTCATCACCGGGGCGGGCGGGGGCTTTGGCAGCCTGGTCGCCCGCAAGGCCGCGGCGCGCGGGGCAAAGGTGACGCTGGGCGACATCAACCTTGATGCCGCCGAAGCGGTCGCCGCCGAAATCCGCGCGAGCGGCGGGCAGGCCCAGGCGGTGCAGGTGGACGTCACCCGGCTCGATCAGGTCAAGGCCTTGGTCCGTGCCGCGCTCGATGCGTTCGGCGGGGTCGACGTGATGGTCAACAACGCCGGGATCATGCCGCTGGCGTTCTTTTCGGATCACGAAGCCGCCTATGGCGCGTGGGAACGCTGCATCGACATCAACATCAAGGGCGTGCTCAACGGCATGATCGCCGCGCACGATCCGATGATCGCGGCGGGGCGCGGCCAGGTGGTCAACGTCAGCTCGATCTACGGCAATTTCCCGGTGACCGGCGCGGCAGTTTACGGCGCGAGCAAGAGCGCGGTGAACTTCCTGTCGGAAAGTTTCCGGGTGGAAACGCGCGGCAAGATCAAGGTCACTATCGTCAAGCCGACCGGGGTTCCCGCCACCGGCCTGTCGGGCACGGTGATCAACCCGGCGGCCGGGATCGGCATCGTCGGCCAGAACATGCCCGAATTCGGCGCGATGATCGCCGGGATGCAGGACGGCACCTTCCCCGCCGAACGGCTCGACCCCGCGAACATCGACTATGCCAGCCTGGCGCCCGAACACATCGCGGATGCGATCATGCACGTGATCGATCAGCCGTGGGGCGTCTCGATCGGCGACATCACCGTGCGCGGGGCCGGGGACCACTTCATCTTGTAGGCGTTTCGCATCCACCGCACGTCACCCCGGATCAAGCCCGGGGTGACGGGCGGTGGAAAGTTGGGCGGCTCTGCCCAGGCCAGTCCTGTCACCACGCGCAGAACGCGCAAAGCTCAACCCAGCTCCACGCAGCCGCCGTCGACGTAGAGGTCGACGCCGTTGATGAAGCTCGCTTCCTGGCTGGCGAGGAACAGCACCGCCTGGGCGATCTCCTCGCTCGTCCCCATGCGGCCGATCGGGACCACGCCGGACAGCATGGCCCGCACGCCGGCGATCTCGTCGGCGCTGGCGCCGCGTTTGAAGATTTCGGTGTCGGTCGGGCCGGGGCTGATCAGGTTGACGCGGATCCGGCGCGGCAGCAGTTCCTTGGCGAGGATCCGGGCCATGGCGCGCAGCCCCGCCTTGGCCGCGGCATAGGCGACATTGCCCGGCACCGCCGCGACCGAGCCGATCGAGCCGGTGACGACAATCGCCCCGCCATCGCGCAGCAAGGGCAAGGCGGCCTGCACGGCAAAGAACGCGCCGCGCAGGTTGACGCTGTGGATTTCGTCCCAGAACGCCTCGGTCACGTCCTCTACGGGCGCAAAGCCGCCGACCCCGGCGTTGACGAACAATACGTCGATCCCGCCCAGCTCGCGCTCGATCTCGGCCATGGCGGCGCGGCTTTGTCCAGGCACGCCCATGTCGCTGGCAATGCCGAGCGCGTCCAGTTCCTGCGCGGCGGCGGCCAGGGTCTCGCGGTTGCGCCCGGTCAGCGCCAGCTTGGCCCCTTCGGCCCGGAACATCCGCGCCGCCGCCAGGCCGATCCCGGCATTGCCGCCCAGGATCGCCACGCATTTGCCGTCGAAGCGCATCAGAACATCCCGTTCGAATTGGCGGCCTTTTCCGGCACCGGCTGGACCACGTCCCAATGCTCCATCACCCGGCAGCCTTTCACGCGCAGGATATCGACCACGGCGACGCCCCGGTCGCTTTCGCTGAACCGCCCCCATGAATGGACCGCGACGAGATTGCCATCGGCGATCACCCGCTTGATTTCATAGCGGATCGCCGGGTTGGCCTTGAAGAACGGCTCAAGGAAACCGATCGCCGCGTCCCGTCCGGTCGCGGCCATCGGGTTGTGCTGGATATAGCTCTGATCGACCCAGGTTTCGAACGCGCCGCGTACGTCTTTCTGGACGTAGAACTGGGTCATGAACCTGGTCACGACCTGCTTGGGCGTCAGCTTGCAGGCTGCGGCCATGGCGGGCTGGGGCAGCAGCGCGGCGGCAGCGAGGGCAGCAATCAGGGGCAGGCGCATCGGGTTTCCTCCCTTTCAGAACATCGGCAGCGGGTTGACGGGATCGGCGGGCACATCCTGCAGCACGTCCCAGTGTTCGACGATCCGGCCGCCCGCGACGCGGAAGATGTCGACCACGGCCATGCCGGGATCACCCGCGTGGCGGATCACGTGGTGATGGACCACGACATGATCGCCATCGACAAAGGCGCGTTTCAGGTTGTGGGTGGCATCGGGCGACTGGACCTTCACGAAGTCGAGGAAGTCCTTGAGCGCCTGCACCCCGGGCGCGGCGAGCGAGGAATGCTGGAGATAGTCGGGCGCGATGTAGTCATCCACCCGCGCGCTATCCATCGGCATCAGCACGTCGCGGTACATCGCCAGCACCAGGTCGAGGTTGGCCTGCTCCTGCGCCGTGCGGGTCATCCCATTCTCCCTCTTGTCTTTATAACAATTGGTAAGATATGCCTGAAGCCGCAAAGGGCGTAAAGCCCGCTGGGGAGAGCAGATGGACCGGGCACAACTTTACGGCGTCCTCGACGATTACCTCGCCGCGCTGCAAGCGCGCGATCCCCGCCGTATAAGCTGGGCGGACGGCGCGAAAACCAGCGAAAACAACGTCGAACTCGAAGTGGGCGACGGCCTGTGGGGCACGATCGACCGGCTGGGGGACTATGACCTGCGCTTTGCCGATACCCGCACGGGCCAGGTCGGCTTCTTTGGCGTGACGCACGAGCACAACGAGGAATCGGCCTTTGCCCTGCGGCTGAAAGTGGCAGCGGACGGCGCGATTGCCGAAGCGGAAAGCATCCTCGTGCGCCAGTCCGACAGCGGAATCAAGTTCCTCAACCCGCGCTACTGGGACAAGGCCGTAATGAACTCGCTGGCCGAAGTGTCGACGCCCAGGGACGAGATGATCGCGCTGGCCGACGGCTATTTCAGCACGCTGCAACAGAATGACGGGACGATCCGCACGAAGTTCCACCCGGAATGCGACCGGGTGGAAAACGGTGTGCAGACCACCCGCAACCCCGAATTCGCCTATGTCGTGCCGGTCGCCGCGCTGGGCTGCGAGGAGCAGTTCCGCATGGGCAACTACCGCTATGACGACCGGCTGCGCGGCCGCCGTTTCCCGCTGGTCGACGAGGAACGCGGGATCGTCATGGCCTTCGGCTTCATCGACCATTGCGGGCGGATCAAGGAATACCAGCTGACCGACGGGCGCACGGTGCAAAGCCCGGTGCGTTATCCGCACAGCTTCTACCTGGCCGAACTGTTCCGGATCGACGACGGTATGATCCGCCAGATCGAGGCCAATTTCATCACTGTGCCCTATCACATGAAAAGCTGCTGGGACGGGCAATGATCCGCCGCCTGTCCCTCATCGCCGCGCTGCTGCTGGCCGCCTGCGGCCCGCGCGAAGTTGCCCCGCCGCAGCAGGAAGTCGCGGCCGAGGAGTGGACCAACCCCGGCGGCGATGCCGGCAAGACCCGCCATTCCGCCCTGACCCAGATCACGCCCGATAACGTCGCGCGGCTGGGGCTGGCGTGGGAAGCAAAGCTCGGCACCAACCGCGTGCTGGAAGCGACCCCGGTGGTGACCGGCGGGGTGATGTATACCAGTGGCCCGGCGGGCAAGGTCTGGGCTTTCGATGCGGCCAGCGGCAAGCAGCTGTGGGCGTTCGAACCGCAGGTCGACATGCAGGTCAACCGCACGGTGTGCTGCGACATGGCCAATCGCGGCGTCGCGGTGGCGCAAGGGAAAGTCTACGTCGCCGCGCTCGATGGCTGGCTCTACGCGCTCGATGCGAAAAGCGGCGCGGTGGTGTGGAAGGCCGACACGATCGAGGACCGCACGCGCGGCGGCAACAGCACCGGCGCGCCCGAAGTGGCGGGCGGCGTGGTGGTGATCGGCAACGGCGGCGCGGACTATGACGCGCGCGGCGATGTGTCCGCCTGGGACCTCGCCACCGGCAAGCTCAAGTGGCGGTTCCACGTGGTGCCGCGCGATCCGGCGCTGGGGCCGCAGGACAATCCCGAGCTGGAAATGGCGGTCAAGACCTGGGACCCGCGCAGCCGCTGGGACATGGGCGCGGGCGGCGGGCCGTGGGATGCGATCAACTATGATCCCGAAACCGGCCTGGTGCTGGTCGGCACCGGCAATGGCGAGCCTTACAGCCTCGAAATCCGCTCGCCCAATGGCGGCAACAACCTGTTCGTCAGCTCGATCGTCGCGATCGATGCGCAGACCGGGCAGCTGAAGTGGCATTACCAGGAGAGCCCGCAGGACCAGTGGGATTACGATGCGACCGCGCCGATGATCCTGACCCGGCTGAAAGTCGACGGCGAGGAGCGCCCGGTGGTGCTCCACGCGCCCAAGAACGGGTTCCTCTATGTGATCGACCGGCGCGACGGGAAGCTGCTGCGCGCCAGCAAGCTGGTTCGGGTCAACTGGGCCAAGGGCGTCAACCTGGCCACCGGCGAGCCGGAGATCGACCGCGAAGCGGCCGATTTCAGCCGGGGGCCGAAGATCATCTTCCCCGCCACCCCGGGCGCGCGCAACTGGTTCCCGGCTAGTTACGATCCGGTCACCGGGCTCTACTTTGGCTCGGTCCAGGACATGGGCAACCTGATGTTCGTGCCGCCGGGGGAAAAGCCCTACAAGCCCAAGGGGCTGAACACCGCTGCCGCGCTGATCTTCACGCCCCAGTTGCAAGCCGCCATGGCTACCCTGCCGCCGCCAGTGCAAGCCCAGGTCAAGGCGCTGCCAGCCTGGCAAGAGGTGCTCAAGAACCCCGGCGGGACCGAGATGCGGGCGATCGATCCGCTGACCGGCAAGACGGTGTGGTCGGTGCCGATGCAGGGCTGGCAGGACCGGGGCGGGGTGCTGACCACGCGAACCGGGCTGCTGATCCACGGCACGCTGGCCGGGCAACTGGTGGTGCGCGAAGCGAAGACCGGCAAGGTGCTGAAAAGCATCGAAACCGGCAGCTCGATCCTCGCCGCGCCGATGACCTATTCGGTCAACGGGGTGCAATATGTCGCGGTGATGGCGGCCTGGGGCGGGGGTGGGTTTCCCTATGTCCCGCCCTATGCCGCCGCTTACCAGCGCGGCAATGCCGGGCGGCTGCTGGTGTTCAAGCTGGACGGCGGGGCAGTGCCGCTTCCGCCGCTGCTGCCCAAGCTGGAAGTCGCGCCCGAAGCGCCCGCGCAACTGCCCGGTGTTACCCCGGCGACCATTGCCCAGGGCCAGGCGCTGTTCTTTGGCAACTGCGCGATCTGCCATTCGAACCAGCACCGCTCGATCACGCCCGACCTGCGCCGGATGCAGCCTGGCACCCACGATGCCTTCCGCGCGATCCTGCTGGAAGGCGCGCTCGTGCCGAACGGCATGCCGCGCTGGGACGATGCGCTGAAACCGGCGGAGGTCGATGCGATCCACGCCTACCTGATTGACCTGCAGGGCAAGACCCGGCGCGACGAGTTGGTCAAGGTGAAAGCCGGCCTGCCGCTCGACGCGCCGAGCCTTGCGATCCTGTCGAACTACTGAGGATGCCGCCGATGATTTCCACCATGGACATGCCGAACCTCGAATTCGGCTTCGCGATCCGCCTGTGGTTTACCCGCACCAGCATTGTTCCCGACATCCCCAGTGGCGGCTGGCGCAGCGGGGTCTATGTCGACCGGGGCGAGATCGACGGGCCGAAGATGAAGGGCATTGCCGTGCCCGGATCGGGCGGCGACTATGCCCATTTCCGGCCCGACGACACCGCCGTGTTCGACGCCCGCTACATGCTCGAAACCGACGACGGCGTGACGATCTACATGCAGAACAAGGGCTACCTGTGGGGGCGCGAGCCGGACACCATGGGCAAGTTGCGCAAGTGGGCGTTCGAGGGCGGCGAGGTCGTGCCCCACGCCGAATACTACCTGCGTGCCCAGCCGACTTTCGAAGCGCCGCGCGGCAAGTACGAATGGCTGACCCGCCACGTCTGGATCGGCGTGGGCGAGCGCAAGCCCGATGGGAACTATGTGCGCTACTATTACCTGACGTGAGCCGTTGACGAGGCGCGCCATCCGTGCTTCCATCATAACAATTGTTATAAAAAGTGAAGGAGGGGGAGAGCGTGAAACTCGTCACACCGCCGCGCGTCAGCCCGCAGCAGTTCGATATGGCGATGCAGGCCATGGCCGGGGTTGTCGGCAAGGACTGGGTCATGGCGAGCGACGCCGACCGCGATGCCTATGCCGATGCCTATGCGCCGGGGCCGCAGGAGCAGTGGCCCGCCGGGGCCGCGGTCGCCCCTGCCTCGGTCGAGGAAGTCCAGGCGATCGTCCGCCTGGCGAACGAGCACAAGGTCCCGCTGTGGCCGGTCGCGCGCGGCAAGAACCTGGGCTACGGCACCGCCGCACCGCGCATGGCGGGCAGCGTGGTGCTCGACCTCGGGCGGATGAACAAGATCCTCGAGCTGGATGAGAAGCTCGCCTACTGCGTGGTCGAACCCGGCGTCGGGTTCTTCGACCTTTACGAGGAAATCCAGCGCAAGAAGCTGCCCCTGTGGATGAGCGTGCCGGGCAATGCCTGGGGCAGCGTGATCGGCAACGCGCTCGAACACGGCATCGGTTATACTCCTTACGGCCTCCACGCCCGCAACCTGTGCGGGATCGAGGCGGTGCTGCCCGATGGCGACGTGGTCCGCACCGGGATGGGCGCGATGAAGGACAACCCGGCCTGGCACCTCTTCCCGATGAGCTATGGCCCGACCTTCGACCTGGCCTTCACCCAGTCGAACCTGGGCGTGGTGACCAAGGCCGGGGTGTGGTTGCAGCCCGCGCCCGAAAGCAGCCTGGAACTGGTGTTCGACATTCCCGAAGCCGGCGATGTGGGCTGGGTGGTCGATACCATCGCCCCGCTCAAGATTTCGGGGCTGATCGACCAGAACGTGTTCATCCCCAGCTGGCTGGGCAAGATGGTGCTGAAGGGCCAGCGCAAGGACTTCTGGGACAAGCCGAGTGCGATCCCCGAATGGCGCGTGCAGGAGCTGCTGAAAGAGCACAAGCTGGGCTACTGGCAGGTCGCGCTGCGGCTCTATGGTGAAGAACCCGTGGTCAAGGCCAAGGCCGAGATCATCAAGGCAGCGATGGCCCGGAACCTGAAAGCGCCGCCGGTGGAAACCTGGTGGCACACCGGCGATCCGATCCACGCCTATGAAACCACCATGGGCATCCCCAGCGCCGTGCCGCTGCAGATGTCCGACTGGATCGGCGGGCGCGGCGCGCACATGGGCTTTTCGCCCGTGGTTCCGGCCACCGGCAAGCACGTGCAGGGGCAGATGGAGCTGAGCCGCAAGATCATCGACAGCTTCGATGTCGATTTCTACGCCAGCTTCACCATTGCCGGGCGCTTCGCCAACAACGTCAACATGCTGATGTTCGACCGCGATCAGCCGCAGCAGATCGAAACGATGAAGAAGCTGTTCAACGCGCTGATCGAGGAAACGGCCAAGGCCGGCTACGGTGAATACCGCACGCATCTGGGCTGGATGGACCGGGTGGCCGACACTTTCGATTTCAACAACAACGCGCTGCGCCGCTTCACTGAAAAGGTGAAGGATGCGCTCGATCCCAACGGGATCATCGCGCCGGGCAAGCAGGGGATCTGGCCCAGCGCCTACCGCGACCAGGCGAAGGAGGGCCGGGCATGAAGCGCGCGTTGACAATCGCCGCCCTGGCGCTGCTCGCCGCCTGTTCGCAGCAGGACCAGGCCCCGGCCGCCCCGGCCCAGGCCGGCAAGGGACCGCCCCCGCCGCCGCCCTACCAGATGCGGCCCGAGGCGCCGGGCGGCAACCGCCTCGCCGGGGGCGATGGCAAGACCCTGTTCGAAGTGCACTGCGGCTATTGCCACCTGACCGGAGGCATGGGCACCAACCTCTTGACCAAGCAGCGCATGATGGCCGGGGAACCGCCGGAAAAGGGCCTGCTCGCCAACCGCACCGACCTGACGGCGGACTACGTCAAGCAGGTGGTGCGCATGGGCAAGAACGCCATGCCGCCGCAGACCAGGGTTGACCTGACCGATGCCGAGCTGGACGCGGTCGCCAGCTATCTGGGAAAGGCCAAGTGAGCGGCGGCGTAACCCGGCGCGGCGTGCTGAAGGCCGGGGCCGTATCGGGCCTCGCCGTGGCCGTGCCGGTTGGCGCGGCGGCGCTGCGGGGCGCCGGGCTGGTGGTCTATGACGGCCGCCTGCCCGAATCGCTCGCCTTTGCCCGCACGGCGGGCGGGCAGGCGCTCGACCTGGCGCAGGAACACGGCCAGCGCTTTGCCACCCTGCGCGGCGGGCTGCCGCAAGGGCGCGGGATCGAAGGGCTGACCCGCTGGAGCGACTATGTCGCGCTGCGCCGCGAGCTTTACCGCCAGGGCTTTCGCGTCACCGCCGAACGGCGCAGCGCCGGCCTGATCCGCTGGTCGATGGCGGCGCGCTGATCAGCCGGGATTGCGGGCGGTAACGAACCAGCACGCCCCCGGCATCATCACCGATTCATCGCGCAGGTAGGGCGCCAGCACTTCGGCCAGCGCGGCGCGCGCGCGGTCCGGCACGTCCGGGCCGGCTGCGGCCAGCGCACCGCGCATTCCCATCGCATCCAGCACGAAGTCGATCGCCCCGTCGAGCCCCGCGCCGCTGCCGCCCAGCGCCTGGTCAGCACGGTGCGGCTGGAAGTCGACCTCGGCCCAGCCTGCCGCGCGGAGCATCGCGCCGGTGGCCTCGGCATCGCCGAAGCGGAACGGGCCCGGTCCCGCCGGGTCGCGCTGCGGCACGTCGACAAACTGGCCGATGGTCGCGCCGACCACGCCCAGCCACGGATTGTCCTGCGGCGGCGCCCAGCAGGCGAACACCGCCTGGCCGCCCGGCTTCAGCCAGCCGCGCATGTTGGTAAAAGCCGCCTCGCTGTCGGCAAAGAACATCACCCCGAAGCGCGAGGTCAGCCGGTCGAACGGCGCGCCCTCGGCCATGGCGGTCTGGCCATCGGCGCACTGGAAGGTGCAGTTGGCCAGCCCCGCCGCATCGCGCCGGGCATTGGCCAGCGCGATCAGCTGGGGGGCAATGTCGATCCCGGTCACCGCGCCGTCCGGCCCGAGGGCGCGGGCGATTTCCAGCGTGGTCAGCCCGCCGCCGCAGCCCACATCGACCACGCGCTCGCCCGGCCGGAAGGCGGCCTTGGCCAGCAGGGCCGCGCCGATCGGGCCGATCATCGATTCGAACTGGTCGATGTGGTTCAGCCAGCGGTCGCCAACTTCGCCGGCCCAGTCTTCCATCTCGATATCGCTCATGGTCCAGCTCCTCTCTGCCGACATGCTAATATGGTGCTTGACCTGATCATAGTCCGTTTTAGTATGCAAGACATACAAAATGGGAGAGCATCGGGATGGCTGACGTCACCCTCTATCACTGGGAACCGAACGCCAATTCGGGCAAGCCGATGCTGGCCCTGATGGAAAAGGGCGTGGCGTTCGACAGTCATTACATCGACATGCTGAATTTCGATCAGCACCGCCCCGAATACCTGGCAATCAACCCGCAGGGGACCATCCCGGCGATGACGCACAGTGGCCCGTGGGGAACGCGCGTGCTGGTCGAATCGACCGCGATCATGGAATACGTCAACGAACAGTTCGACGGGCCGGACCTGATGCCCGGCGATGCGCGCGACCGCTGGCGGATTCGCTGGTGGATGAAGTTCATGGACCAGTGGCTGGCCCCGAGCTTTTCGATGTTCGGATGGAAGTTCTTCGTCGGCCCCAATGCGCTGAAAGCCCACGGGCAGGACAAGATCGAGGCGCAGATCGCGCGCATTCCGCTGCCCGAACGGCAGACCGCCTGGCGCAAGGCGGTGTTCGGCCTGTTCAGCGAGGCAGAGATGGCTGAAAGCGGCCGCCGCATCGGCCTGGGCATCCAGATGCTGGAGGCGGAACTCGGCAAGCGCGAGTGGCTTGCCTCGGACCAGTATTCTCTGGCCGACGTCAACGGCTTCAACCTCGCCTATGCCATGCCGCTCAGCCAGCCGCACCTCGCCAATGACGAAGTGACGCCCAACATCATGCGCTGGCTGCGCGCGATCTATCGCCGCCCGGCAACGCGCGAATGCTGGAAGCTGGGCCGCACGCCGATGGCCAGCCGAGTCGAGATTCTCGAACAGGACTACATCCCGCCGCGCGACGAAAGCGAAGGCATTGCGAGCGGAGTGCGCTGAGATGGGCATGATCCTTTACCACGGTGAGCCGAACGGTCCTTCGCTGGCGGTGCTGGCCGCGCTGGCCGAAAGCGGGGCCCAGGCGGACTGCCGCCGCATCGACCTGCTGGCGGGCGAGCGTCACACCTTGCCGGGCCTGAGCGATGCCACCGCGCGCGACATGGGCGTTGAAGGCGAAGGCCCGGTGCTGGTGGTGGACGGCGAGGCGATGACCGAAAGCGTGTTCATCGCCCAGTTCCTTGACGAAAGCGGGCGGCAGACGCTCCAGCCCAAGGATCCCTATGCCCACTGGCAGATGCTGATGTGGTGCCGCCGCGTGACCGAACGCTGCGCGCCGGCCGCCGCGTTCCTGGGTTGCCGCGCCCACAGCGCGGGCAAGCTGGGCACGCCCGTCATTGCCAGCGAGGACCTGGCAGCGCGCTGGGACATGGTGCGCCGGGGCGACTTCCCCGAAGAGCAGGTGACGGATTCGCTGCGCCATGTCACCGAGGCGGTCGACATGGTGGAACAGCAACTGGCCGATGGCCGCGACTGGCTGATGGGGCCGCTCACCCTGGCCGACTTCGAAACATACGGCTGGCTGGCCGGCATGACCGAACTGGTTCCCGACGCCTTCGCCGGGAAAGGCCGCGCCGCTGCCTGGCTGGGCCGGGTGCGCGCGCATCCGTCCGTCCAGTCCGCACTGAGCCGCACCGCGACCACCACTCCTGAAACCTCCTGGGCGCCCGGCCCGGAAATCAACCGCTGGGGATAAGCCATGCGTTCCATCGACTATTTCGACCGCGGTCACGACCGTGACCCCAGCCGCCTCGCGATCATCGACACCGCCAGCGGCCTCAAACTGACCTTTGCCGAGGTCAAGGAACTGAGCGAGCGGATCGCCGCCGCCCTGCAGCGCGGGGGTTTTCAGAACCAGGACCTGCTGGGGCTCTACGGCCCGAACGATGGCATGCTGCTGGTCGTGCTGCTGGCGATGTGGCGCGCGAACGGCAAGTGGATCCCGGTCAACACCCGCAACGCGATCGACGCCAACGCCGGTTACATCAACTACGTGCGCTGCCAATGGATGTTCTACCATTCGAGCAAGGCTGATGAAGTGGCGCAGCTGCGCGCGCTGTGCCCGCCGCTCCAGCACTTCGTCTGCCTGGATCAGCCGTGCGGCGGCGATCCCAGCCTTGCGCAGTTCATGGCCGGAGTGACCGCCGCTGACTTCGTCGAACCGGAAATCGACGCCTTCGGCAACATGATGGACATGGTCGGGATATTCCCCACCGGCGGCACCACGGGGCCGAGCAAGGGCGCGAATGTCACCAACCTGGGTTGGGGGACGATGATCGAGACCGCGGCCGATGCGATGGGCGGGCGCACCGACAGCCCGGTCGCGCTGGTCTCCGCGCCGATCACTCACGCCGCTGGGCCGATCGCGCTGTCGACGCTGAGCCTGGGAGCGACCCAGGTGATCCTGCCCGGCTTCGATGCCGAGGAAGTGCTGAGCACGATCGAGCAGTACAAGGTCACCCACATGTACCTGCCGCCGACCGCGCTCTACCAGCTGCTCGCCTCACCCGAGATCGGCAATCACGACTATTCCAGCCTGAAGATCTTCATCCTGGTCGGCAGCCCGTGCAGCCCGGAAAAGCTGCGCCAGGCGGTCGACGTGTTCGGGCCGTGCATGTGCCAATCCTATGGCCAGGTCGAATGCCCGATGATCGTCGCCTGGTTCCCGCCCGAGGACGTCGCCCGGTTCGCCCGCGAGGCGCCGGAAAAGCTGGCCAGCTGCGGCAAGGTCACCCGCTCGATCAAGGTCGCGCTGCTCGATGACGATGGCCGGCAGGTGCCGCTGGGCGAAGCGGGTGAAATCTGCGCGCGCGGCGTGCTGGTGTCGCATAGCTACTTCGAAAAGCCCGAGGAAACCGCCGAAGTGCGCAAGTTCGGCTGGCACCACACCGGCGATGTCGGCAAGTTCGACGCCGAAGGCTACCTCTACATTGTCGACCGCAAGAAGGACATGGTGGTGACCGGCGGCTTCAACGTCTTCACCGCCGAGGTCGAGGCCGCGATCACCGAATTGCCGCAGGTGCGCGAATGCTGCGTATTCGGCGTGCCGCACGAAAAGTGGGGCGAACAGGTTCACGCCGTGGTCGTGGGCGAGGGGATCAGCGCAGAAGCTGTCATAACCCACACGAAAAATCGCCTGGGCGGGGTCAAGGCGCCGAAAACAGTTGCATTTATAGACTCGATTCCGCGAACTGCTGCAGGCAAGATGGACAAGAAGGCGCTGCGGGCCCCCTACTGGGGCGGCACCGACCGGATGGTCAATTGATTCGACCCCGGCGAAACAGCCGGGGCGGGGGGACTTAGGAGAGGGACCTGAAATGCGATTGAAGCTGCTCGTTGCGATTGCCTTGTTGCCGCTGGCCGCCTGCGGCAAGCAGGCCTCCGCGCCGGTAACCGAAGGGGTGACCGATGCGATGATCGCCTCTGCCCCGGAAGGGGAATGGCTGACCTATGGCCGCGATTACGGCGAACAGCGCTTTTCGCCGCTGACCAAGATCAGCGACCAGAACGTGGGCGAACTGGGCCTGGCGTGGAGCCACGACCTGGAAACCGCGCGCGGGCAGGAAGCCACCCCGCTGATGCACGACGGGGTGCTTTACGTTTCCACCGCCTGGTCGATGGTCAAGGCGTTCGACGCCAAGACCGGCGAACTGAAGTGGTCCTATGATCCCAAGGTCCCGCGCGACACGCTGGTCCGCGCCTGCTGCGACGCGGTGAACCGCGGCGTCGCGCTTTATGGCGACAAGGTCTATGTCGGCACGCTCGACGGGCGGCTGGTCGCGCTCGAACAGAAGACCGGCAAGGTCGTGTTCGAACAGACCGTGGTCCCCAACCAGAAGGATTACACCATCACCGGCGCGCCGCGCGTGGCCAAGGGCAAGATCCTGATCGGTTCGGGCGGCAGCGAATACAAGGCGCGCGGTTATCTCGCCGCCTATGATGCGCAGACCGGCAAGGAACTGTGGAAGTTCCACACCGTGCCCGGCAACCCGGCCGACGGGTTCGAGAACAAGGCGATGGAAGAAGCCGCCAAGACCTGGGGCAATTCCAAGTGGTGGGAACTGGGCGGTGGCGGCACCGTGTGGGATTCGATCACCTATGATCCCGCGACCAACCTGGTCTACTTCGGCACCGGCAATGCCGAGCCGTGGAACCCGGCCGCCAACGGGCGCGAGGGCGACAGCCTTTACACCAGCTCGATCGTCGCGGTGGATGCCGATACCGGCGAATACAAGTGGCACTTCCAGGAAACCCCGGAAGACCGCTGGGACTTCGATTCCAACGCCCAGATCACCGCTGCCGATCTGGACGTGAACGGGCAGAAGCGCCGCGTGGTGCTGCATGCGCCTAAGAACGGCTATTTCTACATGCTCGATGCCAAGTCGGGCCAGTTCATCAGCGCGGGTTCGTTCGCGCCGCAGACCTGGACCACCGGGATCGACCCCAAGACCGGGCGGGCGCAGATCAACCCGGATGCCAAGTATGAGAAGACCGGCAAGCCGTTCCTGGCCCTGCCGGGCGCGGCGGGCGCGCACAGCTGGCAGCCGATGAGCTTCAGCCAGCAGACCGGCCTCGTCTATATCCCCGCCAACCTGGCCGCCATGCCTTATGCCGCAGCCAAGGACTGGAAGCCGACCGACATCGGCTTCCAGACCGGGATGGACGGCGCGCTGACCGCCGCTCCCGCCGACAAGGCCGTGCGCGAAGGGGCCAAGGCCGCCACCACCGGCGCGCTGATTGCCTGGGATCCGGTCAAGCAGAAGGAAGCCTGGCGCGTTACTTTCACCGGGCCGTGGAACGGCGGCACGCTGTCGACCGCGGGCAACCTGGTGTTCCAGGGCAATGCCGATGGCTATTTCGCCGCCTACAGCGCCGACAAGGGCCAGAAGCTGTGGTCGTTCCCGACCCAGACCGGGGTGATCGCCGCGCCGATGACCTACCTGGTCGATGGCGAACAGTATGTCGCCGTGATGGCCGGCTGGGGCGGCGTGTGGGACATCGCCACCGGCGTTGTCGCCCGCAAGAGCGCCGGGCACTACAACATCAGCCGCCTGCTGGTGTTCAAGCTGGGCGCCAAGGGCCAGCTGCCCGCGATGAAGGAACTGAACCAGCTGCCGCTGGATCCGCCGCCCTTCACCGGCAAGCCGGAACAGGTTGCCGCCGGGGCGGACAAGTTCGCCCGCTACTGCTCTGTCTGCCACGGCGATGCCGCGCTGCCGGGCACGATCAACCCCGACCTGCGCCGTTCGCAGTACATCAACGCCGCTGAAGGGATCCGCGCGGTGGTGATCGACGGGGTGCTGATGCACGGCGACAATCCCAAGGGCATGGTCTCGTTCAAGTCGGCGCTGAGCGCCGATGACGTCGAGAACATCCGCCAGTACCTGATCAAGCGCGCCAACGAGGACAAGGCGCTGGGCGACAAGTAGGCCAGGGCAGCCCCTTCCTGTCGATGGCGGGAAGGGGCGCCAGGGCCCAGCAAAAAGGGGTTTCGAGAGCGATCCCGAAACCCCTTTTTTGCGTCTCCCGGCCAAGGGCGCCGTCAGGGCGCGATCAGCACCTTGCACTGCGCGGTGCGGTGTTTCAGCGCGGCGAACACTTCTGGCACGGCATCAAGCCCGATCGTTTCGGTCACCAGCAGGCGCGGTTCGGCCGCGCCCGCGCTCAGCGCGTCGAGCGCAGCCTCGTAATCCTGCCGGGTGAAGAAGGCGCTGGTCACCAGCCGCACTTCCTTTTGCAGCATGGCAAAGGTGTCGAGCGTATCGGGCCGGGTGCACAGCCCCAGCAGCAGCACCGTGCCGCGATTGCGCACCTGCCGCACACCTTGCGCGATCAGTCCCGGCACGCCGACGCATTCGAACACCACATCGGGCTTGCCGTGGGGAAACGCGGCATCGCTCGCCGCCACCGGATCGGCCGCCCCGGCGATGAACGCCTGCGCCCCCATCGCCAGCGCGCGGTCTTGCTGCCAGTCGGCCAGGTCCTGCACCACCACGCGGCCCGCGCCCATGCGCCGCGCCCAGAAGGCGACCGCCAGGCCAATCGGCCCCGCGCCCAGCACCAGCGCGCTGTCCCCGGGCTTGAGGCCCGACAGCCGCACCCCGTGCAGCGCCACGGCCAGCGGCTCGATAATCGCGCCATCGGCCAGGCTGGCGCTGGCGGGCAGCTTCACGCACTGGTTGGGCCGCGTCACGGCATATTCAGCGTAGCCGCCGCCCTGCAGGCCGAAGCCGGCGCACCACTGCACCTCGCCCTTGCGGCAGTGCTCGCAGGTCCCGCAGCTCTTGAGCGGAATGACCGAGACGAGATCGCCCGTCTTCAGCCCCTCGGCGCCTTTACCCAGTGCGACCACTTCACCGGCGAACTCGTGGCCGAACACGTCGCCGGGGCAGGCGCCATAGGCGGCGTCTTCGGCCATGTGCAGGTCGCTGCCGCAGATCCCGCAGCGCGCGACCTTGACCACCACTTCGCCCGCACCCGGCGCGGGATCGGGCAGCTGCTCCACTGCCAGCGGCTGGTGCAGCCCGGTAAAGATCGCCGCTTTCACCGCGGCGGGCCCAGCGCCACGCCGCCGTCGATCAGCAGGGTCGATCCGGTCATGAAGCTGGAGGCATCGCTGGCCAGATAGAGCGCCAGCGGCTTCATCTGGTACGTTTCGGCCATGGCCCCCAGCGGGATCGTGGCATCGAACGCCTGCTTGACCGCCGGGTCCTGCTTGGCCCAACCGCCGCCGATGTTGGTGACGAACGGGCCCGGCGCGATGGCGTTCACCCGGATGCGGAACCGCGCCAGTTCCAGCGCCAGCGCGCGGACCAGGTGCAGCACGCCCGCCTTGGCCGGGTGGTAGGGCATCGGCACGATCGGCTCCAGGATCAGCCCGGCGTTGCTGGCCGTGGCAATGATCGACCCGCCCCCCCTTCCACCACTGGCGCCGCCCGCCTTCATCGCCCGCGCGGCGGCGCGCATGGTGTTGTAGCTGCCGGTCAGGTTGATCGCGATGCTCCGGTCCCACAGCGCCGGGTCATAGGTATCGACCTGTCCATCTTCCACCCGGCTGCCGTCCGGTGCGACGAACCCCGGCCCTTCGCCCAGGCCCGCATTGGCGAAGCATATGTCGAGCCCGCCATAGGCGGCGACATGGCCCGCGACCGCCGCGTCGCAGCCGGCGCGGTCGGTCACGTCGAGCACGGCGGTGCGCACCGCGTAACCCTCGCCCGCCAGGCGCGCGGCTTCGCGTTCCAGCCCGGTCGCATCGATGTCGGTCAGGGTCACGCTGGCCCCGGCCTCGGCCATCGTCTCGGCATAGGCGAGCCCGATGCCCGAGGCCGCGCCGGTCACCAGCGCGCTGCGCCCGGCAATGGCGAACTGGTCGAGCGCCTTCATACCACCGGCAGCACCGGATCGGCGCTCCCTTCCTGGCGGGCGAGCAGCGCATCGAGCTTTTCCGACCCCGGCCGGGCGCGTTCGCCGCGCGCTTCGCCCGCGATCAGCCGCGCCAGCATCCGCCGCGCCTTGGCTCCGGCGACGTCCGCTGGGATGCCGACCGGGCGCAGCTCGTCGATATGCCGCCCGGCCAGCGCGGCCTGCTGCGCTTCGATCATCGGCTTGTCCTGCACGGCAAAGGCATAATCGATCGACCCCTGCCAGAACGCTTCCACCGCCGGATCGTCCAGCCCGTGATTGCGCACCACGGTCCAGTAATAGAGCGTGCGATCCTGGCTGACCGGGGTCAGGTGGTGGCCGGTGAACACCCAGGCGCCCTTGTCCCGCGGCTGGCTGGGCGGGGTGATCCCGACATCCAGCAGCAGGTGCCCCGGCGCGTCCCAGCGCATGTAGAGCCAGTGATCGACCGGATCGGTGGCCTTCATCCCCAGCTGGCTTTCCATCAGCTGGCCCCAGACCGGCGCGGCATCGCCATTGGGGCACCAGCGGTTGGCCCAGACGGTCGATCCGGCCTCCAGCGTTTCCAGCTTGCTGATGGTGATCGCCTCGCTCGACAGGGTGCCTTCGTGGAGGAAATCGGCGTGGGTCAGGTCAAGCAGGTTGTCGCTGATCAGCTCGTAATTGGCGGCCACGTCCATCACCCCGCGGATCACGGCAAAGCCCGGCGCGGAATAGCAGCTGTAATCGGGCAGCAGCGCCTCGTCCGCCGCGTCCGCCTCGCCGGTCCACAGCCAGATCGCGCCGTGGCGTTCGATCAGCGGAAAGGCCGGCACCCGCATCGCCGGGGAAATTACCCCGCCGCGATGCGGGTTGAGCACGCAGGCCCCGCTCTCGCCGAACACCATGCCGTGATACATGCACTGCACGTTGTCGCCCACCTTGCGGCCCATGTGCAGCGGCGCGAAGCGGTGCGGGCAGAGGTTGCCGATCGCCACCGCCTCGCCATTCTCCTTGCGGTAGAGCAGCACCGGTTGGTCGCAGATGGTGCGGGTGATCAGCTCATCACCCAGCTCGTGCGACCAGGCGGCGACATACCACGCGTTCTTGAGATACATGGGCGCGCCCTCCGGCCTAGAGGTAGAGCTTGGGGTTGATCGGAATCCCGTGTTCCTTGCAGTGGTTTTCGTAGTGTTCCATGAACCACCACACGTCGGCGGTGAACGCGAAGCTGGCGTCCGAATTGTAGAATTCGATCGGCCCCTGCATCCAGCCGAACAGCTTGCAGCCCTGCGGGTGTTCGGTGACCAGGGTGTGGCTTTCGCCCGGCACTTCCAGGATCAGCCCGCCCGGCGTCGCCACCCAGTCATATTCCAGATAGCGCACCGATCCTTCCAGGCACACCATGGTGATCGTGCCGCGGTGCAGGTGGGTGCCGACCGCGCCCGGACCCTTGACCCACAGGATGTTCGAAAACAGGTTCTGCCGTACGTCGAAGGCGAGGTGCTTGATCGCGGCATTGTCGCCGAACGGTACCCACGGGCTGTCCACATCGGTCAGCGCGTCGATATAGCGCCCGCCGGGGCTGTGGCGCTGGACCAGTTCGCGCTGGGCGAACGGCACGTCGACGATTTCGGCATAGGTGCTCGGCGGTCCCGGATTCTGGGCCATGTCTCACTCTCCCATTGTGTTGTCAGGTTCATCCGGAGAGCATGGCGGGCCCCGCATCCGCCGATTCCCTGCGCAGAATCGGGGCGTTCCATCCTCTCTGGAAATTGTAAGTTATTACGCCTATTCTTGCGCCAAACCGGATCGGACGCAAGCCCCGCGTGATGGCCGGAAAAAGAGAGGATTTGCCAATGGCCAAGGACAACCGCATCACTTTCTATGACCTGCAACACGCCAGCGGAGCGACCACCAGCCCGTTCGTCTGGGCGACCAAATATGCCCTGAAGCACAAGGGGTTCGACCTTGACGTGGTCGATGGCGGGTTCACGGGAATCATGGACCGCACCGGCGGGCGCAGCGAACGCCTGCCCGCGATCCAGGACGATGGCGAATGGGTGCTGGATAGCTGGCTGATCGCCGAATACCTCGATGCGAAGTACCCGGATCGGCCGACGCTGATTCCCGATCCGGCGATGAAGCCGCTGATCGAATTCCTCGAAGGGTGGCTGTGGAAGACGGCGGTGGGGCCGTGGGTGCGCTGCTATGCCGTGCAGTACCGCGACCGCTGCAAGCCGGAGGACGTGGCCTACATCACCGAAAGCCGCCTCAACATGTGGGGCGCGCCGTGCGAGGAGCTGGCCAAGGGGCGCGAGGAAGTGTTCGGCAAGGTCCTGCCCGAGCTGGAACCGCTGCGCACCTTGCTGCGCGATCGGCAGTGGCTGGGCGGCGACGCGCCGAACTATGCCGATTACCGCGCGCTGGCGGTGTTCCTGTGGTGCGCCAGCTGCGCCGATGTGCCGCCGATGACCGATGACGAACCGCTGCGCGACTGGATCGACCGCGGGTTCGACCTGTTCGGCGGGCTGGGCCGCATTCCGGGGATGAGCCCGCTGTTCGGCTATCAGCCGCGCGCCGGCGACCCCGAACCGTTCGACCGCAACCCGCGCGTGTTCGGGCTGACCAGCCGCAACACCGGCCCGGCCAGCACCGCATCGGAAACCGCGCGGCTCAAGAGCTGATCGAAGTGGTGTAGGGGCCGGCCAGCCTGCCCGTAAACGCGACCCACAGGCGCGTGGCCGGCCCCTGCCTCCCCCCGTGCGGGGGCGGGGGAGGGTGCTTCAGATTACAAAGTCGAGCACCGCGGGCATTTGCACCCGCGCCTGCTTGCGGTTGCGGTTGACCACCATGATGTCATGCAGCGCGCCGATCTGGCGGCTGCCGGTCTTGACGAACAGGAACGGCAGCAGACCGTGGATCAGGCAGGCGATCCCGCCCAGGATCATCCGCAGGCCGAACCCCGTGGCCATGGCCAGATGCTCGCCATAGCTCTCGTCAACGCTGGCGGGATGCTCGGTGAACAGCTTGGTCAGTGACATCGGTGAAAGCTCCTTGTTGCGTGCAAGGATATGAGCGCGGCGGTGCGAAATCATCACCTGATTTCTGGCAATTTCGGGAGAGTACGGTTAATTTGTCCCAATGAATGATCAAATCGCGCAACTGGATTCGATTGACTGGGCGATCCTGGGGGTCTTGCAGGCCGATGCCGCGATCCCGGTGCACGAAGTGGGCGAACGCGTTGGCCTGTCCAGCAATGCCTGCTGGCGGCGGATCAAGCGGCTGGAGGACAGCGGGGTGATCGCGCGGCGGGTGGCGCTGGTCGATCCGGCGCGGCTGGGCCTCGCCACCACGGTGTTCGTCGCGATCCGCACCCAGCGGCACGATCCCGAATGGCTCGAAGCGTTCCAGCGCGGGGTCGACCGGATCGACGAGGTGATCGAATGCCACCGCATGGCCGGCGATGTCGATTACCTGCTCAAGCTGGCGGTGCGCGACATCGCGCATTACGACCGGATCTATCGCCGCCTGATCGCCGCCGTGCCGGACCTGGCCGACGTCAGTTCCAGCTTTTCGATGGAGCGGATGAAGCACACCACCGCGCTGGTCCGCCCGATCTAGAAATCGGCCGCCAGCTGCAAGGTGAAAGTGCGCGGGGCGTTGTAGGTGAAGCCGCCGCTGGTGCTGACCTGCCAGCCATAATTGTTGAACGCGTTAAGCAGCTGTGGCCGCAGCAGCCAATCGGCCCCGGCCGCCGTGAAGCGATAGCGCGCGCCCAGATTCACTGTGGTCCGCGCCGGGGCATAAAGCGTATTTGCCGCATTGCCGACCCGGCGCGACAGGCTTTCCAGCGCCATGTCGAAGCTCAGCGCGCTTTTGCCGCCGCGCGGCCGCCAATCGACATTGGCCGCGCTGCGGCGGCGGATCTGGCCAACCGGGCGCATGCCGATCAGGTGGCTTGCCACCGCTTCGCCCGAGATATGCGGATCAAGCAGCATGGTCCCGCCAACCAACGTCAGGCCCGGCGCCAGCTGGCCGGTCAGCGACAGTTCCACCCCCTGGTTGCGCAGCGTGCCAAGTTGACGATAGCGCAGCGCCGGATCGAGGTTGAAATAGGGCTTGGTGATGCGAAAGCCGCCCGCGATCAGGGTCAGGCGCGGCGAAATCGCATATTTGATGCCCGCTTCGACCTGACGGGTGTGGATCGCGGCGGGGGCTTCGGCGCGATTGGTGGCGACATCGGGGGCGACCAGCGCTTCTTCCTGGCCGTGGCTGACCCCGGCATAGAGCATGACATTGCGCAGCGGGCTGTACGATGCGCCCAGATTGAACAGTAGCGGGCGGTCGCGCGTGACCGGATCGACCAGGGCTGGGTCGGCAAAGTCGATCGTCTTGCGGTAGCTGGTAGTGGAAACACCGGCATCCAGGCTGAAGCCGCGGTCCGATACGGCCGACCAGGCCAGGCCATAGGTCAACTGGTTGACTTGATCCCGGTTTTTGGCGCCCAGCGCATAGGGCGGGAGCGGACGCAGATCCGGCCGGAGGATGGTGCTGGGGCCAAGCGCCACGGTGCGGCTGCCGCCAAAGCGCCGGTCCCGGTCGCGCCCGCGCAGGCTGGCGGTTACCTGGTGGCTCAGGCTGCCGGCCTGCCAGTGCTTCACCAGCCGCAATTCCCCCGACAGCGAGGCATCGCGATTGTGGCCATCGGCAATCACGCGGCGCGCGGCCACCGAACCATCGCTGTCCACGCCCGCCATGATATCGGAAAAGACGCTGCGCTGGATACGCACATTATAGAACAGGCCGGCTTCCAGCCGCAGCCCGCCCAGCGGGGTCTTGACGATGCCGCCGCCGGTCCAGCTGTCAGTCTCGCGCGGGGTCCAACTCTGGGTCAGGTCGATTCCGCGTTCGATCTGCGGCGGGGGCGCTGTGCCGATCGGGTAATAGGACGGGCGCGCTTCGTCGCTGCGGGTAAAGAACCCCCCGCCGAACAGCAGCACTTCGGTTTCCGGACGGGGGCGCCAGCCCAGGGTCAGCCCGAAGTTGCGGAACTGGCTGCGGCCGCCTTCGAAGCGGTGCGAATTGCGCCCGCCGATGCCGCCCGCCAGCCCCAGTTCGCCACCCGCCAGATCCTGCTTGAATTCCAGCGAGGCGCCTGGCCCGCGCGCGCTCGATCCGGATTCTTCAAGATTGAGCGAATAGACGGTCTTGCCATCGGGCTTGGACAGCGAATAGTCGACCAGTCCGGTCGGCGCGGGGAATGCATAGCGCAGCGTGGCCGGGCCGACGCGGATCGTGTTGCCATCGATCAGGCGCATCGACACGCGGTCGATCTGGTCGAAGTACAGCCCTTCCAGCCGGACGTTGCCGGCATCGACCGGATTGAACCCGCGCACGTCCTCGCTGGTATAGAGCCCGGTCTTTTCGTTGCCGACCGATCGCCCGAAGGCGTCGCTGGACTGCGTGGTGGCATTTTCGCTCACGCGCTGCGCCTGCGCTGCTTGCGGCTGCGCCAGCAGGCAGCAGGCTGGCCCCAGGATGATGAACGATCGCACCCCGATTCCCATAATGCCCTGGCCGGGCAGGGGAAGTGCGAATTGTGTATCGTAGATGTATCAGGCGCGCATCAATCGGCCGCGGCATCGCCGCGTTCGGCCGGGTCTTCGTGCAGCCAGGCGGCGTGGCGCGGGGCGCGCCTGGTCTGGCTCCATTCGTCGAGCATGGCGGGGGCCAGTTCGCGCAGCTCGGCATATTGCGCGGCCGTGCCGATGTTGCAGGCCAGTTCCAGCCGGTGGCCGTTGGGATCGAAGAAATAGATCGAGCGGAAAATGCCGTGGTAAGTGGGGCCAAGCACGTCGATCCCCTGGGCTTCGATATGCGCCTTGGCGGCCAGCAGCGCGGCCTCGTCGGCCACTTCGAAGGCGAGGTGCTGGACCCAGGCCGGGGTATTGGGATCGCGGCCCATCTCGGGCTGCTGCGGCAGCTCGAAAAAGGCCAGCACATTGCCCCCGCCGCAATCGAGGAACACGTGCATGTAGGGATCGTCCTCGCCGGTGGAGGGGACGGTATCCTCGGCAAAGGCGGTGGTGTAGGTCATCCCCAGCACCCGCGAATACCACTCGACCGTCTCCTTCGCGTCGCGGCAGCGATAGGCGACGTGGTGGATGCGCTGGAGGACGGGGGCGGTCACTGCGCCGCTCCTTCCACCTGCAAGGCCCCGCGCCGCAGCTGGTCGCGTTCCATGCTTTCGAACAGCGCTGTGAAATTGCCTTCGCCGAAGCCTTCGTCCTTCTTGCGCTGGATGAATTCGAAGAACACCGGGCCGACCATCGTTTCCGAAAAGATCTGGAGCAGCAGGCGCGGGTCACCCTGCTGGGTCGAACCATCCAGCAGGATGCCGCGCTGTTGCAACTGGTCCACCGGCTCGCCGTGGCCGGGCAGGCGCTCGTCCAGCATTTCGTAATAGGTCGCGGGCGGGGCGGTCATGAACGGGGTGCCCAGCGCTTTCAGCCGGTCCCAGGCGCCGATCAGGTCGTCGCAGGCAAAGGCGATGTGCTGGATCCCCTCGCCGTTGTACTGGCGCAGGAATTCCTCGATCTGTCCGCCGCCGCTGCGGCCTTCCTCGTTCAGCGGAATGCGGATCTTGCCGTCGGGCGCGGTCATCGCCTTGCTGGTGAGGCCGGTGTATTCGCCCTTGATGTCGAAATAGCGGATCTCGCGAAAACCCGCGATCCGTTCATAGAACGCCGCCCAGTGCGCCATGCGCCCGCCATAGACGTTGTGGGTCAGGTGATCGATAGTGTGGAACCCCGCGCCCGCCGGGTGGCGATCGACGCCGGGCAGGTAGACGAAGTCGATGTCATAGATCGACAGGTCTCCGTGTTCCTGCCCCTCATAGCGGTCGACCAGGGTGATGATCGAACCGCCGATCCCGCGGATCGCGGGCAGGCGCAGTTCCATCACTCCGGTGCGGCTTTCGACCGGTTCGGCCCCGCGTTCCAGGGCCAGCTTGTAGGCCTTGGCGGCGTCCTTCACCCGCCAGCCCATGCCGCAGCACGATGCGCCGTGTTCGGCGGCGAACCAGGCCGCAGGCGAACGCGGCTCGTAGTTGGCGATCAGGTTGATCCCGCCCTGCCGCCACAGCTGGACGTCCTTGGAGCGGTGCTGGGCGATCAGGGTAAAGCCCATCGCCGCAAAGACCGGCTCCAGCAGGCCCTTTTCCGGGGCGCAGAATTCGATGAATTCGAAGCCGTCGAGGCCCAGCGGATTGTCGAACAGGTCGGCCATCGGCCCAAGGTCTCCCGGTTGATAAGGTTGCAATTGAAACTATTGCAGCGCCTGCGTGGAGTCAATCGCCCGCTACCCATACCTTAATAACCGTCACCCCGGGCTTGACCCGGGGCCCAGCTTTTGGCGCCGCACAGACAGCTGGCCCCCAGGTCAAGCCCGGGGTGACGAGGGGTTTGGCGGAGCGGTGCTGACTTACAGCACCGGCATCTGCTGGCTGGCGCAGTGGAAGCTGCCGCCCCCGGCCAGCACGGCATCGGCCAGAATGCCCACCACCTCGCGGCCCGGGAACAGTTCTGCAATCGCGGCGACGCCATCGGCGTCGTGCTGGGTGCCATAGGTCGGGACCACCACCAGCTTCGAGGTGATCGCGAAGTTCATGTAGCTCGCCGGCTCGATCCGCCCGTCAGTTTCGACCCGGCCGGGCGAGGGGACTTCCCGCACGCTCACGCCGAATGCCTCGGCCCGCGCCTTGGCATCGGCATAGATCGCGGCGTTGGGATCGTCCGCCCCGGTGGCGCGAGGCAGGGCCAGCACGTTCGGGGCGACGAACCGGGCGAGGTTGTCGACATGGCCATCGGTGTGATCGTTGATCAGTCCGTCGCCCAGCCACAGCACGCGGCTATAGCCCAGGTCGCGTGCCAGCCGCGCTTCCAGGTCGGCGCGGGTAAGCGCCGGGTTGCGGTTGGGGTTGAGCAGGCATTGCTCTGTCGTCGCGACCAGCCCGGTGCCATCGCCGTCCAGCGCGCCGCCTTCCAGGATCCAGTCGCAGGTCTCGACCGGCAGACCGGCGCTCTCAGCCAGTTCCGCCCCGATTTCCTGGTCGCCGTCCATCAGGTACTTGCCGCCCCAGCCGTTGAAGCCGAACCTGCGGGCGATCTGCCGCGCGCCGTCCTGCACCACCAGCGGCCCGGTATCGCGCAGCCACACGTCGCCATAGCGCCGCACTTCCAGCGTGACGCTCGCCGAACACAGCGCGCGGGCGCGCGCCGCATTGGCCTCGTCGCGCACGATCAGCCGCACTGGCTGGCCGCTCTCGGCCACCGCGCTGGCGAACTGCGCGATCTGTTCCTGCGCCCGGCCAAGGAAGCCCGGCCATTCGACCGGATCGTGCGGAAAGCCCACCCACAGCCATTGCTGCGGGTGCCATTCGGGCGGCATGGCCAGCGCGGGCGCGGTCATCGGCTTACTTGCCTGCCTTACGCAGCTCGGCGCGGCTCTGGTCGCGGATGGCGCGGAATTCGTCGCCCGGATGCCAGTTCGGCCAGTCGGCGGTCATCGCCAGCGAGCGGCCGAGGCGGTAATAGAGTTCGCCTTCCTGGAGGATGCCCGACCAGTCCCACTTGCCGTCGAACTGGTCGCTCGGCTGGTGGTAGTCGTTCTTGACGTACTTGCCGGCCACCGCTTCGGCCGCGGCCTTGCCGCCCGGCACCCAGTCGCTGCCGCGCCCCACCGCGAACATCGGCACGCCGCGCTTGGCCATGCTGAAATGGTCGCTGCGGTAATAGTGCCCGCGCTCGACGTGGTCCTCGGGCGTTTCGTACAGCTTCATCGCCCCCATCGCCGCCTTGAGGTAGCGGGTCAGCTCGCTCTTGTCGCCGCCGGTCACCTGCACGTCGCGCGCCGGGCTGCCGGGCGCGATGGCGTCCATGTTGACCCCGCCGACGGTCCTGTTCAGCGGATAGACCGGGTTCTGGGCGTAGAATTCGCTCCCCAGCAGGCCCGATTCCTCCAGCGTCACCGCCAGGAACACCTGGCTGCGATCGGCCGCCCCGGCCTTGACGTTGGCCTGCGCCAGGCTGGCGAGCAGTGCGGTGCCGGTGGCATTGTCGACCGCACCGTTGCACACGTCATCACCTTGGGCATCAGCCTTGCACCGCCCCAGATGATCCCAGTGCGCGGTGTAGAGCACATATTCATCCGGCCGCTTCTTGCCGGGCAGAATGCCGATCACGTTGCGGCTCTGGCCCTTGCGGATCTGGTTGTCGAACTTCAGGCTGGCCTTCAGCCCCAGCGGCACGGGCTTGAACCCCTTCTGCTTGGCCGCTGCGCTCAGCGCGGTCAGGTCCTGTCCGGCGGCAGCGAGGATCTGCTTTGCCACATCGTTCTGGACCCAGCCGTTGGCCTGGGTCTGGTCCATCGCGTCGTTCGGCTTCTGGACGAAGTATTGCGCGCCGCCCCAGCTCGATTCGACCACGTTCCAGCCATAGGCGGCGGGGAAAGTGTCATGCACGATCAGCGCCCCGGCCGCGCCCTGGCGGGCGGCTTCCTCGAACTTGTAGGGCCAGCGGCCGTACCAGGTCATCCGGCGGCCCTTGAACAGGCCCTGTTCGCTGGCCGTCTCGTAATCCGGGTCGTTGACCAGGATGACCGCGATCTTCCCCTTCATGTCGATCCCGGCATAGTCGTTCCAGCCAAGTTCCGGGGCGTTGATGCCATAGCCGACGAACACCAGTTCGGCGTCGCGGATGTCGGTGCTGGCGGTAACGCGGTAGGACCCGGCGACGAAATCCTTGCCCGGCGCGAACAGCATGGTCTGCTTGCCGCCGGTCACGGCCAGCCCCGCCACGTTCTGCGCGGTGATTTCCACGGTCGGCACGTCCTGGGTCCAGCTGCCCCTGTTGCCGGGCTGAAGGCCGGCAGCCTTGAACCGGTCGATCAGGTAGGCCACCGTCTTGTCCTCGCCCGCCGTGCTGGGGGCGCGCCCTTCGAACGCGTCGGAGGAAAGGGTGCGGACCATTTCTTCCAGCCCCGGCTGGCTGAGCGCCACCGGGGTGACACTGGGCACCGGCAGCGGCTTGGCAAGCGCCGGGGCGGACAGGGCAAGAGCAAGGGCGATGAACGGCAGGCGGTGCTTCACGGGACGGACCTCGTTGATTTGCGTCATTGCCGCCGCTTGGCAGAGCGCGGCAGGCCTATCAAGGGCGGCAATCGACGAATGACTTGATTGGCCGACCACGGACAGGCAGGGCAGGTATGGCATGAGTTACGACCGGGCATGAGTTACGACTGGACCGCAGCAATCGAACGCGCGCGGGCGCACGCGCCGTTCCTCGCCCATGGGCTGGACAAGCTGCCCGCGTTGGAAGCGCTGCTGAGCGCGGGTGACGGGGCGGGCGCGCTGGCCTGGGCCAAGGCCGCCGGGGCGGACGCGGGCGATGTCGGCCGCGCGCTGCGGCGCGAAAAGCTGGCGCTGGCCGTCGCGCTCGCCGTGGGCGACCTGGCGGGCGCGTTCCCGCTGCTGATTGTCACGGGCGAACTGTCCGCCTTTGCCGACCGCGCGCTGGATGCCGCGATTGCCGAGGCGATCCATCGCCGCGTGCCCGATGCGCCCAGCCAGGGCTTCCTGGCCCTGGCGCTGGGCAAGCACGGCGCGCAGGAACTGAACTATTCGTCCGACATCGACCCGATCCTGCTTTACGATCCGCAGACCCTGCCCCGCCGCGAACGCGACGAGCCGGGCGAGGCGGCACAGCGCGTCGCCCGCACGCTGATGGAGTTGATGAGCCACAAGACCGAGGACGGCTATGTCTTTCGCGTCGACCTGCGGTTGCGCCCGGCCAGCGAGGTCAGCCCGCTGGCGATCCCGATCGACGCGGCGCTGAGCCATTACGAAAGCTCGGCCCTGGCGTGGGAGCGCGCGGCCTTCATCCGCGCCCGCGCCTGTGCCGGCGATGTCGCGGCGGGGGAACAGTTCCTTGCCTGGATCCGCCCCTTCGTGTGGCGCAAAAGCCTGGATTTCGGCGCGATTACGGAGATCGGGCGGCTGACCCAGCGGATTCGCGCCAACCATTCCGGCCCGGCCCGGCCCGGCCCTGGCTTCAACCTGAAACAGGGGCGCGGCGGTATCCGCGAGGTCGAATTCTTCGCCCAGACCCACCAGCTGATCCATGGCGGGCGGCACCCCTCGATCCGCCTGCGCGGCACCCGCGCCAGCCTCGATGCGCTGGCCGAAGCGGGGCTGATCGATCCAGCCGACGCCGTGCTGCTGGGCGACAGCTATGACCGGCTGCGCCAGGTCGAACACCGCCTGCAGATGGTGGCCGATCAGCAGACCCATTCGCTGCCGGATGACGCGCAAGCGCTCGACAACGTCGCGCGGCTCGATGGGCTGCCTGATGGCGCGGCGCTGGTGGCCGAACTGGAAGCGATCACCGAGGCGGTCGGACTGCGCTATGACCGGCTGATTGCCCAGCATGCCGGGGATGGGGACAGCGTGGTCGCCGTCGCTCCGCAATGGGGCGAGGCGCTGGAAGCGGAACTGGCGCGGCTGGGTTTTGCCGATCCGGCCGACCTGTCGCAGCGGATCGCCGGCTGGCGCGATGGCAAGCTGCGCGCGCTGCGCAGCGAGGCGGCACGCGCCGCCTATGACGCGATCCAGCTGCCGCTGCTGACCGCGCTGGCCAAATCGCCCGAACCGGACCGGGCGCTGCTGCGCTGGGAACAGCTGCTCGCCAACCTGCCGAGCGCGGTCAACCTGTTCCGCCTGCTCGAAGCGCGCCCGGCGCTGCTCGAACTGCTGGCGCGGATCCTCAGCCTGGCCCCGCCGCTGGCCGATGCCCTGGCGCGGCGTGCGGACCTGCTCGATCCTCTGATTGATGCCTCCGCCTTCGACCTGCCGGGTAGCGTCACCGAACTGGCCGCCGAATTCGCCTCGGGCGAGGTGGACGGCGATTACCAGCACATGCTCGATCACGTCCGGCGCAAGGTCAGCGAGCGGCGCTTTGCCCTGGGGGTCCAGCTGATCGAAGGGGCGCGCGATCCGATGGAGATCGGCCAGGCGCTGAGCCGCGTGGCCGAAGCCGCGCTCGATGTGCTGGCCCGCGCCGCCACCGCCGAATTCGAACGCGCCCATGGCAAGGTGCCGGGCGGTGAACTGGTGGTAATGGGCTATGGCCGGCTTGGCGGCGGGGTGCTGACCCATGCCTCGGACCTCGACCTGGTGTTCCTGTTCACCGGCGATCACGCGGCGGACAGCGACGGGGCGCGGCCGCTGGGCGCGACGCTCTATTTCAACCGGCTGGCCCAGCGGGTGATCGCGGCGCTCTCGGTCCCCACGGCCGAAGGCGCGCTCTATGAAGTCGATACCCGCCTGCGCCCGTCTGGCGAGCAGGGGCCGATCGCGGTCAGCCTCGACAGTTTCGAGCGCTACCAGCGCGAAAGCGCGTGGACCTGGGAACACATGGCGCTGGCCCGCAGCCGGGTGCTCTACGGGCCGGAAGCAGGCCGGGAGCAGCTCGAAGGGATCGTCCGGCAGGTGCTGACCATGCCGCGCGATGCGGAAAAACTGCGCGCCGACGTGCACGAGATGCGCAGCACAATGGCCCGGCACAAGCCGGCCAAGGGCGCGCTCGATGTGAAGCTGGCGCGCGGCGGGCTGGTCGATATCGAATTCATCACCCACTACCTGCAACTGCGCGATCACCGGGGCCTAAGCCCCTCGATGGGCGCGGCGGTGGCGCAACTGGCCGAGGCGGGGCTGCTGCCCGGCGACGTGCCGGCCGCCCACGGCATGCTGGGCCGGTTCCTGATCGCCGCGCGGCTGCTCGCCCCCGATGCGCAGGAGCCGCCGCCCGCGGCCCGTGCGGTGCTTGCCAAGGCCTGCCAATGCGGCGATTGGCAGGCGCTGAGCGCTGCCCTCGCCGAATCGCGCGCCGCCGTGGCGCGGGCCTGGGCGGCAACCTTTGGCGAAACACTGGAGATCTGAGGCCATGAGCAAGTCCGCATCCGTGGGTGACAAGCTGCCCGACATCGCCCTGACCGCGCCCGATGGCAGCGCGGTGAAGCCGTCCGATTTCGCCGGGCGCAAGCTGGTGCTGTTCTTCTATCCCAAGGATGACACCCCCGGCTGCACAACGGAAAACCTTGATTTTTCGGCCCTGGCGGATGATTTCGCAGCGGCCGGCACCGCGCTGCTCGGGATCAGCAAGGACAGCCCGGCGCGCCACCAGAAATTCGCCGCCAAGCACGGCCTCAAGGCGCCGCTCGCGACTGACGCGGAAACAGGCGGCCTGTCCGACGCGCTGGGGATCTGGACCGAAAAGCAGAACTACGGCCGCACCTACATGGGCATGGTCCGCACCACGCTGCTGGTCGGCCCGGACGGCACGATCGCGCGAGTCTGGGACAAGGTGAAGGTCAAGGGCCACGCCGCCGAAGTGCTGGAGGCGGCGCAGGCGCTGTGACTTCGGTTTCCGCGGCAATCCGCGCCGCGCTGCTGACTGCCGATCCCACGGCCAAGGCCTTTGCAGCACGGCAAGTCGCGCGCGACTGGGCCGCCGGAAAGCTGGCCTTCGTCTTCGATTGCGCCATGCCGGACGAGCCGGCGCGCCCGGCCGCGCCCGAGTTGCTGCCGCCCAACCGGATGCCCAAGCGCGGCAAGGGCGGGTCGCAGCGCGGGCGGATCGCGCTGTGGCACGCGCTGGCGCATATCGAATTCGTTGCGATTGACCTCGCGCTTGACATGGCGGGGCGCTTCGGGGCGCAGATGGGGCCGCAGTTCGTCACCGATTTCCTCGCGGTCGCGGCGGACGAGGCGATGCATTTCGCGCTGCTTGCGCGGCGGCTGCGCACGCTCGGCAGCCACTACGGCGCGCTGCCGGCGCACAGCGGTCTGTGGGACGCCGCGCGCGAGACCAGCCACGATGTTGCCGCCCGCCTGGCAGTGGTGCCGATGGTGCTGGAAGCGCGCGGGCTGGACGTGACGCCGATGACGCTGGAGCGCGTCCGGGCGAGCGGCGACGAGACCGGCGCGCGCATCCTGGAACGAATCCTTGACGATGAAATTCGCCATGTTCGATTCGGTTCAACGCATTTCACCGCAGTTTGCGCCGCACGCGGCGAATCCGCGGAATCCCTGTGGAAATCGCTAGTTACGCGGCACTTCAGAGGGGCGGTTAAGCCACCGTTCAACGACTCGGCGCGCGGTGAAGCCGGTTTACCGCGCGAATTCTATACCGGGGTTGCGCATTGATCCCGCCCCCGGCAAACCACGCTCAACGAGACGGCGGGGGGTCCGACCATCTCAAAAGTTAGGGTTCGCACGTTCCGGTCCGCCCGGTCCGGGACGCTGAGACAAGGGTTTTTTGTGGTCGCTATCGCGCTTTTTGCCAAGTTCCGTTCGGTCGCCGGCCTTGCCGTTGCCGCCGCCAGCCTGGCTTTCCCCAATCTTGCCCTGGCCAACAGCGCGTCTGCCAATGCGGACATCACCGCCCCGCTGCGCGAAGCCCGCGCCGCCAAGGCGACCCAGGGCAGCGATGAAGAATTCCGCCGCCTGTTCGCCAGCTGGAAGTCGCTCGATAGCCGCAACGGCGCGATGATCACCCCGGTGATGACCACGGCCAAGTCGCCGGTCGCCGGCCTGATCACCACCCCGCTGGCCCCGGCCGCGACCACCATCACCATGCCCAGCAAGGTCGCGATCCCCTCGATCAATCCGGTCGATGGCGCCGCGCTGACCAGCAGCTTCGGCCTGCGCTGGCACCCGGTGCTCGGCGGCCGCCGCGCGCACAAGGGAATCGATCTGGCGCAGCCCACCGGCACCCCGATCCGCGCCACTGCCGATGGCGTGGTCAGCAAGGCCGACTGGTTCTCCAGCTATGGCCTGTTCGTCAGCCTGGAACACGGCGGCAACATCCAGACCCGCTATGGTCACATGTCGCGCCTCAACGTAGCCGCCGGCCAGGCCGTGCGCAAGGGTGACGTGATCGGTTACGTCGGTTCGACCGGCCGCTCGACCGGGCCGCACCTGCACTATGAAGTGCGGATCGCCGGCACCGCGGTCAGCCCGGTTCCCTACATGCAGGGCGAACTGGCCCGCGAAGCCGCCGAAGGCGTGCAGCTGGGCGGTTCGAAGTAAGACAGGTTTTCTTCCGCGCATCCGGGCGGAAGTCCCGGAGCGGGGCTTCAGCTTCGGAGAGGATGCTGGGAAAAGGGCGACGGGTAACCGTCGCCCTTTTCTGTTGCGGCGGGGCAATCGCGTGACGAAGGCTGGCGCTCGGCACGCATTTCCGCGCGGCAGGCCGCCTTCCCCATTGCATCACTTAACCGATCGGTTAAACCATTCGCAAAGCGGTGGAACAGCCGCCCATGGAGAGTGATTCTGCGATGCATCCTTCAGTCCACGCCCAGGCCAATCCCGCCAAGCCCGCGATCATCATGGCCGGCAGCGGCCAGGTCATCACCTTTGGTGAACTTGACGCCCGTTCCAACCAGGTCGCCCAGCTGTTTCGTGCCAAGGGCATCGGCGTGGGCGATACGGTGGCGATCTGCATGGAAAACCACCCGGCCTATTTCGCGCTGGCCTGGGGCGCGCAGCGCGCGGGCCTGCACTATGTCTGCATTTCCAGCCGCCTGACCGCGCCGGAAGTGGCCTATATCCTCGAAGACAGCGGCGCCAAGCTGCTGTTCACCTCGGCCTACCTGGCCCCGGTGATGGACGAAGTCGCGGGCCTGGCGCCCGGCGTACCGCAGCTGCGCTTTGGCACGGACGGCGCGGATAGCGCCGATGCCGCGCTTGATGCCATGCCCACCACCCCGATTGCCGATGAACGCGCCGGGGTGGACATGCTCTATTCGTCCGGCACCACCGGCCGGCCCAAGGGGGTCAAGATCCCGCTGCCCGACGATCCGTCGATCGCGCAGAACAATTCGCTGGCGGACCTTGCCCGCATGGCTTTCGGGATCAAGGAAGACGCGGTCTACCTTTCGCCCGCGCCGCTCTATCACGCCGCGCCGCTGCGCTGGTCGATGACCGTGCACAAGGTTGGCGGCACCGTGGTGGTGATGGAAAAGTTCGATCCCGAAGACGCGCTCGCCGCGATCGAGCGTTACCAGGTGACCGACAGCCAGTGGGTGCCGACCCATTTCGTCCGCATGCTCAAGCTGGACGAGGATGTGCGCAAGAAATACGACACTTCGACCCTGAAGTGCGCGATCCACGCCGCCGCGCCGTGCCCGGTGCCGGTCAAGCACGCGATGATCGACTGGTGGGGCCCGGTCCTGTTCGAATACTACGCCGGGACCGAAGGCAACGGCTTCACTTTCATTTCCAGCCCTGAATGGCTGCAGCGCCCCGGCTCGGTCGGCCGCGCGCTGACCGGGATTGTTCGCGTCTGCGACGAGAACGGCGATGAAGTGCCGCGCGGCACCGAAGGGCAGATCTTCTTCGAGCCGACCGACCTGACCGCCAAGCCGTTCGAATACCACAACGACCCGGTCAAGACCGCCGAAAGCCGCAACAAGCACGGCTGGACCAGCCTGGGCGATGTCGGCATCCAGGACGAGGACGGCTATGTCTTCCTGACCGACCGAAAGAGCTTCATGATCATTTCGGGCGGGGTGAACATCTACCCGCAGGAGATCGAGAACCTGCTGGTGCTGCACCCCAAGGTGGCCGACGCGGCGGTGATCGGCGCCCCCGATCCCGACATGGGCGAACGCGTGGTGGCGGTGGTCCAGCCGCTCGACATGGCCGATGCCGGACCGGCGCTGGCTGAGGAACTGCACGCTTACCTTGCCCCGCAGCTCAGCCGGGTGAAGATGCCGCGCCAGATCGACTTTCGCGAACAGCTCCCGCGTGAGGCGACCGGCAAGCTCTACAAGCGGCTGCTGCGCGATGAATACAAGGCCGCCTACGAACAGGCCCAGGCCGGGGGCTGACGCCCCCGCCTGACCACCAGAACAAGCATACCCGGGAGAGCCATTGATGAACGCACCTGTCGCTTCGCCCGCGGTGGCGAAGGCCGTGATCGATCCGCAAAGCTATGCGGACTGGGATCCGCTGCTCGACCTGTTCGACCAGGTCCGCGCCGAAACGCCGGTGCTGCGGATCGAATCGCCCGACGACGATCACGAGCCGTTCTGGCTGATCACCCGCTATGACGATGTGATGCGCATTTCGAAGGACAACGCGACCTTCCTCAACGCGCCGCGTCCGGTGGTGTTCACCAACCGCCAGGGCGAACAGTTCGCCCGGCACATCACCGCCCAGCAGGGCGATGAAAGCCCCAACCTGGTCAACTCGCTGGTCGCGCTCGATGCGCCCAAGCACCCCAAGCTGCGGCGCCTGACGCAGGACTGGTTCATGCCCAAGAACCTGCGCAGCATCGAGGCCGACATCCGCGCGCTCGCCGCGCGCACCGCCGACCGTCTGGTCGCGGCCGGCACCGACGTCGACTTCGTGAAGGAAGTCGCCGCGCCCTATCCGCTGCATGTCGTGATGCAGATCCTTGGCGTGCCCGAGGAGGACGAGGCGCGGATGCTGTTCCTGACCCAGCAGATGTTCGGCGGGCAGGACGAGGAGCTCAACAAGTCGGGCATGGCCGATCTGACGCCCGAACAGATCACCCAGATCGTGTTCGGCGCGGTGGCCGATTTCGAAGCCTATTTCGAACAGCTGGCGGCGCAGCGCCGCGCCAATCCGACGGGTGACGTCGCCACGATCCTGGCCAATGCGGTGGTCGATGGCGCGCCGCTGTCCCCGCGCGATCTGGCGGGCTACTACATCATCACCGCCAGCGCCGGGCACGATACGACCAGCGCTTCCACCGCCGGGGCGATGCTGGCGCTGGCCCGCGATCCCGACCAGTTCGCCAGGGTCAAGGCCGACCGCAGCCTGCTGCCGAACATCGTCGAGGAAGCGATCCGCTGGACCACCCCGGTGCAGCACTTCATGCGCATGGCGGCCGAGGACGTCGAGATTTCCGGCGTGAAAGTGGCCAAGGGCGACTGGCTGATGATCAACTATGTCGCCGCCAACCACGATCCGGCGCAGTTCGACAATCCGCGCAAGTTCGACGTGACCCGCGACCAGACCCGCCACCTCGCCTTCGGCGCGGGCGCGCATCAGTGCCTGGGGCTGCACCTCGCGCGGCTGGAAATGCGGCTGCTGTTCGAAGCCCTGCTCGACCGGATCGGCAGCGTCGAACTGGCGGGCGAACCGCGCCGCGCGAAAAGCACTTTCGTCGGCGGCCTCAAGACCCTGCCACTGCGCATCGCGGCCTAGGCGGCGGGAAGGAAGCTGGACCCCGGGTCAAGCCCGGGGTGACGGGGTGAGTGTGTGGCGGCAGGATTGGGGCGGGGCGGTTCGCTGGGACCGTCTGCTGTGGTGTCGAGTTCAGAAGGGCCGTGCTGGCTGCGAAGTTGCGGTTAGCGGTCGGTCATGATGATTGACGCTGGCGTCCATGCCCTTCGACGTCGCGTTTCCCTCTCTGATACTTCCTCCCCATCGAAGTTTGCTTTCAAAGGTTCGGATGTGAACGCGGCGGCTTGGTCAAGCACTCTGACATTCACCACGGCAAACACACTGCCATCGCTATCCGCCCAAGTCGCAGCCAGTAAGACGCCGCAGTTGTGACACACGTGAAAATCTGTGATTCCCAGCCCCATCTTATAGGTGTCGATAGACAAGCTACTCGTTGCTATGACAATTTTGCCCTGAGGGTCAGACAGATAAGCGGCTGCATGCTTCTGGCAAAAACTGCATTGGCAGGCGCGAGGAATACAGACGGTGGGTTCGTTGCCCGTCTCAAAATGGACGGACAACCTGCCACAATGGCAGCTGCCAGTATGGATAAAGCGCATTAGGCAATGCCTACGCCAAAGTTGGGAACGACCGCAATGTTGGCGTGTCCGGAAAGCCAGGTTGTACTGCGAGGTCTGGAATAGCAGAACCGGATACGCGCACATCGTCCTCCCTATTCCCGTCACCCCGGGCTTGACCCGGGGTCCAGCTATTCCTTGCTGCGGCGGGAAGGAAACTGGACCCCGGGTCAAGCCCGGGGTGACGAGGGGGTAGGTAGGCTCAGGCCCGCTAGAACTCGGACCAGTCCTGCGCCTCGGCATCGGGCTTCAGCGCGAGGTTGCCTTGCACCCGGGGCAGCGCGCGGAGTGTTTCGGCGGGGCTGGCTGGCGGGCTGAGCGGCGTCAGGCGGCCCGGTGCGCCGGTTTCGACGTGGAAGCGCGAGACCAGGCTGATGAGTTGGCCGCTTTCGCTCGCCAGGCTGTGGGTGGCGGCGGTGGTTTCCTCGGCCATGGCGGCGTTCTGCTGGATCATCCCGGTCATGGCGCCGATCTTGCCGGCCAGCTGGTTGAACAGCTCGCCGGTTTCGCTGACCAGCTTGACCCCGCCGGCGACGTGATCGGTGCTGGTGGTGATCAGGCTCTTGACGCTGGCCGCCGCATCGGCGGTGCGCTGGGCCAGCGCGCGCACTTCGGTGGCGACCACGGCAAAGCCCTTGCCGGCATCCCCGGCGCGGGCCGCTTCGACCCCGGCGTTGAGCGCGAGCAGGTTGGTCTGGAAGGCGATCGCGTCGATCAGCTCGATGATCTTGGTGATTTCTCCGGTCGAGCGTTCGATTTCGGCCATGGCGGTGGTGGCGCGGCGCACCACCTGGCTGCCGGCTTCGGCTTCGCGGTGGGCTTCGTCAACCGCGGCGGCCTGGGTTTCGTTGCGCTGGGCCAGATCGTCGGACGCGGCGCGGATATCGGCGATGCCGTGGGTCACGGTATCGGCCCCCAGCCGGACCTGGCGCATCGCTTCGGCCAGCGATTCGACCGCGCGGTTGTAATTGGTCCGCAGCTCGTCATAGCCGCCCGGCAGCGGGCCGCGCACGCGCCATTCAAGGTCCTGTTCGGCCAGCCGGCCCAGCGCGGCGGTCAGCGTGGCGACGGCGGCCTGCTGTTCGCGTTCGGCCGCTTCCTTGGCCAGGCCCGTCTGCTGGAACACGGCGGCGGCCTCGATCATTTCGGCGATTTCCTCGCTCGCGCCGCTGGAGTCGAGCCGTTCGGACAGGTCGCCCTGGGCCATTCGGCGCAGCGATGCGGCCGTGCCGCGGATCGGATTGACCACCGACCGGTTGACGAACAAGACCGCCGCGATCACCGAGACCACCTCGATCAGGGCGCTGAACAATTGCAGCGCGGTGGCGAAGGCAAGGTTGGCCTCGGCCGCATCGACCTTGGCCTGGAGCGCGGTCTTGAGCGCAGCGCCGAGGCTTTCCTGGGTGGCCTCGAACGCTTCGAACTGGCGGTTGAACGGGGCCAGCGCCGCTTCGCCGGGCCGGCCGGCGCGCAGCGCGCGCATCCCCTCGCTCGCGGCGCTGCGATAGGCCGCCGCGCCGGTGCGGGTCTGCTTGATCGGATCGTTCAGGGCTTCGCCCAGCGGCTTGGCGGCGACTTCGCCGATCGACTGGTCAAGCCGGGCCTGATGGCCGGCGAGGTCCTGCTCGAGCTTGGCCGCGCGGGTAAGGTCGCCGGCGGCGTGAACCGAGGCGAGTTCGAGCATGTCGCTGCGGATCGCGTCGTGCATCATGTCGCTTTCCATCTGCGCGACCTGGGCTTCGGCGATGGCGCGCTGTTCCTGGGCGTTCCAGCTCAGCGAATATTGCAGGTAGATGCCGACGACGCATTGCATTGCGCCGACCCCGGCCAGCGCGAACAGGCTGAGCGTCAAGCGGCGCTTGATCGTGCTGCGAGGCTTGGTGGCCATGGAATTCGTTCCCCCGGATGCGGCGTCGGCACGGATGGGCGACGCACGGTTGCCTGGGGCGGGGAACTAGCAGGACAGGGTTAAGCCCGGCATGGCGCGCGGCTAGGCGCGAATACGGGGGCAGGGGAGGGCGCCCTAGCGCCCGGTGAATTGGGCCGGGCGCTTTTCCAGGAAGCTCTTGATCCCTTCCTGGAAATCCTGGCTGGCGAACAGCGGCAGCAGTTGCAGGTAGACGTGCTGGACGTGGGTCGGGAAGGTTTCCTCCAGCCCCATGCGCATCATCCGCTTGGCCGAAGTGACGGCAAGCGGCGCGTTGGCGGCGATCTCGGCGGCCATGCGGCGCGCTTCGGCCTGCACCTGTTCGGCGGGGACCACCGTGTTGGCCAGCCCTTCGGCCAGGCATTCGGCGGCCGTCAGGGTGCGGCCGGTGAAGATGATCTCGCTCGCCTTGGCCCAGCCGATCATCCGGGGGAGGAACCAGGTGCCGCCGCTTTCGGGCACCACCCCGCGCTTGACGAAGGCGGCGGCGAGCTTCGCCTCCTGCGCCATGATGCGGATGTCGCAGCCCAGCGCGAGGTCCATGCCATAGCCGGCAGCCGACCCGTTGAGCGCGCAGATCACCGGCTTGTCGATCGCGTGCAGCACGGTCGGCGGGGTGTTGCGCAGGTCCAGCGTGGCGGCAAAGCTGCCGCCGGTGCCGATCCCTTCGCCGCTGGCCGCCTCGTTCAGGTCCAGCCCGGCGCAGAACGCGCGGCCCGTGCCGGTCAGCACGATCACCCGCACGTCCGCATCCTCGTTGGCGCGGGTCAGCACCACGCACAGCTCGTCCAGCATCTCGCGCGAGATGGTGTTCATCCGTTCCGGACGGTTGAGCGTGATCGTCGCGATGTGTTCGCTGACGGCATATTCGAGCGCAGCCATCTGTTCCTCTCCGGCAGTCGTTTTGGCTACCTTAGAGGGGAGATGCCGCGGGGCAAGGGGTCAGCTTGCCTCCAGCAGCCGCCTGGCGATGGCGCGCACCTCGTCGGCCATGTCCTCGCGCCCGAGCGCCAGGGCCAGGGTCGCCTCGACCATGCCGGTCTTGCTGCCGCAGTCATAGCGCTTGCCGGCAAAGGTCACGGCGTGAAACGGCTGACTGCCGATCATCTGCGCCATCGCGTCGGTCAGCTGGATTTCGCCGCCCGCGCCCTTTTCCTGACCTTCCAGCACCCGCATCACTTCGGGCTGGAGGATATAGCGGCCCGAGATGATCAGGTTCGACGGGGCGTCCTCGCGCTTCGGCTTTTCGACCAGCCCGGTCACTTCGGTCAGCGCGCCGCGGCGTTCGCCCGGTGCGATCACGCCATAGGAAGACACGTCCTCCTCCGGCACTTCCAGCACCGAGATCAGGTTGCCGCCGACCTCGTTATAGGCTTCGACCATCTGCTTCATGCAGCCGGTCGAGCCCTTGTTGGCGATCATCAGCTCGTCCGGCAGGAAGATCGCGAAGGGTTCGTCCCCCACGATCGCGCGGGCGCACCAGATCGCGTGGCCCAGCCCCAGCGGCACCTGCTGGCGCACGGCCACCAGGTTGCCCGGCTGGATCCGGGTTGGTTCGAGGATTTCGAGCGACTTGGCCCGGTCCTTCATCGTCGTTTCCAGCTCGAATGCATGGTCGAAATGCTCGACGATCGCGGTCTTGCCGCGCCCGGTAACGAAGATCAGCTGGTCGATCCCGGCCTCGCGCGCCTCGTCCACCGCGTACTGGATCAGCGGACGGTCGATCACCGGCAGCATTTCCTTGGGGATCGCCTTGGTCGCGGGCAGAAAGCGGGTGCCCATGCCAGCGACGGGGAACACGGCCTTGCGGATCGGCTTGCGGGGTGCGGTGTCGGTCATGCTCGGGCGGTTACCTTGTTCAGATTACAGCGTAGTTAAACCGTGTGATGGGTCCGGTTGCAACCTGTCTGTGCATAGGGATGCACAGCGCTTGCCGCTTGCACAAATCCGTCTAAATCGAGGACATGGACAAGATCATCATCCAGGGCGGCCACAAGCTGTCCGGCACCATCCCGATTTCCGGCGCCAAGAACGCGGCGCTCACCCTGCTGCCCTGCGCGCTTTTGACCGACGAGCCGCTGACGCTGCGCAACCTGCCGCGCCTGGCGGATATCGACGGGTTCCAGCACCTGATGAACCAGTTCGGCGTATCGACCAGCATCGCCGGCAGCCGGCCCGAGGATTTCGGCCGGGTGATGACGCTGGAGGCGACCCGCATCACCAGCAGCGTCGCGCCCTATGAACTGGTGCGCAAGATGCGCGCGTCGATCCTGGTGCTGGGGCCGATGCTGGCCCGTATGGGCGAGGCGACCGTGTCGCTGCCCGGCGGCTGCGCGATCGGCAACCGCCCGATCGACCTGCACCTGAAAGTGCTGGAAGCGATGGGTGCGACGATCGAACTGGCCGCCGGTTACGTCAAGGCGATTGCGCCCGATGGCGGCCTGCCCGGCGGGCGCTATGCCTTCCCGGTGGTCTCGGTCGGCGCGACCGAGAACGCGCTGATGGCCGCCGTGCTGTGCACCGGCAAGACCGTGCTGCACAATGCCGCGCGCGAACCCGAAATCGTCGACCTGTGCAACCTGCTGGTGGCGATGGGCGCCGAGATCGAGGGGATCGGCACCAGCGACCTGACGATCCACGGCGTCCCGCGCCTGCACGGCGCGACCTACCGGGTGATGAGCGACCGGATCGAGGCGGGCTCCTATGCCTGCGCCGCCGCGATCACCGGGGGCGAGGTGTTCCTGAAGCACGCCGTGGTCGAGGAAATGGACGCGACCGTGCAAGCGCTGCGCGATGCCAATGTGTTCGTCGAGCCGCGCCCTGGCGGGCTCTATGTCGCGGCGCAAGGCCCGCTCAAGGCGGTGACGCTGTCGACCGCGCCCTATCCGGGCTTTGCCACCGACATGCAGGCGCAACTGATGGCCATGCTGTGCCTGGCCGAAGGCAGTTCGGTGCTGACCGAGACGATCTTCGAGAACCGCTACATGCACGTGCCCGAGCTCAACCGCATGGGTGCGCATATCGAAACCAAGGGCCGCACCGCCGTGGTCCACGGGGTGAAGAAGCTGCACGGCGCCGAAGTGATGGCCACCGACCTGCGCGCCTCGATGAGCCTGGTGATCGCGGGACTGGCCGCCGAAGGGGAAACTCAGGTCCACCGTCTCTATCACCTCGATCGCGGCTATGAGCGGCTTGAGGAGAAGCTGGCGCTGGTCGGCGCGCAGATCGAACGCGTCGGCGGGGATTGATCGGCCCGCGCCTGCGCCGCGTGGACGAATTGCGACCTGGAGTTTGCGGCGGCGGACTGGCACTTGCGCCCGACGCTTCCCCCTCCCGTGCCGTCACCCCGGGCTTGACCCGGGGGCCAGCTATTCTTCGTGGGGGCAGGAAAGGAAGCTGGACCCCGGGTCAAGCCCGGGGTGACGGGGTAGTTGAGGCAGTTGCGGCAGCGGCAGGGGCCGAACAGCAGGCATCGACTTTGTCCACGCCGCCTAGGGGAATGTCCTGGACCTGCTCCTAACCCCTTGGTCTGATTAACCATATTATGCCACCGGCGTGGTTCGCTTGCTGCGCCTTGTGGTCGCCGTGCTGTGCGCGGCGGGAATGCTGACCCTGGTGCTGGACCGCGCCGGGGCGGCCCAGCGCAGTGCGCCGGGATGGTGGGATCCTGATGGCGTGGGCAGTGGATCGGACTGGCATTTCCGTGTGCCGGTGACCCTGCCGGCCGCCTCCACGGTCAATTCCACGGCCAAGGTCGATATCGACTTTGCCGCGCTGATGACCCAGCTGGGCATTTCCGGCACACTCGATCCCAATTCGATCCGGGTGGTGCGCCCCGGCGGCACGCTGGCGACCATTCAGGAATATAACGACAGCATTTATGCCGGGGCCAGCGACAGCAATGCCAGCCGCGGCGAAGTGCGCTGGATTATCGAGGATGGCGGCGCGCAGACCTACCAGGTCTACTTCGACGTCACCGCCAATGGCACCAAGGCGGCTAACCCGCAGACCCCGATCAACGGCAACTTCGAACACAGCACTGCCGGCACGCAATTGCCCGCCGGCTGGGCCAGCGCGGCCCGGCTGGATGCCAATTACGATCTGCAGGTCCGGCCCGGCGAAAGCGTCAGCGTGACATCCGATGGCGGACCGCTCAACAACCCCTATACCACCGATGGTTCGCCCCGCACCGGCAGCTATTCCTATCTGCTCGGTTCGCGCAGCAACAACGAGGTAACCGCCGGGCTGAACGCGACCATGCTGACCCGCACCTTTACCGTGCCGGCCAGCAATCCCGGCAACCTGGTGCTCAACTGGCGCAATGAAGGCTGGGATTCCGAAGGGTTCGACAACCTGCACATCACCCTGACCCCGGCGGGCGGCACGGAAACCGTGCTGGTGGGCAACAGCCTGGGGCTCTACACCACCTATCCCAATTCGCCCAACATCGGGTCCGACTTCGTTTTGGACACGGCGGCGGGTTACGGCCAGTACAACGGTTATGACACAACTGCGACCGGCACCCACATGAACGGGATGACGGTCAGCCCGCGCTCCGAACGCTGGTGGAGCCGGACCTATTCGCTGGCCGCCTTTGCCGGGCAGACGGTGACCCTGGCGATCGGCACCGATCACGTGCTGTCCTATCGCACCTGGTTCCACATCGACGATATCGAATGGTCGGTGGTGACCGGCACGCTGGGTGTGGCACAGGGCTTTGGCGTGGCGGCGACCAGCCCGGCGGGATCGCAGCCGCCTGGCCAGACGCTGGTGCTGCGCGCCCTGGTCGATGCCAAGCCGACCGCCGCGACCAATCCCGTGACCGCCGAAATCGTCAACGCGGCGGGCACCACGGTGGCCAGCGGGATCAAGCTGTTCAACGATGGCACCCACGGCGACGTGACCGCCAACGACGCGGTGTGGACCAACAACGGCTCGGACAGCGCCAATCCGACTTATACGATCCCGCTGAACGCGGGCAGTTCCGGGCCGTGGACCGTGCGGGTCCAGGCGCGCGGGGGCAGCACCAGCACGCTGGGGGCCGCCTACAACGGGCTGGTCCATCGCAGCGGCCAGCCCAATGCGCTGGTCATGGCCAACTGGTGGAACATCGATGATGCCAGCTTCATGGTCGATGCTGCCGTGATCAGCGTGGCCAAGACCATGACCGTGGTGGCGAACGGGGTGGAAAGCACCAACTGGAAGGCCATTCCCGGCGCCACGCTGCGCTATTGCGTGACGATCGGCAATTCCGGCACCGCCAGCGCCAGCACGGTGATCGCCACCGATAGCTTGCCCGCGATGCTCAGCTACGTGCCGGGCAGCCTGCTTAGCGGCGCCGACTGCGCCAGCGCCGCAACCGCCGAGGACGACAACGCCACCGGCACCGATGAAAGCGACCCGGTGGGGGTCGGCTATTCGGCCGGAACCATCAGCGTGATCCGCTCCAGCCTGCCGACCGGAACCTCCTTTGCCGTGACTTACCGGGTCACGGTTAACTGACGGGCGGGGCTGCGCGGTCGGGGGACTTGCCGAGCAAGCGGCGGCACAGTTGCAGGGTCGGAATTTCCACCCAGCGCGTCATCGCCCAGGCGGCCACCACGGTGATCGCGAGGCCCGCCACCTTCCACACTACGCTGCCCTGCGCCCGGTCGCCCATGGCAAACAGCACCGGGGCATGGACCATGTAGGCGGTGTAGGAAATTGCCCCCGCAAACTGGAACGGACGCGCGGAAAACAGGCCCTCGCGGGCAGCACCGGCCAGGATCGTGATCGCCGTCAGCGGCGGGACCAATGCGGCGAACCAGTGCCATTGTTCGGCCAGCAACATGATCAGCAGTAGCCCCCCGACCAGCGGCCAGGTGGGCAGGGGCAGGGGGCGCAGCCGGGTCAGGCATGCCCCCGTCAGCAGTCCGGCAGCGGCCCGGACCCCGCCCAGCACGTCGCCCAGCGGCACCCGGCTGGCGGCCAGGCAATGCAGCGCCATTGCCAGCACCAGCACCACGCGCCAGGGCGGCTGCCACAGCCGCAGCAGCAGGACCCCGGCAATCGGCAGGTAGAATTCCCAGGTGATCGACCAGGCCGGAAAGTTGGCCGGTTCCAGCCCGAACAGGGGCGGGGCCATGATCAGTTCGGCCGCGCTGACCTGGCGATCCGCGCCAATCAGGATCACCAGCGTCAGGGTTAGGAAATAGACCGGGGCCAGCCGCCAGATCCGCTTGATCGCGAAGCGGCGCGGATCGCCATCATAGGACAGCGCGAGGACATAGCCGCTCAGCAGGAAGAAAACGTCGACCGCCAGCGACAGCGTCATGCCCGGCCATCCGGTCAACCGCTGGATCAATCCGTTGATGCCGAAATGAAGCAGCACCACGCCAAAGGCTAGCAGTCCCCGGATACCATCCAACTCGTGGATGTGGCGTCGGCCAAAGGCAATCTCGCGTTCTCGGGTCAGGGCCATCGCGGCAGGCTATGACACGCCGTCGCCCGCCTGCGCAAGGTTGCGGCAGCGGGTTAGACCAGCCGGGCCGCCAGCCAGCCGACCAGCCAGACCCGCACCGCGCCGGCCAGCCCCGGCGGGACCGGCGCGCGGATCCGCTCCGCATCGATCCGGGCGACCAGCGCGTTGATCGGCAGCCCCTCGGCGTGGGCAGCCTGCTTGAGCAGTTCCCAGAACAGCGGTTCCAGGCTGATCGAGGTCTTGTGCCCGGCGATCTCGACCGAGCGCTTGACCGGCGGGTGGAACGGAGTGGTCATAACCGCGAGAGTAGGCGGAATTTGGGGATGCCCGCAATGATTTGCGGGCATGGGCCCGGTCATGCAGAAAGGCAAACCGGCTCTGCCGTGCCTTGGCCTCCTTCTGCACGGCCTTTGCGCCGTTCAACCCCGGCTCAACCTGCTGGTGCGCAGGGGCCGGTGCAGCGCCTCAATACATGTGCTGGCCGCCGTTGATGCTCATCGTCGAGCCTGTCATGAAGCCGCCGTTCTCGCTGGTCAGGAAGGCGACCCCACGGGCGATTTCCTCGGCGTGGCCCAGCCGGCCGACCGGGATCTTGGCCACAATCTTTTCCAGCACAGGGGCCGGAACGGCGGCGACCATGTCGGTATCGATATAGCCCGGCGCGATCGCGTTGACCGTCACCCCGAACTTCGCCCCTTCCTGGGCCAAAGCCTTGGTAAAGCCGTGGATTCCGCTCTTCGCGGCGGCATAGTTGACCTGGCCGTACTGCCCGGCCTGGCCGTTGATCGAGCCGATGTTGACGATCCGCCCCCAGCCGCGCTCGCGCATGCCGGGGAAGGTTGCCTTGGCCATGTTGAAGCAGCCGCCCAGGTTGATCCGCATGACTTCGTTCCAGTCATCGAAGCTCATCTTGTGCAGCACCCCGTCGCGGGTCACCCCGGCGTTGTTGATGACAATGTCGATCGGGCCGAATTCGGCGGCGATGTCGTTGCAATTGTGGATGCAAGCCTCGTGGTCGCCCACGTCCCAGCGGATCGCGGGAATGCCGGTATCCTGGGTAAAGGCGCGGGCCTTTTCCTCGTTCCCGGCAAAGTTGGCGATCACGATGTGACCCTGCTTCTGCAGCCGCCTGCAAATTGCCTCGCCAATGCCGCGGGTGCCGCCGGTAACGATAGCCACTCTTGCCATGATCGCCCTTTCCCTGGAGCCGGAATCCGGAAAGGCGAGCTTATGCAGCGCCGCCCGGGGCGGCAAGCGGCTTGCATACGTAAATGCGGGGGCGATCGGCCCGGTTCAGAACTTGAACTGGGTGCCGAGGTAGACGGCCTGGTTGTCCTGCCGGCTTTCGCTGAGCGGCTTCAGGCGGTCGCGGTCCGAGGTCACCCGCACGCCAGCAGTGACGTTGATATTGCGGGTCAGGCGATAGGACCCGCCCAGGTCGACCATCTGGTCGTTCTGTTCGAACGTGCGGGGCGAACGCCCGGCTTTCTGCCGTTCGTCAAGCGCGATGCGGGGGGCGAAGCGCGACGGATCGTCGGCCGCGCCGCGCGACGGCTGGAAACTGGCCAGATCGGGCATGTCGACCTTGCGGATCTCCGTAACGCCGCTTTGCGCGAAGCTTTGATAGCCGCGCGCAGCGCCCAGGCTGTAGGCAGTGGGCGCGATGCGGAGGCCGCTGCCATCCCCGCCCTGCATCGGCCCGCGCACCACGATCGGGTGGTTCTGGTCGAAGCGGACGGCCACGGTGACCGACCGGTCGAGCCGGTTGGGCGAAGCCGCCGGGGTAAAGCGGAACAACTGCCCCTTGGACAGCGCGCGAACGGTGATCGACCGGGCCAGCCGCGGATCGACCATGGCGGGCTGGAAGCTGCTGCGTTCGCTGGCCACGCCGCGATCCAGCGGGCGCGGATCGATCCGGTTGGCCAGTGCCAGCACCGCGCTGGGCAGGGCGAGCAGGCCGACCGCGCAGGCCAGCAGCATCGCCGGCGTTCCGCCGCCGCGCCGCCTGTTCCGCCCGGTTGTCTGCATGCCGTCCATTGTGCCCCGATTGTCCCGCGTTTGCCGCGCGAATCCAAGCGCAAAGTGCAGCGGAGCCGTTGAATAGCAGCTTAACGGCCGTTCAGCAGGCATTCACGGCGTGGACGTGCTAGTGGACGGCAGGCCCGTGCGCACTTGCCGCGCGGCCCGCCTCGGCTATAGAGGCTGCCGAACCAAAGGGATCCGGATTGAAGCGATGACTGCCAGCATGACCAAGCGCACCCCGAATTTCCGCACGCTGGGCCGGGCCGGCCTGGTGGCCATGGCCGCCCTGGCGCTGGTCAGCTGCGGCGGCGGGAAGAAGGCGTCGAAGGCGCAGCTTGCCGCATCGCGCGTCACCACCATCGGGGTGAACAGCTACCTGTGGCGCGCCAGCCTCGAAGCGCTCAGCTTCATGCCGCTGCTGCAGACCGATTCGAACGGGGGCGTGATCGTGACCGACTGGTATGCCAACCCGAACAATCCCGGCGAACGCATGAAGGTGACCGTCACCATCCTCGACCAGGATCTGCGCGCCGATGCCCTGCGAGTCGCCGCCAGCCGCCAGGTGTCGCAGAACGGCGTGTGGCAGGACGCCCCGGTCCAGGCAGCGACCGTGCAGAAGCTGGAAGACGTGATCCTGACCAAGGCCCGCGACCTGCGTAACAGCGCGATCAAGTAAGGGGCTGCCGTCCAACGGCAGTCTCGACAAGCGCGCCTGACCCGTTAGAGGGGCGCTCATGACTAGTGAACGCTTCGATCCGTCCAGCGCCGATCCGCGCTGGCAGCGCGAATGGGACGCCCGCGAAAGCTTCAAGGCCGATGACAATTCGGCCCGCCCGCGCAGCTACGTGCTTGAGATGTTCCCGTATCCGTCCGGGCGCATCCACATCGGCCACGTCCGCAACTATACCATGGGCGACGTGCTGGCCCGCGCCAAGCGGATGCAGGGCTATGAAGTGCTGCACCCGATGGGCTGGGACGCCTTTGGCATGCCGGCGGAAAACGCGGCGATGGAAAAGGGCGTTCACCCCGGCGGCTGGACCCGCGACAATATCGCCAACATGAAGGCGCAGCTGAAGCGCCTCGGCTTCGCGCTCGACTGGAGCCGCGAGATCGCGACTTGCGAGCCGGACTATTACGGCCAGGAGCAGGCGCTGTTCCTCGACCTCTACGCAGCCGGGCTGGTTTATCGCAAGGAATCGGCGGTCAACTGGGATCCTGTCGACATGACGGTCCTGGCCAATGAACAGGTGATCGACGGGCGCGGCTGGCGCAGCGGCGCGCTGGTCGAAAAGCGCAAGCTGAACCAGTGGTTCCTCAAGATTACCCAGTTCGCAGACGAGCTGCTGGCGGGTTTGGGCGAGCTGAAGAACTGGCCCGAAAAGGTTCGCCTGATGCAGGAAAACTGGATTGGCAAGAGCCAGGGCCTGCGCGCGAAGTTCCGCTTCGTCGATAGCGAGGACGGGATCGAGGTGTTCACCACCCGGCCCGATACGATGTTCGGCGCCAGCTTCGTCGCCATCGCGGCGGACCATCCCTTTGCCCAGGCCATGGCTGAAAATCTGCCCGAGCTGCAGGCCTTCATCGCCGAATGCAAGCAGGGCGGCACTACCGCGGCTGAACTGGAAACGGCGGAAAAGAAGGGCTTCAACACCGGCTATTCGGTTGAGCACCCGCTCAAGAAAAGCTGGCATTTGCCGGTCTATGTCGCCAACTTCGTGCTGATGGACTATGGCACCGGTGCGGTGTTCGGCTGCCCGGCGCATGACCAGCGCGACCTCGATTTTGCCCGCAAGTATGAATTGCCGGTCACCCGCGTGGTCGCCGATGGCGACGAGACCGACCCGGTGTTCGTCGGCGACGAGGCCTATACCGGCCCGGGCCGCATCGTGAATTCCGAATGGCTTGACGGGATGAGCGTCGAGGACGCCAAGGCCGCGATCATTGCCAAGGCGCAGCACGATGGCTGGGGCCAGGCCGAAACCCAGTTCCGCCTGCGCGATTGGGGCGTGTCGCGCCAGCGGTACTGGGGCACGCCGATCCCCTTCATCCACTGCGATGCCTGCGGCGTGGTGCCGGTTCCCAAGGACCAGCTGCCCGTGACCCTGCCCGAGGATGTCAGCTTCGACACGCCGGGCAATCCGCTGCTGCGCCACCCCACCTGGAAGCACGTCGATTGCCCCAAGTGCGGCAAGCCCGCGGTGCGCGAAACCGACACGCTCGACACTTTCGTCGACAGTTCGTGGTATTTCCTGCGCTTCGCCAGCCAGCCGGGCGACCGGCCGTTCGATCCCGAAGTGGTCAAGAAGTGGCTGCCGGTCGAGCAGTACATCGGCGGGATCGAACATGCGATCCTGCACTTGCTCTACGCCCGGTTCTGGACCCGCGCCCTGGCGCACATCGGCCTGATCGACGTGAAGGAGCCGTTCGCCAGCCTGTTCACGCAGGGCATGGTGACGCACGAAACCTATTCGCGGGTCGACCCCGGCAACGGCCAGCCGATTTACTTCAGCCCGGCCGAGATCGAGCGCGGAGCCGATGCGGCCACGCTCAAGGCCGATGGTCAGCCGGTCGAAGTGGGCCGCGTCATCAAGATGTCGAAGTCGAAGAAGAATGTCGTCGATCCGGACGACATCATCGCGACTTACGGTGCCGACGCGGTGCGCTGGTTCATGCTGTCCGACAGCCCGCCGGAACGTGACCTGCCCTGGTCCGAGGCCGGCATCGAGGGCTGCGCCCGCTTCGTCCAGCGGCTGTGGCGCTTGTTCGGGCAATACGATCCCGCCGCGACCGGCGAGGACAAGGCGCTCGACCGCAAGCGCGACCAGACCGTCCACGCCATCGGCGAGGACATTGCCGCGCTGGGCTTCAACAAGGCGGTGGCGCGGATCTATGAATTGACCGGCGTGATCGACAAGGCCGCGCCTTCGGCTAGCCGTTCTGCCGCGATCCGCACCCTGCTCTTGCTGGCCGCGCCGATGATGCCGCACCTGGCCGAGGAAGCCTGGGCCGTGATCGGCGGCGAGGGGCTGGTGGCCGATGCGGCCTGGCCCCCGGTCGATCCCGCGCTGCTGGTCGAGGACGAGGTGACCGTGGCGATCCAGGTGCTGGGCAAGCTGCGCGACACCGTGACCGTGCCCAAGGGTCTGCCCCGCGAGGAGCTTGAGGCGCTTGCACTGGCCAGCGAGAAGGTCCAGCGTGCGCTGGATGGCAAGGCAGTGAAGAAGGTGATCGTGGTGCCCGACCGGCTGGTCAACCTGGTGGCATGAAGCGGCTCGGCACCCTGCTGCTGCCCTTCGCGCTCGCGGCCTGCGGGCTTCAGCCGATGTATGCCGGCGGCGGCAATGGCGCCGTGGCGCAGGGGCTGGGCGCGGTCGAAGTACCGGCGATCGAGGGCAAGGCCGGCTGGCTGGTCCGCAACGCGCTGGTCGACCGGCTGGGCGCTGGCGGGCACGGCGGCGCGGCGCGCTACCGGCTCGACGTGCGGCTGGATGACAAGCTCGAAGGGTTGGGCCTGCTGTCGGACGATACCATCGGGCGCGAACGGCGCACGCTGCGCGCGCGCTATCAGCTGGTCGATCTGGCCAGCGGGTCAATCGTGCTCGATGCCACCGCCGGGTCCGATGCCGGGATCGACGTGGTCAGCTCCGAATACGCCACCATCGCGGCCGAACGCACCGCGCTGGAAAACCTGTCGCGCGAAGTGGCGGACCGGATCGTTACCCGCGTGGCGCTGCAACTGCGTGCCGCCCCGGCCAAGGCGCAGTGAAGGCCACCCAGAAGGATTTCCGCGGCCAGGCGCAGCGCTTTGCGCGCGAGGCCGGCGTGTTTTTCTTCTGCGGGCCTGACGAGGCCGGCGCGGCTGACGCGGCGCAGCAGATCCTTGCCCTCCTGCCCGATGCGGGGGAACGGGTCGAACTGTCGGGGGGCGACCTGCGCCGCGATCCGGTGCGGCTGGGGGATGAAGCGCGCTCGACCTCGCTGTTCGGGGACAAGCGCCACATCTATGTTCGCGCGCAGGGCGACGAGGCGCATGACGCGGTCGAGATCCTGCTTGGCGGCGAGGCCGAGGCCTGCCCGGTGCTGATCGTCGCCAGCGGCGCGACCGACAAGTCGCGCACCGCTAAGCTGCTCGCCAATCGGCCCGACGCCGTGGTGGCGATGTTCTATCCGCCTGACTTGCGGCAAATGAGCGACATGGTGCGGAGCATGGCCGATGCCGCCGGGGTGCGGCTGACCGGCGATCTGGCCGACCGGATTGCGCGGGGCGTTTCGTTCGACCTTCGCCTGGCACAGTCCGAGGTGAACAAGCTTGCGCTCTATCTCGATGCCAGTCCCCAGGCGCCGCGCACGGCCGAAGCTGCCGCGCTCGATGCAATCGGGGCGCGGACCGAGGAGGACGGACTTTCCCCGATCGTCAACGCCGTGCTGAGCGGCGAGGCGGGCAAGCTGCCGCAGGAACTGCGCCGCATGCGCGAACTGGGGCTGAACCCGGTGGGCGTGCTGCTGGCGATCGAGCGCCGCGCCGCGCAACTGGCGATGCTGGCGGCCAAGGTCGGTCCGCGCGGCGACATTAACGCCCTGATCGAAAGCGAATCGGCTGCGCGCCGGATCTTCTGGAAGGACAAGCGCGACCTGCACGACCAGTTGCGGCGCTGGCGCGGGCCGCGCCTGGCCCGCCTGGTCGACCGCCTGGTCGCCTTGCACCGCGCCTTGCTGGGCAACAGCCAGCAGGCCGAACTGCTGCTGGCCCAAGGCTTGTCCGAAATCACCCGTGCCGCAATGAAACGCAATTAACCATTTCTACTTAAGCGCTTTGTTGTTAGGTGATTGCACCGGGGTCGCGTCTGGATACGTTTGGCGCGGGGGATATGGCCACTTCGGTACAGCCTGAAATTGCAAGCCGACAGCTTGCGCTCGCGCCATCGCTCGAACGGCGCAGGTTGCGCCTGTATATGCTCCAGTTGCTGGGCGATGGGGCCGCGCTGCTGCTCGGCTTCGCGCTGGTCAGCTATCTGTATCTGGGCAGTCCATTCGATCCTGCCGTGTGGGACGTGGCGCAATTGTTGCTGCCGCTGTTCTGGACCATCGCCCTGTTGAACCAGACCTATTCGGTGGGGTCGCTGGTTTCGCCATCACTGGGCCTGCAGCGTGCCTTGCTGGCCATGGGGCTGGCGGTAATCCTGCTGATCGTGGTGCTGTTCTTGGCGCGATCCAGCCTGTTTGTCTCGCGTTTCGGGTTTGGCAGCGGCTTTGTCGCCGCCTCGTTCCTGCTGATCTGGCTCCGGTTGAATGTCAGCATCCATATCCTGCGCAGCGTCGGCCCGCGTGCGATCAACCTCCTGGTAATCGACGATGGCGGACCGGCGGTCGACCTGCCGGATTGCCTGCGGATCAATGCCGCATCGGCTGGAATTTCCCCGCGGCTTGACGATCCCCACGGACTGGACCGCTTCGCGACCGTCATTCGCAACATGGACCGGGTGATCGTGTCCTGTCCGCCAGAGCGCCGCTGGGCCTGGGCGATGGTCCTCAAGGGCGGGCAGATGCGCGGTGAAATCGTCGATAGTGAAGTTAACGAGCTTGGCATTCTGGGGGCCAGCCGCGCCGAAGGTGTTGGCACGGTTGTGGTCGCCTCCGGGCCGCTGGGCCTGCGCAGCCGGGCGCTGAAGCGCGGACTGGACCTGGTGATCACCATTCCGGCCTTGCTGGTACTATGTATCCCCCTGCTGGTCATTGCGGCGTTGATCCACCTCGAAGATGGCGGACCGGCACTGTTCCTGCAGCGCCGGGTCGGCCGCAACAACCAGTTCTTCTCGATCTACAAGTTCCGTTCGATGCGTCAGGCCTCCGCCGATTCCGCCGGGGCGCAATCCACTCGCCGCGATGACGATCGTGTGACGCGGATTGGCCGCTTTCTGCGCAAGACCTCGATCGATGAATTGCCGCAATTGCTCAATGTCTTGAAGGGCGAGATGAGCCGCGGGGCAGGACGGTACTTGCTGTCGCCAGTGGTGTTGTAAAGCACCTTGACGATGTCGAGGCAGGTGTCGAGCCCGACGAAATCCGCCAGTTCCAGCGGCCCCATCGGATGGTTGAGGCCGAGGCGGCAGCCCTTGTCGATATCGGCGATGCTGGCAGTGCCCTGGCCCAGCACGAACACGGCCTCGTTGATCATCGGCAGCAGAATGCGGTTGACCACGAAGCCCGGCTCGTCCTCGGCCTGAACCACCTGCTTGCCCAGGCTTTCCGCGAAGGCGCGGGTGCGGGCCACGGTCTCGGGGCTGGTCGCCAGGCCCGGGATCACCTCGATCAGGCCCATCACCGGGACGGGGTTGAAAAAGTGCAGGCCGATGAAGCGCTTGGGATCGGGCGAACTGGTCGCCATGCGGGTGATCGGGATCGAACTGGTGTTCGACGCCATGATCGCGTCCTCGCGCAGCACCTTGCCGGCTGCTTCGAAGATCTTGCGCTTGATTTCTTCCTTTTCGGTCGCGGCCTCGATGATCAGGTCGGCTTCGGTGAACATCGCATAGTCACCCACCGGGGTGATGCGCGCCAAGGCCGCCTCGGCTTCGGCCGGGGTCAGCTTTTCGCGGGAAACCAGGCGGGTCAGCGCCTTGTCGATGTTGGCCTTGGCCTTTTCCGCCAGGGCCACGTCGATGTCGGACAGCAGCACCTTCATGCCGCACTGGGCCACCTGCTGGGTGATGCCCGAACCCATCTGGCCCGCGCCGATAACCGCCACTGTCCGCATGTCCATTTCCTTCGCACTTGCAGCAAACGCGAGGCTGACTAGCGGGGGAAACCGCGCTTGGCTAGCGATTCTGGCCCGGCACCCACAGGACTTCGCTGCCCGCCGCGATGTTCAGCGCGCGGGCCAGCACGAACAGGTAGTCCGACAGGCGGTTGATATAGGCGAGCGCAGCCGGATTGACGGGTTCCTGCGCGGCCAGCGCGGTCATCGCGCGTTCGGCCCGGCGGGTGGTGGCGCGGGCGACGTGGGTGTGGGCCGCGGCGGGATTGCCGCCGGGCAGGATGAAGCTGGTCAGCGGGGGCAGCGGGGCGTTGACCCGGTCGATCTCCTCCTCCAGCCAGGCGGCCTGTTCGGGCACGATCCGCAGGGTCATTTCGCCGGGGGTAAAGTCCTCTCCCGGAGTGGCCAGATCGGCCCCCAGATCGAACAGATCGTTCTGGATCCGGACCAGCGCAGCGCGGTGCTCAACCGCAGCTAGCGCGGTCACCACCACACCTAGGGCGCTGTTCGCCTCGTCAACCGCGCCGATCGCTTCCATCCGCGCGGCATGCTTGGGACAACGCGAACCATCGACCAGTCCGGTCGTGCCATCGTCACCCGTGCGGGTGTAGATCTTGTTCAGCTTGACCATGGGATCAGCGGCTGGCGAACAGCAGCATGGCCACCACCATCACCGCGGCGCCCTGCCACAGGATGCGGGCCATCATCATCTTGTTCTGCTTGAGCTGCATTTCGCTCGGCCCGTTGGCGTCGCCGCGTTCCAGATCCGCGCGCGTGCTTTGCATGAAGGCGGCGATGCCGCGTCCCAGGCTGACGAGGACCATGGCCATGGCGATGATCAGTACGGGGATCAGTAACGTGTTCATGCCAATCACCCTACGCCTTTGCCGAAGGAAAGGCCAGTGGGCAGCCGCCCGGCCCGCAAGGCGGCGGCGAGCGCGCGGCCATCTTCCCCGGCGCGGCGCAGGTCGGCAAGGGCGGGGGAGCCGCGCCGCTTGGCCAGCTTGCGCCCGTCCGGCTCGAGCAGCAGCAGGTGGTGGTGCCAGACCGGCACCGGCAGGCCGAGCAGCGCCTGGAGCAGGCGGTGGACGTGGCTGGCGGCGAACAGGTCCAGCCCGCGCGTGACCAGCGTGATCCCGTCGGCCGCATCGTCGAGCGTGGCGGCAAGGTGGTAGCTGGCCGGGGCCTCCTTGCGCAGCAGCACGACATCGCCGAACTGCTCGGGCCGGCAGACCTGCGGCCCGGCCAGCTCGTCCAGCCATTCGAGCGGCCCGGCTTGTTCGGCTGCGCGGGCCATGTCGAGCCGCCAGGCGACCGGCGCGTCCGGCGGGGCGCTGCGGCCCCGGCAGGTGCCGGGATAGATCGGCCCGTCCGGACCGAATTCGCGGGCCTGTTCAGCCACTTGCGCGCGGGTGCAGGTGCAGGGATAGAGCAGGCCCATGGCCTTGAGCCGGTCCCCCGCCGCGCCGTAGCTGGCCAGCCGGGCCGACTGGAACACCACCGGGCCGTCCCAGGCCAGCCCCAGCCATTCAAGGTCCGCCAGTATTTCCGGGACCAGTTCCGCCCGGCTGCGGGTGCCGTCGATATCCTCGATCCGCAGCAGGAATTCGCCGCCTCGGCTGCGCGCCAGGTCGTGCGCGACGATCGCGGCATGGGCATGGCCCAGGTGCAGCAGGCCGTTGGGGCTGGGGGCAAAGCGGGTGCGGATCATCGCGTCCATCCATCCTGTGGATTGCGTCCCGGCGCAAGGCTTGACGCGGGCGCGGCGGCGTTGTTCCATGCGCCCATGGATTGTCGCCGAACCGTCATCTCGGCCTGCAACAAGAGGCCATGCTCAAGGCGGAGCTGATCGAGCGCGCGGCCCGGTTCCGCAGCGCAGAGGAGGATCCCCTCCGTCACCTGTCCGATTGTCCTGCGCTGGTGCTCAACGCGGACTATACCCCGCTCAGCTACTACCCGCTCAGCGTCTGGCCGTGGCAGACCGCGATCAAAGCGGTGTTCCTAGAACGGGTCGATATCGTCGCCTCCTATGACCGCGAGGTCCATTCGCCCACCTGGTCGATGGCGATCCCTTCGGTCATCGCGCTGCGCCAGTATGTGAAACCCAGCGAGTTTCCCGCCTTCACCCGCTTCAACCTGTTCCTGCGCGACCGGTTCGCCTGCCAGTATTGCGGCAGCCCGCACCAGCTGACTTTCGATCACGTGGTGCCGCGCCGGCTGGGCGGGCAGACCAGCTGGGAAAACGTCGCCACCGCCTGCGCGCCGTGCAATCTGAAGAAGGGCGGGCGCACCCCGCAGCAGGCGGGCATGCCGCTGCTGGTCCAGCCGATCCGCCCGACCAACTGGCAATTGCAGGAACGCGGCCGAGGCTTTCCCCCGAACCACCTGCACGAAACCTGGCGCGACTGGCTGTACTGGGACGTCGAGCTGGAGGCCTAGCGGCAAGGTCGGCGCTCGCGGTGATGGCTTGATCGGCTGATTGGTCCGATCCGCCGTCGCTCAAGCCAGTGACGAGAGCAGCGTCTGCACGGCCGCACCCGCTTCCAGCCTGGCCGCGTCAGGATCATCGGCATTGGCAACCAGCAGCGCGGCTTCGTCGATCACGGCCAGGATCATGTGCGCCAGCGGGCGCGCCGGCTGCATCCGGATCAGGCCGGCGGCCATGCCGTCTTCAATAGCCTGCTCGATCAGCCCAAGTCCGTAGTGGGCCTCAAGCTTGCGCCATTGGGCCCAGCCCAGCACCGCGGGTCCATCGATCAGCAGGATGCGCTGCACCTCGGGCCTTGCCGCCGCTGCGAGGAACCTGTCGAGATTGGCTTTCAGGCCTGACCACCGCGCGCCTTGCTCTGCCGCTCCTTGTGCCTGCGCGGCGGCAATCATGTCCTCTTCGACCTGCTCGAACACGGCCAGGAACAGGTCCTCCTTGCGCGCGAAGTGGTGCTGTAACGCACCCCGCGTGACCCCGGCCAGCGCCACGATTTCTGGCGTGCTGGTGGCATGGAAGCCCTTGTCGGCAAACAGCCTGCGCGCTGCGGCGATCAACGCTCCGCGCGTTTCCCCGGCCTTTGCCGCCCTGATACCCTTGCTCTTGGGCATAGCCACCTCGTTGACATCTGCTCCTTTAACATTCAGGCTGATTGTCAAAGGAGATTTGCAATGGATCCACGCATAAACATGGTGATGGTCAGCGCGAAGGACATCCATGCGCTGCGCAGCTTTTACGAGCAAGGACTTGGCTGGACGCCATGGATGCCCGCATCGGAAGGATCGGTGGCCTACAAGGTTGGCACTTCGGTCCTGATCTTTGTCAACGACGCCTATCTGGCGCATGAAAGCGGGATTGCGGCGGCCGAAACTTCGAAATCAATCTGGGCGGTCTTCGTCCCGACCAAGGCAGACGTCGATGCGGCCTTCGACCTCGCGGTCAAGGCGGGGGCCACGATCACCAGTCCGATCCGTGACCGCGACCAGGGCCTCTATTCAGGCTATTTTACCGATCCCGAGGGCAACGGCTGGGAAGTGGTGTGGAGCCCGCACATGCCGCTCGGTGCCGACGGCGCGCTCACCCTGCCGGGGGCGGCCTGAGACAGGCATTGGCCTGACGGCGTTCGTGTCGAGTTGGCCTTGATTGCGGGCTGCCGATCTTCCCAGAAGCAGGCCCACCTTAACCCCGCGCCCTGCGGCTGATGCGCGCCGCAGGGCCGACAGCCCCGGTCAGGGCAGGCCGACGAACCCCATTGGCGAGGCCTTGAACGTGGTGGTCGGCGCGCTTTGCGCCAGCACGAACGCGCCCCCCGCCAGCGGGATGACCCGGTTGACGAAGTCGCTCATCGTGTCCTTCCACTTGGCGGAAATGTAAAGTTCGCAGCGCTGGTCCTTGGTCTCCAGCTTGGTCTCGAACGTGACCGTGCCCAGCGCGTCGGTGCCATAGCGCGACGGGGCCATGCACCCGCCCGCGCCGGTGCCGATCCCGACATCGTTGCGCCGGGTCGAAAAGACCACCGCGCTGGACGAGCGCGAGGTCTGGACCAGGTCGAACACGATCATGTCGTCGACCACGCAGGTCCCCTTGTCGAGGGTCGACGAATTGATCACCTGGGTACCTTTGTAGCGGGTAAAGGGCATCAGCTTGTCGATCGTGCTTTCCGCCTGGACGATCCGCGCGCGGTTGCAATCGCCTTCGTAAACCACGTTCTGCGCCTCTGCGGTCGATGCCGCGGCAAGGCCCGTCAGGGCCAGCAGGCCGCTTGCGATCCGGATTTTTGCCATTGTCGTCATTTCCCCTGTGTCAGACGTCCATCGTGTTCAGGCGCAGACCCGCCAGGGCCTTGCGCTGCCGTTCCAGGTCGCGCCCGCCCCCGGTCAGGTCCTCGAACGCAAAGGGCACCACCGCCTGGCTGGCGGCATCCACCACTTTCACGCCCAGCGTGCCATCCTGGTTATAACGCACCACGATCTCGATCATGTCGCGCCCGACCAGGTGCTTGGGCTGGATCGCGATCCGGCCGACCGGATCGAGCAGTGTGGGATCGTCGAGATACTGGCAGATCCGCGCGGCAAAGCCGGCTGCGCCGCCCTGGGCCGGGCGGACCAGCGCCGAACCCGATGCGGGCAGGGCCATGTTCTTGTCGATCACCCGTTCGAATGCCTGCCCGGCTTCCTCCTGGATGCCGATGTTGTAGCCGGTCACGCTCGACATGCGGACGTTGGAGACGAACTGCGCCCCGCCGCCGTCGCCGCGGGCAAAGCTGTGGGCATAGAGCGCCGCGCCCATCGCCACGCTGGCCAGCGGCTGGTCCTCGGCCAGGCTGGTGCGGTCCGGATCGAGCCGCGCCCGCCAGAAATCGCGCACCTGCCGGCTGCGGCAGGCCCCGCCGATCAGCACGAAGCGCTGCACATCGCCCAGTTCCAGCCCCAGCCCGCGCAGGGTGCGCTGCACCACCAGCTCGCTGCGCTTCAGCAGGGTTTCGGCGCGCTGGTCATAGTCCGCCGGGTCCAGCGTCCAGCGCAGGAACCGCCCGTCGACATAGGTGTCGTTGGCCGGCCAGCGCGCGCCGGTCTGGCCCAGCGCGATCTTGGTTGCTTCGGCCAGCGCGGCGATCCGCTCGTCGTTCAGAGCGCCCGGTTTGGGGGCGGTGCTGAAGGCGGCGCGGAAATCGTCGCGAAAGCGCTGTTCGATGATCCGGTCGAAATCGTAGCCGCCCAGGTCCGTCAGCCCGGACTTGGCCAGGATATGCACCTGATCGCCGGTGCAGGTCAGCACCGACAGGTCGAACGTGCCGCCGCCGATGTCATAGATCACCACGATCTCTTCATCGTTCAGCACGTGCCGGTTGGTGAACTGCAGGGCCGCCGCGATCGGCTCGTCCAGCAGGGCGATCACTTCGATCCCGGCGATGTCCGCGGCCGACAGCAGCGCCCGGCGCTGCTGGTCGGTAAAGTGGGCGGGCACGGTCAGCACGCAGGAATCGACCGCCTGCCCGGTGTAGATCTCAACGTCGCCGCGCACTTTCTTGAGCAGCAGTGCGGCGAACATCTCGCTGTACAGCGGTTCCTCGCCCAGCCGGGCCAGCACGTGGCTGGTGCCGAAATGGCGCTTGAAGTTGGATACCAGCGTGGCGCCCGGGTTTTCGTGCCCGAGCTTTTCCGCAAAGCTGCCGATCAGCGCCCGGTCGCCGTGCAGCAGCACCCGGCTGGGGGTGGCCTGGCTGCGCGGATCGGCCGCGTCGGGCACCAGGATGGGATCGCCTTCCACCCCGATGAACGCGGCCAGCGTGCTCGATGATCCCAGATCAATCCCGATCTTCATGCCTGCCCGTCCTGCCCCGACACCGTCTTGCCGTCTCCCGTGTTCATACCGCCAGCACCTGCACCGACACGTTGTCCGTGCTGCCGGCCGCCACCGCCAGTTCGACCAGGTAGCGCGCCGGATCGTCGCGGCGCACGGCCTTGGCCACTTCGGCCTGCAATTCGGCCGGGCGGTGGCATTGCAGCATCCCGTCGCTGCAGGTCATCAGCCAGTCGCCCGGTTGCAGGCGCGCCTCGAAGAAATCGGGCTTCACATCGGCGGCCACGCCGACCGCGCGGGTCAGCATGTTCTTCGCGTTGCTTTCCGCGGCTTCCTCCTCGGTGATCAGGCCGCTGTCGATCTGGGCCTGGACCAGGCTGTGATCGGTGGTGATCTGGACCAGCCGCCCGTCGCGGAACAGGTAGGCGCGCGAATCCCCGATGTTGGCAATCAGCGCGCGGCCCTGGCGGATCACCACCACGACCAGGGTGCAGCCCATGCCGTGCAGGCGCGGATCGTCCTGGGCCTGGCCGAACAGGCGGCGGTTCTGTTCGCGGATCGCGCCGTCGATCAGGCTGGACAGGGCGGCGCTGTCGGCAATCTCGCCGGCCAGCTGGTCCTCCAGCAGTTCGGCCACGCCGAACACGGTGCGCTGGCTGGCCACTTCGCCGCCGTTGTGCCCGCCCATGCCATCGGCCAGGATCGCCAGCCCCAGCGGCGCGTTGGCATAGACGCAGTCCTGGTTTTCGGACCGGGTGTTGCCGATGTCGGTGTGCGACCAGATGCGCAGCTGCATGGCGCCGCTCACCGCTTGGCCAACATGTCGAACTTGCGTTCGAGCAGGGTGACGCCCTTGAGCCGGGTTTCGACGCTGGCCTGTTCCACGGCCAGGCGGCGGCGCTGTTCTTCCATCGCTTCGGCCTGGTTCTGCGATCTGGCGCGGACCGAATGTTCGATTTCGGCGTTGATCGCGGGGATCAGCTCGCGCACGTGGGCGCTGATCTGGCCGACCCAGTCGCGGGCACTGTCGTTGAACATGCGGCGTCCCTCGTTGTCGAGCGATTCGCGCGCCTTGCGCAGGTCGCGTTCGCGCTCCTCGATCCGCTTGGCCGGGATGCGGCGGCGCAGGTCGATGAAGCCATAGATCAGCATTACCGCCACCAGGATCGCGGTGAGGAAGGTCAGGTAGGACCGGAACCGTTTCACCACCGGCGCGATTTCGTTGATGAAGGCCAGCAGGCTGCCTTCGGGCGCGTCGGGCGAAGTGGCGACCAGGGTCAGCGGGGCGAGGATCCCGACCAGCACCATGATCATCCCGGTATAGTCACGCAGGGCGATGAAATACTGCATCGGCCCGTCCTTGGTCACTTCCCCGTTGAACTTGCGCTGGATGTGGAAATGCGATTCCAGCACCAGCCCGGGGTTGAGCGGCGGGGCGTGCAGCGCCTTGGGATTGATCGGGGCATAGCCTTCGGCGGCCAGCAGCCCGTTGATCTGGTTGATCGACAAGTCGCTGGCTTCCTTGATGAAGCTGACGTCATCGGCCATCTTGTCCTGCATCTGCTTGCGCAGGCGGGCCACGAAGGTCTCGGTGAACTGCTCGTCGATCTCGGTTTCGGTGGTTTCGGTCTTCGAAGCCAGTTCGATCAGCCGCATGTTGTCGGCATCCAGCGCGCCCGACAGGCGTTCGGCCAGGGCCTGGAATTCGCCCTTCTTGACCCGGTTGAGCTCGTCGTACTTGGTCTTGAAGGCGCGTTCGGCGTCTTGCAGGTTGCGTTGCAGGATGTTGCGGATCCGCCCGTTCAGATCAGATCCGGCGCCCGGGCCGCCGCCAATCCGGCGCCGCGCCGCGGCATCGTCGCTCAGCAGCTGCTTGCGCAGTTCCAGCGATTTCAGCTCGTCGGCCACGATCTGGCGGGCATAGCTGCCGATCCGGCCCAGCGATGCCTCGGTCGCGGCGCGCTGCGCTTCGGGCAGGACCTCGTCGAGCCATTCCCTGATCGCGTCTGCCGCATCGGCCGGGCTGGTCGCTTTGACGGTCAGCCGGGTGGAGCGGGCGAGGTCGCGCACGGGCTTTTCCGCCGCATCGGCCTCGGCCGCCTCGCACAGCACGAACAGCGCGCGGGCCGGGGCGCTCTGCCCCTGGGTGACCTGGCGGACGGCATCGGGCAGGGCGGTGCATTCCGCCAGCGTCAGCACCGCGGCGGCGGCGGCGGGCAGGATCACTTCGTCCGACAGGGTGCTGCTGGCCGCCGTGGTGACGATCCGCACCTGCGCGCCCAGCACGCCCGGCAGGCCGCCGGCGAGGTGGGCCGCGCCCGGCGAAAGGTGCACTTCGCTGGTGCCCGCGCCGTGCCCGTCGATCTTGCGCAGCGCCTGCAGCGCCACGTCGAAGAACCCCGCACGCGATGAGGCGCCCAGTTCCCGCTGCGCCCCTTCCAGCGCGTCGCGCAATACCGCCACGCTCATTTGTAGGGCGCCTTGATGATCACGGTGCGGTTGAATTCGTCATCGCTTGCCGCCGCCGCCGCGCGCGGCGCCGGGGCGCTGCCCGCGCTGAGGTGGAACACGAAATGGCAATCGCCACAGCGCAGCCGCTCGCCCCCGCTCAGCGCGACGCGGCCGGTGATCCGGCCCGGCGCATCGCCCACGAACACCCCGTTGGTGCTGGGCTTGGCCCCGGTTTCGCCGATGTCGAAGACGTGCACGCTGGCCGGCGGGCCGGGCACCACTTCGATCACCGCGTGGTTCTTGCTGACGAAATTGTCGTCAAGCACGATCGGATTGCCCATCTGGCGCGGTTCGCGGCCGATGATGTTGAGCCCGGTGTGCAAGGGGATGCGGCGCGGGGCGGGGCCGCCCACCGCCTCAAGGTAGCATTCCATCCCGGCCGCTGCGGCGCGCGGCGATGCGGCGGGGCGCTCTGCCGGGCGCGCACGGTCCGGGGCGGCGCCGTCCTGGCCGCGCGCGGCCAGGAACGTCTCGATCTCGGCCAGGCGGCGGGCATAGACATCGGCCAGCATCCGCGTCGGCGCGGTCTTGGCCAGGTTGGCGAAATAGCGCTGCTTTTCGCGCGCGCGCTCAACCAGCTGCGGCTCGGACGCAGTGGCGTCGAGTTCAAGCAGATCCAGAATATTCATAAGCCCCGATCCGACAACATTCGTCTTCTTTACCCTGTCATGCTGCACGCGGCGGTCAGCCGGTGCAATGGCTTAGTGCCGGTCATCCCGCGCCGCGACGATCAGCCGCCCAGCATGTTGCTGGCCCGTTCGGCGCAGCGCTCGGCGGCTTCGGCGGATTTCGAGGCTTCGTCGGCATAGCCCTTGGCATCGGAAACGGCCTCGGTCACCTGGTCGGCCAGCTTCTTCATCTCGTCGAGCAGGCGCTCGGCGTCGTGCTTGGTCGAAAGCACATCGTCGCGGGCGCGTCCCGCCTCGATCGCCCGGTCGCGGGCCTGGTCGGCATATTCCTTGGCGTCCTGCTCGTGGCGGTCGGCGGTGTCGGCGGCAACCTTGGCCTGCTTTTCGAATTCGGCGGCCTGCCGGGCGGATGCTTCGGCCTCGGTCGCCTTCTGACAGGCCTTGGCGGCGCATTCGTCGGCCTGCTGCGCATCGCGCTGGGCCTTTTCGGCGGCGGCCTGGGCCTCCTGCGCTTCCTTCTTGGCCTCGTTAGCGTAGGTTTCGGCCTGCTTTTCGTGGACCTTGGCTTCCTCGGACGCCTGTTCGGCCTCGCGCAGCGCGGTCTTCGCGCGTTCGCTGGCGGCCTGGGCCTCGTTCATTTCCTCGCGCGCCTTTTCGGCGGCGGCCTGGGCTTCCTTGGCTTCGGCGGAGGCCTTCTCGCTCGCTTCGCGCGCCTCGCGCGCCTCGCTTGCGGCGGTTTCGGCGGCCACTTCGGCCTCGTTCGCCTTGGCCTGGGCCTTCTGGCTGAACTGTTCGGCCTCGTTGGCTTCGGTGGTGGCCTTGTTGGCAGCCTGTTCGGCGGCCTTGGCATCCTGCTCGGCGTCCTGCTTGGCCTTTTCGGCAGCCTTGGCGTCGGCTTCGGCGGCTTGCTTGGCCTTTTCGGCGGCCTGGGCGTCTTGTTCGGCGTCCTGCTTGGCCTTTTCGGCGGCCTTGGCGTCCTGCTCGGCGTCCTGCTTGGCCTTTTCGGTGGCCTGGGCGTCGGCTTCGGCGTCCTGCTTGGCCTTTTCGGCGGCCTGAGCGTCTTGTTCGGCGTCCTGCTTGGCCTTTTCAGCGGCCTGGGCGTCGGCTTCGGCGTCCTGTTTGGCCTTTTCGGCGGCCTGGGCGTCTTGCTCGGCGTCCTGCTTGGCCTTTTCCGCGGCCTGGGCATCGCCTTCGGCGTCCTGCCTGGCCTTTTCGCTGGCCTGGGCATCGGCTTCGGCGTCTTGCCTGGCCTTTTCGCTGGCCTGGGCATCGCTTTCGGCGTCGACCTTGGCCTTTTCGGCGGCCTGGGCGTCGCTTTCGGCGTCCTGCCGGGCCTTTTCAGCGGCCTGGGCATCCTGCTGGGCGTCAGTCTTGGCCTTCTCGGCGGCCTGGGCGTCCTGCTGGGCGTCGGTCTTGGCCTTTTCGGCGGCCTGGGCGTCCTGCTGGGCGTCGGTCTTGGCCTTTTCGGCGGCCTGAGCGTCGGCTTCGGCATCCTGCCGGGCCTTTTCGGTCGCCTGGGCGTCCTGCGCGGCGTCGGTCTTGGATTTTTCGGCGGCCTGGGCGTCGCTTTCGGCGTCCTGCTTGGCCTTTTCCGTCGCCTGGGCGTCGGTATCGGCGTCCTGCTTCGATTTTTCGGTGGCCTGGGCGTCGGCCTCGGCATCCTGACGGGCCTTTTCGGCCAGGGCTGCGGCTTCCTGCGCCTGGGTGGCGGCGGTGGTCGCCTCGGTCAGCTGGGCATTGGCGCGTTCGCCGGCGGCTTCGATTTCCTGGTATTCGCGCATCGCGCCGCTTTTCAGCCGCTCGGTTTCCGAGGCGTCCTGGCGCGCATCGAGCGCGGCCTGCTTGGCCTGTTCCACGCTGGAATTGGATTCCTGCATCAAGGCGGCGAGCAGCTCTGCCTCGGTCTCGAATTGCGACAGCGTCTGGTCGAGCACCGGCAGTTCGGCCAGAATCCGCTGCTTGACCGTTTCGGCTTCGGCCAGGATTTCCTGAAGCTGGCGCAGGATTTCAGTGGGATCGGGGTCTGCCATTCATTGCTCCACCACGCTGTTGCCCGATCGGGCCGCCGGACGTGTCATTACTCGATGTAGTTCATGCCGCCGCCGCCGCCGCCGTAATCGCGCCGCCGCCGTTCCTCGCGGACCATTTCCATGGTGCTTTCCGTCATGTCCGCCGCCGCGCAGGCGTCGAGTTCATCCATCGTGGCGTCCATGGCGTGCGAATTGGCTTCCATCACTTCGTCGGCGGCAGCGTCGGCCAGGTCCTGGGCATCGCTGTGCAGGTCCTCGATCTCTTCCAGCGTGCGGTGCGCCGGTTCGACATAGCCGCGCGCTTCGTCGGCGCTCGAGGTTGCCTGGGTCTCTGCCTGTCCGGCCTGGGCCTTGGATTCGCCGGCGGCGCGTTCCTGGCTTTCGGCTTCCTTGGAATTGGCATTGGCCTGGGCTTCGGCCTCGTCGGCCTCGTTCGAGCACTTTTCGGCGCGCTGCATGGCATCGCGGGCCTTGCCCATCGCCACTTCGGCCTCCCACTGGTGCATCGCGGCCTTCTGCGAGGCGACCGATGCCTCGAACCGGTTGTCGGCGGCGCGCTGGGCAGCCTGGATGGCTTCGCGCACTTCCTGCCGCGCCTTTTCGGCGGCCTGCAGGGTTTCCTCGGCCTCCTGCTTGGCCTTGTCCGATGCTTCGGCGGCGACCGCGCGCGCAGCGTCGGCCTTGTCGCTGGCCGCCTTGGCCTCGTTCATCTCGGTCTTGGCGGTTTCGGAGTGGCTGGCGGCTTCCTTGGCCTTGGTGGCGGCCTTCATTGCAAACTGTTCGGCTTCGGCATGGGCGGCCTGGGCCTTGGCCGATTGCTGCGCGGCGACCTGTGCGTCGGTTTCGGCGGCGCTGCGCGAGCGATCCGCCGCCTGGGCATCGCCTTCGGCATCGCGGGCCGACTTTTCAGCCGCCTGGGCATTCTGCAGCGCCTGCAACTTGGCCTTGTCGGCGGCCTGAGCGCTCTGCTGGGCCTCCTGCATGGCCTTTTCCGCCGCCTGGGCATCCTGCTGAGCGTCCTGCTTAGCCTTTTCGGCGGCTTCGGCATCCTGCTGGGCGTCCTGCTTGGCCTTTTCGGCCGCCTTGGCATCGCCTTCGGCGTCCTGCTTGGCCTTTTCGGCCGCCCGGGCGTCGCTTTCGGCGTCCTGCTTGGCCTTTTCCGCGCCCTGGGCGTCCTGCTCTGCCGCCTGCCGGGCCCTTTCGGTGGACTGGGCATCGCTGGCTGCGGCCTGGCGGGCCGTCTCGGCGGCCCGGGCGTCGGCATCGGCACCCTGGCGGGCCTTGTCCGTGGCCTGGGCATCGCCGGCGGCATTGGTGCGGGCCTTGTCCGCGCCTTGCGCATCGGCCAGGGCGTCCTGTCGGGCCTTTTCGGCGGCCTGGGCGTCAGCTTCGGCGTCCTGGCGGGCCTTTTCGGCGGCCTGGGCATCGGCTTCGGCATCCTGCCGGGCCTTGTCCGCGACCTGGGCGTCCTGTTCGGCGTCCAGACGGGCCTTCTCGCTGGCCTGGGCATCGGCTTCGGCATCCTGGCGCGACTTCTCGGCGGCCTGGGCATCGGCCTCGGCATCCAGCCGGGCGCGTTCCGAGGCCAGCTGATCCTGCTGGGCGTCGGTGCGCGACTTTTCGGCGGCCAGGGCATCGCTGGCGGCGTCCTGCTTGGCCTTTTCGGTGGCCTGGGCATCCTGCAGCGCGGCCTGCGACTTGGCCTCGGCCTCGGCGCGTTCCTGCTGGGTGCGTTCGGCCGTGCCGGTGACTTCGGTCAGGGCGGCGGTGGCGCGCTCGGAAAACCCGGTGATTTCGGCCGCGTCCTGCGCCACGTCGGTCTTGGCGCGTTCGGCGGTGAAAGCTTCCTGCCGGGTCAGGGTCAGGTTGCGCTTGATCGCGACAAAGCGCGTCGCGAATTCGCTCTGCAATTCGGCGGTCTTGAACGCGGTAATGTCGTAATGGATCGCGTTGAGCGCTGCGAGCAGCGTTTTCGCTTCTTCCAGCTGCTCCGTCAGGCTCATTGCCAAACCTCCATCAGCTCAGGCCGCTTGATCCACGCTTGCCATCAGTCGCAGACCTGCTTGCACTGCCGCACCGTTCGCGAGGTCGGGCCGTCCGAGTAGGAACAGGTCGCGGTTACCCGGGCGAAGCAGATGTTGCCGCCGCACTGGCCATCCGGCACCGCCGAATAGCTGACCATCGAGCCCGATCCGCAGGCCCGCCGCGCCGCATCGGCGGCCTTGCCCTGCGGGATCGAGCCGCTGGACGGGTACGAGATTTCGCCCGCCGAAACGCTTGAGGTCCGCGTGCGGCCGCCTTGGACCGGCTGTTCGACATCGGTGCAGACTTCGCGGCAGACCTTGGCCTTTTCCCGCTCTGGCGCGGCGACGGCCTTGGCCGGTTCCGGCTTGTCCTTGTCCTTGTCCTTGGCCATTTCGGCCTTGTCCGGCTTGGCCGCATCCAGCGCGGAACCGCTGCTTTCGCTGGCAAGGTCCGTCGGCACGGCTTGCGGGCTATCGCCGCTTCCGCCGCCCAGCCACAGGCCAATCGCGATCAAGGCGGCCACGATCAGGCCGGCCGGCAGCAGCCACTTGGGCAGGCCGGGCTTGGCAGGGCCTTCGCCAGGCGCGGCAAATTCCGCTTCGTCGACGCTCTTGATGAAGATCGGGCCGGTGCCGACTTCGGGCGGGGGTGGCACGTCGGCGGAATAGAACGCGGTGCCATCGTCGTCGCCGCCGCCGTTGCCGCCGCTGGCCGGGGTGATGAACTGGGTGGCATCGTCGGCCACCGGGGGGCGGGCGATCGGCTGGGTGTCTTCCGGCGCGGGGGCCCTTGCCCCGGGGGCAAAGGCTTCGAAGCCCGGCTCGCCAAAGAAACCGAGCAGTTCCGACGCTTTCTGGATGCGGTCCTTGGCATTGGCGACCAGGCAGCGTTTCACCACCGTGCGGTAGGGTTCCGACAGGCTATCGATCTCGGCCGGCAATTCGGGGGCCAGGATCGCCGACATGATCTGTTCGGCGGTGGTATCAGCCCCGCGCTTGCCGAACGGGGTCGCGTCGGTCAGCAACTCGTGGACCATGACGCCGTAGCCCCACAGGTCGACGTTCGACTGGATCTTGCCGTTGACCCCGAACTTCTTGGGATTGAACTGTTCGGGCGCCATGTATTCGATGGTCCCGACCAGCATCGATGAACTGCGGGTATCCCCGCTGGCCAGGTTCTTGCTGATCCCGAAGTCGGAAATCTTCGCGGTCAATTCGCCGTTGCGTTCGACCAGCAGGATGTTCTGCGCCTTGAGATCGCGGTGGATGATCCCGTGGGCGTGCAGGTATTCCAGCCCGTGCAGCACCTGGCGCAGGAACTTGGGCAGCAGCGGCGAGCCGGGATTGGCGCGGGCAAAGCCCTTGAGGTCGCCGGCGTTGGCATATTCCATCACGCCGATCTGGAGTTCTTCGGTTTCCCCCAGCGCATTGGCCTGTTCGAGCAGGACCACGTCGTAATAGCGCAGCAGGTTGGGGTGTTCGAGCTGGATCGCCTTGCGGATTTCCGACAGCACCGAATACTGGTCGTTGCCCGAATTGCTGAAGACCTTCAGCGCCACTTCGCGGTTGAGCAGGGTGTCGTGCGCGCGGAACACGCGCGCGAAGCCGCCCTTGCCCAGCAGATCCTTTGCCGGATCATACTCGTACCGGTCCCGAATTCGCACCATGCCCTGCTATCAACCCTTGCAAGTGATCCGCAGCAGCAGTGCCGCGACTGCCCCATTGAAGGGACAAAACCGCTCAATTGCAAGCGATCCATCGCCTGTGGTGCGACTTTACCAATCCGGGACAGGTGCGCGGCCGCGGCACTGTCCTTTCCGTTGGCCGATCCTGCTCGTGCTTGCCCCTTGACGGACCCCGCCCCGATCTGTGCAAGTTCGCGGCAAAACCGGATTGGAGAGGATGACCATGGCGAACAATGGCGGATATGCGATGCTGATCGGCGGCAAGCTGGTTGGCGCGGACCAGCGCTTCGACGTGCTGAACCCGGCGACGGAACAGGTGCTGGCCAGCGCGCCCGATGCGAGCGAGGCGGACCTGGACGCCGCCGTCGCCGCCGCGCGCGCGGCCCAGCCGGCCTGGGCGGCGAAAACGATGGACGAACGCCGCGCGGTGCTGAACGCGATGGGCGATGCGATCCTCGCCAATGTCGATGAACTGAAGCGCCTGCTGACCAGCGAACAGGGCAAGCCCCATCACGAGGCCGAAGGCGAAGTGATCGGCGCGGGCTATTGGCTGAAAGGCGCGGCCAGCCTCGATCTGCCGCGCGAAGTGGTGGAGGACAGCGCCGAACGCCGGGTCGAAACGCGCCGCGTGCCCTTGGGCGTGGTCGGGGCAATCGCGCCGTGGAACTTCCCGCTGATCCTGGCCATGTTCAAGGTCGGCCCGGGGCTGCTGACCGGCAATACCATGGTCCTCAAACCCTCGCCGTTCACCCCGCTGACCACGCTGCGCTTTGCCGAACTGGTCAAGGACATCGTGCCCGCCGGCGTGCTCAACGTGATCACCGGCGGCGACCGGCTGGGGCCGTGGCTGACCGCGCATCCCGGGTTCGACAAGATCAGCTTCACCGGCTCCACCGCCACCGGGCGCAAGGTGATGGAAAGCGCCGCGCCCCGGCTCAAGCGGATCACGCTGGAACTGGGCGGCAACGATCCGGCCATCGTCATGCCCGATGTCGACGTGGCGGAAATCGCGCCCAAGCTGTTCTGGGCGGCGTTCAACAACAACGGCCAGATCTGCATCGCGACCAAGCGGATGTACATTCACAAGGACATCTACGCCCCGCTGCGCGATGCGATCGTCGAATATGCGAAAACGGTGAAAGTTGGCGACGGGTCGGAACAGGGCACCCAGATCGGCCCGATCAACAACCGCGCGCAATATGACCGGGTGAAGGGGCTGATCGCGGATTCCAGGGCGCAGGGGCACAATATCGTGCTGGGCGGCGATGCGATCGAGGGGCCGGGCTATTTCATCCCGGTAACGATCATCGACAACCCGCCCGAAACCAGCCGGATCGTGCAGGAGGAACAGTTCGGCCCGGTGCTGCCGCTGCTCCAGTTCGACAATGTCGAGGACGTGCTCGCCCGCGCCAATGCCAGCGATTATGGCCTGGGCGGTTCGGTGTGGAGCGCCGATACCGACCGCGCCCTGGCGATTGCCGAGCGCGTGGCGAGCGGCACGGTGTGGGTCAATGAAACCCAGGCGCTCAGCCCGCTCGCGGCTTTTGGCGGGATGCGCCAGTCGGGCGTCGGCGTCGAAGGCGGGCGCGAAGGGCTGATGGAATATACCGCCGCGCAGACCATCTCGGTCAGGAAGGGCTAGGCACCGCGCAAGCCGCGCCGGGGCAGGGGGTCAGGCGGCGCCCGCCCCGACATAGCCGAGCCCCGCGGCCAGCTGGATCGACTGGGCGCGGCCCGTCGCGCCCAGCTTGGCCGCGGCATTGCGCAAGTGGAACCGCACGGTCGAAACCGACACGTCGAGGATGATCCCGATTTCGCTGTCGGTCTTGCCGGCGGCGGCCCAGCGCAGGCACTGCACTTCGCGCCGGGTCAGGGTTTGCGGCACGGTGGCGTTGGGGGGGCCGCCGGCCGCCCCGGGGGGGGTGGGGGGCCCGCCGGGGGCGGGGCCCGGCCGGGGGTTGGGCGGGGGGGGGCAAACCC
>NZ_JAYRKX010000012.1:0-3624 GCF_041905565.1 Novosphingobium sp. | reverse complement strand
CCCTCCCCTGCGCGCCGGGTCGGGGTGGCGCGCCGGGTGGGGTGGGGCGGCCGCCCGCGCGCCTCGTTGTGGGTGGCGACCAGCCGGGTGGCGAGCGCCTGCATGTGTTCGGCCTGTTCGGCAAAGACGCGCGCCACCCCGATCGCCTCGCTCGAACACCACACCAGCGCGCCGACCAGTCCGCGCGGCTGGTGGACCGGCGTGATGATCGCGTCGCCCAGCATGGGGTGGGCCAGCAAGCCGCGGCAGTCGATTCCGCCCAGCAGGCCGGTGTCGCGCCAGGTCTCCAGCCGCCCTTGCGTATAATAGAACGGTTCGGCCATCAGCCGTGCGGCGGTCAGCAGCGGGGCGTGCAGCGCCAGCGAACGGTCCAGCCAATAGCGGTGGCCGGGATCGATCCAGCGAAAGGTGGTTTCGGCATAGGGGCGCCCGGCCTCGTCCGCCATCGGCTGGGGGTCGCCCAGATCGGCCTGGGCGGCGATGAACGGCAGGCCGATCGCTTCACCCAGCGCATGGACGGCGCTGACCAGCGCGGGCAACTGGGCCCAGCAACGTGCGCGATGATCGTCCAGTTTTCGATCCCTTCCCGGCCAACCTGCCACAGGTGACAGGTTGCCGCTACGCCACGAATTGCGTCCATTCAACTTAAGCTTTGGCTGGGGCGTCGCTGCGCGTGCGCCTTGTGCCGGGTATAACAAGGGAGGTTGGATAATGAAGGCAATTCGCATGGCATTGCTGCTGGGCACCGGAAGCAGTCTGTTCCTGGCGCTGCCGGCCAGCGCGGCAGAGGCAGCCGACGCACCCGAGGCGCAGGCCTCCGAAGGCGAAATCATCGTCACCGCGCAGCGCCGCGCGGAATCGCTCAACGATGTTGGCATGGCGGTGCAGGCGGTCAGCGGGGAAACGCTGGAAAACCTGCGCGTGACCGACGTGCGCGACCTGACTGCGGTGGCCCCCAGCTTCACCGTATCGCAAAGCTACCAGGGCGTGCCGACCTATACCCTGCGCGGGATCGGGTTCAACACGATCAACCTTTCGGCAACCTCGACCGTCGGCACTTATGTCGATGAAGTGGCCTATGCCTACCCGATCATGAACACTGGGCCGGTGATGGACCTGGAACGCGTCGAAGTGCTGAAGGGGCCGCAGGGCACGCTCTATGGGCGCAACACCACCGCCGGCCTGATCAACTTCATCACCGCCAAGCCGACCAACCAGTTCGAAGGGTCGGTCTCGGCCGATGTCGGCAACTACAAGACCTGGAATCTGGGCGGCCACCTGTCTGGCCCGCTGGGCGAAGGCATCGCGGCGCGCATCGCGGTGCGCAGCGAACAGTCGGACAAGGGCTGGCAGGTCAGCAATTCGCGCGGCGACCGGCTGGGCAAGGTCGACAAGCTGGGCGTGCGCGGCGCGCTCTCGCTCGACCCGGCCGAAGGCACGCATTTCGACGTTTCGGCGTTCTGGTGGCGCAACCGTTCGGATACGGTGGCCGGGCAGGGCATCGGCTTTACCCCGGCGACCGACCCGGTGTCCGGCACCAGCCTGTCGCGCCTGTTCAACGCGCCGGGGCTGGCCAACTACATCGCCGGCAATTTCCCGACCAAGGCCAGCCAGGCTGACTGGGCGGGTGAAGCGGCCCGCTCGGCCGACATCGGCACGGGCCTGGGGATGAAGGGGCCGCTGGCCGAAAACAACCGGTTCTGGGGCCTGAAGCTGCGCTGGGACCAGGAACTGGGCGATGCCGCCAAGCTGGTGTCGCTGACCAGCTACAACGATTTCAAGCGCGATGCCCTGTCCGACTGGAGCGGCGCCCCGTTTGAAGTGCTGCTGCAGAAGACTGACGGGCGGATCAAGAGCTTCGCCCAGGAAGTTCACGTCGAAGGCGAAGCCGGCAAGGTCAACTGGCTGGTCGGCGGCTACTATGCCAACGACCGGATCATCGACGCCAACCGCACCATGCTGGGGCAGAACGCCAACGTCGGCCTGATCCGCTATTTCGGTTCGACCCTGCTGGCCACGCCGTTCAATTCGAGCGGCTACACCCCCACGCAGATGGCGCAGTCGTTCCGTTCGTACGAAGACTATGGCCGCATCCGCACCCGCACGTGGAGCCTGTTCGGCAATGCCGACGCGCAGCTGACCGACCAGCTCAAGCTGACGGCCGGGGTCCGCTACACCGAGGATCGCCAGCGCTACAACGGCTGCTCGCGCGATACCAACGGCAACATGCTGCCCAACGTCAACGTGGTGAACCGCGCGCTCTACTTCCAGACCTATGGCGTGTTCGCGGCGCCGATCGTGCAGGGCCAGTGCAACACCTTCAACCCGGCCACCGGCACTTTCGGCGAAGTCCAGTCGGTGCTGGATGAAAACAACGTCGCCTGGCGCTTCGCGCTCGACTGGACGCCGAATGACGACACGCTGGTCTATGCCTCGGTCTCGCGCGGGTACAAGTCGGGCACCACGCCGATCAACGCGGCGAACCTCGCCCGCCAGAACGCGCCGGTGACCCAGGAAAAGCTGACCGCCTATGAAGTGGGCTTGAAGGCCAGCCTGGCCGACCGCAAGGTCCAGGCGAACCTCTCGGGGTTCTATTATGACTACCGCGACAAGCAGATCAGCACCTACTTTGCCGATCCGATCTACACCGCGCTGTCGCGGCTCGACAACGTGCCGAAGTCGGAAGCTTACGGGGTTGAAGGCGAACTGGTGCTGCGCCCGGTCAAGGGCGTGACGCTGACCGGCAACGCGCTGTGGCTGAAGACCCGGATCAACAGCTACAACGGCACCAATGCCGCCGGCCAGCCGCAGAACTTCGATGGCTCGGAATTCATCTACAGCCCGAGGTTCCAGGCCGGCATGACTCTGGTCTACGACACCCCGGTGACGGACAACCTGGATCTGACCGGCGCGTTCAGCCTGCGCTATCAGAGCAAGTCGAACACGATCTTCGAGAACCTCGCGCTCTACAAGATCCCGGCCTATGCAGTGGCCAATGCCAGCCTGGGTGTGCGCAGCGCCAGCGGCTGGTCCGCGTCGATCTGGGCGAAGAACCTGTTCGACAAGTACTACTGGTCGGCCGTGGCCAGCAACGCCAACGTCGTGGTGCGGTTCCCGAACCCGCCGCGCACCTATGGCGTGACGCTCGGCTTCGACTTCTAGGACCGGAACAGGGGGCAGCAATGCAGGATAGCTACCAGGGCCAGACGATCGATTTCGCCAGTCCCGCGGGCGAACCGGCCTTGCTTGCCCCCGATTCCCTTCAGTGGCGGATCTACAAGAACCAGATCGCGCTGGGGATCGGCGGGATTGCGGCGGTGCTGCTGGAATTCGCCGATCCGCGCATCCGCAGCGGGGTGTGGGATCATTCGACCTACAAGGCCGATCCGATCGGGCGTTCGCGCCGCACCGGCACGGTCGCCCTGCTGGCCTGCTATGGCCCGGCCAGCCAGGCGCGCGCGGTGATCGGCATGGTCAACCGCATGCACGGCAAGGTGAAGGCGATTGTATACCTTGCAAACACGGTGAAGCACTGCTATAAGACTCTCATACGGAGTCAAAGCAATGTCTGTCCTGTCCAAGCCCTACTTTCACGACGAAGAAGCCGCCTTCACTTACCTTGAG